>CAYJXI010000015.1:0-47802 GCA_964374105.1 uncultured Planctomycetales bacterium
CTCCCTCCCGCCCTTATTGAAATCTAAGATCCCTTCGGTAATACCGATGGCATCTGGCGGAAGGACAATCGGCGCGGGCGCTGGCGCTACTGGGGCTTTGCCCGCGGCAGCGGCCTGGATATTCGCCGGCACCGCCACTCCTCGGCCGGCCCAGGCTAACTGCAGGGCGTTAAAGGCCTCTCTGGGCTGGCCTTCGATATTGACAACTCCCCACCATTCTTCATTGGCCTTTCGATCTTCTGGAACATCGACGTCTTTACTGGTTGTATCCTGAAGCGCTGGATTGCCGGCCTTGTACCATTCATCGGTCCAGGTCATGAAGGTTACACCTAAGAACATATCTTTCTTGACGGCGTTGGGATTGGTCTGGTAGTCCTTGACGCCCTGCAAGATATTTTCCCAAATTGTCTTAAGGACCCTCGCCTGCATCGGCTGATCTTCTCTCTTTGCGATATCATTGAAGGCATCGGTGCCGGTCTCAGAGATATAGAGTTTAAGATCATCGCGGATATCTGTTTCAGCAAGGATATTATTAAATTCATTAATGACACTGGCGGGATTGTCATATCGATAAACATTGACTCCCCAGACATCGACCAAAGGTACTTTCCTTAAAATCTCTCTGGTGGGCACCTCACCGTGGGCTGAGGCGATTCTGTGGGTTGAGTCAATGAGCTTCGCTTGTTTGACAACCTCCTCAAGGATTAGGTACCAGTTGTTCACATTACCGCCAAACCATTCGGGATGATAGTTATATTCATTCCCAAACTCCCACATGAGGACCGCGGGATGATTCTCATATTGCCGGATGTAATCCTTGTAAGAATCGGTTATGATGTCTGGTCCTCGAACAAAGCGGTCATCATTGTAGGGAATACCGATGATGACCTTGATATTATTGGCCGCTAGTTTATTTAAGAAGTTCGTTGAGGTAATCGGATAATAAGTGCGGATCGTGTTAACACCCATCAATCTCATCATAGCAATATCACCGAGGCGGTTCTCCCAATCAATCCCCAGCCGATAATCGGCAAATTTAGCAACGGCGGAATACGTGACACCTCGAATCGGGATGACTTGATCAAGATCAGTCATGTATTTAATCATCTCTGGGGTCATCTGCACAGGTTGCTGCACTGCAGGTGCTGGCGCTGCCGGCTGGGCCGGGGTAGCGGGCGTTGGTGTTGTTGGCGCTTGGGCAGGAGCCGGCGTTGTCGGCGTTGGCGTTGTGGATGCAGGCTTTACTGGTGTCGCAGCCTTTAATTGATCATTGAGGGCCTTGATCTCATTCTCTAATTGTTTCTCTTGAGCTTCAAACTCTTTGAGCGACTCATCGTCGCTCTTTGCCGTTGGTACGGGCGGCGGGGTTTGTGTTGTTGGTGTGGTTTGAGCATAAGCCGGAGAGCCTAAGAAATAGTCCACACCCTTGCCGAGGAGTTCAATCACCGGAACAAAAAGGCCGGGTGTTGAGGGAACAAGTGGAACCATCGGGGCCTCTGGAACAATTGGATTAAAGGCGGGTTCAAAACCACTGCTTCCTCCCCCTTGATGGGGGAGGATTAAGGTGGGGGTGATGGTATCTCGACTATCACCCTCCCCTAACCCCTCCCCTCGAGGGAGGGGAACAAAGGCCACCGGGGTAGGCTCAACTGGCCCCGCCTTTGGCGGGGCAGGCCTCATCGCTGACTTCTTCTTATCCTTAAGGGCCTTGATTTGCGCCTTTAATTGTTCAAGCTGCTTTTGCTTATCTTCGATTTGTTTTTCGATTTGTTGTCTTTGTTCTACAGGAGTAGTTGGCGGAACAACAGCACCGGTTGTGGGTCTTGCGCCGGTGGTTGTGGCTTCAGCCGGTTTCTTAATCACAAACGGTGTCTTAAGCGGTAAATAACCTTTGCTGGCTTGTTCAGGTTTATCTTGGTAGTCAATGGTGTGCTTTTCAAACTCTGCTTCATAGCGGCCGGTCTGATTGAGATCTTGATAATATGGATAGACGGTCTCGCCCTCTTTCCTAACCCCAAGATGTCGCTCGGTAATTACATACACTTCATTATCAATTGGATTTTTGTAACCTTCTGGACTGTAGAGTCTGTCTATGATTTCTTCTGTCAAGAACGGCGTATTAAAATCAAAAGGTTTATCTTCGGGTTTGTCTCCCTTGGGGGCAAGGATTCTTGCCTTGATTGGTTTGCCGTCGATTGTCAACCGATCTTCATCAAAGTCCTTGCCGATATCTTCTGTCATCCGGTCGGCCTTAACCGCGACCATCCTCTCTAAACTCGTGTCATAGAAAATTTCCTCTTCTTTAGCATCCTTAGGAGCGGGAACGGAAAGCAGGTATCTATCTGAACCATAGACCTTACGGTAGGCAAGTTTCAGTTCCCTTGCTCTCTGGTAATTATTGTTAATAAGATTTTGTTTTGTTTCGTAGAAAATACCTTCATCGGTCGGAATCGCAAAACGGTCTTTGGTCAATTCCTTGAAGGCCGCTTCGCCGCCACGGCCGAACTTAATAACTCCTTCGAGTTCCTCGCTTGATGGTGTTCTCTTGTAACCTTTGATCGTAAAGGTGTACAAGAGCTCGCCGGTTTCTTCGTCATATTCACTGGTTGAGGTGGTGATGAGCCTGCCGTTAGTTTGATCTACAGCACCTTTAAGAAGATCCTCTGTCAACTCCACCGGCCCTAAGTTGGTATAAAATACGCCGATGCCCTTTACAAACCTCAAGGCCTCTTGAACTGCTTGCATATTTGTCTCAACAATGATCGGGACTCGACTGCTGATTGAGATCTTTTCTTTGATCGAATCCTTCTTTTTGGCCTCATTGATCGACTTAGGCAGAATGACCATTGTGTCACCGGTCAAAAATTTGGTAAACTCCTCGCCTGCAAAGGATGATCTGATCGAGTAGCGCCCCGTTGTATCGAGTTTAAACCCGGCTTCATTTAAGTCAGCGGCCTTGTGGTATCTTAATGGTCTGGCTAAGGCGGCCTCGATGGGATTGAGTCCGGCGGGCAGCTGGCCGTCTAAGAAGAAGCCGATCCCGCGGACCCCGCCGGCGTTGGAATCTAAGATGATCTCTTTGATCTTCTTTAAAATCTCGGGATGAATAAAGACCGCACGGCCGAAGGGATCAACGTCAGTTGAGAAGCGGTAAAGTTTATCCGCATTATCAATCGTGAACTGAGGTTTACCGCGGGTCGACCGGTCTTGCAAATCATAGTTAGCGATCTCGCGGTCTTTGGCGGTGTAAGCAGCTTTCGCACCATGCAGTCTCTTTTGCTCGCTCTTTGTGATGATCTCAGGATAGAGGTTTCTTAAGAGGGCTAAATTAAACCACTTGATATCTTCTTCTTCCTTGGAAGGTTTCTTGAAGGCCATCATGCTTAAATCTTCTTTGACTTTTAAGGTATCATTCTCTTTGATAAAAGCACCGGTTGTTAACAGATAGTTGAGCTTCGCTCTAAGATACGTAGAATCCTCAATATTGATCTTACCTTGATTCTTAGGATAGAAATTCAAATCGTCTTTAAGATCATTGAAGGCCTCGGTCAAGATTTCTTTCATCTCGCTGGTGATTTCCTTCTTTATGAAGCCGTCTTTGATTACTTGCAAATCTTCCGGACTTAACTGAGAAATAAGAATCTCAGCGGCAGGATTGTTGGTACTGCCGTTAATCAAAGTTGCCAACGCCTCCCAGTCTTGGATATCTTTCTCGGTGATGGTGGTCGGAGTAATTTCCGCCTTCCAGAACTGGATAAATTTAAGGAAGTTATCAAATTTTAAAAGATCTGCTTTGATAAACCCAGTGAATTTCCCCGAGGTCCCCATCTCCGCCCCAAACGTCGTATGCTCTTCAATTCTGTGGGTCATGGCGAGGTTGCCGCCGTAATTGCCTCTCACATCTTTGCCAAAGCCTAATCGCAACCATTCATTGATGGCTAAGTTAACGCCATAGGTCTCGGCATTCTCGACATGACGATAATAGGCACTGAGATTCTTGTAACTTCCGGTAATGTTAAATCGATCCGCACCAATAGCCTGTTCGGCTGAGACATAGACCGGTCCTAAATTGACATCTGCGCCAATCCCGGCAAAGTATTCCTCCTGTTCTTCCCATAGATCTAGGAAGCCTTTTTCATGAACACGATTGACCGAGAGGTTTAAGGTCAAGAAGTCTTTGAAGAGCTCGTTCTTAAAGGTGAGTTTCTGGAAGTCATAGGCGTCTTGGCTCCTTAATTTAAGATGTCTTGCCTCTTCGTCACCGGTTAAGGTATCAATGATGCGGATATCGCTTGAGGTTGATTCCTCTCCTTGAGCATAACCGGCCTCTAAGACCAATCGATTGCGGGCGGAAATCTCGTAATCAATGATCCCCTCTACAGCTTCGGTGTGCCCCTTATCCCCGCGGACGTTGACTTTCAGGATCCCCACAATGCCAAAGTAAATCTTATCTCCCTGAACACCTAAACTGTTTAGGATGAGGATGGCATCTTCTTCTTTGGTCTCACCCTCACCCTCATGCCCTAGTCTTGGATCTTCGAGGAATTGGGTGGATTGGTTGTAGCCGGCGGCGATCTTATAAATCATCTTGTCATTCTTTTCGGAGGTGGCGGTGTAGTTCAACAAGAGGTAACGATTCTGCGGGGCGCCGGTGGCAGTCGCCTGCAGGGTCCCGACATAGACATCGAGGTTCTTTAAGAAGTCTTTGACCGCAAACTGCTGGAAGGTTTGGGTGAGGCCGTCGGTGTGTTTGATATCAGCGAATCCGGCCTCAGCGAATTCGATCTTTGTCTTTCCGTTTAAGGCGACAAGGCGCTTATTGATCGGTTCGTGTTCCCCAAGGCTCATGACCTTGTAGACATAAACCTGATCACCGATTTGGGATATGGCCGGCGGCGCACGGCTTAGGTTATCAAAGTAAACCGCAAGGGCCCGGCGGTAATCGGAATTGTAATAAACGTGGCGGCGGCTCTCTTTCATGATCTTCAAAAGATCCTGATAGAGGGCGGCCAAGTCTCGGTTGTATTGATTGATGCTGTTTGTATATTCGGCTAATTGGGCCTCTGCCTTCTTATGGTGTTCATCGGCCTGAGCTCTGGCTTCTTTGAGAACTTTACGTTCTAACAATTGTCTTCGGTTGACTTCATTGATGCCTTTCATCTGCTCTAAGAGTTCAATCAATGGGTTCTTCCCTAACCCCACGCGGTCAGAAACGTTCCTTAAGGCCGCTAAGGCATGTTTTCTTTCTTGTTTTAAGATATGTTTGATTTGCAAGCTGGTTTCTTCATCGAAGAACCCGTCGATCTCGTTGAGTTTAAGGATCTCATCGATAATGTCGCGGCGGGCGGCCGTAAAGGACAACTCGGCGGATCGTGCGGCGATCTTACGTTCGGTCACAATCGGCATGGGTTCAGAGGCGCCTTGGGGAGTCTTGGATTCATTATTGATGACTTGATCCTTTTCCACCTCGGGCCGGCCGTGCAGGGGGATATATTCCGATTCAGGGACAAGCGGGAGGTCTAATCTTATGCTGCGACCGTCAACCTCTCCTTGAACCCGGACATTGGCTGGGCTTAAGTTGTATCGTTTCTCATAGGTATCTCTCAAATTCTTAAAGAGCTCTAGAGCCTTGGGACTCAATGGATTGATATTAGGATTCTGGTTTGGATTCTGTTCCGGATGCCGTGGATCGAAATCATCCTGATGAATCGAAACCACCCGGTCCATGGATTCGAGGATCTGCCGGATTTCTCCTTCCCTTCTGTCATGATAGGCCCTTGTCTCGGCAATGGTTCTAATCTTCTCAGCCTCCGAGGCGGTTTCGTTGAAGCGTCGTTGTTCATCATCTAAATTCTCTGGAATAATCGGGAATTTCCTGAAATCTGGGACACTGAAAGCAATCGACTCTTCTAACAGGGTCTTGGATCTTTGTAAGACATCTAACCTTCGAGTAAGGATTCCTTGTCTTTCATCTAAGACCTGATGCGGGGTCTGCAGGACGGGATGGCGAATATTGTGCCAGAAGATCCTTTCGGGATCTTGGGCCCGTGCCAAGGCTTCATAGACAAAGAGTTCATTTAAGAGCATGGTTCGTGAATTATCCTCTAATATATGCAGGACTCGATTAAGCTCTAAGTTTTCTACTGCGAAGCGGTGCCATTGGGTATAGCGGTCATCGGCAGGGACATTGGTTCTTCGGACAAAACCTTCCCAGTAGGGGATAAATTGTTTGAAAACTCTTCGAATACGACCCATCACAGTAGGATTACCGTTTGCATCCCGATACTTTAAGGATTCTTTATCATCACCCAATGCCCCGCCATCTCCAAGATAATTAAGACCTTCCCTAATTTCTTCCTCAGATAACAAAAGATTCCTAAAATGTCTGTCGTCATCGGTAACCCCTTCTCTCATTCTTCGAATCGCCTCAAAGCCGCCTAATTTGCGGATAGGATTGCCCTGATCGTCTCGGACGATTTCGAAATTATTGTCTCGGACGATGTAGCTTTCATCGGTAATCTTAGAAATCTCGTAGAGTATTCTTTCAACCGAATCTCGGACGGCATTCACGGTATCTTCTCTAATACTCCCATCCGGATTTCTTTCGCCCAGGCCGTGCACTCGGGCGGCCAGGACCGGTTCTCTTCGGCCATCTCGGTAATCAAACAGGGTCTGTAAAACCTCCATAAGATCTTGAACCCGCTCATTGAGGAACTTAAGATCTTTGTCGCTTGCGATCGGATTGGACTTAGAATAGAAATCCAGAATCGCTTGGCGGATAGCGTCCTCAACATCACCCGGCTGGGCCTTTAACTGCGCTCTAAATTCATCAAAGGAGGAGATCTCTCCTCTTAAAATCTTACTTAAGGCAATCAAATGCAGGACTCTCAATAAGGCATTGCCGGAGGTTAACTTGACATCCTCTTCGGCCAAGGCCCTTAAGATCCCGTGAATGGCCTGCGCTTCGTTGATGAAATCAGCTCCCTTCTTATTTTCGAGGTCCTTCAAGCGGTTCTCCAATTCACGGAAGAGCATTTCCATTTCCTTGAATTCTTTCTCTTTGAGCTCAACCTTCTCTAATGACTTCTTGATCTTTTCGACATACCCATTGATCCGCTGTTTGGTCTCTTTTGTGGTGGCAATGCCGGCCTCTTCTGCGACCTTGGCAATATCTTCAATAATGGCCTGACGGTAACGCATCTCATTGGTGAGTCTGGTTGTCCCCTCGATCTTGGGAACATTAAGTTCGACCAACGTTGTCGGCGGAATCATATTGGTGAAGTACTCAATTGTGCCGTCCTGATTCTGGCGGGCGGTGACAGGGGCCTTGGCAGCAAAGGAGCGTTTGAGGATCTCACGGTAGACATTGGTGAAGTTGGGACTGTATTCAAGAATTCCTACTTCACCCTTCTTGCTGTCTATCCCTATGCCGTTTAAGATGAGGCGGGTCGGTAATTTGCCGTCTTTCTTCTTATATTCGAGGATGGTCTTGGCAATCCCGCGATTATCATCGGTGAGATAATCGACTGTCACCTTGGTATCTTCTCTTTGATCAACCGTGACGAGACGGTTGTTAGCCTCGGCCTCGTTGTAGAGATACACTGACCGGCCTTCGGATAACAGGATCGCCCTGGCGACCGGGATCCTGGCGGGTTTCGGAATCAAGATAGCGATCTCGCCTTTAATGAATCGGCCGTCGGCAAGGGCAACGAAGTCACGGATATTTTCATCGGTAACTTGTTCTGCTGGAACAACCTCGTTCGTTAAGCCACTAAGTTCTGTGATCACCATTGTATTTTCCAGAATTGGAATCTCGCGTTCGGTATATTGACCGGTGTATTCAACCGATTGACCGTCTTTAGAAATATCTCGATCTGGGACTGGAATGGTAAAGGACTTGGCTACCCTGACGCCATTCTGCTTCTTGGCCCATTTGATGAGGGATGGGGTCTTAAGATTAGCAAGCTCTTGTTTGGTCAAATGAGCGGTTCGAACATATTTGCCGTCTTTGATGACAACCATGTGAGCCGCCTCCTCTTTCGTGGTTGTTGCATTGTACCAATAGGCCAACTCCGCCGCCTTCTGGCTGTAAATGATAATGGGATGAACTTCTTTGTTCTCCTCATCCTGGCCTAAGGTGGCGGATGGATCGACATCCACCGGGATCTTCTTTGCGCCAAAGTAAATGGTCATGCCGTCGCGTTCGTTTAATTTCATAGGAATGGTTACGGGCAGGCCGTCGTAATCGTAGAACTTGGCCAAGATCTCGCCAGTCGTTGGATGAATCGCTGCCGCATAAATGACCTTCCCGTTACGATCAACGCCTTGATAGATGTCCCATAACTCCTGCACATGCTTCATGGCATCTTTGTTGGGAACAATGTAGGTCTGTCCGGGCTTCATCTTGAAGCCAGCGTTGTCGGGATCGTCCACGAATTCTTGAAGGGGCGGCTCTTTCGCTCCTTCGGGTTTATAGAATCGAGCAGATCTAAAGATAATTTCCTTGCCTTCTTTGCCGCCGGTACTTTTTAAGCGCTTGAGGTCATAACGGACAAAATCAACAAACCATTCGGCCGGCGCTTCTTTAAGTTTCCTGTCTGAGCCTCTTAATCCAACCAATCCCTTTAAGTCGTCAAACCAGGTGGATCCATCAATCTGGACTTTTTCTCCCTCCGCTCCTCTTTCAATGGAATAAACGTACTTGCGGCCGGCCTTTCGATCCTCTTCGGACTGCTCGTAAGTTAAGGCTTCATGCAAGAACTCAACCTCTTTTTTGCCTGGGAGGTACACGGCTTTATACTTTCTTCCCTCCCAAACAGAATCCTGGCCCCAGGCCCCTTCTTTATTCTTACCGCCTAACAATTGATAAATATATTGGCCGACAAAAGGAATACGGCCAAGTAATTCTCGAGGTAATTCCGTAATCCCGTTAGCCAAGGTGATGATAACCACATCCGCCTCCTTGATCTTGCCAAAGCGGGCGCCGTATTCATCTTCAATCAATTGCGGATTGGCGATCTTTTCAGTTGAGATATCAATGATGAATCGCAATGGATGCCAGCCGTTAGGATATTGATCGACACGCCAGAAGGAATTCTTGGCCATGACAATAACACCGCCGTTTTCGGGGAAGTTGAGCCGCTTATCCTGCATCATATTCCAGACATCCGCCGCAGCCTTGGCGTAGAAGAGGAAGCCAAAGGCCTGGCTGGCGGCCGAGGCCTCTAAAAGATCCTCGAGCCCAAAGCCCATATTGAGTAAATCGAAATACGGGGCGAACTGACTGTCAACACCTGCATTAATGTTGAGATTGGTATCCTTAAAGAAGCCGCCATCGGCCAGCTTAAAGGCCTTGCTTAAGAAAGCACTTGATGGCTGCCAGTTGAGGCCGACGCCAGCAAAGAGTTTAATTCTGTCTTCTTCCGTTGGCATCAAATCTTTGTATTGTTCATAAATCGACTGCGCCACAAAACGAGGATTAGAACTCATTGTACGAGTCAAAGATTTGAAATAACCGTACGTTGCATCTTCAACCTTGTATTTTTCTTCTTCGGTGGTAATCTTGTTTCCTTCTTTATCAGAGGCAGCGCGCTTTTTGAATTCTTCCACAAGCTGATCAATCCTCTTTGCTGCTTCATCTAAGTCGACTAATCGCTGGCTCAATTTCTTTTCTTCTTCATCCAAGGTTTCCTTGGCCTTTGCAATTCGGCCGGTCTCCATAAGGAAGTGGAGCTTAAGTTGTTGATCAACTATTTTCCTCACTGGCTCCTTAGCAATAAGATCTAAGAGGGCAACTTCATCACGTATCTGACGACCTAAGGTTGAATCAGACGGCACGGTAAATTCGATCTTGACGGTTGTCTTGTCAAGCACCGCCATGGTATCAATTGTCTTGGGATCAGAGATCACGAGCTGGTCACCTTTCTGTTCAACGATGTAGCCCTCCTCAAACGCACTTTTGGCTAAGGCATCCATCTCATCCGCCGTTAATTCAAACTCCTCAAACTGGAGATTCCCGTTTGTATCTTTCGCCAGATCATCTTTTTCTTTCACAGCAAAATCAGACAACAAGGCAAGGTAGAAGGCTTTAGGCTTTAGATTCAGCTCAGCCAGAGGCTTCTGTACATCCACGGCCTTGCCGTTTAATCTCAACTTAAATAGGTAATGGGAAAGATCGGGTAAGGTCAGTTTGGTTCTGGCAATGCCGATTACATCGCCTTTCTTTATTTCTGCTCCGAGCTTGACTTTCTCGGTTGGACTGCCGATGGAATAGATCTGCTCGATCTTGTTCGGCGACTCAAGGGTGACAATCCAGCCGTAGGTAAAGGGCTCTAACTTCGTCACCTTGCCGTCTAAGACCGCTCTCACTTGACTGTGCTGAGGAATAATGTGTTCAACAATCGGTTCTTGGAAGCCGCGGTGGATAATGGCCTTGTATTCATCGGATGGGAGATGATTGACCTTGCCGGTGATCTTGGTATCAAGATAACGGCCAAGATCGAGGTCTTTGCCCTCGGTGAGAGGTAGGGGCACGGCATGCCGTGCCCCTACAGACGATGTGATAGTGTCGGAGAAGCCCAATCGTGTCATTGCGAGCGACCGAAGGGAGCGTGGCAATCTTTTCTTGTCATCGGAAGATTGCTTCGTCGCTTCGCTCCTCGCAATGACACCAGTGGTGATTTTATGGTTTTCCGACACTCTCGATGTGGTGAAATGGAATAACGGTGCACTTGCGGTGAAGATGAGTTCGCTCTTGTAAGGAGATCTTCCATAGACTTGATTAACGCTCTTCAAGAGATCAAAGAGGATGGTCTCCATCTCCTGACTGCGGCTCATCTTATCGCGATAGACAACCAAGACAACCCCGTTTTCAGGGCCGAATCCGTTAGCGCCAGTTGGACCAAAAATCCCGGATTCCTTGATTTGCTTTAGAACATCCTCAGGAATACGGCGGTCATAACCGGTGGTTGTGATCTTCCAAAGACCCTCAGGTGTGTTGACAATCAAGTACGGCTTGCGAGTATTTTCGCTCTCTGTCGGGAAAGAGGTATTCTCGCCGGTTCCCTCCACCCGATATTGAGCACCGATTTCTTTTTCGCCTTCCTGGGTCTCAATGATCTTACGGACCGGATAACCGGTCTTGCGTGAACTGCGATAGAAATGATCCAAGGTCTTCTTTAAGGAATCGAGTTTATCAGGATTCAGGCTCTTTTCGATCTGATTAAGCCTCCCCGGCAATTGGTTATCAACATCGATAGGCTTAGGATTGTTAACCTTAAACTCGGCATTTTCATTTCGATAATCGCTAATAACATCAAAGATAAATTTGGTTAAGATATCTCCCCTATAAACGATCGAATGTGTCACATTGCTCTCATAGTTAAAGAGGGCAAGCATGAAGACATCTTCAATAGATTTTCCTGGGAAGGCCTTTTCGATTTGCTCAAAGAGATGCGCAAAGTAAGCCGCGCCAACCAGAATTCCATTTTGGAGATCCAACGCCTGTTCATAGCCGATTCTGTAGGGAATCTCGCCGCGCTTGAGGAGCCGATCAACCGCCAAATCCCATTGTTCTTGGGTGAGAGGAATGAGGCCATTTCGTTTGCCAGCCACGATCTCACTGGCCTTAAATCCGCTGGTGTGTTTGATGAGGCTTAAGAAAAATCTCTTGAAGTTCTCATCCGGGAACGGCCCTTTAAAGTATTTGTTGAAGAAAACCCGGGCCTGATCGGAAATCGTTCTGGCTTCATGAAGAGCGATCCTTAAGGACGCGATGTCCGCGGATGCCTGATCAGCCTTGGGCGCCAACCCTTTGTTTCTGGCTGTTTCGATATCCGAAAATTCCGACGGCGGCCGATTGAAGCCATTGGCTGGCGGATTCATTTGCCTTTCGATTTCAAGGACAAAAGCAAGGTGCAGTCTCTCAATTGGTGAAATCCTGTTTTGGATAAAGAGCGGGGCGAAACGTTCTTTGGTTTCTTTTCTGGCTTTGGCCGCAGCTTCGTCTCCTTGAGAAAGGAGAAGATTATATTTTGTTACAAAAAGCTCGAGTGCCGGGATCGGCTGATCTGTCTTAGAGGCAGCGAAGCTGACATTTTGTCCCTTTTGCTTGACAACAAAATCTCTGATTTCTTGAATAGATTCTTTATTCATGCCGACTAAGTATTGTCTTGAAATCAAAAGTTTATTGTCCTTGAACTCGAATCTAGTTCCCTCTTGGGTAATCTCAATTTCAACCGCTTGGGAAGAAGGCCCTGACTCTTTCTTGTCGTTTAAGAATTCCGCCAATCTTTGCGCCAACCCTTGAGCGTTGATAAACACACCCCTTTGTTGGGCGACAAGATTGAAATCATCTTTGGTGGCTTGTATGGATGTTTCATCCTTGCCAAAAAGGTACATGGAAGGAACACGCAGTTCATTGTCCTTTAATTCAAGTCGATCGATATTGGTAAACACAACTTTCATCGCAGGCGAAGAGGTTCTTGCACCTTCAACCTTCCCGGCCATTTTACTGTAGGCCTTGATATCAACACCGAGCTCCTGCAAGAAATCTCCGAAGAGATAATAGCTTGGATTGGCGAGAGAGAGCTGGAAGTCTCTATATTCTTCATAGGTAAGTGCGCGTCCCTGATCCTTTTGCTCCTGATCCTTTGATTCTTCCGCATAGGCTTGTTTCATTTGAATGTACTGTGCTCTGGCACCGACCTCCTGCCACCATTCCTTAATATTCTCTTGTCCCCCTAGAGATTCATGCAGCATTTGCGCAAAGTGCACATGGTATTCTGCTTCAATTGCCTCGACACCGGTCTGAATAATATTAAGCCCCTTAACCTCGAGGTTATGGATCGCCTGATGGATTGGTTCACCGATAGTTCTAATAATGGAGAGCTTGGAATCTAACATCGCACTGCTTCCTTTAACCGCGGCAGAGATCTCGGCACTGACAATCCACAAACTGAACAAGGAACGTGCCATCTCTTGTCCTAGAAAGACAAAAAGTTGGCCATAGGAGTTGATGTCGTTAGCTTCAATGGCCTTCTTCCCTTCCATAAGTCTTAAGATCACGATGGGAATCGCCAATGGAGAAAGAACAAGGAAGGTGAGAGCCACGAGTGTTGGCCAAACGTAGTATTTCATCCAATCCGATAAGGAGATTGGTGCAACCTTCTTTTTCCCAAGTTCAGCCCCAGCGATGATTCTCTTTTGGGTCGGCCGGCCGCGCATGACAGATAAAAGATAGTACTTTAGATCCTTGGCAATATCTTTGTTGCCGGCTAAATGATTAACATCGAAAGCCACCCCCCATTTTCTTGTTGCAATGACATCCTGAACTACCTTTAAATATGTTCTCCAAGATAAGACCTTCAATCCCACCGCGGTAAAGACAAGGCTCAATAAGGCAGGGAGGGTATGTGACAAATGCAGTTCATTGAAGCCCGAGGTAACCAAAGAGCCCAACAAAGGTATCCAAGAAATCAAGCTTAAATCCCCCAAAGTTTCGGGCAGGACTAATGGGATAATCGCCTGCCCTAAGATATAAGACACAAACATAATCGGGATACGAGAGAAGGCAAACTGGATCGTTCCAGCGAAGATCGGGAAGAGTAATCGCAAATAAATCAAAATGGCATTGAAGTAATAGTAATTGATTTTCTCCCATGTCGTTGCCTCATCAATGTACTCCTGCCATTTAGTAACGAGGTCACTGAATTTGATTGTCTTAACGTTACCTTCTTTGGTCGTGAACTTCACCGCGTAATCTGCTTTAGTCTGAACTTGACGGCTGACATCAACCATGGCCAGGTTCGAACGAATCCCTGATCCAAAGAAGTTGATAAGGAAGAAGGTCAAATAAATTGCAAAATAACCAAGTAGAATTCCTTTCATAAGAACGAATAAGGAAGGTGTAATACTCACCGCAATCAACCCACCAAAGAAGGCGCCGATGATTGGCGGGATCATGTGGCGAGGTTGTCTGACATTAAATCCAGCGAGGGCAGCTTCTTTCAGTTTCGGATGATGCGGCTGCTGAGTAAGTTGGGCAAATTCCTCAGTTGCTAACAGTTTCGCAGCGGAATATTTTCTTGGATTCAAGACAATTCCATAGAAGAGACGAGGAGCTTCTCCTTTAAGTATCTGGGCCATGTCTTTTATAAGGAAAGCCAAACCAGTTAAGGTCGGGATAAAATCTAAGATATCAGCATAGAGTCCTTGGATTTGATATTTGGCAACCAATTCGGGAACGAATGTGACGGCAAGCAGGGCCAAAGTTGCATGAATTGCAATGGGTCCAACGACTTTCAGTATCTTCCATGATCTCTTAAATCCGTACAGTAACATAATCACCAAAAACGCGGCCCATGCGTAGGGTGAGACAAAGTAAACATTAGTTAAGGAACTCCCCAAAGATTCCGCATAGGCCGTGTTGGTGAATACCATCAAGAATGCTAAGGCTGGTAGGATGAATTTAAGAGTTAATACGAATCTACTGAAGATGAACTGGGTGATTTGACGTATAGTGCGGAACGCCTTGATTATGAAGGCCGGCTTCAAGGAGTCCGCGGATCTGACTGTACTCTTGGGGGCCGGTGATCTCAACCCACGTTCCCTGGATGGCGTTTCTGAAGTAGATGTTTCCTTTCTCATTGAAGACAAGGAAGAGATGGGTTCTACTGGTTGAACGCTTAACTGTTGAGAGGAAACAGCAATCGCATCTGGGGATGTCAAGGATGTACTTAAGATCGAGATCGGCGTAACCACTTGTGACTTCTGACCCGTGACCTGTGTCTGAGAATGTTGTGTTAAAGGTAACCATGGTAAACCTCCTTTGGTTTCGTTGGTCGTACTGAGTTCTTTGAACGGCGTACTGGGTTCTGCGTACTGGGTTGTTCTTGTAGCTTCTTTCTTATTGCCTGTGGCTAAATCAGCTTCTTTTGCGGTGGTAGCGGATAAGATAGACTTGGGTCTTACCGTGATGCCGGTTGCGGGCGGCAACGACCTCGCAATGGGCTTCCGGGATCTCAACGGGGTCCCGAGTTTCGAGAAACTCATCGATCCTTTTTCTTTGGGATTTCGTGATAACCATTGTGTACCTCCTTTGATTTGGTACTGAGTCGGGTTATAAGGCTTTGTAGCGTCTGTATATAAAACGGCCTGGCTAGAGGTAAAGTTACGAGAAACTGCAAAGAGGCGGCCGTCAGTAATGAAGTTAAGGAGAGGTTGTATTAAGGAAGGAACTTTTAAGGAAGAGACTAAATAACGGATGTGATTATAGAGAGTTTGCTTGGAAGACGCGGTCGGAGCACGAACTTGTCGACTGTATTTAAGAATGAGGAGAACTACAGAAACGGCGATAATCGCAATGGCTAAAATACTGAAGGTCTTAAGATCAACGGGAGCGAATGCAAATAGAACACGAGAATCTCTTCTCGCATTACGATTTTGAGTCTCGCCTACCATGTCATCCCGCACTTGTTGCGGGATCTCAACATTGGATTCCTGCTTTCGCAGGAATGACACCGAAGCTCGATGAGAAGTCTCGCTGTCTTTGGCTTGAGCTAAAACGCTTTGATTCTTGATCGTCTCTTTATCTTTCAGAGACACCTCAAGAACCTTGATTTCAGCATTATCTATATCTATTCTGCCTTGATCTGGACTCTTTCGATCTCCCGTGGCTTCTTTGAGATCTTGAGTCTTAATAGCTTTAGCCTGAACTTCCATTTGTCCAGGTTCTAAACTATTAGTCTTGGCTTGGTCTTCTTCTCTTTGACGCATGCCAAGAACTTTGATTTCGGCAGATTGAACATCTATTCTGCTTACGTCTTCTGTTACAGAACGATGAGAATTTTCAACTCTAGGATTATCAGTAGCAACCTCTTCGCCAATACGAACAGGTTCAAATGACTCATTCTTGGATTGTCTTTCACCTTCTCTTACTTCTTTGGCTACTTGACGGACTCCAAGAACTTTGAATTCAACAGTTTCTAACTCACTGTCTACATCTCTACTGACAATAGAACGATTCTTTACAGGTTCTTCACCTGTTTCAGGGGTTTCACTCCTTGAACTGACTTCACGATTGGCAGGTTTGTTTCCAACCCCACCTACTGAATCAGTCCCTTCATGATTCCCTCTGTAAGAACGATACGGCTTACTGCGTAATCTTACAACCGTTACAGTATATTGTTCAAACCGTTCGATAAGCTTTCTGACATTCATCAGACCAAACCAAACAGCCCTTACAATTTTGCTACCTCGAGGAGTTGCCTCTTCGAGTTTACGAACTTCCAGAACCTCAGATTCTGCATTCTTTCCAGACTCTCTATCTCTGTTTCCAGATCTAGATTGCTCTAGGTTGAATACCTCATCTGTACGACCACGTCTTGAGACTACTTCTACATCAACTTCTCGAATCTTCCTAATAGCCGAGATGACGATCTTAAGTACACCCTCACCTAGTCTCAATACAGAGGTAGGTAAGCTTGCGGCGTACGTGACACCGGCACCGCGATTACTATTCCGATTCAAAGAACGGGTACTGCTTACGTCTACATCTTCGACTCTTGCGACTTCGTTTACTGCGTCTTTTTCAGACACACCAAACGAACCTGATACTCCCTCATTTCGATCGCTTTGACCGAAGTCATTGCTTTCTAGTGAGTTAGACTCAACGACTGTTACAGTAATACTTCTACGGCTTTCAAGTCTGTTCCTCTCGGCACTACTTCCTGCCTTAAGCTCTGAGGAGAGCTCGGCAGCGGGTTTAATCCCTGGGCTAGTCCCAGAACTTCTAAATCTAGTACGATGTTCCTTGTCAATTTGAAATCCTTGAGTATTTGCTCTTGCTAGTTCAGCTCTAGGTATCTCTGATCTTAAGTGTGCGTCTTTAGAAGCCCTCACCTTGGCAAATTCCACATAGTTTGTCGGAGCCTTCCTTGGACTATCGGATCCCCCGCCACCAGGAGATTCCTCTGGAGCTGGGGGTATGGTTGTTGTGGGATTAGGGGTAGTTGCATTCTTCTTCTTATGATCGCCGGGATGCTGTCCTACCGGGACTTTATGATGAGGCAGACCATCGCTTTCCAAGCGTCCTAATATTAGAGAAGGCGTAATCACAACCGGGGCACCTGTCGGCGCAAAGATACCAGGTGCGGTTGGAATCTGTTGCGGTAAAATGGCAGGCAATCCGGTATTTTCTTCAGGTAATATCGGCTCAAAGCCCTTCTTGGCAGGAATACCTTTTTCGGGTTCCTTTCTAGCCTTTTCTTTAAGTTCTGCCTCTGTCTTCGCAGCGGCTTTGAGCTGCGGCATCTTAGCCTGTTCCGGCATGGCTTCTTTAGCAGGCGCCTCTAGTTCTATCGGCTTAAATTCGATATCCTTGACTTCTTTTGAGCCCGAGGGCAATTTTTCTTTCTCAGGCATTTCTTTCTTAACCACCTCTTGGGAGGCCTCTTCAAACGGCTTGGTAGAGCGATCGAGTGTCGGGCGACCTGGAACCTCTACTCTTGATGCCAGTTTTTCCCTGACTATTCCTAGATATTCCTTAATTACTTGCACAAATGGGAATATGGAGGCATTGAGCTTAGCCTTCTCTTCTCTTTCTTTCTTCATTCGAGGTAATTCAAACTGCTTTCCTCCACGGACCATCTCGGTTGCATCTTCCAGACTGAGAGAAGAATCCTTTTTCATCAAAGATGCTCTCTTGATATGGCCGCCATCCGCTGGGAAGAACGGAATCAAATTGGTGACGGCTAAAATAATGTTTGAGGTGACAAAGTTGAAGGGAATCCAGAGAATTGTAACGGACTGAATAGCCTGATCTAACGGCACTCCCAAGGCCCAGCCAATACCCGCCGCCACTCCGGCTGTGATTAAGTTAGCTAGGGGTCCGGCTAAGGCAATATTCCTTCGGGCCCTGGCGCTGACGCCATGTTCAACTTCAATCTGAGCGGATAAGCCATGTAAAGTGAGTCTTCCCGGTTTGTACCCATGCCTTGCGGATGCATAGGCATGACCGATTTCATGCACGACAAAATTGGCAGTATAAATCCCAGCGACAGCAAGTCCGGGTATCCATCCCCACACCAACATCGTTACACCAACGGCCATAACAGCTGGAGAGGTAACTGTTATTGGACCCAAGTTAAGAGCTGGTAACTTAATTGGGGAACCCTGCGCGAGCGGTTCCATGGAGCCAATCTTTCTCTCCTTGGCAGAATCCTTAATCCCCTGCCATAACAAACTCAATGTCTCTTTAAAAGGAACCTTTTTGGAATCATCATTGGCGGCTTCTTTTTGTTGTTTCGCCTGCTCTGCTTTGGCTAACTCTTTCTTTACTTCAGGCGCCTTTGTCCCTTCTCTATCGATCAATTCTTTATAAGCACTCTTTGTTTCTTCGATGAGCTGTTCTTGCTTGTCCTCATCGAGGCTGGCGGAAACTAATTTCAGGGCCTCGCCCGCGGTCTTCTCATTTAATTCTTTGGGTTTGGACAACAAATCACCGGCAATGGAATTGATGGCCGCGATTGCGGATTCTTTAACTGCCTTCTTTTCTTCGGAAACTTGGCTGTGCAAGATATTCTTCGCTAAGTTGGCCGCGCGCTGGGTATTATTTTTCGCGGGTTGGGCAAGGGTGGGGATGATAACCTTTGCCAATGCCTCTTCATCCGCAAACGCCTCGGCCGAGAGCTTGACTTTGACGAGCTCACGTTTTTGCGAATCTTCTTCTTCACCCTCTTCTAAATCTTCTTCAGCACTTTCCGGTTTTTCGCTCCTTACCTGTTCAACTTGCAGGAGCGCCCCGGAAGGCAGGCTGGGAACAACCTCAATCTCGTCCACTTCTGCAGGACCATCGTATTCTTCAAAGGCAATCTGCAGCGGCAAGGTGTAATCTTGTTTCTTTTCATCGAATTTGACCTGAGTCTTTCTTCCCCAGGTATCGGTGATTTGATTGTTCGAGAGAACATATTGTCTAAATTGAGCTCTCCGCTTAATCTGATCCTGATCATTAACGGCCTCAATTGTCTCCTCAAGGGAAGCCTCTCCCTCATGGAAGGCATTCACAGCCGTCTTAAATACTTCTTCCCTGGCTTTGTAAGATGCGTATTCACCGGCGGTCTTTGTCTTCTTAGCTGTCTCTTTGAATTGTTTAACTTCTCTGTAACTATCGGCCAATTGCTTTAATTGCTCTTGCGAATCAATGGCCTTGGTGATTGAAGTTAAAACAGTCTTGGAGGTTTTCTTTAATCCAAGCAAACGTTTTAAAACGGCGTCCACCGTCAACCGATCTGTGTCCGGCAACTCGGCGATATTGTTATAAATCCCTTCAACCGTCTCCTTAGTGATTCCTTCTCTAGCGGAAATCAATTCTAGGGCCAGCAGTTGATCTTCTTCTTTGGCAAATCTTTCTTTCGCCTTCTCAATGAGTTCTTTGGTCGGCAGCGCAAACTGCGGTTTAAGCTTAACCGCCAATTCAACCCCTAAAATCCGACGGGCTGTGCCGAATTTAACCGTTGGTTCCTTAGAACTCGTTATCAATTCTCCCAACTTCTTTAGATTTTGTTCAGCAAGCCATTCCCCATAAAGGTGGGGGTTAAGAGAAATCTCTTCAAAAATGCGCTCAATTTCTTTTCTATCAACAAACACATGTTCCTCGATAAATTGAACGATTGGGCCAAGTTTCTGTTTCTCTTGGCCTTCTTCTTTGAAAGAGAATAAGACACTAGCCAATACTTCTGGATGGCTGGCAGCAGCCGCTACAAAGTCGATCTTCAATTGACGGAATTGATTATAGTCAAGATGCTTTCGCAAAATCTCAAGGCCTTTCTCTCCTTCCGACAGATCCTCAAGCTCTTTGACCTTTTCGCCAACGCCAATAACCCTTGCATACTCAAGAATTGAGTGGTACGCCTTCCCTAAGTCTTCGTCGATCCCCTGAAGCTGGTCTAGATCCTCGGTATCAAAATCAGTTAAGGCCGCATAACGACTCGCCAATTCTCGGAATTTTTTATACTGCTTTCCGAATCGCAAACCCCTTGATAATTTATTTACCCCTACCGACCGATTGATTTCTTGCCCGGATTTTGCTAGAGCGGCCTTTTCAACCGAGATCTCTTCCGCAAGTTTATCGAGATTTTCTCCACCTAAACGTCTATTTAACGAGGCAAAAAGGGCGTCGGATTCATCAACCCCTAACTCCTTGGCGATGCTTAAGGAAAGACGGTGGGGCGAGATTTCATATTCTAATTGTAACTTTCGTAAAGTAATGAGGCGTTCGTGGACTTCTCTTTCAGTCGTTGGATAGGAGGCATGTGATCTATCTAGCCAGGAGGTTACAATCGAGGCCAGATGAAGAACCTGTTTATAATTATCTGATCCCACACTCAATGCTGATTTTGCTTCATGATACCGTGCATCCAACAACCGCAACGCCACATCAAAGGCGAGTTGCAATAATTCATCCCCTCGAAGGGCAGAGACTTCCTCTTGGCTTAAAGTAAATCCTGCCAGACGCTGCAAGTCATACATTTCTTTGGCGGGAATCGCATCCTTATTCATCATGGCCTTGACCATCTCTACCAAATGGCGGCCTTTGCGGCTTAAGACCTTATTCTGGCCGATGGTGAGGCCTCTATTTTCGTCGTTAAGTTCTGCCTTTTGGGCATCCCTTAATTTGTTAAAGATTCCAATCTCGGATGCCTTGGCAAGCTTCGTATCAATCGCTGGACCCTTGTCTGTCCATACAGAGACATTGCCAGCGAATAACGAGGAGACCCGGGTCGGCAATATTTCCATCCCTAAATATTTTGTGACCTCCAGGACTTTCTTATGGCTTAAATTTTGCTCATCCAAGGAAACAAATTCATTGCCGATAAATTCCAAGGCCTGATTTAAGCCTCTGACACTTGGTTTAATGGAATCAAAATCCTTCTGTTCCGCAATCATGCGCGTTCTGGCTTGGTCTAAGAGAATCTTAATTCTATTTTGGGTTGCTTGAGTTAACCCTTGACCATTCAAACGATAGGTAATGAGATCTTCCCACATCTTAAGGGCGGAAGCCCAAGTTTGCTGAGAGGCCTCAATCACCCAGTCAGTTCCGGCTATCGGTGAATCAAGTAATCGCTGAATGGTGCTGTAATCCCCACGCATCTCTGCCTCGCGGATGACTTGAATAATCCGTCGATCTTGGGAGGGGATCGTTATATCTTCGGCCAAGGCCTGAATGAGTATGGTCAAGCGGGTATTTCTAAATAGGGTATGGATCGCACTCTTGTGGGCCGAGGAGGTTTGATGCAATTGCTGGAAGTCAGCACTGAGTTTGAGTTTTTCAACAAGATCAGAAGTTGTACGATTTTGACGGAATTCCTGAACGAATCTTGTCACATCCGGCGAATCCGCAAATCTTCGTCCCAGTGACTGCCCCAGGAGTTCAAGGTCATCGATCATATCATTGATACTCTTAAGATTCTCCTCTAGAGCCTCAGCATTCACCAGAACAATCTTGCGTCCAATATCCCCTGTATTACGCGTATTTCGGTTGATGGAATGGGTAAGGTAATCCCGCGTGAATCCTTCTGCGCCTAAAATAATCACATCAAGATTGCCTTTAAAGCTCCATTGTTTGGCAACACGCGGCAGGGCCAAAACAATCTTGGCTTCTTTTCCTACCGACTCTTTTAACTTATTAATTTCCTCTGGAGTCGTTGCCCCATCGATAATCTCGATCTGTTTGCTACTTAATTCGGAAACGCCTTTGATATATTCTTGTAATCCTTTGTGATATTCCCGTAAATCCTCAGGGTTATTCACAAAAATCAGGATTCCTCGTTTATCGTTTTTCCCGGGAATCCCTTGTCCACTGATGGCCTGTTTAGCATATTCGGATAATTGTTTATACAAATCTTGTTCTTTCTTCTCGATTTGAATTTCCTTGCCAGGATCAGGTTTAAGATACTGTTTGAAGATATCGCTCTCTTGAATAATAACAATTTCGCCAGCACCGGATTTGGCGAGCATAATACTCTCTGCGCCCATACGAGTTGCTGAGACACCCACCACCATCCCGCCACCGGTAAACATATTCTGCAAGGGGTTCTCTCTAACAACGTGCGCTGAGATCCTGATCGCCTCCAATTCCAATTTGGCTTTATAAAGTTTATTGTATTTCAGGGTCTGAGCCGCCTTGAAGGCCAAGGTGCTTGATAACATCCGCGGCTGAATCTCGCCACCCCGTCTTATCGGAACCAGTTCTGTCTTCTCGGCATTGATATCTAATTCCACCCCAATTTGCGCGACAATCCCCCGCGCGACATCATAAACCACATTGGCCGGATATTCTTTGTATTGCCGATAAACCGCCTCAGAAAGGACAAACTCCTCCTGACCGGTAGCGATACTGCTTCCTTTTGTTCCTCGCCAGAAAAGAAGCTCGTTGTATCTATTCTCCTCAAAATATTGACGAGATTGGGCTTCTTTGATCACTGGGTCTTTGGATTTGGCCTTATGTGTGAAACCTTTGCCATCGATCTTCATCCGATCAAACAATTCTTCCACTTGAGTGACGATCTTTCGTAAGTACGGATCCTTGGCAATACTTGTGTCTTGCGAGGTAATAAATGTTTTTTCACTGGCCAGCAAATCATCAATCTCATCAACCAAGGTAATGCTTTCCGGGCCCTTAATCGCCTCTAACCCTTTAAGGATTTCCAAGGCATAAGGACTGTATCGGAAACGACTCTCCATATGACCCAGAGTGTCAATGGAAACAACCTTCAATGCCTTCTTGTCATTCAAAATTTTGGCCAATTCTTCGGACTTTTCGATGGCCTCATTAAATTTGCCTTGATCAAGGAGTTTATCATGTTCTGCCACTAACTTATCGAGGTTCTCCATTTGTCCGCCCGAAAGAGTTCTAACCATTTCTGGGAAGGAAACAACAAATCCATGGGCTGGGCTGGTGGATTTAGCCGAGACAATCTGATCAGAATCCCCGGGATCCCGTGTAATAATTGTGCCATGTCGTTCATTATTGATAATATGATAAAGGGCGGCCAGGACGAGGCCCAAGGTTTTCCCTGAAGCATTCTCGGCAATAGGGATATTCCCGCGGATCAGTTCTTGAATAATGTGGGGTTGAAGCTTGAAGATTTTAAACTCCTCGCCTCCTGGATGACCGCGCTGTAAATCGATTGTTCTATCGATTAATTCTTGTAATTGCGGTTCATTTATCTCGCCTCTTCTATTGAAGACTTTTGTGCCATCAAAGACCTGGAAGGCCAAGGTCGGAAGAACAGGACGGGTGATAATCGCTTTATCTTTTTGTTCCTTGCCCTTAGATATTGGGAGAATCTGAGGCGTTACAACCGATGGCGGTACAATTCCTGATGCTGGAGCCATTGCAGGTGCTAGAGGAGGCTCTGTTGGAATAGCCGGCTTAACTGCTTCACTGACAGATAATGCTTTTTCCTCAGGCGGTGCACGGGACTGTTTTAAATCTTTCTTCTCTTGTGTCTTAAGGGATTGTTGACCAGCGGCTAATTGTGTCTTCTTCTTTTCCTCATCGGGAATGACCGCGGCGGAGAGCGGCTTACTAGCCTTTGAGTCTTTTGTCAGCATCGCGCTATCCGCCTGCTTCTTGGCACGCCACGCGGCCAATTCTTCTTCGGTTAACGGCGCGGAGCTGGCAAAGAAGACCGCCCCCACATTACGGCGCATGGCAGTGATCTGTCGTCTTAAGGCAGATCTCAGCTTCTGGGAAACTTGAGGACGACGGCTTAATTCCTGCTCTTTCTTATCTAAAGATTGAGCTAATGCAGGCTTGATAGAAGGAGCTTTTCTCTTGATACCCTTTTCTCTAACCAAGGGTTTAATAATGGCAGGTGTGGTAACCACGGGTTTGAAAGGCTCAATAACTGGTAAACCCGGACCCAAGACAGGTTTCTTTTGCGGCTCAGCGGTCATCACTGGATTGACTTCTTCCTTTTTAATAGGAGGAGCCCGGGGTTGGGCTTGGGGTTTTCTTTCTTTAGTATCTTTTTTCTCTTTAACGCCTGATATCTTCCCTGCCTGTTTTTCTTTATCAGGAATCGCAGCAATATTGTCGGGTTTAACCGCTTTAACCGGAGTTTCCTTAGATATCATCGCCGCATCCGTTTGTTTTTTGGCGTAGAAGGCCCTCAGCTCTTCTTCCGATAAAGGAACCGCACTCATCTGTACAACCGCACCGACATTTCGCTTCATCGCTTTGATTTGTCGTCTTAAGGCCAATTTCAGTTCATTAGAAACTTTGGGGCGATGGATGATTGCTTTCTCCTTTTGATCCAACGTCTGCGCCAAAGAACTCTTTAAGCGAGATACAGGTTTGCTGCTACGCTCTACCGATGTGGGAGCGACAACTCTTGGTGCAACACGGGGGGTACCCAGCAGCGTCCCACCTTCAGGTGAGACCGCTACGTGGACGGGTTTCTTATCCGCTCCCTTGACTTTGGGAGCCAAAGCAACAATAGGTTGGGATTCCATTTGAGCAGGCTTCACCTTAGGCTTGATCGCCCTAACGTTTGGCTGCCTTGATGCGTCCCTAGGTATTGTCGAAGGAGGTTTAGTCGAAGTTGGACTAACCGAAGCTTGGCTTGTCCTTATTCCCGGAACTTTTGATTTAACTGCTGATTCATCCGCTCTGATCGGCCTCGTGTCCTCTCTTTGAATCCGTCTCGGATTGTATTGTAAGATGTTCGGTGCTCTTTGAGAAGCAGCCAAGGTAGGCTGAGCTTGCTTAGATCTGTCAGTTTGAATCCCCGAAAGAAGTGCGGCATCCTTCTTATCGATCTTCACAAAATCTCTTTGAGCTTCTTCTGCCTCAATCTTCTGTCTCTTTTTGATTTTGGCGGGTGGCAGAACAATACTTAAAGTTTCCGAAAGTGTTGGAGAACTCTTGACAATCTTCTTTCTTTGATTCAATAGTCCTCGCAGCTTATGCCGTGACATCTTATAAATTGAAAAGTCCTTCCAATCCCGGCCGGTAAACTGCGACATGATCTGAGGATAGTTGACAACGGCTTTGCTGACAACCAGACTTCGGTTATCCATATCGGTAAGAACAAAAACCGAGGGTAAATTTGCGACCGAGGCCGCCTCAATTGAGGTTGTATTTTCCAAAATCACCGGATCAACATGATCGAGAATCGCGTTAGCCTCTTTAAGGGTCAGGCCGTTCAAATTCACGGCAATGGGTTTCAGTTTTTTATAAATCATAACGGTTATTGGCTTTCCCCTCTCTAATTTTTCTATTCTCTGAAGGACTAATTCCTTGTCTTCGGTCACTTTGCCTTTAATCTTAAGCGTCCTTCCGGCCTTGCCTCTTGCCAGAGAAGCTATGGGAACTCTATTCTCTTCTGCCTCTTTTTCGATGTAGGTTAAATCCCTCACCTCCGATGGTTTGAGTTTCCTTGACTGAACCAGCTTGATCAAAGCTGCCTTGGCCTCTTGCATAGAAATGGTATTGGTATTGACCGCAATAAACTGGGATCCAAATTCCCTGCCCAAAAGATGTTTCACATTGATAAATTGAATGGATCTGGGCTCGGACATCTGGGTTTGTTCATTTTCATTGCCAAATAATATCTCGAGATCAACAATCTTGGCTCTTTTGACAAGTCTTCTTAAATCCTCAAAATAAGGGACAAATCCTTGATCGACCAAAACAATACTGCCGGGTTTGATTTCATCCGCCTTAACCAATCGCGGCTTTCCTATCTGACCGCTTGGGTCGCGTTTGAATTCTCGGAAGGCATAGTCTTCTTCCCTTCGCTGGAAGATATAGACCGGTCTTTTATCTTCTGCCGATTCTCTGGCGGTCTCATTCAATGTTCGTAAAGGCGCCTTGTGATCTGCCAGAATAACAATGGCGGAATCCCCGGCCTGCTTTGCCAATTCAACTTTTGAGGATAATGAAGTAGCCTTGGTAATCTGTTCTCTTAAATTGATGGCCTTTTGTATCTTGCTAGTGGGGGCCTGTCTTTTGGCTTGCGCCCTTCCTTGTGATAACGGTCGTTTACCGGAAGGACTCGCCTTGCCCTGAGTGCGCATTCGCGCTTCACTTAAAGAGGACACCTTATCGTTGATCGATGCCAGATCTTTACTTTTTTGAGACTGTCCGGTTAAGCGATTGTTGGCAAAAGAGGTGGAGATGATATCTTCTTCCTGCTGAATTAAAGAATCTTGCGCCTCGGCATATTCTTCCAGATGACTGTCAACTGTTTCAATCTCAAATTGAGTTAAGTTTGAACCCGTTGTCGTTAACTCAAACAGCTGATTAGAGGTTAAGGTGATCTCGGCCATTTCCAAGGAGTCATTGATGCTGGAATAGGTCATGCCCTCCTCCTCTCCCTGGAAATTATTCCCCACCCCAATCTTCTTTCGAGTCTTATCGATAACAAACAGCAAAAATTTCTGCAAAGGCTGGGCGGAGGTATCATTAAGCCAATTCAATTCATCGATCCCAAAGGGGTCGCTGACCTTTTTCTTTTGTTGTTCCCTTACTAATTCTAACTGTGAATTTCGTCGTTCAATACGGACTAACTTCTCCAAAAATCCAGGACTCATCAAAAAGACAAGCTTGTTATCAGCCGTCTGAAAGATCCTGGCGGTATTAGGTTCCAAAGCCTCAGTGCCATCGAGTTTGACATATTCGGTAGAAACTCCTCTCTGGATTTGATCAGCGATTAATTTTTTAACGATTTGTTCTTCTTCAAAGGAAAGGTTTGAATCAAATTTAACGAATTCGCCGCTATCTAACATCACGTCTCGTTTGTTAAACATCAAGAATTCATTCACATTCACCAGGCGAATCGGGTTATTGGAGACCTCAATCTCCGCCACCCGGCTTAAGCCAGCGGATCTCACCATCACTTTAAGAATCTTTTTCCCATTAGGTCGGACCTTAAGATCATCAAATTCCATAGCCTCTAAGGAATAAACGGAATTCATGATTTGGGGATCCGTTTTCTTAAGTTCCGTTAGGGCATTTAAGGCATGTTCCACACTCAAATTCTTTAAGGTGATCTTTTGGTGATTATTATTGGTCGTAATGGCAATCTCTTGATCGGATGAATATTTACTTAAATCCACCTGACTCAAACTATTTCCTAACATCACCCTAAACTGCGAAGTTTTGGGCAGCTGGGATTCTGGTTTTATATTATTGGTCAGCTCCTGTTCCATGGCCTGGGCTTGGGTAACCAAGTCATTTCGTCGCATATTTAATTTGTTTCGATCGATGAACTTGGGATTAATCAGCTCTGGGATGATCGTGACATCTTCCCTTACGATTAATGTTCGGCCATCATCGGTAATGACAATAGGTTCGCTGATAGCTCCTCGCGGAACAACCTCAATTGAGGTTATTTTTGCCAGTTGTTCTTTATTGAGGATCTCATATTTTTCTATATAAGACAAAATGGTTTCTCCCTTGGAGGAAGAAAGATCATTGGTATTCACGGCAATGGTGTGTTGTTCTCCTCGCTCGATCAAAGCCATCGGGGTGGCTTTGACGAAGGCAAGCCGATATTCTTTAGAATTGATCTGAGAAATCAATTCGGCTCTACTGAGCATTTGAGGAGTGGTTTTGATCATATCCAGTTTATGGATGGCATCTTGTCTCACCAAAAGTGTCTTTCCTCCATCGGTCAAGGCAATCGGTTCAAACATGTTCCCTTCCGGAATGACTTGAAGGGATGTGACATTGATGACTGTTTCTCTTAAGAAATCTTTGAATTCGCCTTCGGTCATGACCTTGGCCAACTTGGGAGGAGCAGATAATTTCAAGATTCTTCTTAAAACGTCCAAAGCTTGTTGTTGCGTGATATGCTTGGTATTGATGGAAATCTTTAAGCGACCTTCTTGATCCACTCTGATATTCTCTAAGGGTTTGGGCATTGATACGAGCCGTTGTTCAATGCGATTGCCGGTCAAAATCGAAATATCAAAAATAGATCTTTGAATAAGGTCGATCGATTCCTCACTAAGGTCGGAAATGAATTCTTTGTTAACTAAGACAATCCCCTTTTTGACATCCTTGGCTGAGACATCTTTGCTAATGACCTCACCTTTTTCATTGCTTGAGTATTTCTTAAAGGGCAAGAGACTCTCCTGACCGGCAAAGACATAGACCGGTCTGTCAACCTCTCTGGCCAAGCTTTGGGCGGTCTGGGTTAATCGTTCTAAGGTGGATGTTCTTTCCGCCAGCATCACTAGGGAATCTGCATCCGCAAGATTGGCCAATTCCACCTTAGCCGACAAGGAATAGGTTTTGGCTAAACTTTCCGTGAGATTGAGGATCTTTTGATTCATGGTAGAAACAAGCGCGGACCTGGCCACTTGGACAGGAACATTTAAGGTAAGTCCGGGATTGGCCAAGAGATCCTCGCGCACCAGCAAGGTCCTTCCTTCATCGGTTAAAGACACTGATGTTTTCATACTGCCAATAGCCACGACCTCGAGAGATGTGATTTGGTTACTGTGCTTCTTTGAAATTCTTTTGATGATTTCTTTAACGGTTGCGGCGTCTATATACTTTCCATCGAAACTGATGGGCTTCAATTCATCATCCATCTTTATTTTGACAATATCCCGTTTATTCGATTGGGCCAGTTGCTGTTTTTTATATTCTTCTAATTGATTTCTTGGCATTTCCTTAGGAATGTTTTTAAGTCCCGCCCCTTGGGTCAAGATATTTCTAACAACATCCTCACCCACAACCAATGTGAAACCATGATCGGTCAAGACCATTGGTTCGGGAATATTGCTTTGCGGGACCACCTGAATGGACTTGATATTTTTCAATAAGGAACCGATTTCTTCTTGAGTCATTTGTTGTTTCTGCCCGACTGTTATAACAGAATCCATTATCTCTCTGGCCTGTCTTTCGCTGATTGTGTTTTTATTGTAGGCAATTGTATTGTCGTCTAAGGTTAAAATGGCGGTTGACCGAGTGTTGCCTAACCGAGTCGCGGTTGTTTGTTTTAAGCTCTCCCGATCAATGTTACCCCAAACAATTGTATCTTGACTGATGATCTGGGGCTCTTGAACAGCTTCTTTGGTGATGAGCATGGTTTCCCCTTCATCCGTAAAGATCACCGGCTTTTTCAATTGATCCACAACCTGAATATGACGAACCTTCTTTAATCTCGCCAAGTAATCTTTTTGGTCACTCCTTTGTAATTGCGTCTTGATTGTTTCCTCAAGGGTCTTGACAACCGCTCGGATTTCCTTCTCGGTTGCCTCACTCCTTAAGAAAGAGATAGGATTCTGATCAAGTTGGATAATCGCGGTGGGTTGAGCCTCCTTAATCTCAAATTCGATTCTTTCAACGGCTTCATTTCTTCTGACAAACTTCAAATCAATTGGATTGGCTTTAATCAGTTCCGGTTTCTTAACCGCATCCTTCCTGACTAAGATCGTTTCTCCCTCGTCGGTGAAAACTATCAGTTTTTCCATATGATCCACGACTTGAATATTGTTGATCCCCTTTAATAGGGAAGCACTTTCTTTTGATGAGGTCTGTGCCTTTAGGGTTATTGCTACCGTCTTTAATACTTCTTTGAGTTCATTCTCCTCTGCGCCCTCACCTATGTTAAACATGATGGGACGGTTATTGAACTGAACAAATCCCACCGGTTGGGCTTGTTTAAATTGAATACTGTTTGGCCGGTGAAATTTGACTTTTCTCAACTCCAGGCTTGCTACACCTTGTCTTGTCCCTGGGGGCAAGAGATTTACCTTTGATTCTCCAAGACTTGCCGATTCGAGGGTCTCCTTTTGCGCTACTCCTTTTTCTTTCAGTCTTGCTTGAGAAACTCTCGGTTGTGACTTAAGACTTCTCTGTTCCTCAAAAGATTGTTGACTTTTTGTCATGATCGCCTGATCTCGAATAATGGGATTCCGATAATCTTTGGAAAGCCAATTTTCGGTTAAGCTAAGCTTCTCATGAATTTCGCTGTCGGAAAGATGTACCCGTTCCTCAATTCCCTTTATGACATCTTTAACTCGCAGACGTTTACCCTGACTCGGTCCTTCCGAAATTCCAAGGGGTCCGTAATCCGGATCCATACGCACAGAAGGCGGCATTTTCTTAAATCTCTCTTTAATCACTGCCGTCATATATTGTTTCACCTGTGGGGCTCTCGCCTTTGCCAATGTGGCATCAAAACCTTCCACCACGGCGTCAGTTAAATCTTTCCCATTAAACCCATAAACGGGACCTTGCTTTTTCCATTCTTCTTTTCTTAAGAATTTAAGAAAATCTAATTGATCACTTCTCTGGCCAGAAAGGCCGTCATTGAAAAGATATTCCCAATCGATCCTAAACAAGCGGCCGGTGTCTTTGCTTAAAAGAATATGTTTCATATTCGAATCTTGAGCACCTAAAATATATTCCGCTGCCATGATCGAACCCAAATCCCGCATACGCTCTAAGACTTCCTCTTTTGATCCTTTCAAAAGATGTTGATCAAGATCAGGAATAAACAATGCTTGCTGAGGTCGCAACGAATCTTTAACCCTCATATTTGTTGCATGCCCTAACATTTCGTGATCACGGAATTCGATCACTTCCCAAGCCTGATCTGTTTTGCGATCTTGTGAATCACTCAAGACTTCAACTTTATAATGGGGTCCAATGATTCTTTCCGCAATACGGGTGGCAATTTGATCGTAACGAATGCGTTTCAGTTCCGCACTCTTGATTAATACATCTTTTCTTTCTCCATTCTCTTTATTTTCAAGTTGAATTTTAAGAATCGGATTCTTGCCTTGACCTTCTCCTTTGGTGGGATCGCCGGAAACCAATCCCTTTGTGACAACATCAAAAGAAGAGGAATTAAACTGCATTTCACTTAAATTCACAATATCCAAGAAATCCTTCCAATGCTGGCTACTAAAAAATTGATCAACCCGATCAAACTGTCCGCTTAAGTCTTTTGTCCTTCTTTCCAACGCGCTCTTAGGAGCAGATCCTCCAATATCTTTTAATTGCATTTCAATCGCATGAAGTCCAACGTTGAAATAAAGCTTAGTCTTTTCTGGATCATCTTTAAAATCCTTCATTTCCCAATCCGCTATCACCTTGTCTATAATGTAATTTGTAACCTCAGGCTGAGTCACCATGGTTAAACGGTAGAAGGTATCTCCTAACAACGGCCTGACCGCATCTTTGTTATAATTGGTCTTTTCATAAACCCGATTGACTGCTTCATTTATTTGCGAAACCAAAGCCAGATTCCGGTAGGGAAGATGATTGAATTGAAGGCCAACCACAGTATTTAAATAATGGTGAAGCAGACTAGTGGCGTTATCTATTTCCTCGGAAGGATACTTCGATAATAAATCCACAAATAAAGGCTCTAAATCAACACCCGGGAAGGTTGTCATATTAAGCTTAGTGATGTCAAGATGTTTTTCAACCTCGCTAAAACGCCTTCCCGTGGCACGATAATATAACCCCTCCTTATATCCATTGTTTTGCGTAGGGTGAAATGAATCTTCCACGAGTGTTCTGGCTGCTTCCCTGATTTTAGGATCAACATCTCCTGCGATCTTGGGAATTTTGATTCGATAAACAGCATTTTCTTTTAAGAATAAGTCAATATCTTCGCCGTCAAAACTCTCCAACTGATGGAGGAATTGCTGACTGGCTAGTTTATCGCCAATTAAGAGCTCAACATTACCTTCTCTTTGTAGTTGCGAAACGATCTTTCCTGTTTTTACTAAGGGTTCAGTTGTGTCATCCTCGTTTAATAACCTTAAACCCTGCTTTGTCACGCGTACAACCGGGAAATAGTCCGGGACACCGCTCTGGTCATAACGACGAGCAATCATCTTTGGCATATACCCTTTAAAGCCTGTGCGTCCATATTGCGGCCGCCAATTGATAGAAGCGGATCCCTGCCAGGTTGTTGTTGACTTGGCAGAAGTTAAAATAGCCGCATCTTTCTTGCTTAAGGCCGAAGGTTGGCTACTGAGTTTCTCTAATATAAACTCCGGTCGCTCTATAATAATCTTATTAAGAGTCGGAGCAACCGATTCAAATTTCTTAGCATCCTTTAATATAACCCCTGGCTCTTGTGCCTCAAGAGCCTGAATTTGTTCAATTTCTTTTCTGATTGTTGGGATATGGACTGGCTCCACTCCTTCAACAACGGCTCTTTCTATCACCTTGGGATTAATCTCGGCCACTAAAGCTTGGACAATTTCAACCGGTCGGGTAATAGGCGATCCAACTGAAACTTTCACTGGCAAGGGGGGCAAGGTGATTTCCATTTTCTCAATAATCTGGGGCTCTTTTCTTATTAACCTTGCCAATGTTGGAGCAACTTTTTGGAATCTAGCGATGTCTTCTACTGCGCCTGGTTCTTTGGCCTCGAGTACCTGAATGGCCTCAACCTCCAGTCGAATAGCAGGCATGTTCTGTTCTGTGACAATTCCTTTTATGGCCTTTTCAATCTTTTTGGGATTTGCAGTGGCAATCATGCTTTGGAAATCAACTGTTGACTCCGATCGGTCCCGCTTGATTGAGGTCATCGAATGGGTCAACATCGCCTCATCGCGTGATGAGGGATTTTCATCGCGCATGAGTTTTACAATCTGAGACTCTGAGAGAGACACAAAACCCACTCGATTTTGGGAATCTCGGTGAAGCAAACTGATGCTATTGCCTTTCGTCCCAAAATCATCACGGATGACATATCCATTTTTTCTCAACTCACCAATCGTAGAACGAATAATGATTCTAGGTTCCTGGATACCTGTACTATCTCTCCTATAATCATCGGCAACGATAAGACCCTGGTTCCCCACCCCCCAATCCGACTGATTTCCTGTCTCCCCAGGCAGACCCGCATGTTCTTCGACAACACTTCTGAACACTGGGACATCGTCCGGTATAAACTGCGTATAAAAGAAATCCAATATATCCTGCTGACGGGTATGACGAGAATAACCTTGCCTTTGGTCAAATCTCTTGTAGATATTCACCGCCAAATCTGTTCTTATTTGATCAGGATCTATTCCTTCTTCCTGTAATGTCTTATTGATTAAGGCATGGATTTGATTCAAATCAATGTATTTTCCCTTGGCCCTTTCCTGAACCTTGGCTTTGAGATGCCCTATCTTTGTGGAATCATCAAGCAAAGAAAGCAACCTTTGCCCGCCAGAAACCTCGGAGATATCACTCTTAAAATCTTCGATGATCTGCTCGGGTTGAGCCCGCTCAATCGTTGTCTTATGTTTATAAAGAACCTTCTCAAAAACTCCTTTGGTTCTGAGGATATTCCAACCAGACACTGACTCTCTTCTCTCAGACTTTATATTAGCGGCAGGATGATCCCCAGAAACAAGTAAAACACGTTCTGTTCCATTCTTGGAATTAAGATCCTCTAAGATGATTCGATTCCCTCGCCTTTCAATCGCAATATGCTGACGAGATAATACTGCCAACTCTTTAAAATTTTCAAATCGCCTCGGAGGATTTTGTCTTCCGATAACAACTCTTTCGCCATCTCTTAATGCTTTGTATCTCCCTTGGCCATCACTGATCACAAACCCAACACCGGGATTGACCTCTGCTTTAGCGGGATCCGTATCAGGCAGATCATTCACCGATGCAATCATAAGGGGTATTTGCTTGGCTGGTATAATCTGTATGAGACCTTGATATTCAATCTCTTCAATAGCTCCATTGGATAATAATTTTTTATTAAATCTTAATGCCTGATCTCTTCCAAAATCAGCGCCTTTGTCCGGATCTGTTAATATCGCCTCATCACGCGCGGCAGGTTTTTCTTTTCTTCCAAGTTTTTCTTGTTTTTCTATTTCCCTTCCATATCTTTGAACAAGGGCATTCCTTATGATTTTTGTCTCTTTGGCCAACTGAAGACCTAAAACTTTCCTGCCAAAATCATTGATCTGCTGAAGAAGAATCACGGGATGAACATCTCGCACCTTTGCCTCAGACCTAACCACATCCCGTACCATTTTGACTAAATTGGGATCTTTCTTTCCCTTGCCCAAGGAATTCATCATCATAGCCAAAAGAGTGGTTCGCTTAGTTTGAGCAGAGGGTGTTTCTTCTTGTCTTAATTGCTTTAAGGTATGAAGCACACCCATCCCCAGAGCCCCAAGCGAAGAATCAACCAGATATGTTTGTTCCTTAACTTCCACTCCATGAATTGCATGGGGTTCTTTCACAAACTCATTGAAGGCCTTCAATTGAGCCTTGATTTCTTTTTGATTTGTTGCCCGGCTGACTTGATTGATAAAACCCTCAACCCTTCGACCAACCCGTTCAATATTTTCTTCACCACCGGATAAAAGGATTTTCTTCCTCTCATCCTTAGAAACAAGATCCCCAAATTCTCTTTTTGAAACTTCCGGAATTAATGACACGGCCTTTCGTGCCGTCTCTTTGATATCATCAGACACCCTTGAGTGGCTTTCGACTTTTGATAAGAAGGTATAGGCCTTCTCAATATCCAGTTTATATCCAGTTGTGGGCTCTCCTTTAGAATAAGATTTTTCTCTTCTCTGTAACTGAGAGAGAAGCCCTTGAGTGGTCTTTTTAAATTCATCATGTGTCATGGGATTCATAGGCCCCGTCACGACATCAATAGCGTAGCGGAGCTTATCCTTCTCAATAAGACCAATGACATCCTCCGCAATCGGTTCTGCCGCGATCAAATCAAAATCTAATTTAATAGGCCGTCCAGATTTCTTAACATACTGAACCGTACTGGCGGCATTTCCCAAAGCAACCGCCCTGGATCCCACCTGTGATTCATGTCCAAAATCCTTAACTATCTGATCAAATACTTCCAAGGCCTCTTCAATCCGGCCGGATCTCACTAGACTCTTTCCTTCCTTCAGTCGCTTTGAGGCTTCATCCTCCCTAGTCAACATGGCCTGATCGAGTTTGCTTTGTCCTTTAACCAATTTTCTGGCCTCGCCCTTGAGCCATGAATCTTTTAAATGGCCTTTCTTGGCTTTGAAATCATTATTCAATCGGGCGATGTCTGTTTCTTTGAGTTTACCCAAGATAAGACCTGCCCTTTCTGGTGAAAGCCCCATTCTCATCATCTCGCCGACTAAGGGCGCCGGCACTTTAAATTCCCCGGCCAATCGGCCTTTTTCTTCCTTAAGGAATTTATCGACCCCTTGATCAAGACCTTTTATCTTTTGACTAACCTCTTCTATCACTTCTCTCTTTGGTTTCACAGCAAGACTAAAATCAGCAACCACATCTAACCGAAGTTCCACATTCGGATGTTTGGCCAACAATTCTTTCAAGGCAGGATCTTCCCGATCCTTCAATTTCGCAATTTTCTCGGCCATATTTTTCCCAAAGACATGCTTGACTCTTCCTAATTGATCGGGTCGACTGACAGCTTCAAACAGAAGCGTTGTTCTCCCATCATCGCCAGGTGTGATTCTGATCTTGCCAACATGTTTTCCATCTTGATTAGCCTTATTATGTTCTACGATCTGTTTTCCCAGCCAATCCAGGACCCGGACGGTTTCCATTCTCCCTCGGGAATCAGCCAGTCCTTCGCCATTCTGCACTTCAAATTGAGATACACTTTCTCGATTGGGCCTTTGGGCGAGGATATCAATTTCTTTCCCTTCAGGTCCTTCTCCTATTGCGACTATTGTGTAGTTTGACTTCTCTAGCTCCCGGGCAACAACTAATTCCCGCAAGGCATTTTCAAATAAATCTATTTTTTCAGGTTGTAGCGCCAGAAGCATTTTGTCCATTCCCCTCACACCGGCAAAGTGATCAATCAAATCCAAGGCATCGGAAGAAAGCTCTCCCCTCTCCACCAAAACAGCTATTTGCATCAGATTATGGACGGCCTGGGATTTTAATCTTTTCCCAGAACTCAATCTGTTATTAACTCTTTGAAGGATGCCTTCAACTTGTTCGGCAACAGGTGTCTTAAGCAATTTTGTCTTAAGCTTAGTCATTAACTGCTGATGGTGAAATGCTAAGGGACGGTCTTGAACATGACCAGAGGGACTGGCCTTGGTTAATTCTTCTGAACTTACCCGAGGCTTGGCATGATCTCTCGTTGCCCGCTGGAAGTCGTGGATGGCGCGTCTTAAGTAGATTTCTTTCTCCGAAGCTTGTTTGACAAAAGGCTTCTTAGAAACGTCCTCGATCTTGGCCAAATCTTCTTTGTCAACCTTTGGTTCTTTCAAAAGAAGCGCAGCCACAATCGCAAGTCTGGCCAGTAATTTGGGAGATTTAGATTTCTTGGCCTTAGCCCCCATTGTGATTGTAGTCCTAGGAATATCGATTTCTTCAATTTTAATAGGTTCAAATTTAGGTGGTTCGATCGGTTTAAGGACTTCTAATTCTAATTTTTTAAAAACGACTTCCCAAACTTTCTTATCAATCTTGATTGTTTCCGGCATTTTGAAAATTTGCGGATTCTTTACAAACGCTTCTTTGATCCAATCCGAATCCGGTTGCTTAAAATCAATTAAACCCTTGGGTTCGCCTAAAGAGAGCTTTTTATGATCAAACCATTTCCACAAATCCGGATTCTTTTTAAGAACCTCTATCAAAAACTCTTTTTGGGCCTGATCAACGGCCTCTTTTGCCGATTCATCGTCTTCTTTAAGACTTCTTTCAAAATCTTTCAAAGTAGACGGAACTTGACTTTCTCTCTTAACTGGCAGGAGGCTGCCACTTGCTTTCTGAAAATCAGACTTAGTCACAAATTTATTAAGTTCAAATTTCGACTGAGTAAGATTAGTTAAATTCTTCAAAGTCTCTGTTGAAAACCCTTGGAATTTAAAGTCAAACACCTTGATCTCTTGATTGATGAGATCTTCGGTATGGCTCAAACGATCCTTGATGAATTGATTTAAAGTAACATCAGGAGGAATTGTCGTCATATCCAAATTGATTGTCCCGCTGATTGCATCTTTGAAGAAACCAGCCCCAATAATATCTGCAATCACCTTGTGGCTGACCACCTCGGCCACGTGGCGAGGAGCACCTTGCAATTCCAACTCTTCCACAATCCCCTTGACCAACCGGTCATAATGAATAGCTCCCATCGAAAAATTCATTTGAATCCAAGAGGAAAGGAGTTGATCGGAAGGAGAGGCGGCCTCTAATCTGCGCTGGTCTCTATTAAATTGAATTGGGTGTCGCAAAAAGTCTTTAGCACTTTCCATTGTCCCGAGACCGGATCGGGCGTAGTGATCTAAATCATCCCGTGATTCAACATTTCTTTTGACCGGTTCTCTCCAAGTGTCTTTATCCAATTGTGGCAAAACTTCTGGGACAACACTTGAGATCACCAGCCCTTCGGTCTCAATCTCGGGGTATTGAACTTTAAAGATCGCCTGCAGCATCAAAGGAAATGTCTTATAACCCGTGTCAACAAAACGCACGCGCTCGAATCTACTTAGCCCCAATTCTTCAACTTCTTCAATAACTTGCTCAATCGCCTGATGAAATCCTTCGGGTTTCACAATCCCGCGCAGATTTCCATTCTCATCAGGCAACTCTTTCATGTCTTCATCTACAATGGCTCTTCCAAGTTCTTTTAAAAATAATTGCAGATTCTCCTGTTGGCTGATTCTCTGCGTTCGTGCTCTGTGATTGGCGCGGCCATAAGCGGTATCAACCGTTTGGCTAATCCAGTGATAATTTTCTGTACCGATACTGTCTCTGCTGACATAGTAAAGGTTGGCATCCCTTTGTTCATCGTTGAGATCATTCAGGGTGCGGTCAATGGTATAGCCCAATCCCATGTCGCGCGGCAGATAGACATTGACAAAATCTCCCCCGTCACTATAAATCGCCTGTTCTCCTAGAAAGGCAGACATCACAACCGAGAAATCCCTTTGCGGCGAGCCGCCCCTGGCTTCTTGTCTCATTCGCTGATGAACAGCATTTAAGGAGCGGATCTCATCGTCACTGAATTGTCTTCTTATCTGTTCTTCATCAAATCCATTCTTAAACCGGGTTGCCAATCGATCAGCCGATTGTTCAAGAAGATCACTCCCAGGCAACTCGCCCGCCTTCGCCCTTGTGATCAAATCATCCAGGTAGGATCTGACTTGCCCATAATACAATCTCGGCAAATCCTTTTGGGAATAAGAGCCGTTGCCGCCGCTTCGGGTTAAGACCGCCTCATCTTTTGTGGGTTTCTTGAAGGCTGTTCTTACCGGTTCAAACTGAATAGCAGATTTCATCGCCCGCGCGGCATCTTCGTTATTGAAGTTCACAACAAGGTCGTTTAACTCATTGTAGAACTGCCTTGTTTCAGACAAAATATTACTCTCGGCATGGAACTGGGAAGAGACTTTTGACTTCTCATTGATGCTGGAGGAATAAATTTGGTTAAAGAATTCAACGACCTTGGCAGTATGATCGCGGTATTTAGCAGAAATAGCCGCTGCCTTTTGTGGATTCACTCTCTTCGCCATCCTTAAGACATCCAGCAAAGTCAGGTTGGCCTCCGTGATCCTGCGGTAGAATTTATTGACGTGGCGTTCGATTTCTTTTGGTTTGATATTCTTTCGGTTTTCCGCTGTTGAAAGATCACTCCTGGGCGATCTTAACGTCGCTACTTCTGTCTCGGCGGCAGCCAAAAGGTTGCCAATATTAGCCATCTGCGGTTTGAAAGGATATTTTGACGGCGTTTTCAACGGCTCGCCAAAAAGAATAACGCTCGAGGTGAACTGCGAAAGATATTTGGCATCTTCAAAATCTGTCTCCACAGCCTTCTTGAAGTCTTCTAAAGAATTCTTTTCAATCACCACAGTCGAAGGGGAACGGCGGGTTCTATCAAAACGCAAGTATTGAAGGACATTCAGATCCTCGGTTTGATATTCGCTTGTCCCGCTTTGATAGGCTGGATGGGAAGAATAACGGGTTGTGTCAAAATCCGATGGATGTTTAAGTTCCTCTCCCCAAATGGCACTGCCATATCCTAACAGAATATCTTCCCCTGGCTTTAATCCTTCTTTTTCCTTAATCTCCTCAGCAATATCTAAAGCCCGGGCGATGCGCTTGGTGGCCTCCACCTTATTTTCCCAAGTCAAGACATTCCAGTAGGGGCTTAATTTCCCTACCTCAAATCGATAAACATTTTCGGCCGTCTTGGCCTTGAGACGATCCTGGGCTTCCCCTTCTGCATAGAAGAATTCAAAGGTGTCATCTAAGGCCGCCTCAACCAAATGCTGGGTCACCTCTTCGGGACTATGACTGATGAGAATCTTTTGATCAATCTTTTTGAGGGCTGAGTCTACATCTTTTCTAATATTGCGTTTTAACTGAGCTAAATTCTTTCTTTCTTTAGGAGTCAACCTCTTCAGGAAATTCTGATTGGTATCTATTCTCTCAATAGTTCCTTTAACATATTCTCTCGTTGACTCTAAATCGGCCGTCGGATCAATCTCAACGACGCGTTTGCCCTCAAAGGTTACCCAGCCCCTTGTCTGGTTGCCAGCTTCAAGCTCAATCTTCACACTAGGAACGTCTGTTTTGATTTGTTTAAACCCAGTTAAGATCGCCTGATCAGCTCTTTGGGGCAGCGGTCTCTTTAATGGGGAAGCCTTTTGTTGTGAGGCAACAATAATTTTGGGACCTTGCGTTGTCTGGCTTGTTCTGTTGTTTTGTAAAGATATGATTTCATTTCTGATTTGGGCAACATTTTCTACAAGGGCTGCTTTAGGATCCGCATCTCTTGTATACCGAAATTCTTCTTTGGATTTGCTGGCAGCAAACTGTTTGAAGTGATCCAAAACGATTCCCGCAACTGCTACTTCAATATGGGCAGTGGAAATTGTTTGTTTGGGAGTCCCGTCCTTTTCAAAAAGTGGGCCGCCTTTCTTGCCTCTCGCTTCATCAATCTCTTTGATAATATTGTTTACGGTCTTCTCATCATCTTGGAAAAGACCCATTAAAAATCCGGTTAAGGCCTCGCTTCTTGCCCCCTCCTGAGTTATGAGCCCAAATTTCCTATTGAGTTCTTTGGTTTGGGGAATCCTATAAATGCCATTCACCCATCGCATCATGTGGGTCAGATGATTCACCCGGCCTAAATCTTCATCCCGATACCCTTCAAAAACGCCCTTGCCAATGCGGCCCTTCCAAACACCGACCGAGGTCAATTCATCAAAATCAATGGCAGTCCCATCTTCGGGTATATCTTTGGCCACGTTGTCATTATGTCCCCAGAGGACAAGATTTTTCGATAAATTCACACCCGCATTTCTACCCAGGGTATAAGCGGCCATCCCTGCCTTCATCTTGGCGGGAATTTGGATTTCTTGTTCTTCTTTTTGAGTTTTGGCTGAATTAAATTCACTGACAAATAAGGTTCTAGGAATATCCCCCAAACCGGCCCGATAAACAACACCCCATTCATCGACATTCAACCGGCCGGATAAGATATTAACGGCATTAGGTTCCACCCCGCCTTGCAAAAGGGCAGCCTGATTTCGGAAACCATCTCTCGCCCCGGTTGCGCCTCGCGGAGTATAATTAAACTCAGCATGTCCTAGACCAAGCAGGATACCTTTCGCATCGCGCATGCCATCTAGTTTAATGGCTTTTGCGATTTGATATTTATTGCCCTCAATCTTTCGAAACTCAGCAATTTTTTGTCCATCCTTTTTGTATAACGAGCTTGTCTCACTGGTTCCTCCCAAATCATTATCCAGCTCAGTTAAGATTCGCCTGCGCTCTGTTTCCTCAGGCACGATTGTTTCTAAGGCCTTCTTAAATCCTTGTCCATCATTATTAAAGGTGGTATTGTCATAAAATTCATCCTCAAGACTTGCCCCGACTCCTTTGACTTCTAATCGATTGGCGTATCGGATTTCATCAGACTCTTTGAGTTTGACCGTTTGTGCCAGATCCTTTTTCGTTAGCCAACCAAAGAACGTCTTCTGCTCTCCATTGGAAGACATCACTGTCGTTAACTTAACCGGTAAATACAGCATCCTTTGTCCTGCCATCGTTCCATCGGAATTGCGAGGAATAGTCATACTTAAGGTAAGGTCTCTTCCTTTTTCATCTTTAACAACACTCAAATCAAATTTTTCTTCAATCTCTTGGGTTGTCAAAACCCGTGCCACTGGGCGGCCATCTTGCCTTTCGATTGTATACAACCCTAAGAGCGGCACCACTTCTTTTGTCTTATTGTTGATGAAGACGGTGACTTTCCGTTCTAGCTCAGTATTGCCCATAACTTTAGCGTTTCGGCCCCCCTGCTTTTGTGCAGTTTGTTTAAAGAAATCCAGAACGGTTGTATGCTCCACTTCTTGTCCGTGTTGCGACCCAGCTTGAAGTTGTCTTAAAGCCCGTGTCACTTTATTAACTTCTTTAATGAAGTTAGGTTTTTCCAGGCCGCGACGGACATCTTGAGCCGTTAAGGTGCCTTCCTGTAACCCTTGAGCTAATTTATGGACGTACAAAGAGGCAACGTTATATCGTTCTTCTTTGAGTTGATTAATCTCTTGGCTGAGGAGGGGGCGAAGAGATCGATCCGCAATTGGGACGACTTCCTCTTCCTTTAATTGAGCCAATCGCTCTTCCAATCCAATACTTAACTTAATCAAACGTGTTAAGACATTTCGATTGTGTCGCTCCAATCGGGAATCTTTTCTGGTCATTGCGAAGCGGCCATCGGTGAGACCCGCTTGATAAAAAGAGGTCGGAGCGAGATCTCGATCAGTTTCTGGTGCTTTTGTCGCAGTGATGATAGCTTGATCAGAATGACCCGCCCCCTTGGCGGAGAGTGCGCCTTTGGCCGAAGTTAAGGTTGACCCTTCGATTCTACTCAGGGTCAATGACTGGAATTGTCTTCTTAAATCATCTTCGGATTGCCTTGTTTGGGAAAGGAATTGTTGGGGTGTTAAGACTTCAAACCGTTTTTCTTGACGATTCACACTATCCAGTAATCTCACCGAAGCCAAGACCTCATCTTCGATTGTGGTTGTGTCTGTTTCTTTCCCCGTAAGGCTGGTTGTGGCCTTACCAGTTAAAATATTTATCATTCTTTGCGTTTCAATATTCTTACGATCGGAAAGTTGAGGTTGAGTGAGGGCAGAAAATTCGTGTCGAATCGTCTCGGCAATGAGATTATGATCTTCTTTCTCAAGGACATCAACGCGGGCCGTCTTTTCCAGCAAATCAAAATTTTGGGCGGCCATCCGGGTTAACACAACTGTTGGTTTGTCTTCTTCTAAAGGTGTCGTAAGATTCATCTCCGGGGCCTTGTCCTTTTGTATGGCATAACCACCCATCAGACGATCACGAAGAGTGTGTTCGAATCTCGTTTTGTCTAACGGTTTCATTCTTGAGGCAAATTCTTGAATATGACCCAAGATGGTCTTCTCATCAGCCGTGAGAACCACAATATTGGCCGAATCCACATTGACTTCCCTTTTTAAGGATTCCTTGGCCTTAGCAAACTGCGATAATTCTTGGTCGTCCTTAGAAATGTCTTTGATATTCTTAACCCGATTGGCCACAGATTCCTTTTCCACGATATATTGATGAAGATCGCCAACGATCCTGTAAAATTCTTCATCGTTCATCTTAAAGACCTGCCTGTATTCATCAGACTTCAATTCAACCTGGTTGTTATCGTCTAATTTTTTATCAAGCAGTTTGCCTTGGGATTGAACTCCTTTGAGTAATGCGGGAGGCATCTTAACAACATAGGCTGCTACCTGAAGGTCGCCTTCTTGTTTGGTATCAAACTTAACACTCTGAATCTCAAGATCGCTCTTAAATTTCTGCTGATAGGAACTGACCCGTGGGATAGGGGGCGCTTGCCTCTTTGTTTGAATGATGGCTTTGTATTTGGTTGGATCCTTAGAGTCGGTGATAAAACTTAAACCCTCTTCCTTATTCCAAACCACCTGATCATCTTTCTCTAATATTAAATATCCTGCTTGGAATCGCGAGGCGACTCTATTGCCCAAGACTGGCACGAGGGCAGTTTCATCCCGATCGGTAGGCACTTCTAAAAATCGGTCAAACTGGAATTTTTCTTTAGCTTGCAGAATAATTCCTTTTAGCTCCACGGGTTTATTATCAGGATTATAAATCTCAATGATTTCATTATTCGTTTTATTGCGGGTTATAGCAACATTAGAGGCGGCTTTAATCCAAGTTAACAAAGCTGTGTCGCGGATACCCCCGGTTTCCGTAATTTCCTTAAGATCCTGCCTTGATTCTCCTCTGAGTGGTTGGGCCGCTTTCTCGACTTTGGCTAAAGCTCCAGAAGATTTTCTTGTTGTGCTTTTGGGTGGTCTTTGTTTCTTAGTTGCTTTCGAAAGCAATGGGAATGTAGGCGTAATCGCCGGGGTTGGTGTTGGAGGCAAGGTCACCGGCGGTGCTAAAGTTTCAATTCCCTCAAAAATATCGGGTTCAAATGGTTCTGCAAAGCCTGGAGTTTCTGGAACAATTGTTGTGACGGTTGAGGAGGGTCGGGTTTGGGTTGACTGAATTTCCTGCGTGCCTGGAGTTCTTTGCACTCTTTGTGTTGAAGCTTTTTCATACATCTCCTCGGTTTCAAAATCTGTAGGTGCGCGGGCCTGGGTTGGTTCATAAGCTTCTTCTCTGTGTTTGGTGATGATGGCCGCGTCTTTACCTTCAAATCTTTGGATCATAGTTTGCGCTAAAAGAAGCCGCTTAGCAATTTCTGGCCTAGCAATCGCCTTGGACAATTCTGGCGCAACGCGGCTAAATACTTTAGCATTACTCATCGAAAGTGGCGCCTGTGCATCCAACTCTTGCACCTTTCCGATTTCTCTTTGGATGGCCGTAAGCTCTTGATGGGAAACCATACCGTCTAAAAACTGTCCGATGATCTCTGGATCGATTCTGATTAAGAAATCCCGCACCTCTGATTGCTCTCTTTCGGCTGTTGTCTTCATTGCTTTGGCAGAAGCTTCTCCTTTCGCTGGCAAAGACACTCCTTCTTTTGCTGCTTCGGGTTTCTGTGTTCCTTGCGGCTTTTTGAGGAAATCTTCTCGCACAACCAAAGTCTTTCCATCGTTAGCAAGGAAGATGGGTTCCTCTATCTCGTTTGTTTTGACCACTTCAATTGCGTTGATTTTGCTTAAATGTTTCTTTAAGGATGGAATATTGCTCATGCTCTGTAAAATCTCTTTAGCCTGTTCTTCTTTGATCTGTTGCGGATTAATCACAATGGGTTGGTCATTGTGGGTGATAATCGAAATCGGCCTGGCGGTGGCTATTTTGACTCTTGTTGCTTGGGCCAACTCAAACCGCGATTTCTCGGAAGGAAGTTCTCGAATAAACTCCTGCGGTCTTTTGGCAACTTCTGCTTTAACCAACAAGGTCTGGCCGTCATCCGTTAAGATGGCTGACTCTTTTAAACTCCCTTTGGGCGCAACCTGTATGAAACGCACCTTAGCAAATCTGTCCTGATCCTCTTTTTTAGTGATCCTTGTATTAAGAGAAAGGATGATCGCCTCCGCCTCTTTTTCGGTCATTTCATTGGTGTTGATGGCATATCGTCGATCGTTCACCGAAATAACACCCAAAGGTCTTGACTTAAGGAATGCGGTATCGCTGTCAGCTTGAACCAATTCCGACCTTGACTTGAGGGCGGGTTGATAGGCGGAAATCCTGTCCACGCTCCTTAGCACATCTTCGCGAACTAATAATGTTTTTCCTTCATCGGTTAAGACAACGGGTTCTTGTAAACTCTTTGCGGAAGCTATTTGAATGGATTTGATTTTTGCCATTTGATCTTTGCCGGATCTTTCTAAGGTCGGCTTCAAGGTACTCAAAATTTCTTTGGCCTGATCTTCGCTCATCTCCTTTGGCTCAATCACAATCATTTGATTGTTAAAGGAAATGATCTCCCTGGGCTGGCCGGCCATAACCTTTGCAATCTTATGTGTCAACAATTCTTTCCGGGTCCTTGTGGCTGGCGGCCGGGTGATCTGCATCATCGGATCTTTCAATATGTCCTTACGGACAACTAAGGTTGTACCATCATCGGTGATCGCCAAAGGAACTTTAATAGTATCCTCAGCGGCCACCTGAATGGAGGTGATCTTAGAAAGTCGAGTAGGCAATATAGAGGTCTTCTTTAAGGCCGCCAAAACTTCCTGCGCCTTGCTTTCATTGATTTCATTGGGGTTGATCGCAATTGGCTGTTGATCGAATTGGACAATGACCGCAGGTTTCACCGAGGCAATCTTTCTTAATTCTGGTTTCATCAACTGTTGTCTTGACTTAACACTTCCCAATTGAGTAATGGATTTACTGGGATCCTCCAGCACATCTTCCCTGACGATTAATGTTTGACCCTGATCGGTTAAAGCGACATTGTCTTTCATACTGTCTTGGGGAGCCACCTGAATTGAAGTAATTTTTGCCCTCACCTGCTGGGCTACACCGATATGTTCAATGGCCGACATAATTGCCTGGGCCTTGTCACTGCTAAGGTCTTTAGAATCAAAGGCCACCGGTCTATTATTGACCATCAAGATTTCCATCGGCCGGGCCACGTTAATTAACGTTTGGGGGGAAAGGGCGATGAGGGTTCTTTCCTTTCTGACCGGCCGACTCGAAATTGTCTCTTTAGGATTCGCTAACACATCTTCCCGCACTAATAACGTTTTTCCTTTATCGGTAAAGGCAACCGGCTCACTTATACTTTCTTTCCTGGCAACTTGAATGGAGGTGATCTTATCCAAATCTTTTCTACCCTTAGGTAACATCGTCTTTACGGCATGGTAGAGCTCTTCGGCCTGCGAGCCGGTGATATCATTGGTCTCGATAATAATGGGTTGATCATTGATCTTCACAACTTGAGTTTTCCTTGGGCTTGTGATCAGGATGCGATCTTGCCCGACAATTTGTTTTCTGGTTTTGACCTGCGGAACTTCCAGGATCATCTCAAGCGGTTTATCCAAAGCATCTTCACGCACGAGTAAGGTAGTCCCGCGATCCGTCAAAACAGCTGGTTCTCTCATACTCTCTTTGGGAGCCACTTGGATTGACCTTATCTTTGCTAGACTTCCCCTCCCTTGATGGGAGGGGTTAGGGGAGGGTGAAGACTGTAACCACACCCCCTCTCTAGCCCTCCCCGCAGGGGGGAGGGAATCAAGCAAGCTGATCACATCTAAGATATTTTGGGCTTGGGCTTCATTGATTTCTCTTGTATCGATGGCAATAGGCTTTTGTTGATAAGCCATGATCTTTGTCTTCTTCGCTTGCGCTAACTTGACTCTATCTTTTCCGCCTGCCAATTCGAATCTTGTTTTAATGACCGGTTTCTTTACGATGGTTGCTTCTGGCGTTTGGATGGCATCGGCTCGAACCAAGAGTGTTTTCCCCTCATCAGTAATAACGGTTGTTTCCCTTAAACTTTCTTCCGGAACAATTTGAATCGATCGGATTTTAGAAAACTGTTTCTGGGTGATCGGAGTCCTGTTGACAGCCTTCATGACGGCCTTGGCTGTGTCTTTATCTAACTCGTCGGTATCAATCACAACCGGAATATTATCAAACGTAACAATTTCTATAGGTGTTGCTTTTGTGATCTCTTTGGCTTCTTGTTGGCTTATTTCTGTCCGGCTCCTCGTAATAGGAGGCAAGGTCATTTGACCGAAAGTACTCTCTAAAACATCTTTTCGTACCAGCAATGTCCGGCCGCTATCGGTAAAGACCATCGGCTCTTTGATCGTATCTTCCGGGGCAACCTGAATGGAGGTGACTTTCGCTAAACGTTTCCGGGAAGCCTTCTTTTGGCTGACAGCTTTTAAGATTGACTTGGCCTGACTCTTATTCAATTGGGTTTTATTAAAGGCAATCGATTGATTATTAAAAGTGATAATAGCGGTGGCTTCAGGATGAACAATTTCGAGTGTGTCCCATTGGGCCAATTCGATTCTTGTCTTTGTCAGAGGCACGGAAGTCATCAACTGGCTTGGTTGATTGAGGACATCGGATCTCACCAGCATGGTTTTCCCATTATCGGTAATCACCGCACTCTCCATCAAGGTCCCCTTGGGGGCCACTTGAATGGAGGTGATCTTGGCTAACCGGCTTTGATCCTCGGGATCTTTCATTACGGTATTCATGGCCGTTAAAATTTCTTGGGCCTGCGCTTCTTTGATTTCGCGGGTGTTGATGACAATCGGTTTGTTGTTGAATGTGATAATAGCGGTTGGCTTTATCTCTATCTGTGGTTCGGCTGACTTTGTCGTGGCTAACTGTGTACGTGTTTTTGATAACGGGGTTTCCTTCAATATAGAGGAAGGTCTCTTTAGGGCATCGGCTCGAACCAGCAGGGTCTTTCCCTTATCAGTAATCACAACCGGTTTGGCAATGCTTTCATTATCCACAACCTGGATGGCGCTGATCTTGGATAATTTTTCCTTGGAAATAGGCGTCTTCTTTAAGGCCTGCATAACGGCCTTAGCCTGGGATTCATTCATCGCTTCTGTATTGATCTCCACTAATTGCTCGTCATCAATAATCACAACTTCGGTCTTTGCCCTCGCTAATTGCGATCTTGTGCGTATTGATGGAATTTGCTTGAATATATTTTGGGGTTTATCTAAAGCATCTGAACGGATCAACAGAATCTGTCCATCATCGGTCAAGGCAACCACCTCAGTCATACTCCCCTTTTCTGCGACTTGAATGGAACTGAGATTAGCCAATCGTTCTTGATCCTCAGGTCGATTCATCAACTGATTCAATGTCGTCATGATCTCTTTGGCTTTTATCTCATCCAT
>CAYJXI010000016.1:0-47178 GCA_964374105.1 uncultured Planctomycetales bacterium
TCGAGGAAATCCCAAATGTTATTCTCCCTCGTTTTGTCATTCCCGCGAAAGCGGGAATCTATCAATGGGGGAACCCAAAATTAGGATAATTTTTGTTATGGATGCCCGATTAAAGTATTCGGGCATGACATAGAATTTTGAAGAGTGGTCTTAAACACGGAGAAATTTCCTATGAGTCGAATTGGTGGAATCATTAGTCAGAATATAAACCCCGCTCAATTAAGATCAATGGGGGAGTTCATGGGCAGGATCATGCAGCATGAAGATTGGCATCGCGTTGATCAATGGATTGACCAAAATGGGTCTTTCGTTCACACCAGCATTGAAGCCGTCAATAGAGAACCGCAGCCTATTTTCAATGAAAACAAATCGAAGATGATCATCTTTGCCGGCAAAATCTTTGCCTATGAAAAGAGAAAACAGGAACTGATCGATCTAGGCCATCGCTTTGAATTCAAAGATAACGATGCGGAATTTGTTCTTCACCTCTATGAAGAATACGGAACCCAAAAATTAAAGGAACTCAATGGGATTTTTGCTTTTGCCATATGGGATAAAACAAAAAATGAACTCATCGTGGCCAATGATCGTTATGGCATGCGCCCTCTTTATTATTACTTTGATAACCAAAGAAAAATGCTTTTATTTGCTTCCGAAATCAAGGCGATCGCAAGGCAGGATCTTGTCAAACGCCACATCAATTGGGAGGCCTGGAACGTTTTTTTAAGAGCAGGATTTTTGATAGGAGAAGAGACCTTTTATAAAAATATATTCACTCTTCCTCAGGCCGGGATTTTAAGATTTAATCTTGATCGGATCCAGATTGAACAATATTGGCATTATGATGAGATCAAAGTGCGATCGAGATCAAATGAAGAGGAAGATATTGAAAATTTAATTTTCTTATTCAAACAAGCGGTCAGGCGTCAGGTGATTCCTCATCAAAAAGTTGCGGTTTTCTTAAGTGGTGGCCTGGACTCTCGTGGGATTGCGGCGGAATTGAAAAGGCAGTGCGTTGATTTTGTCACGTTTACAACAAGGAAATTTGGCAAGATCGATAAAGACAAGAAGTTAGCCCAAATTGTTAGTCAAAGATTGGGAATCAAGAATATATTTTGTGATTTGCCCAATGATTTCCTTGAGGTGCAGGAGCCCTACAAAAATTATCTTCTCGATTTTGAAACCAATGAACATGCCTGGCTATTGCCTTTACTGAAGGAAATCCCCCGAGATATCAAAATCAATTATGACGGTATGGGCAATGACACAGTATGCGATCCCTATTTGTACGTTGATTCTTTGCGTCCCTATATTGCTATCTTTGAGTCTAAACAATATGAAGAATTTTTTAGGAAATGTCTCTTCCCAAAATTGTTTTCCTACTTGCCTTGGGAAGAGGAAAAGGATCACTTCGCTGTCTTAACCAAGTCCCTCCAAAATAAATTTTCAAAAGAAACCTTTCTTATGAAGATGAAAAAAGAAATCGAACGCTACCATGAAAACACCTTTATCGCATTTCAAATGGCAACGCGGGCCCGAAGGGCCGTTGGTCTTGCGCCTTTTCAATTGATGCTGAATCAATTGGAAAGTTTCTGTCCCTATTTAGATAACGATTATTTTGATTATTTAATGAGTATCCCGCTGGAGGTGAAACACAATTTGACTCTAAGAACCAAAATACTGAATAGGGCTTATCCGGAAATTAAAGATCTCGCCAACCTCTCTCTGAGCAAAGTGGATCAACAAACTTACACTGAGGAATACATTATCCTGGATCCTCAGTTTGAAAATCAAAAAATGCGCCACCTTATGCAGATGTCTCAAGACTTAATGAAACGATTAAATACAGGCCTTTATAACCGCAGTTACCTTTTACCAAGGTTAATTTATGCCTATCTTTTGGGGAAGATATCGACTTTGGCTAATGGAAGAACTTCGCAGTTATTATCAAGACGGAATCTTTACTGGTTGATTCAACCCTTTTATCTCTTTGACAGCTGGATTCAAGCCGAAGGCATGACAAAAAATGATTTTTCTTTAAATTGAACTATGAAAAAAACTGTTAATTTAAAACGTCTATTGAAATTGATTATCTGCAACTTGAGTTATTCCTCTGGTCTTTTGCATTTTTATTTAAAGTATGTTTTATCAAGACGAAGGCATAATCCTTGTGTAATCATCAACTACCACGCCTTTTATCACAACTTGGAAAATTGTCTTGAGACTGAAGGAACCGTTGCTCATCGGATTGAGGATTTTAAAAGGGAGGTCAAGTTTTTAAAGCGGTATTTTAAGATCATTTCGCTTGATGAGGTTGTAGACCATCTTAAAAGAGGAGAAAAGTTTAATAAACCCACGGTAGCTATCACCATTGACGATGGTTTTAAGAATAATTTTGACTTACTTTTTCCAGTCCTCAAAAAAGAAAATATACCGGCCACTATCTTTTTGACAGCGGGCTTAATCGGCACCCAAAAGAAAATCTGGGTGAACCACTTGGAAGATTTCATCCTCAGAACAAAGAACGCGGAAATCCATCTCAATGGGTCATTGAAAGAAGAAAAGTATTCCTTAGCTTCCCGGGAAGATAAAAGAAGGGCCTACTTATCAATTTTAAGACAGCTTAAAGATATGCCAATCAAGGAGCGTAATATTTGTATGAAGGAAATAGAGAGTCAGTTAGATATCGTGGAATCACAGGAAAGACAGATGCTGAATTGGGATGAGGTTCGGTTCATGAGGAAGGAAGGAATCTCCTTTGGGGCGCATACTTGCACCCATCCTATTTTAACCAATATGCCTCTTAAAGAAGCCCAAAGGGAGATTACCGAATCTAAACAAATCATTGAATATCAATTGGGCGAAAAAGTGAAGCATTTTGCTTATCCCAACGGCCGGCCGCAAGATTTCAATGAAGAATTAAGGCAGTTTTGTAAAGACATTGGATTTGAAAGTATCAGCACTTGTGACTTTGGGCATAATGCCGAATCAAAGGATGTCTACACCTTAAAACGGATTGGACCTCCGCTTCCTTTGAGTGTTTTTGCATTCAATTTGATAAGGGCATTCTACAAATGAGTTCAAAATATACAACTCCCGCTATTGTTCTAGGAATGACCGTAAACGGTCTAGGTGTAGTCAGAAGCCTTGCCCGGCAGGGAATCAAGGTTTATGCCCTTGATTCGGATAAGAGTCTTGTTTCTCTACACACAGGTTATGCAAAGTGTCTCTATTGTCCAGATGTTGCTCATAACCCCGGGAATTTTAAGGATTTTCTTTTGAATTTGACTGATACTCTGGGAGGTAAGGCTATTCTTTTTCCCACCGGTGATAATTATAATGAATTTGTCAATTTATATAGGGAGGAATTAGCACCTTCTTTAATGTTTGCTTTGCCTTCCCAAGAGATCATGGACAAATTGCTGGACAAAAAAGGACAGTATGAATTAGCCAGACAAGCGGGAGTCCCAATCCCAGAAACTTATTTTCCAAAAAATGACGCGGAAATAGAAAGGATATCCCCAAGGTTAAGATATCCGGTCATCTTGAAAGGGTTAAAAACCAGAAGCTGGCGTGAGAAATTTGGGGATAAAAAGGCAGTGGTGGTGGACACTAAAGAAGATTTATTGAAGGCTTATCAATTCCTAAAAAATACAGATCAGATTGAACCCATTATCCAAGAGATCATCAATGGCGATGATACACGTCATTTCAAGATCTGCGCTTATCTGGATAGAGAAAGCCGGCCACTTCTGACCTTTACCTTGCAGAAGATCCGCCAGTACCCCTGTGATTTTGGGATTGGCTCGTGTGTCGTGAGCCGTTGGGAGCCCGAGGTGGCTTATATGGGGATGAAGTTTTTAAAAGCCATCAAATATTGGGGGGTTGGATCCATTGAATTTAAACGAGATACCCGGGATAACCGTTTAAAGATGATCGAAATCAACCCGCGGTTTTGGGCACAAAACAGTTTACCCGATACTTGCGGACAGAACTTTGCCTTAACCGCTTATTTAGATATTTTGGGTGAACACCTTGAACCTCAAACTGAATTCAAAGAAGGGGTTAAATGGATTGCCTTTAATGCCGACCGAGCCTCATTTAAGGGGTACCTCAAACAAAAGCGAATAACATGGGGAAAGTGGCTGACGAGTTTATTCAACGGCTCCAAAATTTGGGCGGTTTGGGCATTCGATGATCCTCTGCCTTTTCTTTTTGCCATTAAATTCGGCCTTTTGCCTTGGATCAAAATCTTTGGAAAAATTAGAAAATTTGTGACTACTCAAGTATCTCTTCCATTTGACCGATCACATAAAGAGGTGTCAATGGAGGTCATTCAAACCTTTGAGGCCTTTTTGAAATTACGGCAAAAATGGAATGCCCTTTTAGAAAAAAGCGGGATCATCAACCCCTTCCTTCGGCACGAATGGCTGTCGGCCTGGTGGAAGGGATACGGCGATGATAAAAAATTATTTATTCTGGAATTTAAACAAGGGGCAGAAACCATTGGATTGATCCCTTTGATGCAATACCAAACGCGTTTAACCGGACTGTCCTTAGAGGTGATGGGGTTTATATCCAATTATTGGACCAGAATGGATTTTGTTGTTTCTAGAGAGCACGAACAGTGTTTGAGGCAGCTTGTAGGAGTAATTAAAAAAGAAAAAAGATTATTTCTATTTTCGCAAATCGATGGGAATTCACTAGCCTTACCCATTCTTATTCAAACTTTAGCAAAAGAGGGTTTACATTTTGTTTTAACTAAAAGAAGTTTTTCTACACTTTTCTTAAGAGATAAGTGGGAGGATTATTTGAAGTTTCAGTCAAAGAGTTATCGAAAAGATTTAAATAAAAATGTGAAAAGATTGATGAGGATAGGGAAGATAGAAGTCTTTCATAAAAATATTAATGAATTTGAGAAAATTAAGATTGACTTGGACTTAATCGCTCAAAAGGGTTGGCAAAAGGGGAAAGGGGTGGGTGTTTATTCCTCTTTGGCAGGACAAAAGTTTTATCATGCCCTATCCAAAAGCCTAAATGGGAATTCGACTGTTGAGTTTTCAATACTTAAAGTGGGTGATAAACCTATAGCCTATCAAATCGGACTTAATGACGGCGGCTGTTATTATGCATTGGAGACATCCTATGACCAAGATTACCGTGACTATTCCCCCGGGATGATTATGCATAACTTGTTGTTAGAGTCATTATTTACCAAGCAAATAAAAATTTTTGAGTTAGGGTTGAGCGATCATTACAAAAGCCGATTGGCTCCTGAAAATAGAATTGCATGGGATATTCATATCTTCCCTCACACTATATTTGGGAAAATTTTGGCTTTGCTGTGGTCAGTGAAGGAAAAGTTAAAGAGGAAAAAGCAAGATGATTGAGATGATCAGAGAAATTATAAAATACCGAGATCTTTTATGGATGCTTACCTTAAGGGATATCCGGATCCGCTACAAACAGGCCGCGATGGGTTTTTTATGGGCGATTTTTATGCCGGTCATTGCGATTGCGGCCGGGGTGTTGATTAAAAAGGCCATGTCTGTTGTCTCCGGGAAGCCTTTGGATTTAGCAGGAGTTCTCTCTATTTCCGTTAAGGTCTTGCCTTGGACGTTTTTTATCAGTGCGATCAAATTTTCTGTACAGAGTCTGGTTGGGAATCGGAATCTGATAACTAAGATCTATTTTCCCAAAGCCGTGCTAGTTTTTGCTTCCATCTTGGCTTGTTTATTTGATTTCATGATCGCATCTTTGGTATTGACTGTCCTTCTTTCCATAGCTGGGTTAGGGGTCAATATCTTAATCCTGTGGTTACCCATTCTTATCATTAGTTTAATTTTCTTTACGACAGGGTTAGGTTTACTTTTATCCTCGGCCAATTTGTTTTACCGGGATGTGAAATACATCGTTGAAATCATCCTCATGTTTGGGATATTTTTTACCCCGGTGTTTTATGAGGCCAAAACCTTTGGCGAATGGCAAACATTACTGCTTCTTAATCCCATGGGAAGTCTACTAGAGGCGATTAATAATGTTATCGTTTTAAAGACAATGCCGGAATTAGGGTGGCTTTGTTATACGGTATTGACTTCATTCTTTATGCTGGTGATTGGACTTAAAATTTTCAAAAAATATGAACCTATCTTTGCTGAATACATCTAAATTTAATGTTTAATTTCAAATGATAAATGGAGTCGAGGAGCAAAGCGAGATCAATTGGTTAATCAACGAAAGTAAAGAGATCATGTTGATTTTAAGCAGTATTATTAAGAATACAAAAAGGGAACACTAAATTTGTCATTGGGTATTAATTTGTCATTTGGGATTAGACATTTGACATTAATAACTTTGATTTGAATTTACTTATGGAAAACCCAATCGAATTCCACAACGTTTGGAAAAAATTTAAAAGGGGGGAGAAGTTCGACTCCCTGAGGGATGCGATTCCTTATCTGTTTAAAAGCCTAGCCCAAGACAACGATCTTGGGGAAAAGGAATTCTGGGCCGTCAAGGATGTCAGCTTTCAAATCAAAAAGGGCGAGGTGGTCGGGATCATGGGCCCTAACGGCGCCGGCAAGAGCACTATCTTGAAATTATTGTCCCGCATCATCATACCCAATAAGGGAGCGATGAAAATCACCGGCCGGTTGTCGGCGCTCATTGAAGTAACCGCCGGCTTTCATCCGGAACTGACGGGAAGGGAAAATGTTTATCTTAATGGGACGATCTTAGGAATGAAAAAGAAAGAAATTGATGAGAAATATGACCAGATTGTGGAATTTTCAGGGATCAGTGAATTTATTGATACTCCGGTCAAACACTATTCCTCCGGGATGTATTCTCGGCTGGGGTTTTCGGTGGCGGCCCACATGGATCCCGAGATCCTGCTTGTGGATGAGGTCTTGGCAGTGGGAGATATGGCCTTCCGTGCTAAATGTGCTCAGAAGATGCGCGAGCTATTAAAATCAGGGGCAACGATCATCCTTGTTTCGCATCAGTTGTCTCTTATCCAAAGCCTGTGTCAGCGGGTGATTTTGTTGAATCAAGGGGAAATCATTGAAGACGGCCCTACGGAGGAAATGATCCCTCTTTATCAGAATCTTGTCTTTCAAAAAGGAGAGGAAGAGTTCCGCCGTAAGGTTTATAAACAAGACCGGGTCCGGGTGAATGAAAAATCGCCGGTATCCCTGAACCATATGCAATTTTCTAATGATCAAAAAGAAACAAAGGACGTTTTTCAATTGGAGGAACCCATTCAAATTAAGGTTTCTTATGAGGCCAAGGAAAGGATCGAGAATCCCATCTTTTATTTAGAAATCATCCGCGCGGACGGTGTTCTCTGCTGTGATTCCCGTTCGGATAAGAAAGGGTCAAAAGCGACTTGTTCCATTGAAGGAGAGGGGGCGGTGGAAATTGACCTGGGGAGACTTAACCTTGCCCCCGGCATTTATCAGGCCAAATTTTCGGTGTGGGATCAAGGGATGATCCACCCCTATGCGATTAGAAACAAAGATGTGTTTAGGATTGAGGTTAAGGCCAATAACAATCATTCCAACGCTGTCTTTTTACCCAATATCGAATGGAAATTACCTTGAGTTTTGGTAAGAAAAATGAAAACACAATTCTATTTTAAGATTATTTTGTTTTTCGCTGCCGCGATTGTAACGGCAACCCTGATTAACCTTATCACTTGGTCTAATGTGATGAAATCCATCGTGGAAGGGCTTTGTCTCTTAATTGTGACACTCATCTTTTTTTCCTTTGAGCCGGTTCGGGCGTATTTCGTCAGCTTACCCAAACCGCATCAAAAGATTGTCATTGCTCTATTTTTTTGTATGGTTGTAGGGCAATTGATTATTCAATACCGAGCCACCTTTCCCTTTGTTTCTTGGTCGATGTTTAGCAGTCCTGCACCAAAAACACAGGAAGTGATCGTTTATGAATATGTAGGGATCGATCAGTTTGGCAATCAAAGGGTCATTAATCCGACACGGCTCTTTAAAACTTTAGCGCACGGCAGAATTGCCCGTATGTTGGATGAACGTACTCAAGATATTCTTTTGGGTTTGGAGAAGGAAAAGGAAATGGCAAAGCAAGGTCAAAACACGAATACAACCGCATCCTTATATAAGGTGAATATCTCGAATCATCATTTGCAAGAAATTTTATCTCCCTTAAAAAAGCGGGCCATGCTTAAGAAAGCCGACATAAGTCTTGGGGAACAGCAGAAGCAGTTGAATGAAACCCTCATTGCCATAGGGAAAATGTATAACCGAAAGAATCCCAATGACCTCATTCATGCCATGGAAATAAGAAGGGGGAAGGTTGATTTAGTCAACCCCGCATTGTCTAAAAAGAAGTGGGATATCGTTTGGCACATCGAGTTTGCGAAGGAAAAATAAAATGAAATTAATCCATGCAGAGGCCTCTCCCGAGGCCCTTAATTTTTTTAGGACCGCGGTTTTCGGAACGTGGCTTCTGATTGTCCTCTTTGATCCTTTTACTGAGCTGTCTTATCTGCCCACCTCCATCTTTAAACCAACCGGGGTCTTGATTCGATTCCTGCCGGCTTTTGTCCACCCGTGGTTAGTTTCCGCCCCTTTTCTTTATGGATTAAAGACGGTGGCCTTAATTTCTTTATTTTTGTGTACGTTCAATAAATCTTTTATACCCGCTTCTTTAATAGCGAGTGTTTGTTTGACGATTCAGCAGGGAATCGTCCGAAGCTATGGGCACATGAATCATGCCGAGATGGTCTTACTTTATGAGGCCTATTTTCTTTCATTTTTTGCCTTGGCGGACCGTTTTTGGAAAAAGGATTCCAATACCGCAAATCAAACGAACTCTGTGAATCTTAATAGCATTCCTTTTATCGTGACCATTGCCTTTGTTTGTTTTGCTTATACTTTTCTTGGGATGAGGCGATTGATATACGGAGGGGTGGGGCTTTTTTTCACGGACAGTTTGATGTATTGGGTTGTGTCAAATAATAACCTGGCTGAATATTTTACGTGGCATTCGGATATTTTTGTTTTGGAAAACCCATGGCTTAAATTTGTTTTGAAATTGGGATTTCCTATCGCCACTCTTTTTGAAATCTGTGCCCCGTTGTGTCTTGTCTCTCGGCGTTTTCGTTTTCTTTTTATCGCCTTCATGATCCCCTTTCATATTTTAATCTGGGTTTTCATGGGCATTTTGTTCTTAGAATTGATTTTCTTTTATATCTTATTGTTTGAGTGCACCCGATGGCTATCTCCCAGACAAGTTCAAGGTGCCCATCCTATTGTCTTTTTTGACGGGGTTTGTGCCTTATGCAATAGATTTGTCAATTGGGTCTTAGCTTGGGATCGAACCGGGGTCTTTCGGTTTGCACCATTACAAGGAACAACCGCCAAAGAGTATTTAGAGCCCCAGCCAGAAAATCCTAAGGAATGGTCGATTCTTTTAAAGGATGAGGAGCGAGTTTATAAACGTTCCGAGGCCGTTTTACGGATTGTGGAGGGCTTAGGAGGTCTAGGCAAGTTGGCCGCAATCTTAAGATGTGTCCCTTTAGGAATTCGTGATGGGCTTTATGACTTTGTTGCTCGGCATCGTTATCAGTGGTTTGGGAAAAGAGATGTATGCCGATTACCCAAAGTGGGTGAGGTAGAGAAATTGTTATCGTAAGGGTTGATCATGGCCATTGAGGATTTGGAAAAAGTTTGAAAATAAATTAGTAAAAAATCCATTGCAAAGGAGAAACGCCGCATATGCTGATATCACATACCTACAAATTTATCTTTGTTCATATCCAAAAAACAGGAGGGTCCTCCATTGAATATGTTTTACGTCAATTCGACCCCACCGCCTTAAGAGAAATTCCTCATGAGCGCGATCCCCAAAATTGGCTCAAAGGGCGACATGTGTTTGCCCGCCAGATCAGAGACTATGTGGGCTTAAAAGTTTGGAATAGTTATTTTAAGTTTGCCTTTGTGCGCAATCCCTGGGACCGGCTCGTTTCTTGGTATAACATGATCAAGTTAAGGGGAGATAAAAAGATAACACCCAACAACTTCTGGCGTTACGTCCTCGCTCACTCACATAATTTCGAAACGTTTATAAAAAACTGCCCCAGTATTATTACACAGCTCGATGGGGATAAAAGAAGCACTGCGTTTAATCAGGTTGATTATATCTGCGATGAGAAGGGTAGAATCATCGTAGATTATATTGGCCGGTATGAGTTGTTTCCTCTTATCATTCTGGGATCCCTGAACTGGTTGTCGATGGCAAGACAGGATTCCTTGTTCCCGAAAAAGATATTGAAGGCTTGGTTGACAGAATAGAATATCTTATTGAACATCCCAACCTTTGCAAAGAGGTCGGGAAGGCCGGCCGAAGATTTGTGGAAAGCAAATTTAGTATAGATGAATTAACCCAACAATTGGAAAGGCATTACCAAAATGTATTTGCACGATAATATTAAAAAGCCATTTCTGCTATTTCGAAAACTGAGAGACAAGATCTTGCGACCCCAAAGAGCGCAAAAAGGGCACAAGACGTCTTATTGGCAAAGGCGTTTGGATCTTTATTACTACCAAGTGGTCAGGGATTGGATTCAAGAATATAGTCCGGGCGATTTGATCATGGATATCGGGGCCCGCGACACACCCCTTGTCTCCTGTGGAGAATTCAAAAGACGCGTTATGTTGGATATCAAGCCCTTTCCTAAAAGTATTGAGGGAGTCGAGCAGATTTGTGCCAACTGGCTTGAGTACCAACCTGACCAAATGGCAGATCTTGTTTTGTGTTTGCAGGTCCTTGAGCATTTGCCCGATCATATTGTGAAGCCATTTGCCAGAAAATTAGTCCAGGCCGGAAAGATGGTTATTATTTCTGTTCCTTATATGTGGGATCCGGGGACTTGTTCGGTGCATCTTCAGGATCCGGTGGATCTGAAAAAGCTGGTAGGTTGGGTTGGCTATGAACCATTACGATATCGGATTGAAGATCGCGATAAACACCAACGCCTCATTGCCGTATTTGCAGGGAAAGGGAAGGAATATCAATGATTGCTTTGCATGCCTCCTATTATGATGATAATTTTGGGGATCTTTTATTAGTTAAAATATTTGAAAAATGGATTAAGGAAAATACAGATTCGGATATAGTTTATCCTTTAGTCCCCAAGATGGAGCAAAAAAGATTTCAAAAACATTTTCCCGAATCGATTATAGGATTAAAGAACCAGAATTCATGGAAAGCCATGGTTTATGCCGGAGGGGGACATTTTGGTGAGCCTGATTCACGGAGCGCTTCTTGGAATAAGAGATTCTTTGTTCGGCATGTCCTGCCAGCAGAAATCGGTATCCTAAGGAAGATCCCTTATGTCATTTTGGGGGTAGGGGTGGGGCCCTTGTCAAATTTCTTTGTGAGGCAGGAAGTCAAGCGTCTTTTTGCGCATGCAAAAGCGTTAACGGTCAGAGATGAAGAGTCCAGAGACTATGTTTTGGATATCTTACGCATATGTCCTCAAGTGAAAATGGTCCCTGATCCTGCCTTGACAATATCAAGATCAGATATTCCATTTAAGGCATTTGGAAGAGTTGATCCGATCTTTGAATTATTTCAAGATAAGATATTATTAGGTATTCATCACCCTTACCGGATTTTGAGTGAAACACCTCAGGCAGAAATTTTTCGAGAGAGCCTAATGAGTTCTTTGAAGGCAAGCCCGGATGTTCTCCCAGTTGTTTTTACGGATAGTGATGCGGGCCAAAATGCTTTATATTGCGAGAAGCTTAAAAGTGCAATTGAAGAGGCAACAAATAATAAATGTTTGGCTATTCCCTTCCAAGGGATTTGGGAAACGGTTGCCCTTATATCAAAATTATCGATTGTCCTGACTACAAAGCTTCATGTGGGGATTGTTGCCTACGCGCTGGGGGTCTATGGGGAATCTTTTGCAACACATTCCAAAACGTCTAGATTTTATAGACAGATTGGTCATCCCCATCAATGTACAATGTTTGATGAAATGACTGAGGAAGTGGCCTTTAAAAGGATCACAAGAGCTATTGCGTTTGCTCGGAGTCGAGGATCCATTATGGATCAAGCGTGGCAGAAGGTTAAAGAGGAGGCTCATTTAAATCATAAGTATGTTCGGGAATTTCTAAAATCTGGATCTGCAACAAATTGAGGAACGCAAAATGCCCAAAATCAGTGTGGTTATCACAGTTTATAATCGGACACAATGTATCATTCAAGCGATCCAAAGTGTTTTGGCGCAAACTTATCGGGATTTTGAGATTATTGTGGTTGATGATGGCTCCAACATCGATATTAAAGAAACCCTAAAGCCGTACCAAGGGAAAATCAAATTTATTTATCAAGAGAATCGTGGTTTAGCCGCCGCGAGGAATACAGGCATCCGGCATGCTCAAGGGGAATATATTGCTTTTTTGGATGATGATCTGTGGGCACCGCAAAAACTGGAAGTGCAGATCCCCATCCTTGAAAATAATCCTGATTTGGGATTCGTGTGCTCTGAAGTTTTGGCCATGGATGAAAAAGGAAATGTTTTGGCCAAATGGCGAAAATTCGGCGATTGGGAACTTCAAGATACCTTTGAAGATCTCTATGAAGGAAACTTTGTTCATGTCCCAACGGTTGTAGCACGCAAGGACTGCTTACAGGCTATTGGCGGATTTGATGAGAGTTTAAGATCAACGGAGGATTATGAATGTTGGTTGCGTTTAGCAAAGAGATACAGATTCCTCTATATTAATCAACCTTTAGCCAAATATCGTTTACATTCTCAGCAAGTGTCAAAAAATCCTGACCTTTATGACCTGCGTATTCGAAATAATATCAAAGTCCTCATGAAAGAGGAGATTGCCGGGGAATTGAGTTTTGTGAAGAAGCATATCCGCAAGGCTAAGGTTTATTATCAGTATGCCAAATTGTATTATTCTCATCGCTTATTTTTGAAGGCGGGAATCAATTATGTCAAAACTATTTTGACGTTCTCATTGATCGGTTCCTGTTATTGGCCTAAAGAGGCGCGAAATTGGAGGTTTTCTTTCCTTTACCGGGTGCTCAAGGTTTACTTTTTAGCGGTTTTATGTTTTTTGTTGGCATTACGGGAAAAAAATGCAATTAACCCGCAAGGGAGTTGACAAAGGAGTGTAGGGCAATGCCTAAAGTCAGCGTGATTACACCAGCGTATAATTCATCTCAGTATATTTCAAAAGCCATCGAGAGTGTCCTCAATCAGACCTTTCCGGATCTGGAGATGATTATTGTGGATGATGGGTCACTCGATAGAACCCGTGCCGTTGTTGAAGGGTATGTGAAAAAGCATCCTGAGAAAATCAAATACATTTATCAGTCTAACCAAGGGGCAGGGGCGGCCAGGAATCATGGCTTAAGAAATGCGAAAGGAGAATATATAGCATACTTAGATGCGGATGATATCTGGGCTCACGAGAAACTGCAAAAACAGGTCGATTATTTGGACGAACATCCGGAAATATCGTTAACTTTTACCAATGCTCATGTTGTTAAAAATGGTCAAATTACACGCACGTATACCCGTGAAGAAGATAAAAGGCAGTTAAATAACGATTTGTTTTACAACCTATTTTTTAGAAACTTCATTTGTTTTTCCTCGGTCGTTTTCAGGCGTCCAGTGATTGATCAAGTTGGCTTTTTTGATGAATCTTTGTGGAATACGCAAGATTTTGAATGGCTGGTGCGGGTTGTCCGCAGATATCAAGTAGCTTATATCGAAGAATGTTTGGTCACGTATCTTGTTCATGAAACGAATGTCAGTAAGCGCCTGGACATCCGTCATCAAAACGGGATAGCTATTTTAGAAAAGAATTTGGCCCAGTATCCCGACATGTATGAAAAAATGGGCAAGCGGCTTAAGACCCATATTCCGCAACGCTATTTTGAATTTGGGTATGCTCTGTTTGAGCGCGGGGAATTTCAAAGAGCCAGACAGCAATTTCTTCATACAATAGTTTATAATCCTTTCTATAGTGTTAAACCCTATCTTTATTTTCTTTTAAGCCTCCTGCCCATTGGCATAGTCTCAAAATTAAAGGGAATCAAGCAAGGATTCTCTCGCTCTGCACTCTTGGAGAACACTCATGCCCAAGGTTAGCGTGATTATCCCTGCCCATAATGCACAACGATTTATAAGAGAGACGATTCAAAGTGTTTTAGGCCAGACTTATCAAGATTTTGAAATCGTCATTGTTAATGACGGATCAACGGATGGGACAGAGGCAATCGTTGAGGAATTTGTCAAAACGAGGCCGGAAAGGATCAAATATATTTATCAGAAAAACCAAGGCCATGCTATTTGCCGCAATACCGGCTTAAAAAACGCGCAAGGCCAGTACATTGCCTTTTTGGATGCGGATGATTTATGGAGAGAAGATAAATTGATGAGGCAGGTCTCTTTTTTGGATCAGCACCCTGAGGTCGGGTTGATCCACTGTGAAAGAGTAAGGATCAACGAACAGGGAGAAACAATTCCAACCCCCTTTGTTGATCCAAAATTTTTATCGGGAAAGATTTTTTATCACCTGCTCCTACGTCGAGCTCATATCTGTACCTCGGCCGTGCTCTGCCGTAAAAGCGTTTTGGATGAGGTGGGTTATTTTGATGAAACGTTCCCCGATAGAATCGGCGGGGAGGATCGAGAACTTTGGCTGAGGATTGCCGGGCGGTTTGAAATCGCCTATAGCCGGCAACCTTTGGTCAAATATCGGTACTTGAAGGGGAGTCTGAGCCGAACGCGGAAGAAAGAGCTTTTCCTTCGGGGAAGGTTCCATGTGATAGATCAAGGCCTTCAGCGCGAATCTAATTGTTTTAAGAAAGTATTTTTAAAACAATTGGCCTATAGTGCTGTGCACCGGGAATTAATTTATTCTGAATTGGGGGAAGATAATCCCAAAGAGGCCTTAAGGCACTGTTTAAAGGCGATTCATTACTTCCCATTGAATATCAAGCTGTATGGCCAGTATTTGAAACTGTGCTTTTTTATTCTCAATAGCCATAAGAGGGTTGATTGATGTTTTCATATCTAAATGCCGATATTGAACGATTCTTAAGGCCAGAGAAGGGCAAGACCAATCTGAAAGAGATTCTTTATTTGTGTGTGGATCAGGGATTTTGGGCGGTCGTTGTTTATCGCTTTGGCCGTTGGGCGCATCAGTTGAAGATTCCCCTAGTCTCATTAATATTGAGACTCATTGCCTTTATTCTATTTAAATTGATTGAGATGACAACGGGGATCTCGGTCCCTGCCAGTACGGACATTGGACCGGGTTTTTATATCGGACACTTCAGCGGAATTATTTTGCATAGCGATGTCAAAATTGGCAAGAATTGCTCCATAGGCCCGGGGGTGGTCATTGGAACACGGGGGCTGGGCAATAAAGGAATTCCGGTCATTGGTGATGATGTGTATATCGGAGTAGGAGCCAAAATCCTGGGAGGAATTAAAATCGGCAATCGGGTCAGAATCGGTGCGAATTCAGTTGTCCTCAAAGACATTCCGGATGGGGCAACCGCGGTGGGAATCCCGGCCAGGGTTATAAGGAAAGAAGAATGATTTCAACAATTAAAAGCTTTGCGCCTCTTGTTCTATATTTGATAGGAGTTGTCCTATGTCTGCTGGCCTTCTCAGGCAGGGTAAGGTATGCGCTTTTGTTTGTGATCGCCTTATTGCCATTAAGAAATGTCATTGAGAGGTTGCATCCCTTCCCGCTGGGAAAAGATTTTATAGATGTCTTGTTCATAGCCATGATCATAGGCTGGTTTTTGGGAACGGTCGGGCAAGGAATCCGGTTTGCCGAGAGTTCTCTGCTTAATCCCATTTCTATTCTTCTGATGATCTATACATTTTTTACTCTCATGCATGGGTATTTCTATTTGAATTACTTTGATTTTTTTAACCTACATGATCCTAGGGTTCAGGATTGGAAGAATTATTGTATTCTTCCTTTGTTGTACTTTTTGACATTGAATAACATTCGAGAGAAAAAATGGGTCTGGTGGACCGTGATTGTCATGTGCGTCACAATGTTTATTATGAATTTTTATTTGTTAAAACAGATTAGCTGGTTTTCGGGTATCGTCTCAAGAGATAAAATCGATGGGACTTTTGTTTATTTGGGTCCCAATGAGGTGGCGGCCTTTTATAATCAGTACACGGTATTCCTGCTGAGTCTTTATTTTGCGATGAAAAATGGTATTCCTAAGTGGCTCCTTTTGATTCTCATAGCCATGAATGTTTACTGTGTTATTTTTCTATTTTCCCGAGCTGCTTATCTGGGGTTGGTCGTAGGTTTATTTTTCTTGTTTGCCCTCAAGAAAAGAATTCTTTTGATTCCTTTGATTTTGCTTGTCCTTTTTTGGCAGGTTGCCCTTCCCCAGGAAGTCAGGACCCGGATAGAAATGACTGTCAGCGAGTATGGAGAATTGGATCCCTCTGTCCAGAATCGGATTGATGTCTGGCGCCAGAGTATGGATTTGTTTAATAAGGCTCCAATTTTTGGTATCGGTTTTGGGGTCTTTCGGTTTATGGGGTTTTCTTTGAAAGACACTCACAATATCTATCTTAAAATCATGGCAGAGCAGGGAATCATTGGGTTAATCGTCTTTTTGGTCTTGATCTTTATATTTCTGGCCCAAGGATGGAGGCTTTATCGAAACGGGGATGATGAAGCTTCCCGAGCCTTTGGGCTTGGATTTTCATTATTGATCATTGTTTTAGTGGTCAACAATCTGTTTGGGGATCGATGGACTTATATGGAGGTGAGTTCCTATTTGTGGATTTTAGCAGGATTGGTTTCCCGACTGAATATTTTTTCAAAAAAATTATAAAAGATAACTTTACAAAAACCGAGTAACTAGAACAAAAAGATAGTTCAAAAAAATCAACCTTTATTTCGATTACTGTCACGCAAATGGGAAAATTTAAAACATTTATCTTAACACATAGCCATCATCCCTTAATCAGACTGTTGATATTGCTAAATGCCAAAGTAAGTCTGAAGCCTTATCAAATTTGTCTTCTTTTTTTTAAAAGGTCACTGAGCGATGATATCGCAGAGTATCAAAGGAAAATGATTCCCAAAGAAGTGATCAGAATAGAACAAAAAAATACGGATAGACTATTGACAGAAAAAATTCTTCAGCAGATTCTACAGGAAAATGGCAGCCGTTTTACATGGGAAAGTTTATTTGAAAAAATTAGACAAGGAGGTGTTTTGTTTGTTGGGGTCGGCCAAGATCATCAGGTCGTTCATCATACTTGGGTAGAGCAGGGAAGGATAAAAATCGAAGACATTTATTGTAACTGTATTCTCAAGGATGACATAGCGTATTTCGCCAGCTCCTATACCCCACAGAAATATAGAAAACTTGGCATGGGAGCCTTTATGAGATCCCATGTTTTGAGATATTGTAAAGAAAAAGGTTTTAAGGAAGCGATGTTAACTATCGAAGTTAATAATTTAGCGTCAATTAAATTAGCTAAATCGCAAGGCTTTCAGGAATATCAGAAAGTATTTTTTGGGCGTTTTTTGGGTTTAAAATTCTATAAAATTAAAGATAGTCATACGGGCAAGTTGATTAAAAAATTTGGTAATCAACCGGATATTTGGAATTTTTTCTTCAATAATTATGAATTCAATGAAGCAGTAAAAGAAGGCAAAAGAATATGAATCTCTTCGCTATATACAAAAAATTTCCAAAAGGAATTCGCGATTTCTCAAAAATTGCGTATGGAGCGATCCCTTTACGATGGAGAATACCCAATTCATTTGTTGCCCAATTAAAATGTATTGAAACTTCCCAATGGTGGTCAGAACGGGAATTAGAAAATTATCAAAATGAAGAGTTGCAAAGACTCATACATCACGCTTATAAGAATGTCCCTTACTATAATAAACTCTTTAAGGCCAATAACTTGTCTCCTGATAATATCAAGAGTGCTAGTGATTTGCACAAGCTGCCTATTTTGAAAAAAGATGAGGTCCGAACCCATCTAAGCGAGTTAAGAGCCACCAATTTTACGGACCGAAAGGTTGTTACTTATACTACCAGCGGAACGACCGGTAAGCCGTTAAGGGTATATTACGATAGGGATAAACAATACTTTGATTTCGATCCATTCACGATCAGATTTTTCGAATGGGGAGGTTATCATCTAGGTGAGTTAATTGCCGCCATGCTCAACTGGAGCTTGGAGAAAGACGATTATTATTCCTACAATCCTGTAAGAAGGCTGTTAATTTTGTCTTCCTACAGGTTAAATCAAGAAAATGTCGATGAATATTTAAGGCTTCTTGAGAATTATAAAATCCGCTATCTAAGCGGCTACCCCAGTATCATTGGGCTTTTGACACGATTTGCAAAAACAAAGGGGATAAAATGTCCATTAAATCTAAAGGCCATATTTTTCTTTGGGGAAGAGTATCCTTTGAGTCAGAGAAATGTCATTGAAGAATTCTGGGGATGTAAATGTTTTACAAATTATTCGTTAAGAGAGCGCTGCATTTTAGGAGTAGAGTGCGAAGAGCATAGTGGTCTTCATCTATGTTCGGATTTTGGAATAACCGAATTTCTCGATAGTGAAATCGAGGGATACAAAAGGATTATTGCAACAAGTTTAACGAATTTTGCCTTGCCACTTATCCGATATGATACCGGTGATATCGGGAGATTAATTCAAGAACGATGCCGTTGCAAGAGAGGATTTCCATTGTTTGAATTACAAGGAGGCAGAACGAGAAATTTTGCGATAACCAAAAATGATTCTTATGCGCCCATCTCAGGTATAGATCTTGGTGGGGTAACAGAAAATATTTTGCAATATCAATTTGTTCAAGAGAAGAAAGGAGAATTAACACTTAACATTGTTAAGAGAGATACATTTCAAGAAAAAGATTTAGATAGGATCAGATCACTTCTAAATGAGAAATTGGGTAAAAATATGGATGTGAATATCACTTTTACCAATACAGTCGATACTACTCCTTCGTACAAGAATCCGCGATTTATACAGAAGATTAAAGATGGAATGCCTTGTTGAGTAGAAAATGAAAAACATATTTTTGTTAGTGGATATCCTGAAATCCCCTGAAGGGGGGGCAGAAAAGCAGATTGTCAGTCTAGCAAAATTTATCGATAAGAATCGATATTCGTTAATTATTGGATGCCTCAGTCGTTACGACAAATTGCTGAGTGAGTTATCAAACATGGGGATTCAAACTGTAAGTTTTAATGTTAGAAGAATTTATGACTTCACCGGTATAATCCAGGGATTTAGATTTATGAGGAGGCTTAAGAAGGGAAAAGTCGAAATCTTGATGACCTATCATTTTGGTTCCGATGTCTGGGGAGTGGTATTCGGAAGGCTGGCGGGTGTGCCGGTCATTATTTCCAACCGCCGGGATATGGGATTCTGGCGGAGTGAACTGCATTCTAGCGTTTACCGGTTTATCAATCATTTTGTCAACCGAATTGTGGTGGTGGCCGAGGCCGTAAAAAGAATGGTTCATACAAAAGAAAGAGTCCCTCAGGATAAAATCTTGGTGATTTATAATGGGGTGGAAGTTGATCAAGTCACAAGCAGCGGGACACGGGGCACCGGTCACGGGTCACGGGAAATATATTCAAGGCATGATTTAGGTATTCATGAGGCAGAACTCGTGATCATGCATGTGGCCAACATCAAACCCATCAAAGGCCATGAATATCTGCTGAAGGCATTTGCCCTGGTTTTGGAGGAAGCCCCTTACGCTAGACTGGTTTTGATTGGCGAAGATGAGATGAAAGGGAAGATGCAGTCGCTCGCCAAACATCTGAATATCGAGGAAAAAGTCTTGTTCCTGGGGAAAAGGAGTGACGTCAGAGAACTTTTACAATTCGCTGATATTACAGTATTGCCTTCCTTAAGTGAGGGTATGTCCAATTCCATCTTGGAATATATGGCCGCTTCGAAACCAGTCATCGCCACCAACGTGGGGGGGAACCCCGAATTGATTCAGGAGGGGATCAATGGGTTGTTGGTGGAAAAAGAAAATGTGGAACCACTTAAGATAGCCTTACTGGATTTGATTAACCATCCCGAAAGAAGAAGATTGATGGGGCACAATAGTCTAAGGATTGCCCGTGATCGGTTCTCCATGGATAGCATGATTCTACATTATGAATCTTTGTTTAGGGATTCTATTGAGAGGTGATTGTAGGGGCACGGCATGCCGTGCCCCTACTGTGTCATTTTTATGAAGATCTTGCATTTGATAAGTAGTGCGGGACTCTTTGGGGCAGAGAATGTTGCTCTCTCCTTAGGGCGTTATTTTCATGGAAGAAAGTTCGATTCGTTAGGAACTGTGGAGGTGATTTTAGGGGCTATCCGGGATAAACGTCAATTCCAAATTGAATTCATTGATAAAGCCAAGGAAATGGGACTTCCCACGTATATCTTGGAGGCTAAGGGAAGATTTGATTTAACCGCCATCTCTCGCTTAAAGAAATTCCTTTTAAAAGAAAGAATTGATCTTTTACATACGCATAATTATAAATCCGATATACTCGGTGCCTTGGCTGCCTTTTGGGTTGCCAAACCGATCATCGCCACCGCTCATGGATTTACCGATATGACCCGGGCCGTGACTTTTTATGAAAGATTAGATCGATGGTTTTTGAATAAATATTTTAAACGAGTCGTTGTAGTCACGGAAGAGGTTTTACCGGATTGCCCACTTAAGAAAAAACGGGTTATCCCTAACGGTTTGGAAATATCCCGATTTTCCTTGAGTCGAGGTGTGGGAATTGATATCCGCAAAAAATTCAATCTCAAAATTGATGATATCGTAGTGGGAACAGTGGGACGCCTGAGCAAAGAAAAAAATCAGGGAATGCTGATTGAGGCGTTTAAGCGTTTTTCTCAAAACCATGATCACGCTAAACTTTTGATTGTCGGTGACGGCCCAGAAAAGAATAACCTGCTTGAGGTTGTTAAGAGGCAAAAGCTATGGGATAAGGTGATTTTTACCGGCGTTCTTAAAGATGTCGGTCAGGCTTATCAGGGGATGGATATTTTTGTTTTAACCTCTTTGACCGAAGGAATCCCCCTTACAATCCTTGAGGCCATGGCTTCTAAAGTAGCGGTTGTGGCAACAAGAGTGGGAGGGATTCCCAAGATCATTGAAGATCGAAAAAATGGTTTGCTTGTTGAGAGTCAAGATGCGGTGGAATTGGCGGACAGATTGGAATCGTTGTTAAAGGATAAATCCTTAAGTCAAAAATTGACGGAGGCGGCGTTTGATTTTGTTAAAGCACATTATTCTTCTGAAAAGATGTTCGCAGGATATCTTAAGGTCTATGAAGAGATGTCCTTTGATAATTGTTAACAAGGAATGAGATGTTCCCTTGGTTATTTTTATTGAAAATTTTTCTCATTGCCTATATTGCTTTTGCGATTGTTTTGGCAAGTGTTTTAAGGCTGATGGCGGAATATTTTAAAAGGACAGGTGAGAAAAAACTTTACCGAACGGCGCAGAGCTTAAAAATCATTGTTCTTATCCCCGCGGTATTGGGTCCGGTTCTTTGGCTTGATGCCACCGTCATTGAACCGAATTGGATTGAGGTTAAGACCGTTTCCGTAAGATCGTTCTCCTTTCACCCCGGTCTTAAGGATTTAAAAATTGTTCAGATTTCGGATTTGCATGTTGAAAAAATTGGATTCAGGGAAAGAAGTCTGATTCGATTGGTTAATCATTTGGACCCGGATTTGATTTTGATTACCGGGGATTTTGTCAATTCCAAGGCTGGCTGGCGGCCCGCCTTTGAGGTTTTACGGCAGCTCAAGGCGAAACGGGGGATTTATACGATCTTGGGGAATACCGATTACTATTTTGCGCATGAAAAAGAAGTCCTCCCCCAGTTTCAAGAATTGGGAATTGAAGTTTTATTATACGAAAAAAGGAAACTTGATTTGGGGGAGGGGAGGGGTTTTTGGCTGGTTGGAGTTTCGGATAAGTACGCTCTTTTGCAAAGTTATGGTCAAGATCAATATGTTAAGAAGGCCTTTGAAAATATCCCTTTAAACGAACCCAAAATTTTGCTGATCCATGATCCTAATCATGCCGATAGTGATTTAATTGCGGAATATCGTCCCCAATTGATCTTAGCAGGCGATACCCATGGGGGTCAGGTGGGGATGAGTTGGATCCGCCAGTTTTCGGATTATGCCAACCGCTCGCCCTATATGGCCGGGTATTTTGAAATTCGTGGCAATCCCCTTTATGTCAATCGGGGGATAGGAATGAAGACACTCAATATCCGCTTTCTTTGCCGTCCGGAAATCACGGTCGTGAGGTTACTCCATGAAGAAGATCATTAAGACGATTGTTGTGAAATGGACACCAAAAGGATTCCAAAAGATCCTTAAGAAAATTTATTATTTGTATCTTCTTAAGAAAAAAACAACCGAGGATGAGCCGGATTTAAAGCTGATAAGACATCTTGTTTCGCAGGGGGATCAGGTGGTCGATATCGGAGCTAATATCGGGATTTACACAAAATTTTTATCCGCTTTCGTGGGAGAGGGAGGCTGTGTTTATAGTATAGAGCCCATTCCGCAAACCTTTGCGATCCTTAAGAATAATGCTGAGCAATTGAGACTTAAGAATGTGGTTCTTCTGAATTATGCCATTTCCGATAAAAATGATTTGATGACAATGGAGATTCCTTTATCCAGCTCAGGAACAGAGAATTATTATGAGGCAAGAATAATCAATAACTCTAAACCAAATCTAGAAGGTTTAAATGAAATTAAGATCCAATCCCAGACATTGGATGATTTATTTTCTCAACAAGAAAAACACATTGCTTTTATCAAATGTGATGTGGAGGGGCAGGAATTGAATTGCCTCCAAGGGGCCCAAAGACTCCTTAAAAATTTTAAGCCCCGTTGGTTAATTGAGGTGACCTCGAATCCAGATAGTGTTGGGACTTCGGCCTTTGCATTATTTCAATTTATGCTTAACGGAGGTTACGAGGCCTATTGGTTTGATGGAGAAATGTTAAGAAAGAGAAGGACAGGGGATCGAAGCGTTAATTACTTTTTTCTTCAAAAAAAGCACCTCGAATCTTTAAATGGTTTAATCCCTACTGTCCTATAAAGCATGGGTGATCATGAAAATCCTATTTCTTGCACCGCGTCTGCCCTGGCCAGCGGATACAGGCGGTAAAATTAGAACTTTTCATATTATCAAACAGCTCAACCGGTTTGCCAATCTGAGTCTGGTTTGCTTTTCTTTTGAAGATGCCGATAAGGATTTTGCAAAAGAATTTGAAAAGCAGGGAATCGAGGTCACTCTTGTACCGTTAAAGGAACCGGGGTATTTGGACAAAGCAGCCCAGATTTTATTAAATCCTAAGCCTTATTCAATCGTCAAATATCTGGATCCCTCGATGAAAGAAATTTTATTGTCAATACAAGATCAAATAAGATTTGATGCCGTTCACGTTGATCATTTGCACATGTCGCATTATGGGGAATGTTTCGATTCCTTGCCCCGTGTACTGGATGAGCATAATGTCGAGTACAAAATTCTTCAGAGGTGTAGTCAAGTGGAGAGGTCTTTTGCAAAACGCATGCTTTTTCAAAGCCAGGCCCGAAAGACCAAGTCTTTCGAGACGAATAGCATAAAAAACTTTACCTGTTTTCTGTGTGTTTCAGAAGATGATCAAGAAGCCCTTCTTGCGCTTTGTGAGAAGAAGATCCCCGGCCATGTGATTCCCAATGGGGTGGATACGGAATATTTTAAGTGTCCTGTGACCCGTGACCAGTGGCCTGAGGGAAATTATACCTTGCAAACGACTTCCGGGTCACGGGACACGGGTCACGGGTCACTTGTTTTCACCGGCTCTATGGATTGGCTTCCCAATGAGGATGCGGTCGTATATTTTACTGAGGAGATATTACCTTTGGTATGGAAAAAGAAGCCCCATCTCCAGTTTTTTGTCGTAGGAAAGGGGCCGACGCAGAAGATTCAAGCATTAGCGAAAAGGGATTCACGGATTGTTGTAACCGGAAAGGTGGAGGATGTTAGGCCCTTTCTTGAGGAGGCGCAGATTTTTGTTGTTCCTCTTCGCGTGGGAGGAGGAACTCGTTTAAAAATTCTCGAGGCGATGGCCATGGAAAGGGCGGTTGTTTCCACCACCCTAGGTGCCGAAGGGATAAAGCATACGGAGGGAAAGGATATAGTGCTAACAGATCATCCTAAGGATTTCGCTGAAAAAGTTGTTCTACTTTTGAATGATGTTAACAAAAGAACACAAATTGGTCGGGAAGCCAGAAAACTGGTTTGTGCCCATTATGATTGGACTATTGTAGGGGAGAGGTTAAAGGAGATATACAAAGAGGTTATCCATGCAAGAAAGGAATAAAGATATACTGATTCTCTTCTTGATAGGCGTGATCATAGGGATCTTTGTCATGGCCATAGGAGGGGTGTTTTTATATAAAGTCGTCAAGAGGACCCGTCAGCCCGCCCGGTATGCCGAGAAAAGAGAGGTCGTCAAGAACGAAGAAAAACCAGCCCCAAGCCCGGTCCTTAAGGAATTTTTTCTTAGTTTTGAAGATGAAGAGGAACTTGGCATCTTCCAGAGCGAAGGAGTTAGTCTGGAAATGTCAAGAAAGAATACAACCCACGGAAAGCAGTCCTTACTGGCTAAATTTGAGCCCGGAACGCGCTACCCGGGGCTGATCTGGGAGGTCTATGGGGGAAAGGTTTTAAATTGGAGTCAGATTAAGGATTTTCATTTTGATGTTTACAACGATAACGAAGACGATATCACTTTAGAGGTCAAGTTTAAAAGTGGCAGGGATTATCCTAAAAAACCCTATTCGGAATTTGTGCACCTTGAGCCCATGGCCATGAATCACGTTAAGATTCCGATAGAAAATATTACCCAGTCTTGCGATCTTGCTCAGATGTCCTACCTCAAGATTTTCATAAAATCGCCCGAAGAAGATTATACATTGTTTTTTGATAACATGGGGACAAGGGAACCCAATGCCAATGACAAGATTGCCTCAGAGGAAAGCGAAGTAGGCCCTTCCGCGGTCTTCCCGCCCCCTGGCCCCGGGATGGTTTTAAAAGAAGGGTTTGACCTGTTTGTAGCCACGAGTCTGGATCGAATTTTTCAAGATGGTAAGACATTGTTAAAGCCGAGTTTTACACAAGTTGCTTCTTTATCCCTAGCTAAAAATGAATATGAATCTTTTCAGATTGTCGTGAATAATGGTCGTAACGAACTCAAATCCGTGGAACTTATTTTATCTGATCTCATTGATGAAACAACCGACCAGAGAATTGATAAGCAAAACATCACTTGGCGGGTGGTCGGCTATGTCCCAACAAAAAAGCCTTATTATCCAGTAAAGTTTGTCGGGATGTGGCCGGATCCCCTGCTTCCTGTGAAAAAGACCGACATCCCACCGGGTTTGACCCAGCCATTCTGGGTGACGGTTTATATCCCCAAAACTACTATTGCAGGAAATTATGCCGGGACAATACAGTTGACGGCTGAGGGCGTTGAACCGCGGTCCATCCCTGTTTCTGTTCGTGTTTATGATTTTACCCTACCCCAGGAAGGACTTTTAAAAACTGCCTTTGATTTTTATGGCCATGAGACACGGACCCGTTATAAGCAGCACCCACAGGAAACCGAGGAGGAGTATAAGGTACGGATTGCTGAACTTAATGAAAAATTTATTTTGGAAATGCTCAAATACCGAATCAATCCCATATTAAATATTGATCCAACCTCTTCCGAGGACCTTGCCCGTATTGAGCGGTATCGGGCTCTTGGCCTTACTAATTTTTCAATAGGCAGAAAGGGAGGAACATTTAGTAATAACTGGCCTAAGGACAAAGAGGGGATAGAAAAACTCATCCCCCTTTATCGCTCTTATGCAGAGATTTTGAAAGACAATAACCTTTTTAAGTATCACTATATTTATACCTGGGATGAAGGGAAATTAGGAAATCCACAAGTGGCTAAAATATGTTCGATGATCCATAAGGCACATCCGGAGTTGAAAAATATGGTTTGTTATCACGGTTTTTGGGATCCCCAAAAAGATCCGGAATGGGGTAAAGATATTAACATCTGGACTTTTCAGATCGATGCGTTTAATGAGAAGAAGATGCGCCAATTGCAAGATAAGGGTATCGAGATATGGATGTATGCCTCCGGCCCCAGCGGCTATGGAACACCGAATCTCATCATCGATACCGATTCGATTGACTACCGAATTATTCCCTGGCTTTGCTGGAAATATGACATCGAAGGGTTTTTGTATTGGTCGGTCAATTGGTGGGTGCGGGTGAATCCTTTTAAGAGTGCGGTTAACACCGAATGGGAGCAGAATGGAAACGGACTTTTATTTTATCCGGGTGAGACCGGTCCTGTTGCCTCACTGCGGTTAGAGATATTTCGCGATGGGATGGAGGATTATGAATATATAAGACTCCTGCGTCGTAAGATCAATGTGGTGGAAAATCAGGGATTAGGGTATGAGGACCTTGTCAAACAGGGCTATGCTTTATTAACGGTTGATCCATCTCTTGCCACCTCCATGAGAAATTTCACCAAAGATAATGAGGTTTTATTCGCACGCCGTAACTCAATCGCCAAACTGATTGAGGAATTCGATAAGATATCGAGAAACCCAAAGGTTTCTTTACCGGTGGCTTCGGTGCAAAGTGTACAAAATCTCGAAAGATAAATTGACCGCTTGCTTAGGAGGGATTGCCGTGGGGGTATTGTTGGCCAGCCTAGGAGGATCTGCTCTTTATAAGATTGCTAAAAGCCCGGCAGGGGAGGAGTCGAAGAAAGTGGGGTTGTCATTAAGGCGGTTTATGCTAGGAGCAAATGATAAACAAATCATTGAGGATTTTTCAAAGCCGATCACTGCCATAAATGGTCGGAGTTTTGGAAAATCTGGTCAATTGACGTTTGAATTATACCGCGGGGGAACATTTGTGATTGATGGCCGATCCGGTTTTGCCTGGCAGAAGTCGAATCATTATGGTGACGTGGCGCTGATCCGTTCGACCGAAGCGCTGCCAAAAACTTATAAAATCAGAGTTATCATGGGTGAAATTGATTATGATTTAGATCGAATCGCGGGGTTGCCTCAAGATCCAGAATACCCGCAAGGACCGCAGAATGAAAACGGTTGCTACCTATTAGCCATTACCGATGAAAATCCATCCGGACACCACCCCAACCTTTGGTGGCATGAGCATAGAAAGTTGGTGATTGATGTGGACAACAATGTCTGGGGGAACGGCATGCCACATCCGATTTTTATGGTTTATTTTAATCAAAACAATGATTTGGTGGCCTTCGATGGTCTAACGCAAGAGTGGCAGACCGAGTGGGACAAAGCCGTAACCTATGCCCCAAAGGCCTGGTATCAGATTGAGGTCGAAAAAACCGATACTCAATTTATTTTGGGCATTTACGATGAACGAGGGAAATTATTACAGCAGGGTAAGGTTGAGCTAACCGATATTTGGCATGAAGATGAATCTCATCAGGATTATTTTGTGGTGGGAGATCCGCATGAAAATTATTATCAGGGGTCAATGAAAATAGAATCTATTGAGTCAACCGTCATAGAGGGGAAATAATATGCCTCGGGCGGGTCAACAGACAACTCTCATGTACCATGGAATTGTGGGGAAGAATCCCTTGACCCCGAGGGATCGGGAAGAGGGGGCGGGCCTCTATGATGTCGCAGTTGATGATTTCAGAGAACAGTTATTGTTTTTAAAGAATCATCATTATCCCATTAAGCCTTTAGAACAATTTAATCATATCTCAAATTCAAAACCCGGTTTTAAGACAATTGTTTTAACTTTTGATGATGGGGAGATGAATAATTTTAGAGAGGCCTTAGCGATCTTACAGGAATTCCAATTTCAGGCCTATTTTTTTGTGACTGTCAACAAAATCGGAAATCCCGGTTATATGGGATGGGAAGAATTGAAGGAATTGATCTCTTTGGGAATGGTGGTTGGATCGCACAGTCTCACTCACCCCATCTTAACCGGATTGGAGGATGAAAAGCTAGGGCAAGAGTTAAAGGAATCGAAAAGGATTTTGGAAGAGAAGCTGGGTATCAAAATCGAAAATTTCTCTGTGCCACATGGTTTTTATAATGAGGGTGTGGTGAAGATGGCTTTAGAGGTGGGTTACCGACATATCTTTGTTTCAGAAATTAACCCCAGGTTAAAAAATTGTATCGGACGTATGGCTGTCAAATCCCATTGGTCATTACGTCGTTTTAAAATGGGGTTGGAAGGCAAAGTTCCCTTAACCGAGGAGTTTTTAAGTCTTGGCCAAATAGTTTGTCGACGTGCGTTGGGAGATTCAGGCTATGATCGATTTCGAAAAATGATTCTAAGGTTAAAACCATGAAGATTGTATTTTGGACACTTTTTGTTCTTCTTGTTTATTGTTATTTTGGCTATCCCTTTTTGATTTCTTTGTTTGCCAGATTAAAGCCAAGGCTGGTTAAGAATTCCTATACAACCCCTTTAGTTTCAATCATTCTATCCGTATGGAATGAAGAGGATGTGATTGAGCAAAAGTTGAAAAATCTGTTTGCCTTAGATTATCCACTGGATAAGATCGAGATCCTCCTTGGATCAGATGGATCAAGTGATCGCACAAATGAGATTATAAGAAAATTTCCTGATCCCCGGCTAAAATTTTTTGAGTTTGTACCTAGAGGAGGCAAGATGAGGGTTCTTAATGAGTTGGTGACGAAATCTCAAAATGAAATTTTAATTTTTACCGATGCCCGTCAAATATTTGCCACTAATGCCATCAAAGAATTAGTGAGTTATTTTGCTGATCCTCAGGTGGGGTGTGTTAGCGGCGAGCTAAAATTTCTTCCCCCGCAGAGAGGGGCAACCGCCCAAGGGATCAATCTCTATTGGGAATATGAGAAATGGATACGTAAAATGGAAAGTCAGGTGCATTCGATGCTAGGGGCAACCGGTGCCATTTATGCGATTCGCCGCGATCTTTTTCCCCGTATTCCGGAAAATGTCGTCTTGGATGATATGTTTATCCCTTTAAAGATCATTGAGAAAGGTTTTCGGGCCCTCTTTGTAGAAGCGGCTGAGGCTTATGATGAAGTGGCAAAAGGCGCTTCGGAAGAACATCGTCGTAAAGCCAGAACCCTTTATGGGAATTATCAGATATTTGGGATTCTGCCACAGATGCTTAATCCATTTAAAAGTCCTATTGCCCTGCAACTCTTCTCTCATAAATTGTTGCGTGTCCTTGCACCATTTTTTATGATTGCTCTTTTTTTGATCAACTGGGCTTTAGGGGAGGAATCAATCTATAGATTTTTTTTCACTTTACAAATCCTTTTTTACGCAACGGCCTTGATAGGGGCGTTGGCAAGGAATCAAAAGTATGGTATATTTAAGCTCGTTTCTAAATTATGTTATGTCCCTTATGTCTTTTGTCTTTTGAATTTCTCAGCTTTGGTTGGTCTCTTTCGATACCTTACGGCTAAGCAAGACACCACCTGGGTTAAGGCAAGAAAATAAATTCTTAAGAGTAAGAAATTTATGGATAAAAACCTTAAGGTCCTTACCGGGATAAAAAAATTTCAGGCAGAATGGGTGATGATAATCACTTTTCTATTTTGTTATCTGGTCACCTTCCTCTGGATGTGGGATCGATGGTTTGCCCGAGATACTTATTATAGTCATGGCCTACTTGTTCCTTTTGTCACCGCGTTTTTCATATGGCAGAAAAGGGAGGAGCTGATGCAATTAGTGACTCAGAGGAACCCGCTAGGTTTGATCTTGATTTGTCTGGGGGTGTTCTTACATATTGTCAGTTCGATTCTGCGGGTCTATTTCACTTCTGGGTTTTCGATGCTGATTGTTTTAATAGGACTGATCCTGCATTTTTATGGCCCTAAGGTCCTTAAGAAAATTCTCTTTCCTATCTGCTTCTTGTTTTTTATGTTCCCTTTGCCCTTGGTTATCATTGTTAATATTAGCTTTAAAATGAAATTATTTGCGGCCACGATCGCAACAAAAGTATTAAATCAGATAGGATTATCCGCCATTCAAGAGGGAAGCATTATTCTGATGAGTCATACCGAGGTGGTGGTGGATGATGTTTGCAGTGGCTTGCGATCTTTGATTTCCTTGATGGCCTTGGGAAGTATTTTCGCTTACTGGATGAAGGGCCTTTTGTTAAAAAGGATTTTTTTATTTTTAATGACTATTCCCATTGCCGTTATAACCAATGTCTGTCGGGTTGTCCTTTTATCATCCGTAAGCGAAATCTGGGGAACTAATTATGCCAAGGGTTTTATCCATAATGCATCGGGATTTTTAGTTTTTGCTTTAGCATTTATCATGCTTTATGCTATAGGAAAGCTAATCGAATGAAAATTAAATTTGATAAAAGTTATGGGTTGATCGTTGGGCTTTTTTTGCTGGCAGGGGGGATTTCCTTAAGATTGTATTTAAAAGACTACCAACAGCAAGATAACGTGACTATTCATCAGTTCCCAAAAGAGATCGGTGACTGGACCGCAAAGGAAATAGCAATTACGGAAGATGAATATGATATCTTAGAGACACGTAATGTTTTTGTCCGGCAATACACGCATCAAAAAGATCAAAGAGAGGTATTCCTGCTTCTTGTTTATTCACAAAATAATCGAAAAGTTTCTCATCCTCCGGAAATCTGTTATACAGGAAGCGGAGCCACCATTTTAAGCAACGTGCCGGCCTTTCTTGAAATTGGTTCTAAAAATTTACAGATTAGAGCAAATAAAATTTTGTTAGAAAGGGGGAATATTGAACAATTGATGTTTTACTGGTTTAAAATCGGAGACACGTTTACTTCCAATTATTGGAGGCAGCAGTTATTGATAGTCCTTAAAACCTTACTAGGGCGGCCTGCCAGCAGTGCCCTCATACGTTTGTCTATAACGATCAATGAGGGAAAGGTTAATGAGGCACAAGATACGATTGAAGAATTTGCCAACCAAATAACTCCCCACGTATTTGAATACCTTCCGTAAATTAATAGTGTAATTTTTATATATTAAATCCTAGTATATATAATGATTAATAAGTGAAACACTTGTTGAATTATCTCAACACACCTTATTTCTAGAATGTCCTAGATTGTCCCAGTCTGTCCCATATCTTCCTAAACAAATTTTTGCCACAAATATTTTATAACTTAATTACTATCAATAAGTTATAAAATTTTAGTAATTTGTTTTAATTTAAAATAAAGCTGGCATGCTAATTGCTGACTTATAAATATCTACTACTGAAAAAGGAAGGTTTTAGCAATGAGAACCACATACAAAAGAGAGACAGCTAAATACAATATTAGCCTCATACTAATCACGGCCTTTATTTTCTTATTTTCTTCGAAGGCTTGGGCCACTTTAACCATTTTTGAGAATAAATCGGGCTCCCAATCCCAAAAGATCGAAATCAAAGAAATTTTGACTCAACCCCAAACAGGACAGAAGGATAAGGCCCATGCTCCCGAACCTTCCACGATTGCTTTATTTGGTAGTGGAATTTTGGGCATGATTATAAGTCTTGTTCAAAGAACCTATGGGATTGCAAAAAGGATCTTTGATATTACAATTGCTGTTTTTAGCTTAATATTGTTGACACCCCTCATCTTACTTATCGCCCTGTTAATCAAATGCACTTCTCGGGGACCCATTTTGTTCACTCAAACACGGGTTGGGAAGGATGGAGAACTTTTTGAGATGTTTAAATTTAGGACGATGCATGTGGACGCGGAAAAATATACCGGACCTGTTTGGGCTAAAGAGAATGACTCCCGCCTGATCCCCAGTGGCAAATTATTAAGAAAAACACATATGGATGAAATTCCACAATTCATCAATGTTATTCAAGGAGAAATGAGTATTATAGGCCCAAGGCCTGAGAGACCGGTATTTGTGGAACGATTTAAAAAAGAAATCGTTGATTATGAAAAAAGATTACAGGTAAAACCGGGAATAACGGGCCTAGCCCAAGTTTGGCATAAATATGATGAGACCATTGAAGATGTACGAAAAAAAATTAAATATGATCTCCTATATATTAAAAAATTATGTCTGTGGACGGATCTGCGGATTATGTTTAGAACAATCCGAGTCATCTTTACGGGGGAAGGGGCAAGATAAAACTTGAGGGGTAAGATTTCGCATTAAAGGCTGAACAGGGGACAATGAAAGGAAAGGGTGCGGTGAAATGTGGATTGGTACTAGATATATCTTGCAAGGATTAAAGCTTCTTCACTTATCAGTTTTACTTTTATTCATTTCTGGATGCCAAGGAGGAGGAGGAAGTGCAAGTGTGGGTAGTCTCTTTGGGGATTCACCTGCAGGAATTCAAGGGCCATCTTCAGGTGTTACGAGTTCAGGAACAACAGGCTTACCTGCTACCTTAGGCTCTGGATCACCTGGGGCATCTTCAACAGATACTGCATTAGCTTCCGTTCATCAACCCGAACCAACAACCCTTCTGTTATTAGGAAGTGGTATCGCTGCCATGGGGTATTTTAGGAGTCGAAAAAATCTGAAAAAATAATCCAGTTATTTTTTCATAATGCTTAAAGGCAATTCTATTGAAATAAATAAGACAGGTCATTTAACCCTGTCTTATTTTTTTCTGTGGTTTTGTAATGCAAGGTCTAATTAATTTTTATATTCATTGACACCCAAAAGAGCCTATGTTAAAATTACCCAACTCATTGGAATTATGGAACTTAAATAAATGGGTTCCTCTTATTTTTGACTCTTATGATGATAAATAGTCCTCATAAACAACCCATAACTTTGCTCAAATTAGCCATAAATACGATAATTAACCACCCAATTATCCTTTACCCCTTTACTATCATTTTTTTTATTCAAATAATCATATTAGAAGTACTACTTTTTGCTACTCGCAATCCTTTATCACTCTTTTTTGGACCTCTTATTAGAAGATTAGAAGGAGAAATTTATTTACATTATCCATTCAACTATGTCGTTTTGACCAAATGGTTTCAGGGATTAGAGGTTTGGATATATTTGTTCATTAATAGTTTTTTTATCGGAGTAGCCATTGCCATTATTGATCTTATCAATAAAGAGAAACCGATCAATTTCAAAGCCGTATATAAACATGTTTTATCTTTATATATTCATCTCTTAATAGGAGCTTTTCTAACCATCATGGCCCTTATAATTTTCTCGGTGCTCAATGATTTGTTAATAAAACGGGCTTTAATTATCCGATCTACTTCAGGGATCTTTTATATCATTAAACGGATTGTTTTAGATGGGGCTCCTTATTTTAATCTTTTATTTGCTATTGTCGTAACAACTCTTTTTGCCTATCTCATCCCTATCATTATTTTGGAGAAGAAAAAAATTTTTTCCGCTGTTATCTTGAATTTCAAAAATCTTTTCCGATCTTTTTGGTTTATATTCGTGTTGGTTTTTTTACCGGGATTACTTTATGTCCCGGTTTTAGTGTTAAAGACCCGTGGACATCTATTGGAAGCAATCTTTATTCCCGAAGTTTGGGGTTTTCTGATCATCCTAAGCGTTATTGTCAAATTGTTGATTGATGCCATCCAATACACTGCCATTACGACCTATTATTTGGCAAATAAAGACTTATAATGAAAAGAACTATTATCACATTTGTTTGTATCATAATTTTTTTATTCGTTATTTTGTCTTGCTTGGACAAAAGCGATTATACGATAGAGAAAAAACTGTGGCGGGTCCAGAAGCGTTTCGATCGAATTGTTAGGGACCCCAAGGTCGTTCCTGACCATGAGTTTGAGGATGTTGTCAAGCGCTACAAACGCATCATTGATCAATATCCTCAATCTCAATATGTCTCAAGGGTTTATTTACAAATTGGAAGAGTTTATGTTATAAAAAGAGATTTTGTAAAGGCCCGGGAGACTTTTCAAGAAATCTTGACGCGTTACCCTAAAGATTTGGCATTGTGCGCCGAGGTGTTATTGAACATTGGAGCTACCTATGAAAATGACAACAATATTTTACAGGCGATTTCGGTTTACCGACAAATTATTGCAGATTATCCATTAACCGAAATTGGAATCAACATGCCTTTATATCTGGCAAGGTATTACACAAAGCTAAAAAGATTTAATGAATCTCAGGAAGCCTTTAAGGAGGCTCTTGACTTTTATAAGAAATTATCGCAAGAAAATCCTCAAACCCCGATTGATTACATGGCTTTAAGGATATTGGTAAGAACCTATATTGTCCAAAAAGATTGGGAGGGAGCTCTCCAAACCTTAGAAAAGTTGCTTTTAGAATTTCCTTCTAATCCCTACCTCAATCCCCAAAGTGCAGATACGTTAATTAAATCCATCAATACTTTATCTGTGGCACAGTTGAAGAATTTTGATCTTCCTATACAAATCTATCGAAAATTCATAGGGCAGAATACTAACCACCCCCTTAATGAACATTTGGAAAAAGTCATTAAAGAACTGGAAAAACTGAAAGAAAAGAATTTATCCGCTAGCACAAAGGGAGAATGATGACTGCGATAAAGAAAAGAATATTAGAACAGCTGACGAAAACAGAACTATTCAACAAAATTAGTGATATCTGTTATGCCGTCAATAGAGTTACGAATGCAAGGGAACTGCTTGAGATTTCTCTTAAAGGAACCATGGAATTGTTTGATGCCCAACGGGGATCGATTTTTATTCTTAAAGAAAACGGTAAAGATTTGATCCTTAAGATCGCGCAAGGTATGGATTTTGGGGAAGAACAAAAAATTGTCAAAAGACTGGGGGAGGGGGTGGTAGGCCGTGTCGCGGCTACAAAAAGACCTATTTTTGTCAATGATATCAGCAAGGATAAAAGATTCAAAAATTATAAAGCCCGTCGTAGTTATCGAACCTCGTCCTTTATTTGTGCTCCGCTTATGATCAAAGATAAATTGATCGGAGTGATCAATATTACGGATAAGGGACGTGGACGATTCGATGAAAATGAAATGCAATTGCTGGATTTCTTATCCAGTCAAATTGCATTAAATTATCGTAGGATCCAACTTTACCAGAAGTTTAAATCCGTTGTGAAAGAATCAAAGAGTTTAAAAAATGAATATCAAAAGAGTAGTCGGGAGGCTCATCATCTCAAAAAGCAAATTGATCGCCAAGAAAAGTTAGCTACCATTGGAAAATTAGCTGGTGGGATTGCGCATGAGTTTAATAATCCCTTGGATGGTGTCTTGCGTTATACAAATCTTTGTCTTGAGCATGTCAAAGATAATGAGGTAGTGAGAGGTTATTTACTGGAGATTAAACATGGATTGAATCGTATGGCTAATATTGTCAAAAGTCTTCTGGCCTGTTCGCGCAATACGGTCCCGACTATGCAAAAGATCGATCCTAATTGGGCTATTGAGCAAATCATCCAATCCCTGCACACTGATTTTATCCAAAAAAGTATACGTGTTCAAAAGGATTTGAATAAAAATTTGCCTATGATTACCGATTTAGGCCTGGAACGAATTATTACCAATCTTTTACGCAATGCCGTTGATGCAGTTGAAGAGGGAGGGGAGATCAAAATCCAAACAGATCTAAAAGATGATCATTTGATCCTAAAGATTAAGGACAACGGATGTGGCATCTCAGCCAATCCCATTGAACAGATATTTGAGCCATTTTTTACCACAAAAGATATAGATAAAGGTTGTGGACTTGGTCTGACTATTGTTAATGAGATCGTTAAAGGTTACAACGGACTAATCCTGGTGGAAAGCCTTCCTCAAAAAGGAACTCTTTTTACAATTTGTTTACCTTTCAAGTAAATTATGAATAAAGAACAAAGTAACCGCTATGACATCTTGATTGTTGATGATGAACCCTTGATCAGAGAATCCCTTTATGAGATTCTTAGGATTGATGGATATAAGGCGCATATGGCTCAAAGTGGTGAGGAAGCAGTAGATATTGTTCGAAGTGAAAAGATGGATATTGTGGTGGCAGACATGAAGTTACCTAAAATGAATGGCCTGGAATTGTTGGATCAACTAAAAAAAGAAAATCCTGATATCGAGGTTATCTTAATTACGGGTTTTGGGACAATTGAATCAGCGGTAGAGGCCATGAAAAAGGGTGCCTATGATTATATCACTAAGCCTATCAATGATCAGGAAATTAAAATGATCATCAATAAGATTGTCGAGAAGAAGGAGATCCTTAAAGAAAATAAAAATTTAAGAGAGATCATTGCCCAGACCACACCTTCATCATTTTGCAATTTGGTGGGAGTGAGTGAAAAAATGCAAAAGGTTTATCAAATCATCGAGTCGGTCGCTAGTTCCAATGCTACGATTTTAATTACGGGGGAAAGTGGAACTGGAAAGGGTCTGGTGGCGAAGGCTATCCATGCCTTGGATAAAAACCGTAAAGATAAAATATTTGTAGAAATCAGTTGCGGGGCATTATCAGAGACATTATTGGAGAGTGAGTTATTTGGACATATGAAAGGGGCCTTCACGGGTGCTATTAAAGATAAAGAGGGAAGGTTTGAATTTGCAAGAGGGGGGACGATCTTCTTGGATGAAATCGATGCCTTTTCCCCAAATTTACAAGTCAAACTTTTGCGAGTCCTGCAAGATGGGGTCTTTGAACGTGTGGGAGATAATGTGACTCGTAGGACAGATGCCCGTATTATTGTCGCCACAAATAGAAATCTCACCGAACTGGTTGAAAAAGGTCAATTTCGAGAAGATCTCTATTATCGGATTAACGTGATTTCAATCCATATGCCACTTTTAAGAGAACACAAAGAGGATATTAATCTTCTGCTTACTCATTTTATTGAGAAGTACAGAAAATTGAACAATAAAAAGATAACTGGCATTTCTGACGAAGTTAAAAAACTTTTTATGGAATATCATTGGCCGGGAAATGTGCGAGAATTTGAAAATGCTATTGAGGGTGCGGTTATTATGGTTAAAACGGAGATTATTAATCGGTGGGATCTCCCTAATGAGGCAAAATTTACATCCAGTGCATTAAAATTTACTGATGGCAGGTCATTAAAAAAAGTCTTGGAACAACCCGAACGGGATCAGATCATCTCCGCCTTGAATGAATGCAATTGGAATCGTAATCAAGCAGCTTCCGTTTTAGGCATCAATCGGACAACATTATATAATAAAATGAAAAAATACAAAATCGCCTTCAACAAGCCTAAAAAAATATGACAAATCTTGAACTTAAACAATTGGTAAATGAATTGATCATTAAAGAGAAATGGGCGGAGTTCCTAAAACGATTTATTGATGTTTTAAGGATTAACATCTTTCTTATTGATTTCCAAGGGAAACTCCTCCTTCCACCATTGCGTGAGGGTGAGAACGAGCGTTACGGAGGGAAATTCCTCTCTATATCTTTTGGATTCGATTTCACTAGCCAAGAATCAAATTTACTCGAGGCCTTTGAATCCCATGGGCCATATTTAGAAGCCAAAGATCCATTTGATTTTCATGCATTCGCCATCCCCGTTAGGGTGGACAAAAAAATCATTGCTTTTATGATTGTGGGCCCGGTCATTTTAAATAAAGGTTGGCAAAATGACGATTATATCAATTTGGCCAGTCGATTAAATATCAATGTCAATGCACTCATTGATGCGATTCATGAAGTTCGAGTGGTTTCATTCGTTACGATGAAGGCCATCTTAGATTTGCTATCAGAAGTGGTCAAAAATATTGTTGAATTGAGTTTCGAACAAAAAAAATTGCATCAAGTACGTTTTAACAAAGATATTTTGCCTAAAGGGATTACGGAAACGGCAAATAACCTTTATAAATCCATTGTCTTAGATGAATTGTTGGTAACGATCTTGGATGTAGCCCTTAACCTGACTCAAGCTGAGTGTGGTTCTATTATGATTTTAGATGACAAAAAGGGTGATTTGGCCATTAAGGTCTCCCGGGGCCTCGATCAAGACAAAATAAAGTCTACAAGTTTAAAAATTGGAGAGGGAATAGCAGGGGTAGCTGCCAAAGAAAATACATCCTTCTTTATTTCCGGTTTGGAGGGAGATAATCGGATTCGTCATCTCCTCAAAAGAGTCGATATCAAACAGTCCTTGGTCCTGCCTTTATCCTACCAAAATAGAGTATTGGGGGTACTTAATCTTCATACGAAAAAAGAAGAAAATAAGATCTATGAGAATGTCAATAACTTAAAGAATTTTTCAAAATTAATCTCTGTGGCCATCAAAAGTATTTAATTTTCTCAATTCGTATTTCTCACCTTAGTAATAATATTCCCTAAAAAACTATAAAAACGATAAATTTCTTTACAGCGGATTAATAGTACTATATAGTATTTTTGAGCATATGCTCAAAAATACGGGTAGGATGTTTTGAGCATTTTATCAAAACAATTAGTGTTTTAAGGGGGTGTTTAATGGGGCGACCTGGGCGACCTAAAAAGGTCCGTTTTATTCAAAATATGCCTAAAATTGTTCAATTTAGCCCTAGGGGAAAACCTGGGAGACCAGATGAGATTGAATTAACTTTGGATCAATTTGAGGCCCTTAAATTAGCTGACTATCAATTATTCAATCAACAACAAGGTGCGATAGCTATGCGGTTATCTAGGGCTAGTTTTGGAAGGGTTTTAAGGCAGGCCAGGAAAAAAATTGCGGATGCTCTAGTGAACGGTAAAACCATTAAAATCAGGATGGGGGATGTGCAAATAGGAGTCAAAAAAAATGAGTTTAATCTAAAGCAGGAGAAAAAGATAAAAAAAGTTAAGAGAACAACTCCTCCTTTATATATAAATAAAAATTCCACTCAACCTTACCAAGCACAAATGGAAGCGAAGATTCATGAAAAGGTCGAACAAGGGTCGATTGTATAAACAAATTAATTTTATTAAATCTCCATATAACTTCTTATAATATATCTTATGTTAACTAGTTTAAATTAGAAAAGTTTTCTATTTATAAGTGTGACAAAAAGTTATAAAATTTTGATTTTTTCTCAAAACTATTCCTTTAACTTCATTACTTAATAATACTTTTTTTAGCTTGTTAGGTTACTAGCAAATTTTTAGTAATTTTTGTTAATTGGGTTAAAATTGAATATATTTATACAGAATAATGCAATAAAATGAAAACTCACCTTCTTTACTTCAAAACTTACGGTTAAAAAAGGTGGATTTAAATTTTTCTTAGTTGAACTATTAGAAGATTATTTGAGGCTTAGAACATCTGGCTTTTTTTGCTGGGGTGTCATTGCCTCAATGGAGGTTGTTTCTATTTCGATGAGAATAAAGTTATTATCTTGGGGTCCGGAAAAATACTGCCTTAACATAGGGATATGCTCCCAAACAATTTGTTTTTTTGTAAGATCACTACTTACACGTGCTTTTCCCATAACACGGGCAAAACACATTTTTCTATCGATAAAACACACTTCGACATTCGGATTTAGGCCAATTTGACGGATAGTTCGTGAATGAGAAAGGACCGCCAGAAGAAGATTACCATCTTCATTTAAGTGTGGCATCATGGGCCTTGCTTTAGGTTGACTACCTTCCAGAGTGGCTAAAACCCCAAATCCCGAGTCCTTTATAAGGTCGATAACTTCTTCTTTAGTCATAGGTTTTCCTTTCTAATTTTTAAATTGAAAATATAGGGTTTTTTATAAAAATTTAATCCTGAGACATTGATTCCACAGTCACAATTGAAGATTTTAACTTTTCTTGAAATTTAGCAGAATTAAGAAAACTTTTATTATATTCAGCAACGATTTCGGTAGCTATGGAGAGGGCGATTTCTTCAGGAGTCATGGCCCCAACATCTAGTCCAGCGGGTATCTTAATGCGGTTAAGAAGTTCTTCGGATATCCCAGCGTCTTTTAACCTTCGGAAGAATTTAATCCTTTTTGCCTTACTGGAAATCACCCCAATATATCTAGCCTTGGCACTAATCACGGCCTTAAGACATTCGTAATCGTATTCGTTACCTTGCGTTACAATCATAATGAAGGTATCCTCGTTAATAGTTAATTTTCCTAATATCTGGGTGTGATTTCCACAGAGAATCTCATCCACGTGAGGAAATCTTTCCTTATTAGCCAATTCTTTTCGATTATCAATGATCGTGACCTTAAAATTAAGCATTTTCCCCAGGACCGACAAAGGTAACCCGATATGTCCAGCACCACAAATAACAAAATGTTTTTTTCCAGCAAAGGGTTCTACAAATACCTTTATTTGACCTCCACAGACAGATTTACCTTCTCCCCCAAAGTAATTAAAGGTAACAATATTGGGCTTGCCAGCTTTAAGGGCTTTTTGACATGCTTCGATAGTGGCTTTTTCGTTTCTCCCTCCACCGATTGTTCCCACGACCGATCCATCGGCCAAAACAATCATCTTGGCTCCTGCCTTGCGGGGGGTCCCTTTGGGTGTTGATTCAATGATTGTGGCAAAGGCATAACTTTGCCCTTTGATAGCGGCTTCATAGGCCTTTTTAATAACAGGATCCATAAAAATGTGAGCTGTTGTTTCGTTTTATTATCTTTATGGGACTATTGGGAAGTCTGATCATTTTCCGTTTTTGTAGAAGGATCTTCTTCTGGATGATCCGGAAGATTTTGTTGTTCCTTGGTTGAATTATCCTCTTGATTTTCAAAATTAGGTTCTTTACCATTGGGGAAATTTGTTGACGCTTCTTCTTTTTTATCTGAATTTAATTTCTCTGAATCTAACTTCGGAGAAGATTCCAAATGGGTATGGCTGGAAGTCTCATCATCCGGCTTGGAAGAGATCATTTCCATCTCCGGGGTGTCTATCTTAAGCGTAGTTTCCTCAGGTGGATTTATTATAGGAGAAAGCTCATTTTGAGGTGACTCTTGTTTTGATGGTGGAAGTTGTTCAAGTTCGGAAGGCGGAACAGAAGGCGCGTCTTGAATACCCCTATGGGGGGAGGTATCCTCTGTCGGACCTCCCTCTTTTTTATCCTGCTGAGCTTCTTGGGCCAATTCAAGCAATCGTTTGTTTTTCTCATGAAGGCTGGTTTCTAACACCTTATTTTTTTCTTCCACTTCTGAAATATGGTTTTTAACATTGGAAAGAGTTGTTTGAACTTCTTTAAGCTCGTCCTCTTTGTTTATGATTTCTTTTTCTAGTTTTTTTATCTTTTCTTCCAATTGATTGACACGTTTTAAATAGGATTGAGACTCTGTCTGGCCCGAGGTCACTTCTATCTGTAGATTCCGACAGCGATCTTTGGCTTCTTTGAGTTCTTTTTCCAAGATATCTTTGACTTTATTAAATTCCTTTCGATTTTTTAACTCATTCTGTAAAGCGACATCGGACTTAGCTAAGGCGTCGCCTTTTTCTTGGAAGAGGGTTTCCAGCCTATGGTATTTTGACTGCAATTCAGTAAATTGGGCCTGGAGGTCATCAAATTTTAAAGAAAACTCCGCATCACTCGCTAAAATATTATCTTGTGGCATTGGCTCAGCAGCATTATGAGGATTGAGCGTTTGATTATGTTGAGGTTGGTTGTCAAGTCTTAGAGTCAATGGTTGATTTTGGGGTTGGGTTTTCGTACGTTGGAATATTTTTTTCATTTGATTAGGAAATTCCTTGAGGAAAGAAGCTTTCTGGGGGACTGATGAGATTTGGGGTTGCTGGTCCTTTTTATTTATAAAACTAAATTTTAATTTAGGGATTTTAGGGATTATTAAGGAAAAAAATTTTAGTTTTGGATTTTGTTTCGGTGGTTGAGAAGCCCCCTTCCCCCCTTCCCCTTTTTCTTTTTGAAGGAGTCCAACGCGTTCTAAAAGCCCTGCCGTACTAATGGGGTCAGAAGCGGGATGATCTTTAGATTTTTGAACAGGGGAGCTCTCCATCTGATGTTTTTTTTCGTTTAACATCAACCACGCTATATAACTAAAAGAGATAATGATAATGATAATACCAAGAAAAAAGGCTAACAAATTTAGACCTCCTTGAAAAATTCGATTTAATGAATAGGTTTAATATTCCACCTATTGACAATCATATTTGAGAATTTATAATGTTTTTATGATTACCTGTCTTTTGCTAACCGCCGGTGAAAGCACTCGTTTTGGCTCGCCTAAGGCCTTAGCCACTCTCAACGAGGAAACGGTTATTCAACATGTCCAAAAGACATTGATCTCCTCCGATATCGATGAGGTTATCGTTGTCCTGGGTGCCCACCGCCAACAGATAACACCATTTCTATTAAAACATAAAAAATTAAAAATTGTCTATAACAAAGATTATTTTTTAGGGCAGACATCTTCATTCAAGGCAGGACTCCATAGTGTTTCTGGTGATACCAAAGCGTTTTTTTTGCTTCCTATAGATTATCCTTTAGTTAAAACTGACACCCTTAATATTTTAATTCGGCACTTTATCCAAAATCACCCTCGAATACTGATTCCTGTATTTGATCATAAGAAAGGACATCCTCCTCTGATCAGTATGGAAATAAAGAATGAACTTCTGCATATCGACATCTCCCAAGGGATCAACAAAGTTTTGCAAGAACACCCAACGGAGACTATATTATTACCGGTTCAAGATGACGGTGTTGTATTAAGCTTTAATAACACGGAGGAGTTTAATCGAATTAAGAAAATTTATAATGCCAAATGAAATAAATTAATTTAGGAAGGACAAAAAGTCATTTATAAACTTACTATTTGTAAGCCACAACTGTAGCCGTGTAGTTGGCTCGAATATAAGCATTGCCTAAAAATTTGCGTAAAGGTAATTTCTTCCATGTTCCGCTCGCATCTGTTCCAACATTAGTAATAGCATCTCCTCCCATAATGGCCGCCTCCCGTTTTAACTTTTCCACGACTTCATTCATGGTTTGAATTCTTTCAGTATTGACGGTAATGTAGCCGATGATTTCATGAGGTTGAGTCACATTTTCAAGATAGACAACTTCCTCAGGAGAACCTTTGGATGGATAATAATTGGTTGTGACTTCTTCCGAATTGATGTTGTATAAAGAACAGGATGTTAAAAGGAGGATTAAAGATAATAAAAAGAATTTTTTCATCATATCTCCTGTATTCCTTGTTTTTCTTTTTCCTCTTTTCCTTTCAGAGCTTTGATGATCTTGGCCGGTGTGATGGGCAATTCTTTAATCCGGACCCCAATGGCATCATGAATGGCATTAGCAATGGCTGCGGAGGTCGGTAAAAGCGAAGCCTCTCCCATTCCCTTGGCCCCAAAGGGTCCTTCCGGGTCATGGGTTTCTATTAAAATTGTTTCCATAGGAGGTATCCCAATAGAACGGGGGACTCGGTAATTAGCAAAATTGGGGTTCACCACGCGCCCATTTTTAAACTGTAAATCCTCATAGAACGTATAACCAATCCCCATTGCCAGAGACCCTTCAATTTGGGCCTCGACCGATTGGGGATTAATGGCCTTACCGATGTCATGAGCATCCCACATTTTAATGATCTTGACCTCACCGGTTTCAGTATTGACTTCTACTTCAGCGATTTGCGCCTCAAAACCATAACTCCCTGAGACATTCCCCTCCCCTGTTCTAAAGTCAACAGGAGTCGTCTTGGGATTATAGCTTCCCCTCCCGATGATTTGTTGTCCATAGTTGAAGGAATAACATAATTCTAAAGCTTTATCGAAATCCATAAGAACGTTTTGAGTTTTTCGATTGATAACGTGCTCCGATATAATATCGAGATCATTCACATCTAAGCGATTCTCCTGAGCGACAACTTGTAAGATTTGCATTTTGGCATCTTGAGCTGCCCTTAAAGTGGCATTCCCAGAAATGAAAGTGACACGACTGGCAAAACTTCCGGTATCAAAGGGAGTAATCTCCGTATCTCCAGATTTACACTTGATGCGATCAAAACTAACTCCTAAGGCCTGGGCCGCTATCTGGGCTAAGGCGGTATTAGACCCTTGACCGGTATCCGCTGCCCCGGTAAACAGATAAACCGAGCCATCCTCTTCTACTTTGATGATAGAACCTGCCGATTCGTGGGACTTGTACATCTTAGATCCCATGACATCGGCGGCTATCCCAATTCCTATGCCTCTTCGGATTTTTCCGTTTTTATAGTAATTTTTATTTCCACGTTTATTTTTCCAATCCGCGGCCTCAACCGATTTTTCAATACACTCTCTTAAGCCATTGGTGGAGAGGATCATTTTATTGACCGTGACCATATTGGGAGTGGTGATATTTTTAAGACGAAATTTGACCGGATCCATACCGATCCCTTTAGCCAAAAGATCGATATGGGATTCGATGGCAAAACCCGACTGAACACCCCCAAACCCCCGCATCGCACCGCTAATAGGAGTATTGGTATAGACGCGATAACCGGTTATTCGAAAATGCTGAATTTTATAAACCATAAAGATTCGCATGATGGCGGCGGCTAACACGGTTGGCCCATAGCTGCAATAGGCTCCTCCATCAGCGGTGACGTCCCCCACGATGGCTTTGAGGGTGCCATCCTTCATGCAACCGGATTTAATTCGGTAAAGCATGGCATGTTTTCTACGAGAAAAAGAAAATTCTTCTTCTCGGCTATAACAAATTTTTATAGGAAGACCACCTGTCTTTTTTGATAGAAGGCACGCGGCAAAATCCATAGGCAGCATTTCCAGCTTACTTCCAAATCCTCCTCCCACTGCTAATTTTATAACTCGGACATCGTTGAGATCCATTTTTAAAGTCTTGGCTAAGGCCTCACGGCATTTAAATGGGGCCTGGCTAGAGGACCAGAGAGTGATTTTATTAGAAAAGGTCTCCCACTGCCCAACACACACGTGTGGTTCAAGAGAGGCATGGGCAGCGGCGGAGGCATAAAAAATATCCTCTCTGACATACTCCGATTCCTTTAAGGCGCGGTCAGGGTTTCCAAAATTGACCGGTAAAATCACCCCAATATTGTTTAAGGCTTCATGAATTTGGGGGGCATCAGGTTTCATGGCTTCCAACATATCGGTAACGGATGGTAAAATTTCATACTTGACTTCAATGAGTTTCAAGGCCTCTTCGGCTATCTCCTCATCCACCGCGGCAACCGCCCCTATTTCATCTCCAATATACCGAACTTTCTCCGACTCAAGGGCCATTTGGTCTACGGTGTGAGGAAAGAAATATTCATTGGAGCCAAATTTGATAAGATAAGTATCTTCGGCAGTGATAATGGCTTTAACTCCTGGGAGTTTTTCTGCTTGGGAGGTATCGATACTTATGATTCTGGCATGCGGATGGGGGCTTCTAAGCATCTTCCCAATGAGCATATTAGGCAGAGCGACATCAAAGACATATTTGGTTTGGCCCGTAACCATTCCCTTCCCATCGATACGGGGAACACTTTTTCCTACAGGATCAATATATTGTCGTTGCGTGACTAATTTCATAAATTTGGGATTATTTCAGTGATTCTATCGTATCTTTTTGTGGAGAATTTAAGGGATCATTGGAAATTTCCTTGAGTTGTTTTTCCAGCTTCATTTGCTTGCCAGCCTGACGTACCGCTTCGAAGATTTTTGGATATCCACCACAGCGACAAATGTTTCCATCAAGCGAATATTCAATATCCTCATCGGTGGGTTCGGGTTTTTTCTCAAGAAGTGCCTTAGAAGCCATAATCATTCCCGGGATACAAAAGCCGCATTGGACAGAACCGTAATCCAAAAAGGCTTGCTGGACTGGGTCGAGTTGTTCTCCCTGAGCCAAACCTTCAATTGTGGTGATTTCATCCCCTTCAAGATTAGAGGCCAAAGTTATACAGGATAAGATGGCTTTCCTATTAACGATCACGGTGCATGTTCCACATTCGGATTCTTCGCAGGCCGTTTTAGTCCCGGTCAAACCCAACTGATCGCGAAGGACCTCCAGGAGAGTCTCATGGCCTTTGAGTTCTAGTTCATATTGCTTGTTATTAATTCCCAATTTCATATGGATCGTTTTCTACAAGTTAACGTTAGCGAATGGGCTTCGGTTGATTTTTGATTAATTCCTGGATGGCGTTTTTAAAACTAACTCGAAACATATGTTTTTTATAATCATCACTTCTTTTATCATAAATGTTTAAATCCAAATGGTCAAGCGCTTCTTTTGCAATTTCTGGATAACAAAAGGATTGATTTAGGAAATCTTCAAGGATTCTATCCCGTTGGGCAAACGCGACACCGTTATTAACCGTCACCCGGGTATGGGTGAATCGTTCCGCTTTAAAATTTGTTTTAACGCAGACAGCCAGCAGAGGAACATCAACATGCATGGTTTTTCTGACCCGATGGTAAGCAATGGTAGCGGTAGGATCTCTTTTGATGGTAACATGGGTGAAGATCTTATTGGTTTTGGCCCCGCTCTTAAAGAAATCTTCCGCAGAAATGATTTCTTCTTCTCCATCGGGTTTCCTAAAATGCAAAGTAGCATCTAAGGCAATCATCACCGCTCCCATCTCAGTCCAGGTATAACGACAGGTTAAATTCCCTCCCACTGTAGCCATGTTTCTTATGGGGTTGGTAGAGATATTTCGGCAGACCGTTCTTAAAACTTTAAAATTGTCTTTCAAAAGCGGGGAATCAAAAAGCTCGTTGATACTGGTCATGGCCTTGATAATGAGGACGTCTCCTTCTAAGAATATTCCTTTAAGTTCTCCAATTTTATTTAAACTAATAACATTTTGCGGGGTTTTCAACTCCCTTCTTTTGAGTGCCTTAAGGCTATTTAAAAGAAAGGTCCCCCCTGCTATGATTCTTGTTTCGGGAAGACTAGCATATAGCTGACTTGCTTCGTTTAGAGATTTTGGTAAGTAGAACGAAAATGGTTTAAGAAGCATTTTCTTTGTCCTTGAAATTATTAGGGTTATGACTAGTAAAATTTTACTATTTTAATAAAATAGTATAACAAAAAACCTATTTTATGCAAGCAAAAATTAATATCGATTCGGGAATGATACCATTGATTGTTACCCCTCTTTAGAAAGAGGGATTAAAAAG
>CAYJXI010000017.1:0-46048 GCA_964374105.1 uncultured Planctomycetales bacterium
AAGCTATTATACTACTATTAGTAAAATTAGTCAAGTTTGAGAAAAATCGACTTCGACTTTTCTAGGTATTTATCTAATTAAAATATTTGCTTTCTTCAGGGAGAAGCAACTTGTTGGATAGTGATGCGTTTTTTTAAGCCCTTTATCTCTTTTTCTAAATTATTGAATTCTTGAATCAAATGATTCAATTTGGATGTATGGGGACCGGGACATTTGGATTTGACATACTCCTTGCCAATTTGCAGACACAGATGTTCTCTCTTCAAAGACAAAGCCGTCATATTAAATTGTATTTTCCCCTTTTCCGAAAAACGAATGATTTCCTTTTCTCCCTTTTTGGCCAATTTCAGAGCCTCTTGACTAAATTGGACCAATTGTTTTTTAACTCTGGGCCACTCTTTTCTAAAATCACTTTGGGATGTCATTGTAACCCTCCTGGTTTAAATCTTTACACAGATTTGGACAATATCTGTGACTTCTTTAGGAAAGATTCTCCTTTAAATAAGAAATGGCATAAGATTTCTTATTGTCATTCCGTATTTGATGTTGGTGGTCTGAATTGATAGATACCTACTTTCTTAAAAAAGGGCTTCGTCAACAAAAGAAACCCCTAAACCTTAAAGATTAATGCTCATTATAACAATCCGAAAGGGAAATTTACAAATATTTATCAAGAATCTTTTTCCTTAGTTGAAGAAATGACCTTTTTATTCTATACTATAGACTGTGAGAGGATTCTTTATATTAATCATTGCCATTTTATGGATCATTGCCATTTATTTAGGTTACATAACTATTGTGGGCAAATCCATGCATTCGGAATCAAAAGAAGAAGTCATTGATATGGACCGCCTCGAGCGTGAACAAGCTCTCAAAGCCCAAGATATCTGGGAACAACAAAAACGATTAATGGAAGAACGGCAGAGAAGAATCCCCAGGAAATAAACCTCTTTCTTTGAAATTCCCCTCATCTGACCTGATTCAATGATGGATTTGATTTATTGAATTTGATTAATTTCTAAAATTCTTGTTAAAGGGGAGGAACTTTATTTAGGTATGGTCCCGAGCTTCGATAATTCGTCTCGTCATTTCTCTTTCATAAAGATCCTCAATAGTCGCTAATTCTTTTCTGTCAAGAAACCTTACAATTGTCTTTTTAATGACTTTTAATCGGTTTTTCAAATATTGATATTCGGGCTGTAAAATTTTCTTTTTGTGATCAAGATATTTTTGGGAGACAGCAGTCTTTTCTTTATCCAGAATATATTTTTTAAATTCTGCAATTTTTTGGAAATACTTTTCTCTTAACAGCTTTTGGGAAAGGGGTTCTTGAGTGAGTGTATTTAAAATTTCATAATCAACCTTTAATTGAGTAAACTTACGATCGATATGATCCAATTCTTCCTTTGTCATCTTATAACACCATAGCAAATAACGCCGAATTAAACTCTTTTCTTCCTTTATGGTTAAACGCAATTTTTTTGGGTTAAAACTCCTCAATTTCTTTTCTTTTCCCATAAATCTTTGAGGGATCTTTGCCATACTGCGGCCTCAATCGATGTCCAATAACTGTGCTTCGCGATTAATTTCATCCAACGATTGATCAATCACACGATTGACCGCACCTCGGAAGGGGCCTAAGGGTCCAACAAATCCAATCAGTGCCACGATCACAACAACCATCACTAACAGGTATTCGATCATCTGCTGACCTTGTTGGGTTAACCAATTTTGTCTAAATCTTTTCATTTCCTTTAATTGATCCGCAACATCATTAAATATTAGTGAAGAAAACCACTTAAACGATTGACCCTTCTCATAAAACCGAAGTGTTTTCGTTGAAAATATAACATATAGGTTGATATTTGTACATAGACAATTAATAGACAATTAATCAACTGTGATGGCCAGGGCTTTTTCTTATTGTCTAGAATTTTTTCTTACCGTTAAGAACAAGAGGACATTCTTCATTGCCTTATAAAAACCTTATCCCCTTCTCTGGCAACCTGATCTATTTTTAATCCCGCCAAACTTCCCGGAGGAGCCGCTGTAACATCTTGGCTTTCAATCTGCAGGGATTGCACTTTCTGGACAAAATTCGTAGTCCGTCCGATGATTCTGACTCGATCTCCGATCTTAAGTTGATGATGCGTAATTTTTATAACACATACTTTGATCTTCTCAAAAAAATGGGTGACTTCCCCGGCAAAAAGGCCTAATGACTCTTCAGAAGAAAGAATGCCTTGCTTTCGAGGAAATTGCAATATACGGGAGGGCTGTTTGATTCGCCGGGTGCGAAAAGATTTTACTCTAAACTTCGATCTTAAATTCAAAGGGGGGTTCTTGACCTTTTTAAACTTCGAGTTTGATCGCCTTATTCTTTGGGATCGTCTGAATTTTATTTTTTTCAATCGCCGCCTAGGATGGGAGATTTTCCTTTGCGAAACCCTCTTTTTTTGCTTTAATCCGAATCGTTTTCTTAAAGCTTTTTTTGTCGGGAATAACTTCTTTAATCGAGAAAGATTGCGTACGCCTCTCATTAATCTCTGGAATAAGGCCATGAATCACTTCTGAAAGATAAATTTTTGTTGAAAAAAATTGAAAGGGAAATTATAAATTATTTGCAATTTGAGAAATGATCGGGAATTCGATCTGTCGGCCCTGCAGAGCAGCCACAATCCCAATAAAAGATAAAAGGAGTAAAATAAATATCCCAATTTTTAAAATCCATGGGAAAATAATACTCAAAATAAATACTCCCACCTGTGCTACAAAGATCACCAGCCCTTGTTTGCCGTGGGACAAAACGAATTCATTGTCCCTTTTGAATATGAGTGGAATAATGCAAAGAATTGATAAGTAAGAAAGGATAGCAAAGATCTTCGATTCAAAAAACTTCTTTTCCTTATCAACGTCTCCTCTAGCCATTTGATTTGACCTCTAACAGAGAGTTGATATCGCCAAAGGAATTCCTTTCCTGACGTGGATTGTTAGGATCCTCCCGCCAACGGCCATCCACAATAAATTGGTACTTATAAACACCTGGTTTAAGGGAAACACTCACCACCCAATGCCCATTTTCAAATCTCATCCGACAGGATTCATCTAATGACCAGTCATTAAAACTCCCTGTGACATACACGGATTGAGCATGGGGGGCATCCAATGTAAAAGTCGTCAGGAAAAGATCTTTTGACTCTTCCTGCAAGAGAGTTTTCATGCGCGGGGAAATAGGGGTGAATCCTGTCGGAGATTCGACCGGAATTTTTTCTACAGCGATAATCTCTTTTGCCAGGGTAAAATAATCCTTTGCCCCTCGGCAATATTTGTCATAACTGATAACGGATTGTCCCATAACCACGGATTCTTTTAACTTCACATTGATATGAATAATGGTATTGAATAAATCAATGGAAAATTTTTCTCGGATTTTGGCCAGCATCGAGAAGGAATGCCGAAGCCGCGAATCAAACATCGTAATCAGGATTTTAAAAACGACAGCGTGATTCAATCGATCCCGAATCAAATGGATGATATCCATCAGATGTTCAACCCCTTGCATGGAAAATCGACTCATTTCCACAGGGATGATCACCTCATCACAGGCCCGTATGGCATTGATGGTTAAAAAACCCAAGCTCGGTGGGCAATCAATTAATAGATAATCATAATTCTCCTTGATCTTGGAGATGATATCAGTCAATTTGAGTTCTCGCCCGATTTCATCGGCCAATTCTTGCTCGAGTGTTCCCACCAGAATATTGGAGGGAACAATGTCAAAATTTTCACTGACATTTTTAATAATCTCCTTAATATTTAATTTTCTTGGGGTGAGTTTGGAAATCACATTATAAATACTGTCTTGACACTCGAAATTTAACCCTAGGGAGGCATGGGCTTGAGGATCCAAGTCAAGCAACAGGGTTCTTTTTCCATTAGAACTTAAAGACGCGGCTAAATTAATCGATGTCGTTGTTTTACCACATCCCCCTTTTTGATTAGCAATTGAGATAATTCTCATTGTTTTTTGATCCTCCCTTATCAATGGTTAATGAAATATCAAAAAAATATTTAACTCTCCGACTTTTGCTTAACTTGAGAAGCAAACATCATCAATCAAGATAATCCCCTTTTTCTTTTCTACATTCCAAGATTCCAGGATAAAAGAGATCTCCGATATGGTGGACCAATCGGTAATATTCTTAAATTCTAAGAAAGGAATGTCAAAATTTTCCCAATCCATCTCGACATTCCGGATGAGAATCGAAGACACTTCATTTTTTGAATTTTTTATTTCCACTCGGATAATCCCAGGATACCCTTCCTCCAATCCACGAATGGAGAATTGTAAATATTTGTATTTAGCCACATTGATTTGGGGGACCGCTAATGAAAATGATTTCACCTGAGGGTATGGATAATTGAGATTATATTTAACTCGAATAGGTCCGTGATTGAGGGCATAAAGAACCTTGCTTGAGAATATCTCACCGCGGCTAGCTAGAAAGGCAGTCAAACCATAAAAGGCACTGGCAAAGATCACGATCGTAATCACGATATTGATCAAGAGCCAGGCATTAAAATGTCGATTCTTTTTTTCTTCTGTTTTGTTTTTTTTCCCTAAATAAACTTGTGCTAAATGATCATATATTTCATCTCTGGTCATATTGCTGACTTATGAGAAAATTGGTGGTTGGAATTTTTTCAAATTAATTATTCTTAGCTTAAAGTAATAATATCAAATATTAAGATTTTTAGAAATATTATTTTTTCTTTTTTAAAGGATATTTAAATAACTTCTCGACTATCTTTTTGAAGTTCTGAAAATCAGCATTCAAAACTCACAAAATTCAAAAATTCTAAATCCTTTTATAACCAAATCCGAAATGGGTAGAACACCCCACATTTAAGTTAAGTCAAGTTAAACTAAAAAGCCCCTGTTGCCATTTTAAGCAACAGGGGCTTTTTTACAACAAGCAAACCCCTCAATTAAAAGTTCACATTAGCATTGACTACATATTGAGAGGCCACATCTTCGTTGTCATCATGGAACATCCCACCGGGACGGAACCAATCGGCTCTAGCACCGATCTGCACATCTTCGGTGTAATCATACAACATACCGATACCAAATTCATTCCCGACGCTCTTATTAGTGGTGACTCGAGGAGTAATGACCGTTCCATCGGGTTGTCGCATAGAAAAACAGCCAGCGGCTGTGGTTCCCGTACAATCTCCCACAAAGGCATCCCGCGCCCCGGCGATTTCCTTATCTATCCACATCCCTGTCCAGCTCGCCCAGGCAGTAACATCTTCAATGGGCTTTAGCTGAGCCTTGGCTATATAAATGTGGACATTGGTTAAATCGAACAAGGTATTGTAGATGCTGCCTCCACCCTGATTTTCAAACATCGGATCCCAACCTTCATAGGTTCGGTCTACGGGATAAAGAGGAATGGCGTCTCTACGAATGTCATTGTTGTCATTATCTCCAGAGACATACGTATAAACACCGGTAAAGACGGGGCTCCACTTGGCTGTCTTTTCAAAGGGAAGAACATAGTTAGTAATGACTTGAGCACCAGCGGCCTCTCGTTTTTGATTTTCGGCGGCAGCGGAAGCCGTCTCCGTTTGGGTTATATTACCTCGCTGTAAGGCACCTTCCACCGAGACATTTAATCCCTTAATAGGATTGCTGCTGACTCTAATCCCTGGGACATAAACTGTATCGGCCTTATAATGGCCAGTTTGTCCGGCTGAATTCACCTTGGTGCTTTGATCAATCTTAGCCCAGAAGTATCCTTCCACAACCGAATCCCATTGATCACCAATCTTGTAATTGGCATTAGACCCAAAGAGATCCACATCATCATCCTGGGCCCCGGTTCCTGCCAATCGATTGGCATCGATTTTGGATGCCACTAGATCAATGGTTAAGGGATTGTAATCAAGAATTAAACGGATGGCATCTTGCGCAGTCCGGAAGGAAGTCATGTCTTCGGAAACTCCTTTCAAACCGCCGGTGCTGAGAACGTTGTTGGTCCCAGCAGCATCAATAACAAATGAATTTCCATAAGCAAAGAGCTGACGACCAACAATCACCGTCAAAGGAGAATATAACATCTCCCTTAACGTCACATAAGCGAGATTAAGATCAACATCATTGGCTCCTTCATTTTGGGAAACGCCGCCATCGATGTCATTGAGATCTTCATCCCAGGCTCTTTCGTTCAAAAGAGCTACTGTTGCTTGAACGTTATCAGTAAGATCTGCATCGACCCGTAAACGGACATGGGTCATGATGAAGTTTTGATAAAAGTCATCACTTCTTGTAACGGTACCAAGATCAAACTGATCACGCACCATCCACATGGTGTTGATCTGGCCACCGACTTTCACATTTTGTACACTAGCCATTGCCGGCATTGCTAAGAAAGCAATTGCTAACAAAGCTAAGAGTAACGTTTTTCTCATTTTGAATTCTCCTGTAAGTAAGGTTAAACCAGTTGTCTTAACTTAGTTTCTATTTCAACTAGGTAAATAATATATATTTATTGGCCTAGATAATTGCTAGAGAATAGACCAGTGTATTGATGATTCCGACTTTTAAATTTTCCTCCCTCCTTTCTTTGTCAGATTGAATCATCACTGGGTTACGTAAAGTGCGTTCATTTTCACATAGATCTAAATGAGTGTCAATATTTTTTTAATATTTTTTAAAAGAGGTCTAACAGCCTCAAATCCTTTAACATTTGTTTTAAGATTTATTTCAAAAACTTAACAAGGAATTATTGGATTTCTAATTCGCCACACTGGACGCTGGGTAAACACCCTGGACTTTGTTGGTTCCATCTTCGTCCCGCAACCTGCCTGCCGCGACAGGCAGGCTTTCGTGGGGGACTTCGCCAGACTCCCGGCCCGCTAAAGGCGACCGCTGGGTGGGCAGACTTCGCTTCCTAAATGAATGCCTTCTTTAGCTACGCCTGAACCCGCAAGGCCAGGGCTGGGCGTAGTCCAACGCGAAAGCACTTAAACGAAAACTAGTGCGCCTGGCACGATTCGAACGTGCGACGCCGGCCTTAGGAGAGCCGCGCTCTATCCATCTGAGCTACAGGCGCATTGTATTGAAATGATTGTTCCTAAAGAATTAATCTAAAGTAAGGAATAAATTAAAGCATTAACTCCCTGGAGTGTCAATCTTGTTTCTCACAGGCTATTTTTAGAAGCGAACTGCCCTTTCTATCATTATTCATTTCGATTTTTCTTATCAATAACGGAATCGTCTTTCTTGCAAATGTCCTATGTTTTCGACAGGGATATCTTTCTGTTCTCTTGAAATAATCTCCCAATGGACTTGGGGAGAAGATACGAAATTTTTAAGATCAAAATAGGCTTCCGTATATTGGGAGTTCATTTCCTTGGCTTTTTGATAGAGGGCAATCAAAGCCTCTTCTCCTCTCTGTTCTTTTTTAAAGATATTGGCCAGATGAAAATAATCGGCGGCCTTCTTTTCTTTAGAAAATTCCTTATAAATATTAAAAATCCTTGATCTCATCGCTTGATAAAGGTCCCTATCAGGCTGTTCATCGTTAATGGCCTTGTTGAAAGCCAAAATGACCTTGATATACATTTCTTCATAGGCCGGGGCTAAAAGAATAGAATTCAGATAATGGAGAATAGCCGGGCGTGTTTGCCCTAACTCTTGATACGATTCCCCTAAATAAAAATGAATTTCATAATCAAAAGGATCTAACGAAAGCATATCCTGATAAACCTCGATAGCCTTTTTATATTCCCCTATATCTTGATACAAATAGCCTAAATTGTAGTAAGCGGGTAAGTAATCGTGCTCTAACTTCATTGCCCTTTTATAGAGGTAGATAAGATGCTGCAAGAAGGCCTTCCCGGATAATTCTGCTATATCTTTTCCTTCTTTAGGTGTTTCTTTTCGAATTCTTTGCTGACGCTTTTGGTCCTTCTTATAAAATTCCTGAAAAGGTACCTTAGCGCGATAGGCGTTGGCCAAATTATTGAAGGCAATTTCTTCTACTGGAGAAATGGAAATTTGATAAGTCCATAACGTGATGCTATTTCCCCATATCTGGCACTGAGCGAGGGTCTTAAAGCTCAAAGTCATCAAGACCGTCAAAAATCCCAAATAAATAGCCCCCTTTTCTACCCAATGATCATTTCCGGCATTCTCAATTAATCTCTCTATCCAATATCCGATAAGCAAGCAGAATCCTAAACTGGGAAGGTACATAAACCGATCCGCGACAACATTAACATCCAACCTATCGTCAAACCTTAACAAAAAGAAAATCGAGAGGAGATAAAATCCTAGCGCAAAAACAAACCAGCGATGTTTACGCCAGTAAACTATGGCAACGCCTAAGGCTATAACTAAAACTACAGAAAAAAAATAAATAGGATACGAGGATTCTAGTGGCCAGGGAGTATGATAAATGGGGGTTAAAAAGGTTGGGAAAAGAAATTGTTGAACATAGAATGCCAATGACCATGACCAAATACAAAGGCCCGATAAAACATCTTTTCCCGGGATACGGATAAAAATCGAATAGGTCATCCACCCAATACTTATCGCCAGCAAAAAGAACGGGAGCTTTTCTAACAAGATCAGTTTGCGGAACTTTCTTTGTAAAAGCCAATCGAAAAGAAACAAAATCAAGGGAAGACTAATGGCCATCGGTTTAGCTAAGAGACTTAAAAGAAAGGTGAAAATGGAAAATCCATAAAAAAGAATTTTTCTTTGAATCTTACTATATTTTTGATTTTGCTGACCTTGGACATAGAAAAAATAACAGTGCAATGACAAAAGATAGAATAGGCTATACAAAACATCCTTGCGTTCCGTAATCCATGCAACCGATTCCACATGCATAGGATGGATTCCAAACAATAAACTGGCCCCCCCGGCTGCCCACCGTGAGAGCCCCAGACGCAAGGCTAACCAGAAGATCAAGGCCACATTCATTAGATGAAGAATTAGATTGTTTAAATGATAGATAAAGGGTTCATCCTTTAGAAAGTGATACTCAACGGCAAAAGAAAGAATAGTGAGGGGAATGTAGGTTCCATTCACTCGAGTTTGAAAAATTTTTCGGATATTTGAGAAATCAAGGGACTTGACTAAGTCATTTTCATAAAGATGCGCCGGATCATCCCAATTGACAAAGTCACAATTCAAACTAGGATATAAGGCAATCATCGTCCAAAGGAGGACGAAAAATAAGATTATGAATATCCTGAGATCTCTGAAATGGAGTAGAATCATTTATTGACCTATTAATGAGTTATAAAGGTTTATGAGCCGATCTCTTTCTTTTCGATATATCTCCGGAGAGTGGTCTGATCTAATCAGTCTTTGATAATCCTTAATAATCTGTAAACACAATATCTCATTGTAAGGATTGCAGGCAATGGCCTTTTGAAAAGCCGACACAGCCTCGTTGGGCTTATTCAAATTTAAATATAATCGTCCTAATTCCCGATAGGCATCAAAATGTTTAGGATTAAAGTAAATCGTCTTCTCATAATATTCTTTGGCTAATTCTATCTTTCCCAACTCAGCGTACAGCCATCCTAAATTATAATAAGCATTTGCAAAATCGGGTTTAATATTTATCGCCTTTTCATTAAGCGAGATTACCTCTTCAATTCTTTCCCAATCTTTTTCTAATTGAATGGATTTATCTAAGTTAAACAGTTTCTTTTCTTCCAACTGAGTTAGAAATCGGTAACGATGAAGGATCGCAAGAAAGTCTTTTTCACAACTCAGGGCATAAGCCAATTTCTGATAAACTAAAGCGGTGGCGACCTCTCCTCGATAATTCAACTGATGTTGCCATAAGGAAACCCCGTTCTTCCAAACCTGACATTGTCGATAGGTCTTCGTGACCAATAACCCTAAAAAAATAAGGCCGGAACTGATTAAGACTATTTTCAAAAACCGGGCAGTCCGCCATTTCAAGTAAATGGACTCAAAAATGATTCCCAACCATAGGCACAACCCAAGGCTAGGAAGGTACATAAATCGATCCGCCACAATATTAGTATCATATTGATCCCATCTCAACAAAAAAAAGATGGAACAAAAGTAGAACAAAAAAGAAAAACAAAATAATCTATTTTTCCTTGAAACATATAAACTCGTAAAAAAGATGAAAAATAAAAAAATAGAAGACAAAAATGGTTTATGGAAAAACCCGACTGGTGAAGGAAGTTTATATAGAACGACAAAATAATCCGGGGAAAAAAACTTCATTAAATAAAAGCCAAAACACCAAGTCCAAATAAGGAAAGATTCCAGAAAATTGGAGTTAAAGACGCGTAGGTGATGATGGTATGTTAACCATAAAATCGGCAGGAAAAAAACGGTTAAGCTTAATTTTTCAAGCAAAGATAAAATCGAAAACTTTCTTTTGAAATACCAATCACATATTCCAAAAATCAAAGGAAGACTCAGAGCCATAGGTTTAGCCAGAATACTCAAAAGACTAAACAAAATTATCAAAACCAATCGTAAGAGCTTTTTGTATTTCCATTGTGAAACACGACCGCCTTCCGGGGTACCCCTTTCCTGGATTGATCCTGCTGATTCAAATTTCATAATATCAAGGTAATCACAATACAAAAGGAGAGCCAACATATAAAAAAATGAATAAAGAACGTCTTTACGTTCCGTCACCCAGGCCACCGATTCCACATGTATGGGATGAAGGCCAAAAATAAGAGCCGCGATGACTGAGGCCCGCAAAGTTAACCCACACCGCAAGGCAAATAGTAACACCATCGAGGTAACCAAACCGTGAAGGATACAATTGTCCAAATGGTATATCAATGGCCAACTCCTAAAAAAATGATATTCAATGGCGAAAGAGAGGGTCGTTAAAGGGATATAGATATCATTAACCGTTGATAGGAAGATCGCAGCGATATGCTTGCCATCGAGGGCATGGACGAAAGGATTGTCTAAAAGATGGACGTCATCATCCCAATTAACAAAATCATTTCTTAAGGTAGGGCTATAAACGAAGAAGGTGACAAGAAAAATACAAATGAAAGCGATTGGGGTGGTTCTACTGAAATACTGAGAGCCCATGGGAATCTTTTTTAAAAGGCAAGTCAAATTTCAATTTTTGGAATCACCGAGGGTTCTTTGAATTCTTTGAGTTCTTTTATTTTTTCTCAATATTCAATAATCGAATAAACCGGTAAATCTTTTAATTTTTTCTTGCCATTCAAGAAGGTAAGTTCCACTAAGAAGGCGACACCCGCGATATGAGCGTTGAAGCTCCTGACTAATTTGGCTACCGCCTCCACTGTTCCACCGGTGGCTAAGAGATCATCCACAATCAAGACCCGACTTTTTTTATGAATAGCATCTTTATGGATTTCTAAGGTATCCGTCCCATATTCCAGTTGATAAGTGACACTTTTGGTTTCATACGGGAGTTTGCCTTTCTTTCTTACGGGAACAAAACCCGCTCCCAGTTTATAGGCCAGGACAGATCCAAAAATAAATCCTCGGGATTCGATAGCGATCACCTGTTCGATCTTTTGGTTTTTGAACTTCTCTGCCAAAAGATCAACAGCCTCTTTAAAAGCCGCGGGATCTTTAAGAAGTGTTGTAATGTCCTTAAAGATAATTCCCTTTTTGGGGAAATCCGGGATATCCCGAATACGATTTTTGAGATCCTCTGGATTTAAAGAAACTTTTTTAACCATAAATCACCTCACTCTTGACTGACTTCTTCCACCGGTTGATTTTGCTCTGCGGTACACACCGCGGTTGAGGAACGAACCACTAACTTAGTTTGCAACATCACTTTGATGGGAAGAGGGGCTTCTCCCCTGCTGATTTGTTTGAGATGTTCTACCCCCAAACGTCCCATTTCCACCAATGGTTGAAACACGGTTGTCAGCCGAACAGGGCTGTTAACATTCAAGGGATTATCGTCAAAACCCACGACAGACAGTTCCTCGGGAACCTTGATATTACTGGAACGAGCGACATCCAACAGCTCCAAGGCCATCACATCTGAAGCGGCAAAGACAGCCGTTGGACGGCTTTTTAACTTCAATAATTTGTTAGCCGCAAGACGAGCGGGAGTGCGTAAAAAATCCCCGTGGGTGATATAGGTTTTCGGCGGTTTAATCCCGAATTCATTCAAAGCCTCATAATAACCTTCTAAACGCCATTGTCCGGCTTGGGTGGATAAATCTCCGGTGATTGTGGCAATATTCTTATGACCTAATTTCACCAGATGTTTCATAACCTCCTTAGAGGCTTTGCGATTATCAATCGCAATGCAGTTAATGGGTTCCTCTAAATAATTGTTGAGAACAATGACAGGAATCCGCCGAGCTATGGCCTTTTTGACCACATTAATGTCATTGTCGATATCCCCAAAAACAATTCCATCAATAAAATTCGGATCGAGTAAAGAAGAATCCAACCACCCCCGGTGATCAAATCGATCGGTGATATGGACCAGGATATCAATCTTCAAACGGCTGGCGGAGAGACTCGCCCCTTTGATGATCTCCCCGGCATAGAAAGAATGAAAGATATCTTCAAAACTGGGGATGACTAGGACAAAGGTCTTTTTTCTTTTTTTAAAACGCATCCCTTAAGGTGCCTGTTTTTCTTGTTTAATGATCAGGCGGATTTTCTTAATAGCGGCCGCCTCAATCTGTCGTATTCGTTCCCGGGAGACACCCAATTCTTTAGCAATTTCTGCAAGGGTATGGGTATTGCCATCCGTAATGCCAAATCGCATGTCTAGGATCTTACGCTCTCGTTCACTGAGCATTTCCAAAAAACTTATGGCCCTCTCCCGATTTAAAAAGAGTTCCATATATTCATCGGGGCTAATCAAACTCTGATCCTCAATGATATCTTTGACCTGTCCATCCCCATCCTCTCCGATAGGGGCATCCAGACTAGACATCTTGGCAATGGCCTGTTCTAACTCTCTGATTTTGTCTACCGTCGTTTGCATCTTTTTGGCGATTTCACCGATGCGAGGCTTCCTTTTCAGTTTATGGGTTAACTTTTCCAGGACCTTTTTATATTTCAAAATTTCTTCATTCATGTAAACAGGAACGCGGATCAATTTCCCTTGGTCAATAATAGCCCGAGAGATCCCTTGCTTAATCCACCAAGCCGCATAGGTAGAGAATCGAAACCCTCTCTCGGGATCGAATTTTTCTACACTCTTCATCAAGCCAATATTGCCTTCTTCAATCAAATCGCTTAAAGGGACACCTAAATTCACATATCTTTTGGCGATACTGATGACCAAACGGAGATTAGAGCGGATCATCTTATTGCGGGCATCTTTGTCGCCCTTTTTGATCCGACGGGCAAGATCAACTTCTTCCTGAGCCGTTAAGAGAGGTATGGTTCGAACATCCTTAAGGTAGGCCTTAATTGGGTCCATAATTCATCAACCTTGGCAACGATAAAACAGAATTTTTCAATGTTCCCCTAAAATAATTTTTTGCTAAAAGTTTCACCTTTTTGCCAGGATTTCCTTTATCTGGTGTCTCATCTTACCAAATTTATTTTTTGTATTTTTTCTTTTTTGAACTTTTTTTTTGGGAGTTATTGGGTTTGTATTCAAAGCCGCCTGGGCTGCCGCAAGACGTGCAATAGGAACGCGATAAGGAGAACAGCTGACGTAATCCATACCCACTTTTTGGCAGAAATGGATTGAGGCTGGATCCCCTCCATGTTCCCCACAGATTCCAATCTTGAGTTTATTTTTAACCTCCCGGCCTCTTTTGACTCCTATCTCAATTAACTGGCCAACACCACTGATATCAATGCTTTGAAACGGATCTTCCGGTAATATCCCTTTAGAGATATAATCCGGCAGAAACCCGCCAATATCATCCCGCGAAAATCCAAAACACATTTGGGTTAAATCATTTGTCCCAAAGGAAAAGAAATCGCCAACCATGGCTAGCTGGTTTGCGGCTAAAGTGGATCTCGGCACCTCGATCATCGTTCCGAAAAGATAGGGAATCTTTTTTACACTATATTTTTGACAGACCTCTTGATAGACCCGCTCGACAATGGTTTTTTGGTGCTCCAATTCCTTCTGAGTCCCAACCACCGGAATCATGATCTCGGGGAAAACCTTTTTTCCTTCTTTTAATGATTCAACCGTCGCCTCAAAGATGGCCCGGACCTGCATCTCGGTCACTTCCGGATAGGTAATCCCCAAACGCACCCCCCGATGCCCCATCATGGGGTTGGATTCCCGCAAACCTGCCGCCCTTTTCTCTAAGGCCTCCATGGAAATCCCCAGACTATTGGCTAAACTCAACAGCTGGTCTTGGTTATGCGGAACAAATTCGTGCAAAGGCGGATCGAGCAATCGAACTGTTACCGGAAATCCTTCCATCGCCTCGAGGGTTCCCTTAATATCCTTTTTGACATGGGGAAATAATTCCGCAAGAGCCCGACGACGTTCGTTTTCATCCTTAGAGACAATCATCTTTCTTAAAAGAAACAAGGGTTCCTCAGAGTTTTTTCCATAAAACATATGTTCGGTTCGGAAAAGACCAATCCCCTCGGCTCCAAAAGAACGGGCCTTGGCAGCATCTTCCGGAGTATCGGCATTAGTGCGAATTTTTAATTTTCTTAACTTATCACAAACTTTAAGGAAATCATTAAATAAACTGTTTTCTTGGGTAGCATCAATCATCGCCAATCGTCCTTCATAAAACGTGCCTTTTGTACCATTCAAGGTGATCCAATCCCCTTCTTTGAGATGATTATCCCCCACCTTCATTATTCTTTGGGTTAAATCAATATCGATATCCGAACATCCGACAATACAACATTTGCCCCACCCACGGGCCACCAAGGCGGCGTGGGAAGTCATTCCTCCTCGGGCTGTCAAAATAGCCTCCGAGGCTCGCATCCCCTCGACATCTTCGGGATTGGTTTCTTCTCTCACTAGAATGATCTTGTTCCCATCTTTAAACCATTTGACCGCATCCTCTGCGGTAAAGACGATTTGTCCGCTGGCTCCTCCTGGACCAGCCGGCAGACCTTTACCCAACAGCTTAGCCCGCTTTTCTTCTTGAGGATCAATGATAGGATGAAGCAATTCATCTAACTGGGAAGGAGTCACGCGTTTAACCGCTTCTTGTTTAGTAATCAGCTTTTCTTTAAGCATATCCATGGCCATGCGAACGGCTGCCGGACCGTTTCTCTTACCCACCCGGCATTGTAACATGTAAAGTTTGCCTTCTTCGATCGTAAATTCAATATCCTGCATATCTCGATAGTGGCGTTCCAGTCGTTTCCGGATGTTATCCAATTCTTTGTAAACCCGGGGATTCAATTCTTCCAATGTTTTTAGGTCTTTATTATGTTCACTCTGGGAATATTTATTAATCGGAGCAGGGGTGCGGATCCCGGCCACCACATCCTCCCCTTGGGCATTGACGAGGTATTCTCCATAAAAATTGTTTTCCCCTGTTCCGGGATTGCGGGTAAAGGCGACCCCGGTAGCCGAATTGTTCCCCATATTTCCAAAGACCATGCTTTGGACATTGACCGCTGTTCCCCAATCATCCGGAATCCCTTCTATCCGTCGATAAGCCACCGCCCTTTTCCCATTCCAAGAACTGAAGACAGCGGCAATGCTTCCCCACAGTTGATCATAGGGATCATCCGGAAATTCCTCCCCTAAGATCTCTTTGATTTTAATTTTATACAGAGCAGAAATTTTTTTAAGATCCTCAACATTCAGATCGGAATCGTTCTCGATTCCTCGTTTGTGTTTGATCTCTTCGAAGATTCCCTCCAATTGCTTGCGAATCCCCTTACCGTCTTTGGGTTCTATTCCCGCAGCCTTCTCCATCACCACATCGGCATACATCGTTAATAATCGACGATAGGCATCGTAAACGAATCGTTCATTCCCTGATCTTTGGGAAAGGCCAACGAGGGTTTTCTCGGTCAATCCAACATTTAAGACCGTCTCCATCATTCCTGGCATAGATCTTCGCGCCCCAGAGCGAACCGAGACTAACAATGGATTTTGGGGATCTCCGAATTTCTTCCCGGTGAGATATTCTACTTTTTTGAGGGCAGCCAAGACCTGTTCTTTCAATCCGGAGGGATACTTTTTACTATTCTGATAATAATAAATGCACACCTCGGTCGTAATGGTAAAGCCAGGGGGAACGGGGAGTCTTAAATCTTCATGTCCAGCCATCTCCGCAAGATTCGCACCTTTGCCACCCAAAAGATTTTTCATTTGAGCAGTCCCATCGGCTCTGCCACCACCAAAGGAATAGACAAATTTTTTTGACATCTTTGTTAACCTTTCTATAAAATGGAGTTTAAAAAAATGAACTTTTAATCAACAGACACTTTTCTTTAACTAAAGCATCTAAAAATAGCCGCCCTCCTGTTTGAGAAGGGGAACAACTGTTTCTGATCTAAAGCAATCTTTCCCTCAAATAGTCCTTCAATTTCGCAACCGCGATGCGATCTTGCTGCATCGTATCCCGATGGCGGACGGTGACCTTTTGATCCTCTAAAGATTGGACATCTACCGTGATGCAATAAAAGGTCCCTATCTCATCCTGTCGACGATAAAGTTTACCGATGGAGGCGGTGTCATCGTACACGCAGACAAAATCTTTCTGTAAATCCTGCTTGATGGCCTTGGCTAAAGAGACGATCTCTGCATTTTTTTTCAATAAAGGTAAAACCGCTACCTTAATGGGAGATAAAAGATGGCTTAATTTAAGGACAACTCTTTGCTCACCTCTAACCTCTTCCTCATGATAGGCGTCCACCAGAAACGCTAAAGCCGCACGATCCACCCCTCCCGAAGGTTCAATAATGAACGGGAAAAATTTCTCCTTGGTGATCTGATCCTGATACATGAGATCTTTCCCCGAAAATTTTGCATGCTGTTTGAGATCAAAATCGGTGCGATTGGCAATCCCCTCGAGTTCTGACCAACCAAAGGGGAAATGAAATTCGATATCCGTACACGCCGCGGCATAATGAGCTAATTCCTCTTTCCCGTGTTCACGTAATCGCAAATTTTCCTTTTTGATTCCTAAATTCAAATACCAATGGAATCGCTCTTCAACCCATTTCTGATAATGGTCTTCTGCCTCTTTCGGGTGGGTGAAATATTCGATTTCCATCTGCTCAAATTCCCGAGTCCGAAAGGTAAAATTCCCTGGTGTTATTTCATTGCGGAAAGATTTCCCTATCTGGGCAATGCCAAAGGGAAGTTTCCAATGTGTTGTATCCAAAACATTTCTAAAATTAACAAAAATCCCTTGGGCCGTTTCTGGACGAAGAAAAGTCAAACTGCTTTCATCCTCAACTGCCCCCAGAGGAGTTTGTAACATGAGGTTGAAGGCCCGTCCCTCGGTGAATTCTTGGGACCCACAAGAAGGACATCGATCACCTATTTGATCCTGTCGAAAACGCTTTTTGCATTTTTTACAATCAAAAAGGATGTCCGTAAAATTTTCTGTATGTCCTGAAGCCCTCCAAACTTCCGGATGCATTAAAATACTCGCATCCAGCCCAACGATATCATCCCGATTGTGCACAGCCGCCTTCCACCAAGCCGCCTTGATATTACGCTTTAACTCCACTCCTAACGGACCGTAATCCCAAGCGCTGGCCAAACCACCGTAGATCTCGGAAGATGGAAAAACAAACCCCCGCCTCTTACTCAAAGATACAATTCTTTCCATATCAACGGTCATTTGCATGAAGGCAGACCTATCTACCGACAGGTAGATTCAATCCTCCGGGGAGAATTTGAGATTCAAATCGTTACTAAAATTTTATCAAAAATTTAAGAACAGTTTATATCCCGTCTTGTCTCAAAAAATTTTATTTCTTCACACAGACCGTTTATTCTATCTAAAAGTTCTTTAAAAAGCAAGAGTTTTGTCTCGAGAATTGAACATCAAATGGATGTATGCCCCCAAAGGACATCCAAAAATTTTTTATAATAATCTAGGGAGGACAAAAAGACCTCAATGATCCCCCAAGTCACTAAGATCATCACCAAGGTCATGATGACCTTAGTCAAAAACTTAAAGCGTTTATTGTACCACACTAAAGGTAAAATCAAGGGCCCAATACACAAGAATCCAACAATAATCGCAGTTAGACTAAAGTACCAAGGCCCTTTGGGGGAGGGAGGCACTTTGGGAGGGATATTGACATACTCATGACAGTATTGGCATTTGACGGCTTCCTCTTCAATCTCCTTAGCACAATAAGGGCATTTTTTCATGATTTTTTATTCAAGATTTTTGAGCTGACAGAAAATTTATTGACCAATTTCTCCAATTCTTCCTCAGGAATGGCGTAACTGTGTTGTTTGTCGGGAAATGTTCCTTCCATGACTTCCTGTCGAAATTGATGGACTCCTTTTTTGACGAGTTCGCTGACATTAACATATTGTTTGACAAATTTGGGTTTGAATCGATCAAAAAGTCCAATGAGATCATAAGTCACTAAAACCTGGCCATCACACTGAGGACCGGCCCCAATACCGATAGTTGGAATTTTAAGACTTTTGGTAATCAAATCCGCAATTTTATCGGGGATGCACTCTAAAACGATACTAAAACAACCCTTTTGTTCCAATGCCTTGGCATGAGAAAGGATTTCTTGGGCCGACTGAACATCTTTCCCTTGAACCTTGAATCCCCCCGTCTCCTGCGCAGTCTGAGGTGTCAGTCCCACATGGCCCATGACCGGAATCCCTGCCTTAACAATATCCTCGGCAATTTCTAAACAGTCCTGACACCATTCGAGTTTAACCGCATTACACCCAGCCTCTTCAATAAATCTTCTGGCATTTTTAACCGCTTCTTTGGGACGAATCTGATAGGCCGCATAGGGCATATCGCCAACAAGCATCGCTTTTTGAACGGCCCGGTTGACGGCCTTGGTGTGATGCAGCATCTCTTCTAAACTAACCTCTTTGGTTGAGGCAAGACCTAACACCACATTGGCAAGGGAATCCCCGACCAAAATGATATCCACCTCACATTGATCAAGGATAGAAGCCAGAGGATAGTCATAAGCAGTGAGCATAATGATCCTTTCCCCTCTTCTTTTCTTATTCAAAATGTCATCCACGCTCAATCGTTTTAAAAAATTTTTGTCTTTCATCATTTTTATTTTAAAATCACTTTGATTTTATCTTCAAATATTGATCAATCCCTGCGGCTGCCTTTTTACCATCCGCCATGGCCTTAACGATATCTCCTTTAAGGCTCGTCACATCCCCAGCCGCAAAAATTCCCGGATGTGAGGTCATGGCAGTCGTTAAATCCGTCCAAAGCGTTCCGTCCTCATTCCATTTAAGCCCAGAAATCCTTTGCCTCCAACGAAGATTAGGTTGATAATCTTCCGCAATAATAACGGTATCCACATTGAGGTCAAATTCCGAGTCGGGGACAGGGATCAATTCCCATTTCCCTGTTTTATTCGGATCAGCAAAATCCAGGCGAATACATCTCAGTCCGGAAACTACCTTGTTATCCTCACCTAAGATCTCAAGAACACGTGTCAGCCCTTCCAATTTGATCCCTTCCTTTTTGGCTTCTTCCCGATCTTGAGGATGAATCCTCATATCCTCATGGGTTGTATCAAAGATCAAATGGACCTCCTTTTTCGGATCTAAGCGTAAACACACCCGCGCCGTATCCAGAGCAGAAGGATTAGCCCCGATCACTGCCATCCTTTGTCCAATCCGTAAGACTGATGTGTTCTTCAATAGACTGGATGGTGAAAAGTTAATCTGCATCAATAACATCTTAGCATAATAAACCCCATTGAAATTTGTACCGGGAACTTCGAAAACTTGAGGACTTCCTGTTCCCACACTTAAGAGGATTGCTTCGAATTTTTTTTGAAAAAGCTCATCCAAAGTAAGATTCTCCCCAATAAGACAACTCGTCAGGATATCGACCCCCAGACTTCGGACCTCTTCGATCTCACTGTCAAGAATGAGTTTTGGTAAACGAAACTCAGGAATCCCGTAACGTAGAATCCCACCGGCTTTAGGCAAGGCCTCAAAGATTGTGACCTGATAATTTTTTCTAGCCAATTGCACGGCTGCTGTTAAGCCCGCCGGCCCAGAACCAATAATAGCCACCTTTTTCCCAGTCGGATTGGGTTTTTTGCCAGGGAAAACCTTATGTCTACCGTGATCGGCCGCAAATCTTTCCAAGGCGCGGATACCAATCGGGGCCTCTTCCTTCTCTAACACACAGATCCTTTCACAGGGGGCAAAACAGACCCGTCCACAGAGGGAAGGGAATTCATTCTGTTCTTTGATTTTTTTAAAGGCCCCGACCGGATCTCCCTCTCTTAGGAGTCGGATAAATCCAGGAATGTCAATCCCTAAGGGACATCCCGGAACACAAGGGGGTTCGTGACATTGAGGACACCTTCGCGCCTCCTCTAGAGTTACCTTTTTAGGAAAACCTAAGGACACCTCTTGAAAATCTTTTAAACGTTTCTGTGCTGGTAAAGTTTGTGGAATTGGCTGTGGCATTTCTTAAAGAATGTGTTTCAATAATCAATCATCATCTCCACAGCCGGTGTTTGTTCAACACAAACACCGGCTGTGTGTTCGGTTTATTATTTTTCTGAAAAAATTTCAAGAAAAAATCTTTTTAAAGGTCCAAACTCTTTTTGATAACTTTCGGGTTTTGCTGTATCTTCTAAAAGAGGATTTTTAAAAGCGTTCATTCGGATTTGTAAGTCAGAATAATCCACCGCGTGTCCGTCAAATTCAACCCCCTCCTGACAGGCTAGAACAATCTTGTTTTTAACCTTCAGCTGGCACGAGCCACAGATCCCTGTTCCGCAGAGCATGATCGGATTTAACTGAACGAGGGTTTTAATCGACCGCAAACTTGTTAAACAGCAGACTTCCTTTAGCATCTCTATTGTCCCAATGGCATAAATCAAATTGATCTTTTCTTTGTCGAGCAATTCTTTGACAATATCGGTGGCTAACCCCCTTCGTTCAAAAGATCCATCATTAGTGGAAATAAAAAGTTTATGACAAGTTAAACGCATCTGCGATTCTAAAATAAGACTCCGTTTTGTTTTAGCGCCCATGACACCAATCACTTTATTCCCTACGGATTTTAAGGCCTGGCAGATGGGTAAAATCTGGGCTATTCCCACACCGGTGGCCACACAAATCACTAACCCAAATTTTTCAATCCTGGCGGGTTGACCTAAAGGACCGATAAGGGAATACACATTGTCATTGATAGGAATAGCCCCCAATTGTCGGGTGGTCAAGCCGACCTCCTGAAAAATCAAAGAAATCACTCCCTGTTTGGGATCGGCTTTTACGACTGTCAATGGGATCCATTCGCTATCTTCCGTTGGAATCACAATAACAAACTGTCCGGGCTTTACTCGCTTGGCGATGGATTCAACTTGGATCTCAATCCTTTTAACATCATGGGCTAATATTTGTTTATTGACAATCTTAAACATAGATACGTATTGGTAACGCGTACCAAGTAACCAGGTAAATCACTTTTGATTGATTTCTTTTAACCCGGCCCCAAGGTAATAGGTACTTATCAATTGTATTTTAAGGCCTTCAATAACTCCTCGCAAGACATCGTGTTTAAGACATCCTTTTTGGTTAACCAACCCCGTCGGGCAATGGCCACCCCAAATTTGATATAATCCAGATGGGAAAGGGAGTGGGAATCGGTATTAATGATAAATTTTACACCTTGACTGCGCGCAAAATAAACGTTGGCTGAATTCAAATCTAATCGAATCGGAAAGGAGTTAATCTCCAAACACGTGTTAGTTTCCCTGGCCACTTGGCAGAGTTCCTTCAAATCAATATCGTACGGTTCGCGTTTGCCTAGATGCACCCCTGTGGGGTGGGCAATGATATGTACAAATTTGTTTTGGCAAGCCTTGATCAGGCGTTTGGTCTGTACTTCTTTTGGTTGTTCAAAACCGCTGTGAATGGCCGCAATAACCACATCAAACTCACTTAAGATTTTATTATTGTAATCCAAATTCCCTTGTGTGTCTATGTCGACTTCTGTGCCAAAAAGGATCCGAAAATCTTTGAACCTTTTATTCAATTCATCAATTTCTTTTTTCTTCTTTTTAAGATTTTCGACCGAAACCCCCCCGGCCACCCTCAAGCGCGGGGAATGATCACTGATAGCCAGATAATGATACCCTCTTTTTCGGACAGCCTCGGCCATTTCCGCGATTGAGTTACTCCCATCCGACCAAGTGGAATGGACATGCAACTCCCCTCGAATATCTTTCTGCTCAATGAGTTGGGGAATGCTCTTGATGATGGTGTCTCCTGGTTTTCCAAACAATTCCTGTTCCCCAATCTCTTCCCGCAACTCGGGAGGGATATAGGGTAATCCTAAAGCCTTCAGACATTCTTCTTCGGTTTTACTGGCCAGCCGTTTTTCTTCTTCTCTTTTGACCGAAAAAATCCCGTATTCATTCACCTTCATATTCTTCTTGATGGCAATCTGACGGATTTTGACATTAAAACTTTTTGAACCAGTAAAATATAACAAGGCTGCGCCAAAACATTTAGGGTCAACCACCCTTAAATCGACCTGAATATTATCCTGGGTTAAAATGGAGGACTTGGTATCGCCATGGACATTGACTTGTTTGACCGAAGGCAATTTTACAAAGATATCCATGACCCTTTGTGGATCTGAGGAATCAATAAGGATATCAATATCCCGAATAGTTTCTTTCCTACGTCTTAAACTTCCTGCGGCGGCGATTTGTTTGACTTCTTTGAGTTTCCTTAAATTTTCGATGATTTCCTCAGCCACTTGGGTCGCTGTTCCTAAATTCATCCGTTCTTGGCCCTGCTGGACGATTTTGATGCCTTTTAAGATATTCTCGATTGTCTTTTCCTTAATCCCAGGAAGTCCTAACAATTTTCCATTTTCGGCGGCCTTGCGCAATCCCTGCAAATCTTTCACTTTAAGTTGGTCATAAAAGAGCTTGGCCTTTTTAGGGCCAACCGATGGGATATTGATCACCTCAAAAATACTCTCTGGAATTTCTTCCAGAAGCTTTCCGTAAGCTGAAATTTTTCCCGTTTCACAATATTCGATGATCTTTTCCTCCAAGGCCTTGCCGATCCCAGAAATGGTAGAAAGTCGCTTCTCATTTTTTACCGACTCGATGTCTTCAGCCAGATTGGAAATATTTTCGGCCGCCTTGTAATAGGCACGGACCTTAAAGACATTCTCATTTTTCATCTCCAAAAGGGTCCCCATCCGATTAAAAATCTCGGCAATTTCTTTGTTTTTCATATCTTTAGACCCATCGTTTCTCTTTTTATCATCACTGTACAAAATTTCGAATGAACGAATCGCGTGATCATTACTGAATCTTCTCTCCCCTTAAAATCGCCGGGACCTCTTTGGTATCAATGCGGATTCCGCCGTCATGTTCGATCTTTAAGGTATAGAGCATCCCGGGAATAAACTTTGTGCCCGGGGCCTCGATCTGGGCATTTTTGATTCCCTTTTTAGAGGCCTTCTTTTCATCCAAGGCATAGGACCAAAAATCCCTCCAGATTTCTTCTTCAAAGGCATTACTCGGGCCATCAATTTTATAACCCTCAGGAATGGAATTCACCTGAGTGATCTCATACTCCTGGGTATTTTGGCCATCTAAAACAAAGACCTTCCAGAATAGATATGCACTTTTGCCCCGCAAGGGATCCGCTGATTTAACATAGACATCATCAAACCGCACCACCAGCGACTGAAACTGAATGATATTCCCTTGGAAGGTAAAATACCTTGGGGCTAAAGGATGCCCCTGGCTGTCATATTCCAGGAATTTAATCGTCGTCATATGTTTTTGGGTGATGGGATTAAATTGCACATCCGTGACCAAGGCTTCTGCAATGCGGGACTCCGCCTGAAGACGAGAAACAATCTGTTTAAGGATTTTATTTTCCTGCACATACTTGGCATAAAATTGGATTCCAAAATAGGCAAAGAAAGCCAAAAGGCTGAAAAGGATAAAGGTGGAAATCGATTTTAAATAATTTTTTGCCATTTGAGAAAACCAAATAAGTTCATTAAATCACCTTAAATCCCATCCTACTCCATCTTAATATAAAAAAATGTTTCTAAAATCTCGTCACTCATTTTCATTTTCGAGGAGATCAATTTAATGTTGGCAAAGGCATCCGCTAAAGGTTTCAACAATTCTTCCAAAAAGACCTTAAGACTATTGGGAGTTGACATTTGGGTTTCAAAATTTTTGATCATGGACTCCAATTCCGCCTTCGCCCCTTGGGCAGATTCGATGGTTTGTTCTTTCTCTCTAATTTTCATTTCGAGTTCGACTTTTTGTGTTGGGTCGCCACCCGTAGGATTAGCCAGCAAAGATTCGTTAATGGCATTGAGTTCTGATTTTAAATTTTCCAATTCCGTCTCTTCTTTTTTGATGTCTTCTTTAATATCTGTTAGACGCTTCTCACTTCCCATTTTAAAGGCCTCACTGCGTGAAGCCTGAAGGGCCATCCAGCGATTGCTCCAATCAACCAACCCCTTTGCCTTGATCATCAATTGGTCAAATTGCAGGAAAAATACAGAATTGTTTTTATCGGTTAAACCAAAGTTCATCGCTTGGAAACTGGGCGCCGATGCCAAGGACAAAGAAGGATCCGAGGACACATCCAGCGACTCTTTGATCAGCTGCCGATGAGTGGCTATGAGGATATAGTGATCCAAGACACAGTAACCTGGATCCAATATTGCTAAAAACAAAGGATTTGTAAAATAGTGGATGGGTTGATTACGGTATTGTTCAACCTGAGGTTGGAACAAAGGCTGAAGTGCCGTTAAGTTCTTCATAATAGACTGGGCCTTCTCCTTGTTTGTCACTTGCAGGAAAAATAATAATTTGGGAACTGGGAATACGGTTTGCGTATCGATATCCTTGAGGTAACCACCGATTTCATCTCCTAACGTCGGCAATAGATCGTTGGCGATACTTAACTTCAAGGCCGCTTCCATATTGGCAACCACCTGTTCTGGTGGGAGTGGATCAATTTCTTTCTCTGCGTTCTTCTTCAGTTCCTGAATAAACTGTTCCCAGTAATAATCGAAGTCATAACAATTGCTCCATTGGTAGCCCAAGACATCTTTCGGGACCAGGGATAAAGTTTGATTATCTTTGACTGAGCAACTATAGAGGGAACGGATCTGTGGATTCATCCTATATTTATCAAAATGGATATCGAATTTAGAGTTCGTAATTTTGTCAAATTGGGTGGAAAAACTCATGACCAGGAACCCTTGCATGTTTAAGAGATTTTCCTCAAAATGTTTCTGGATATCCTCCGCATAATCTTTTCTTCTGCTTATGAGTTTTAAGACTTGATTTTTCATCTCCGTTAAAAAAAGATCGAAGTTAAACAACCCTTGGAAATCTGACTCTGGCAAAAAGGAAGAGCTCACTTTTTCATACTGACTATCTTGAGCAAAATTTTTACTTCTTTTTATATAAGTGTCAATGCAAGTACGGGCCGCCTTGTCCCCCAGGCCAAAGACTAACAGATCTTTAATCCGAGTATATCCTAGATTGATTGTGCCATCGCTTGATCTTAGATAATAGATGGTGTAGTTTTTATACCGTTCCTCTTGGGTTGATAAATCCTTCTGGAATTGACGCGCAAATCCAGACAAAAATTGCCCAAATTGGATTTCCATCGGAAGGCGAGTGATCAGAAATATATTAGACAAAATTTCTCCAAGATTTTCATCTTTGATTTCTTCAAAAGACGTTGGATATATCGCTAGACCTACTTCTTTGCCGAAAAATCTTTTAAGGACTTCTTGGACAGCCGTTAAAGAAACCTGCTGGGTAAACTTATCAAAAAGGATCAAATCTTTTTCACTGGCCCCCATCTTCTTAAGCCCGCTACGGAAATCGATTTTCGAAATCTGTTTATAAAAATTGGAATTGACCAAGCTGTCGAGGTGTCTCTCCAGATGAGCGAGACGTAAGAAAACAAACGGTTTTTCTGGTAAGACCTCCTCGAATTTAACGGCCTTCCTGATCAGTTGACTATAAACAATCAGCCCAACGGTAATGACAATCACAGTCACCAGAATAAAAGAAAAGATCTTTTTCATGTTGGTCCTTTCCTGATGGGATTAAAGATAATTGAACCCTCGGGTGGTTTTTAGGATACTTTACCCGAGGGTTCATCCCGAAGCCTGAATGGCGAGGGATCTTAGAGTGGTAATCCCTCGTCACTTCGTTCCTCGAGATGAAGGGTCGGAAACTCCCCGGCCCTTCAGATAATTCTAAGGAATCCCAAAGAACCTTTTTGCATTATCATTTAAGATTGAAAGAGCCTTATCTTTGTTGATCTTTTTTAATTCACAATAAGCCGTCAGAGTCCTTAAAACATCCTTGGGTTGAGAGATAAATCCCAATTGGGGATCCTTGGCTTTACCTTCTTTAAGAAGGGATGATTCAGAGGGAAATTTTTCCGGATCGTAGTAAAATACAGGACAATCGGTTTCAATAAGGGTTTGTTCAATAGGCGCATGGGAAATAGCTTCGCGTGATTGAGGACTATAAGCAAGACTGGGGGTGGCGGAAACAAAATAGCCTTTCTCTAAGATACATTTAAGGACATCTAAGGGGCCACTGTACCAATGAAAGACAGCCCTTTCGATCCCCAGAGATTTTGTTGCCTCAAAACATTCCCGCCACGTTCCCCGAGAATGAATGACCACAGGGAATTCCTTTTCTTGGGCCATCGTTAATTGTCGATGAAAAACCTCGCGTTGTTTTTCTTTGACCGCTTCATCCTTCCGGGCCCATTTATACCAGAAATCCAATCCAATCTCCCCGATCGCATTGGCTTCTCTGAGTTGTTCTTCCATAAACTCTAAGCCGGGCTTGATCTCTTCTTCTTTAATATTCCCTGGATGAATACCTAACCCTAAATAGATTCTAGGTTGTAAAAATGTTCTTTTAATCTCCATATTTTTCCTCATGGAGTTCAAATCCATACTAACCGCAACAATTCCCTCTATGCCAGAAAGGGAGGCCTCTTTTAAGGCGAGATCTAAATCTTCTAATTCATCTAAATGGGCATGAGTATCAATGATTTGCATATCAAAAAGCTTTCAGACTTCAGCTATCAGTTGTCAACTGAGACTCTAGATTGTGAAAGCTATTTCTGACAACTGATGGCCGATAGCTGAAAGCTTATATGTTTCAGCTTTCCAAAATAAATGTTACCGGACCATCGTTGATTAAGGCCACTTCCATCATGGCACGGAACTGACCTGTCTCAACTTTGAGTTGATGCATCTTTAATTTTTCAACGAAACAGTTGTAGAGTTTTTCGGCCGGTTTGGGTAAAGCGGCCTGATCAAAGGAAGGGCGTCTGCCTTTCTGACAATCCCCCAAAAGTGTAAACTGAGAAACCACCAAAAACTGTGCCTTGACCTGAAGGCTTGAGCGATTCATCTTGCCTTCGTCATCTTCAAAAATTCTTAAATCAATGATCTTACGAACTAGAAAATTGATATCCTTCTCATTATCATCCTTAGTGAATCCGACAAAAATAAGCAATCCATAACCAATTTGACCGATGATCTGGTCCTGGATTGTAACCTTGGCCTCTTTGACTCTTTGCAAAACGACTTTCATCCCTTACTAAAAATCAGATAGAAAATTATTAAAGTTATAATGGATTATAGGGACTTTCCAATCCCTGGTCAACTAAAACAATTATAGCAAGCCCAAACTTTCCATCTTGTCTGTTTGACAAGGGAACTAATTTGTGTAGAATAGAGTTGGCTAAATTGAGAAGCCTGTTACCCAAATCATTTTCATGAAACTCACAACCGTCCTGACCCATTACCTCTTTCCCGAAGAAGTCCAGGCTATTTTTGCGCAATCCAATATTATGGAATTTTTTCCTCCTCAGGCTGAGGCTATCGACAAAGGGGCCTTGGAAGGCAAAAGTCTTCTCATGTCTGTCCCCACAGCGGCCGGCAAAACCTTGATTGCTGAACTGTGCATGCTCAAATCCATTTTTCAACAAAATGGTCGTTGCCTTTATATCGTTCCTTTAAAAGCCTTGGCCAGTGAAAAATATGAAGAGTTTAAACAAAAATATTCGTCGCTTGGAGTTAAAATCAATCAAGCAACCGGAGATTATGATACTCCCCTTGCTTTCTTAAGCCGAGCGGATATCTTGATTGCCACCGCAGAAAAAGTGGATTCCCTCCTTCGCACCAGAACGGGTTGGCTTATTAATTCTCTGAATGTGGTTATCTTAGATGAAATCCATTACATTAACGATGGGACGCGTGGCCCTACCTTAGAAATCTTAACAGCAAGAATCAAGCAGTTAAATCCCAGAGCGCAAATCCTGGCGTTAAGTGCCACAATCAGCAATGCCCCAGAGATAGCCGATTGGCTTAAGGCAGAATTAGTGAAAAGTGACTGGCGTCCGATTCCTCTTAAAGAGGGCGTCTACTTTAATGAAGAAATTCAATTTACAGGCAGTGCGTCTCGCCTGATCAAAGAAGAACCCCACGATGATTTAAGCAAATTGACCCTCGACACCCTGCGCGGCAAAGGACAAGTCCTCATTTTTGTTAATTCCCGACGATCTTCTCAAGCCGCAAGCCGTCAAATCAGTGGAGAAGTTTACTCCACCTTAAATGAAAAAGAAAAAAAACAACTTCAAGATATCGCTAAAGAAATCGTTGGTTCAAATTCTGATGCTACAAAAATTTGTCAGAAGCTAGGAGAAGTTATCCGCTGTGGGGTCGCCTTCCATCATGCGGGACTCAAGCCAAAGCAGAGAAAATTGATTGAGGATAGCTTCAAACAGAATTTTATCAAAGTCATTTGCTCTACTCCCACCTTAGCCGCTGGGGTCAACCTCCCAGCCAGACGCGCCATCATCCGGGACATCAAACGTTATGAAGACGGACTGGGATCTTCTTACATCCCGATTTCCGAATACAAACAATGTGCCGGTCGGGCCGGTCGCCCTCAATATGACAAGTTTGGTGAAGCCGTGCTCATTGCCAAATCCTACTCTGAATCAAGGGCTTTGTTTGAGCGGTATATCAATGCCTCTCCCGAGCCGGTGGTGTCCAAACTGGGACAGGAATCGGCGTTACGGATCCACATTTTGTCCTCCATTGCGGGTGGTTATGTGCACGATATCAATGATACTTTTGAGTTTATCTCCCAAACATTTTTTGCCCATCAACGTCAGACTTCCCATCTTATCGAAATGATCGGTGAAATTTTTGATTTCCTCCAGAAGGAGGAATTTATCGAGAAAAGTGGATTTCGTTATTATGCCACTACCTTCGGTCAATGTACCAGCCGGCTTTACATTGATCCCCTTTCCAGCATTGTGATCCGAGTCGGTCTTAAAAAACTGACCAAAGGCAAATCGTTCTCGAATACTGGATTATTGCATCTTATTTCCTGCTGTCCAGACAGTCCCCATCTTAAATTTTCCAAAAGTGAAATTGAAGGGTTAGAAACCTTTGCCTCCAATTGTCAGGATGAATTCATTTTGAATTTTAAAGATTTAGCCTTTCTGGATCATTATTTTCTTATGTTGTCTATTCTTAAAACAACCATGTTATTATCTTATTGGATTGAAGAAGAACGTGAGGAAATCATTTGTGATGAATTTGGAATTGGCCCGGGGGATGTTTATCGTCATATTGAGGCGGCCCAATGGTTGATTCATGCCTCCCTGGTCTTTGCGGATTTATGGAATTATAAAAACTTAACCTTTCAATTAGCAAAATTACAACGACGGATTCAATACGGGATCAAAGACGAACTTCTTGAACTGACACAATTAAAAGGGATTGGGCGTATTCGGGCTCGTCAACTTTTTAACAAGGGCTTTAAAAAAATCTCTGATCTTAAATTTACAACTGCTGATCAATTGGCCCAAATCCCTCATATTGGCAAAACCCTTGCCTTAAACATCTTAGAACAAATCACCGGAAAAATCCGTAAAAAGTACCTCTCTTCCTATTCTTCAGAAGTTTTATAGCAGATTTAAATTTTATTCTCTCTCCCTGCATTACCAAGCTATCTTAATAATATCTATACTGAAGCCTTTGTAGAATAATTTGTTTTCACTTCTTATTTATATTATACTTATATTAGAATTTTGGAATTAGTTCGAAAAGGCACACCCACCGTAAGGTGGGGACCCCCGCCAAGGGCGGGGCCCGGGAACCTCACAAAGGTAAAGGGGCAAAGCCACAGGTCCTTTAAAAAGGACAGCTGGGTTACCGAAGACTAAAATGAGAAAACCGGGTTATCGATAATGAATAACTCGGTTTTTTTATGGGAGGAATAGATGAGAAAAAAAATTTTGATCAACTTCTTCCTCATTCTTCTCATTCTTAATTCCCAAGCTAGCGCTGGAGAAAGTGACCAACTTTATTCTAAAGCCACTAAAGCGGCAAAATCAGGACAACTGGATTTTGCTTTTATGCATTATCGATCACTCTTTCAAAAAGACCCCCAGGGAAAGTATAAAGAACAAGCTTTATTTGCCTTAGGAGAATATTTTTTTTTGAATGCTCATTATCAGGAAGCCTCCAAGTACTTTACGACGTATCTTGGAAATGATTTTCCAAAGGGAAGAAAGCTCTTTGCCTTGCTGTATCTTTTCAAAATAGCGCAAATTAAAAATAATCCCCCCTTGATCGATGAACTCAAGAAAAAAATTATTACTTTTGAACGGCAAAGTTTTATATTTCGAGAAGCAAAGGAATACCAGTATCTTTCTCCGCTCAATAGAAGTCACAAGGTTATTTTTACAATTGACTACATAGAATTTTATATAGGAGGCAATTGGGTTGAAAAAATTTCCTATAAAAATTAGATTTTTAATCCTTGGGATTCTTATCTTAAGTATCGGCCTTTTTAATGGCATGATGAATATAGGTTTCTGGGTAAATAAATCTAAGTTGACTGATACCGCAGAAAGGCTTATTTACCACAAAATTCAGTTACAACAAATCAGTTATATTTTTCCCAACTTTATCGTTTTAAAAAATTTAGTCATTAGCCCCAGTGATCCTAGTCCTGAGGACCAATCGATTTTTTTTCCTAAAATCATGATCCGATTCTCATTTTGGAGATTTTTGACCCAAAGCAGTTTCTCTTTATCTTATATTGAGCTGTACAATTTAAAAATTTTTGACGATAAATCGTATTCTTTGACTAGAAACCTTACCAATCAGATCCTAGAATATATCAAACAATTACCCAAAAATAAGATGAAATTGAATGTAAACAATGCCTCACTCAGATTGAATCAAAAAGATGATCAGCTCCATTACTTAACGTTGCATTGCTCTCTAAAAACCCAAGAGGATTCCATAATAAGTTCTGGAACTTTAAAAAAAGATTATAGCTTTTTATCTTACCGCAGGGGGAGAAAAATAAATTATACTTTTCATGGGAAACCTTTTCAATACACCCTCAAAGGTCTGCTGACAACGGATGGATTTTTCATCAAATCCCTAGAAATCACAAAAGAAAATGTTTTCATGCAATTGTGGGGAAGTGCCAGTCAAGGTGAGTGGCAATTGAAAGGGTATTCCTTCCTTAAAAACCATCCTATGAAATCAAGAAAACAACCATCTCCCAAGTCCCCTTGGTTAGCGCATCTCAATCCTCTCCCTTCGTCTTCATGGGCTAACCAAGACCATAATCAGTTAACTGATGTCAGGCATTATTTACTTGATATCGACAGTTGTTTTAAAATTGCCAATGATTTTATTGAAATCAAACAACTGAATTTATCGCTAAACAAAATCCCAATTCAATTAAAAGGCCTTCTCTATCTTTCCACACCTCTGAAATTTGATGTCTTATTATCCATTTTTCCCAATCCTTGGGAAATCAAAGGTTTGGAAAATATTAAGCAACTCGATCTCAGTATCCAAGGAACAATGAATAACAAAATGATCTCCAGTGTTGGGACATTAGATCTTTTTTTCACCGATCATCTCAGCGGGCGTTATCCAATCCATAAAATTAAATTTAATTTTAAGGAATTGATTTCTTATTATTCCAAATATCCTCATTTTGCACTCTATCTTAAAGAGGGAACATTTTTATGCTGTAACGACAAGCCGGCTCATCAGTTATCTTTACAAAATTTTAAAGCCTCTGTCAATTGGAGTAATGATAAATACAAATACATTGAATATTATTCTCCCTTTTATGACGGATTTCTCACAGGGAGATTGGGGATGGAAACTCATCACGCTCCTTTTCAGATAACAACCACGGCCTCGTTAGCCAATATTGACCTTAATCAACTTAAAGAATTATTTCCCCATTTTAAGCGTGTGAATGGTCGTTTAGACAGCCTTGTCTATTTCACCAATTATCCCACGCTAGATTTTCGTGGAAGGATCAACTTACAGAAGGTTCAATTAAACGACCCGGAATTCTATCATTGGTTAAACAAGTACGTAGGTTTTTCAACACTGAAACCGCTTGATATTGCCAATCTTTCTTCCAATTTCCTCGTTAATCCGCAGAGCACACAATTCCATGATATTGAGATGAAATCAAAGGAAATGGATTTGCAGGGAGATTTTAGTGTTGATAATAATGATTTGGTGCAAAGTCAATTTTCTTTAGGAATGGCCAAAAATCTCATTAACAAATTCCCCAATTTCAAACCCTTGTTGAAGATTATTGAAAGCAATGCTGATTCCGTCAAGTTCGACTTTGAACTTTCTGGGAATGTTAACACATTGAACTTCCAATGGAGTCCTTCGGAATTAAAAAATAAAATTGAGGAAAAAATTCCTAACTTTATTCAGAGACGAATTGAACGCCAAATAGAAAATCTCATTGAAAATAATCTAGAGAAATAAATTGCCTTTTTTTAATTATCGACTTCATTCACAAACTTGGCAGATTTGATTTGCCGCCCCAGATGAAAAACCAGGAAATTATTTAAAACATACTTCAATTCATTTTTCGTGCCTTCTGTTAATCTTAACTTAAGACAATTCCTCCATTCATTTTTTTCTATATGAAGGATAGAGGCTACGGCCCCAAGTGAGACAAAATGAACGATGGTATCAACGATAGGACAATTCATACAAATAAGACCTCCATCTTTGAGACTAAACCGGGCCTTCCCTTCGATCCTTTTATCACACCTCAGGCACGTATCCAAATGGGGTTTAAACCCCGAGTAGAGTAATATTCTTATTTGAAAAAAATAAACAAGCTGACTTATATCAACAACCATTTCTAAGCTCCTTAAAAAATCGAACATTAACTGATAAACTTGGAGATTCCTTTCTTCCAATGGCATGATAATAGAAACCAATTCAGAAATGTAGCTTGCGGCCATGGATTTTTTAAAATCCTCCCTGATTTTAAAAAAATACTGTCTTAAATCACATTGACTGATAAGATGAAGATCAGAGTTCCGGTAACGATAATAGACAATCTCATTGATAGAAAATCGATCAACACTGCTCCCAAATTTTTTAGGATCTTTACGGATCCCTTTCAAGACACCCCTGACCTTCCCGTAGTCTCTTGTAAAAAAAGTGACAATCTGGCTTGTTTCTCGAAAATCCAATGACTTCAGAACAATCGCTTCTGTTTTTAAAATCATGCCGATTGATTGAATTTAAAATCCATTTTCCAAAGATGTGACTAACACTCTTTCATTTTCTTTTTATCAATTTTTAAACTATCCCGCAATAATCTTTCCAATGAATTCATCAATTCTACTTCCTTTTTTTGCATTTGGCGGATGCCTTCCAGGGCATGGTCATCGTAGCCCAAAAGATGTAAAATTCCATGAATGATATAAAGGAGGACCTCTTTATGGGCAGAGGTCTTGAATCGTTTAGCATTTTGGATAGCCCTTTCCGTTGACAGGATGATTTCCCCTTCCAGGATTTGGAAAGCGTGACCCCTCGAAGAGATATCGCCGAGATTAAAAGCCAAGACGTCTGTAGACCAATTGTGATTAAGAAATTTTTTATTCAATGCCTTGATTTTCCGGTCAGTTACCAATACGACAGAAAGATGGGCTTTTTTGATTCTCTCACGTATTAAGATTTTGCGGACGATTTTGCGGATAAGAAGGGACTTTATCGGAATCCTCTTCTGCTGATTTTCGATTTCGATTCTCAGATCCATTTTTCATTTCCGGATATTTCACCCGACCGTGATACATAGCACTCAAAACCCTTGTAAAAGTCCTGGCAATCAATTCAATTTCTCTTAAGGTCAGGTTACATTCATCGAGTTGACCATCAATGAACTTGTTATTAATAACTTTTCTTACAACTTCTTCAATCTTTTGGGGGCTAGGTTCATCTATAGTTCGGGTAGCACCCTCGGCCGAATCGGCTAACAAAACGATAGCCGTTTCTTTGCTCTGGGGTTTAGGGCCAGGATAACGATATTGTTCTTCTTTGACCGAGGTCTCATCCTGAGCTTCTTCTAAAGCCCTTTGATAAAAATAATGCATTAAACTTGTTCCATGATGCTGAGGGATAAAATCAATAATAATGGGGTTGAGTTTGTGTTTTTTGCCAAGTTCAATTCCCTCTTTGACATGATTTAAAATCACCAATCGACTCACCGAGGGCTCAATATCATCATGCTTATTACCTCCCACTAATTGATTTTCAGTAAAATACTCCGGTTTGATCATCTTGCCAATATCATGATAATAAGCTCCCACCCGGGTCAAGAGTGCATTAGCCCCAATGGCATCCGCTGCAGCCTCAGCCAGATTTCCAACGACCAAACTATGATGATAGGTCCCCGGAGCCTCTAGAATCATGCGCTTAAGTAAGGGCTGATTAATAAAGTCTGATAATTCTAACAGACTAAAATTGGTTAAAACTCCAAATAAAAATTCAAAGATTTTTAAAGTTGACAAGACAACAAAAACATTAACTATACCACTCATAAATAAGGGCGTGAAATAATTTAAAGCAAACTCCTTAGAAAAAACAAAACTCAATTCGTGGTGCAATAAAACAAAACTAGCAACTTGCATAACTCCGATATAAAATCCGGTGCGAATCAAACTCCCTCTGGTTCTAGCATTACGCACAGTATTAACTGCGGCCAAACTCCCGATAAAAAATAAAATCATGATGTTGAAATCTCCTCCCAAAAGAAGTCCAACCAGGCAGCTACTGGCAAATGACATTAGAAAAGCCAAATGCAAATCATTAAATAAAAGCATGGTCAGCATAGCAATACTCGCAACGGGAATATAGAAAGGGGAGATGTTTGTATATTTGATTAAATAATCCGTGCTAAAGGTGAGAATGGTTAAAAGCAGACCCAGTTTTAACAATAATCTTGGATGGGCCTTTTTAAGAAAGTAAAGATGGAATCCTAAAAAAAGTAACAAAAGCGGTAAGATCAAGGAGAAATGAACAAATTGACAAAAAGCTGTTAAAAGAAAGATAACCAGAATCGTTAACGAAGCCTCTGCCCAACTGACTTTTGTCTTACTGAAAAATTCTCTCATTTTATACTTTTGATAAATTAAATATTTTGGGAATCCCGCTTATCAAAGAAATGGAATATAACTCTTCCTTGGCTTAAGACTGTACGGTAAGGAAAGTTCATTCATCTTTATATGTTTTATTGGATTTTTCGTAAGCCTCGATAATCCTCTGAACTAATTCGTGACGGACAACGTCTTCCCCAGTTAAATAAACAAATTTTATGCCTTCAATGCCTTGGAGAATTTTCTGCGCTTCAATAAGGCCGATAGGGATACCCTTGGGAAGATCGCTTTGGGTAATATCACCGGTGATAACTGTTTTTGAATCAAAACCAAGCCGCGTGAGGAACATTTTCATTTGAAAGGGGCTACTATTTTGAGCCTCGTCCAAAATAATAAAGGCATCGTTTAAAGTCCGTCCTCGCATAAAGGCCAGAGGGGCAATCTCGATGATTCCCTGTTCTGTGTATGTTTCCACTTTTTGGGGATCCAACATATCATAAAGGGCATCGTACAAAGGTCTCAAATAAGGCAAGACTTTCTCAAACATATCTCCCGGCAAAAACCCTAAATTCTCACCCGCCTCGATGGCTGGTCTTGTGAGTATGATACGACGAACAATTCCCTTTTTGAGGGCATTGACGGCCATGGCTACGGCCAAATAGGTTTTCCCAGTTCCAGCAGGGCCAATGCCGAAAACAATATCATAATTCTTAATTGCCTCGACGTACTCTATCTGCCCTTTCGTTTTGGGGGTAACAATGCCACCCTTGACCGAGACCTCAATTTTTTCTTTAGCCAACTTTTTAAAATCTATACCTTTCTCTTCTCGCGTGAGCCTCAGGGCATAGATAATATCTCGTTTTTTAACCTCTCGTCCATCTTCAGCAATATTCAATAAATAGTCTAATAATTCACTGACCTTATCGACCCTCTCTTTTTCTCCAATAACCTTAAGCCCATTATCATTACGAACAACCTTGACATCCATTTCTTGTTCGATCAATTTTAAATTCTGGTCATATTTCCCAAAAAGAACTTGTAACTCACGATTATTATTAAGATATAGAATCTTTTCCATAAGAATTTTTTACTCCCAGTTTCCCTCCTTTCGCTTCTCTGATAATATTGTTAACACCTTCTCCCTTTTTTTATTTAAATTTGGAATCTTTCAAATAAAATCGTATATATACTTCTATTTGAGATTTTCTCCTTCTTCCATTGGGATTTTAAGAATGATTCCGGGTTTGATTCTATTCGGATCTTTAATAATCTCTTTATTGATATCATATATTTTTGTCCATTGAGAATACGAGTCATAGTATTTCTTTGAAATCTTCTGCAAAGTATCGCCTTCCTGGACAGTATACTCCTCAAATAAAGTTTCGCCTTTTTGCTGGCCTCTTGTCAAGTCATCATCTTCAAAGGAAGGGATGACAATGGGTTGAGATTTGTAGGGTTCGGCGCCAGTCACGGGTTCTGCAGGTTCCCATTGGGAAGAAGGTGTTTCCCGTCTTTTAGGGATTGGGAGCTCTTCTAATTCCTTCAATTCTTCCGGTTCTTTTGTGACCTCCAAGACATAGATTTTACGAGTCTTGCGGTATTGGCCTCGATTTTCGGGTTGAGGTGTCCCATAAAGGTAACCGAAATTCCCCTCCATGTTCTGATCTTCTCTTTGCTTGTCTGTGACATACGCCCGGGTCGTTACACCACTCGAGGTACAACTGCTTAACATGAAAGTGATAAGAACAAGTCCGCACCCTATTAAAAATTTTTTTGACATGGCTGCCTCCTTTAATAAAAGATAAGAAATTAAATCTTATGAAACACCTTGTCTTATAACCATGATACCTAATTCCGTCATCTGTTCTTCATCAACCGAGGAAGGGGCGTCGGTCATTAAACAAGTCCCCGTTTGCGTTTTTGGAAAGGCCATCGTATCTCGAATGGAATCAACTCCGGTTAAGATGCTCACCAGTCGATCGACTCCATACGCCACCCCCGCATGGGGTGGAGCGCCGTATTCAAAAGCCCTTAACAGAAACCCGAATCTTCTCTGGGCCTCTTCTTTAGATAATCCTAAGATCTCAAAAACCTTCTGTTGCATCTCTCGTCTGTGAATACGCACCGATCCACTCCCGATCTCATGACCATTTAATACCAAATCATAAGAATTGGCCCTGACCCGGCCATATTGACCATCTTGAAGGAAAGAGGAATCTTCCTGTTTAATCGAGGTAAAGGGATGATGCTCGCTTTCCCATCTTCGCTCTTGTTCATTGTATCTAAACATAGGAAAATCAATCACCCACAGAAAAGCAAAATCCTTTTTATCTTTTCGGATGTCGGGCTTGTCTGTCTGGTATTTCTGAATAGCCTGTGCATGAGTCATCCTAGGAAAGGGTATGGGGATATCAATCCCCTTGATTTGTTTTAAAATGTCTTTAAATAGTTTTTCCGACAAAGCAAAAATATCTTCCTGGGTGACAAAAGACATTTCCATATCAAGTTGGGTAAATTCCGGCTGCCGATCCGCCCGCAAATCCTCATCTCTAAAACATTTTACAATCTGGTAATATCGATCAATGCCAGCCACCATAAGAATTTGTTTAAACAACTGCGGAGACTGCGGCAAGGCAAAAAAATTCCCGGGATTTAATCGGGAGGGAACCAAGAAATCTCTAGCTCCTTCGGGTGTGGATTTGGTTAAGACCGGGGTTTCGATCTCCAAAAACTCCTCTTTATTTAAAAATTGTCGGATGACAGAACACAGCTTGCTACGAACCTGAAGACAGTTGAAGACTTTATCTCGCCGAAGATCCAGATAACGATAAGTCAATCGTACCTCTTCCGAGACCTCCGATTCATTGGTAATTTCAAAGACCGGAACCTTACTCGGATTTAAAATATCGAGCTCTTCAGATGTGAGTTCAATTTCCCCGGTATTTAAATCTGGATTCACGTTTTTGGGAGGCCGAACGGTCACTTTACCCGTGATCCTCACCACAAATTCCGGTCCCAGTTGCTGGGCAAGCTGATGGGCCTTAAGGCAAACGGAAGGGACAAAAACAACCTGCGTAATCCCATATCGGTCGCGCAGATCAATGAAAATCAATTTCCCATGATCTCTTCGTTTGTGAACCCACCCACAAAGGGTTACTTTCTGATCCTTATATTCTTTTCTTAACTCGCCACAGGTGTGTGTTCTTAACATATTTTCAACTTATCCGGTCAAGACTTCTATACATTCTATATTATTGTCTGGGTCTAACTTTTAAGGATATTCGTTAATTTGCTAATATCTGGGAGTGTAACCTTAACTTCTTGTTGTGATCCTTCCCTCATATCCTTCAGCATGACAACCCCCTTATGGCGTTCATATTCTCCCAGAATTATAGCATAACGTGCATTTAATTTATTTGCTAAACGCATTTGGCTTTTCAAAGAATTTGAACATTGATAATTCAAATCACAGGCAATCCCTGCTTGCCTTAAGGTATTTAAAATTTGAAAAGCCTCCTTAAGTGAGGTTTCATCTAAAGCGATAAGATAAGCGATTAAGGGGCCCTCCTCTTTTAATTGCTGTTGGGGTAATGCCAAAAGAATTCGTTCAATCCCTAAAGCAAAACCTACGGCATCGACTTGAGGACCTCCCAGTTCACTAACTAAATGATTATACCGGCCGCCTGCTCCCAAAGCATCTTGACTACCTAAAGATGTATCAAAAATTTCAAATACGGTATGTGTATAATAATCCAAGCCTCTAACTAAATAAGCTGCCTCTATAAACTTTATATTTAAAGTGTTCAAAGCTTCTTTGACCTCCCCAAAATATTTTCGACTATCATCAGTTAGCCAATCAAAACCTAATCCTACTGTCTGACAAATTTTTTGACATACTAAATTTTTACATTCAAGGATACGAAAGACATTCCTATCATATCTATCCTGACAATCTGGACACAGATCTTTCTTTAATGGCTTAATTGTCTCTATTAAATAGTTATAGAAGTTTCTCTTATTATTGAGTGTTCCTAAGGTATTAATTTTTAACTGAAAATTTCTTAGACCTAATTCTTCAAGAATGTTCACACTTAAAGCAATAATTTCTGCATCAAGATAAGGAGAAGAAGAATTAGGACCAATGGCCTCCCCTCCTATTTGATGAAATTGTCGCAACCTTCCCATCTGGGGCCTCTCTCCCCTAAACATCGGCCCAATATAGAAGAGCTTAGATAAATTTTCTTTCTTAGCTAAATTATTTTGGATATAGGATCGAACTACTGCTGCAGTCCCTTCTGGCCTAAGGGAATAATGCCCTTTTTTTATATCCTCAGTAAGGTCTTGATTCTGAGGTTGAAGAGTCAACATTTGTTTTTGGACAACATCACTCGTTTGTCCCATAGAACGTACAAAGAGTTCGGTCTCTTCAAAAATGGGAGTGCGAATTTCCTTATAACCATAAACTTCTAATAGACTTCGGGCCTTAGATTCAATCACTTGCCAGCGTTGGATCTCATCGGGAAGAATATCCATTGTACCCCTGGGGATTGGAAAATTTTGACTCATAGGATGCTCTATTAACCTTAAAGGCGTCCTTGTGGTTAAGCTAGGACGCCTTTAAGGAATGGTTTCTATTATGAATACCGCTTAAGTTAACTGACTCCAAAAGCGATATTAAATTACTATTTTATCTTTAACTTCATTTCTAACCCGGGTTTAAAAACTACAACTTTACGAGGGGGGACTGGAACGCTTTCTCCGGTTCGGGGGTTTCGTCCAAAACGAGCCTTTCTCTCTTTAATTTTAAAGACGCCGAAGTTTCTTAATTCTACCTTCTCGGATCGGATTAGACTTTCAATAATCACATCAAATGTCTTTTGTACGATGGTTTTAACATCAACCTGTTTAATTCCAGTCAGATCGGTAATTTTTAAAACTATGTCCTTCTTCGTCATTGAATTCACCTCCTAATCGGAAGTATAGTATCAACAATAAGTTAGGGTGTCAAGCATATTTTAGGCTCCACCATTAGACCATAGAATTTATCTTGGAGGAAAGACATTTGATTAAATATTTTTGCATAAGATACTAAAATTTAATTCAACTCAATTAACTCAATTAAAGTATTACCGAAAACTTATCCTCACCTAAGATTTCCTTAATCTCATTCATCAGGACCTCACTGGGTGTCACAAAAAGATCTTCCCCAACCAGAATCTGTACACTTTTATAAGCTTTTGAATCTAAGTGCAAATAAACCGGGGTCTTCCCGGGATAACAGGTTAACCTTTCCCGTAATCTTTCCAGACCTTTCTCATTAACGCCCCTTAAATCAACATTGATAGCTTTGATGGCTTTATATACTTCCTCAATCTTTTTAATATCATTAGCAACAATATTGGGTAATTCCTCCCGGAAGCTAATCCTTCCTATCACGACCACCACTTGGCCTTCAGTCAGGATCCCTGCCACTTTAAGATATGTAGATGGAAAAATAACCGCCTCGACCTCTCCTAGCAAATCTTGAATTTTAATGATAGCCATTCGTTCATTGGTCTTTCGAGTTGTGGTCAGTTTAATCGAGATTAAGATGCCTATCATCTTAACTTCCTGGCCTTCTGTTGCTTGTTTTAAATCTTTGGAGGTGTAATCCGAGAATTCTTTAATTTCGACCTTGTAATTGGCTAAAGGGTGTCCGCTTAAATAAAACCCCAGCATTTCTTTTTCAAAACTCAAAATCTGGTTTTTCGGCCACTCCTTAATGGAAGGTAAGCTCTCAATCTCCCTTTGGAACCCTCCTTGATCCTCTCCCATATTAAAAAATGAGAATTGTCCAGAGACCCGCTCTTTTTGGAATTTCACTCCCAACTCCAGCGCTTTATCCACAATAGCCATCAACTGCGAACGATAGACACCGAAACAATCAAAGGCCCCACATTTAATAAGACTTTCAATGACTTTACGGTTGACGAGTCTTAAATCGACTCGTTTGCAGAAATCATAAAGAGATTTATAAGGGCCATCCAATCTTCGCTGCTCAAGGATGGATTCAATAGCAGATTGTCCAACATTTTTAATAGCCAGTAAACCAAAGCGAATCGTTTGGGGATCTATCACACTAAATTCCAAAACACTCTCATTCACATCCGGAGGCAAAATTTTAATCGCCATCCCCTCACATTCCTTGACGTATTCCACAATCTTTTCGGTATTATCTTTTTCACTCGTGAGAAGGGCACACATAAATTCGACCGGGAAGTTAGCCTTAAGAAATGCGGTTTGGTATGAAATGAGTGCGTAAGCCGCCGAATGGCTTTTGTTAAAACCATACCCTGAGAAATATTCAATCAAATCAAAGAGTTTATTGGCTTCATCTTCTTTAATTCTACTAAATTTAAAACAACCCTCAATAAAGGAACGACGCATACTCTCCATAACCCCAGGAATTTTTTTGCTCATGGCACTCCTTAAATGATCAGCCTGCGTCATACTGAATCCGGCTAAAACACTTGCCATCTGCATGACTTGTTCCTGGTAAACAATAATCCCAAATGTTTCTTTTAATATGGGTTCAAGCTTAGGATGGGGGTATTTAATAATAACCTCCCCTTTCTTTCGTTTAATAAAATCCTCTAACATCCCACTGCCCATCGGTCCAGGCCGGTACAAAGCGAGAATAGAAATGAGATCTTCAAAACGAGAGGGTTTGATCTTCTTTAAGAGTTCACGCATTCCCTCACTTTCTAATTGAAAGATCCCAAAACTATTGGAATTACTTAAAAGTTCAAAGGTCTTCTTATCATCCAAAGGCATCTTATCAATATCTATTTCTATTCCTCGGGTCTTTTGAATTAATTTCACCGCTTGTTCAATGACGGTGAGCGTCCGCAAACCTAAGAAATCCATTTTTAGCAAACCGATTTTGGCAATCCCATCCATGGCATAACCGGTGGTGATCTGCCCATCGGTGGTCTTAAATAAAGGGACATACTCGGTTAAGGGTCGATCCGCAATAACCACACCCGCAGCATGGATGGAAGCATGCCGATTTAAACCTTCCAAAACCTGGGCGGTATCAATAATTTCCGTTGCCGTTTGCTCATCTTTATATAATTTAGCTAACTGCGGTTCCACTTTCAGGGCTTCCTTGAGGGTGATCCCGGGTTCCGCCGGAATCAATTTGGCTATCTTGTCCACATCACTATAAGGAACATTCATCACCCTTCCCACATCCCTCACGGCGGCTCTGGCCTGCATTGTTCCAAAGGTAATAATCTGAGCGACGTTATCTTTGCCATATTTGTTAGTGACATAATCAATGATCTCGCCTCGACGTTCAAAACAAAAATCAATGTCAATATCCGGCATCCCCTTGCGCTCAGGATTCAAGAACCGTTCAAACAACAATCCATATTTTAAGGGATCCAGATTTGTTATCCCCAAAAGATAACTCACCAGGCTCCCGGCCGCTGATCCGCGCCCCGGCCCCACCGGGATCTCCCGTTGTTTTGCATAATGAATAAGATCCCAGACGATTAAAAAGTAACTGACAAAACCCATTTTTTTAATAATCGCCAATTCGGATTTGAGCCGTTGTTCAATCTCGGGTGTTACTCGACCATAGCGTTCTTTCATTCGATCCCAACAGAGTTCTTCCAAAAATTCCTCTTTGGTTTTACCGGCTGGCGGGTCATAATGCGGTAAGTGATATTGATCAAATCGCAAATCTAAATTGCATTTCTCCATGATTTCCAATGTATTGATAAGGGCCTGCGGAATCCAACTGAATTCTTTCTTCATCAGTTCCGGGTCCTTAAAATAGAATTGATCTGTTTTCAATTGCATCCGATTAGAATCATTCAGATAACTTTGCGTCTGGATACATAAAAGGGCATCATGCGCCTTGGATTGAGATTGCTCAAGATAATGGACATCATTTGTCACAACCAGAGGAAGGTTCAATTCCTTTGCAATCTTCAGGAGTCCTTCATTAACGATCTTCTGAGCCGGTAACCCGTGATCCATCAGCTCTAGATAAAAATTCCCCTTTCCAAAGATCTGCTGATAATCATCGGCCACCTTAAGGGCAACCGGGAAATTCCCATGACTCAGTTCCCACCCGATTTCTCCGCGTAGACACGCTGAACTCGCTAAAAGCCCCTCTGCATACTGCGTTAAAATCTCTTTATCCATACGCGGTCGATAGTAAAACCCTTCTAAATAGCCCAGAGAGACAAGTTTCATCAGGTTCTGATAACCTTTCTCATCTTTAACAAACAAGAGCAAGTGGGAAGCACCGGATTGCTGAGGGCCTTTATTAAATCGATTCCCGGAGGCAACATAGGCCTCACATCCGATGATAGGTTTTACCCCGAACTTAATTGCTGTTTGATAAAAATCAATCGCCCCAAAAATATTCCCATGATCGGTCATGCCTAAAGCAGGCATCTTATATTCTGCAGCTTTTTGGATTAATTCTTTAACTCGACATGCACCATCTAGGAGGCTGTATTGGGTATGAACATGAAGGTGGACAAAATCGGAGTGATACATTTTTAGAAAAGTGAATCGTCACTAGTAACTCGTGACTAGTTTTTATTTTTATAGATAACCGTTCAAAAACGGGACACGAGCCACGAGGCCCAAGCGACGAAATTTATTCCCACTCTATCGTGGCTGGCGGTTTAGAACTGATATCATAAACGACTCGGTTGACCCCCGAGACTTCGTTAATAATTCGATTGGACAACTTCGCCAGGAGTTCATAAGGCAATTGCACCCAATCCGCCGTCATGCCATCAACACTGCTGACACATCTTATTGCGACCACATTTTCATAGGTCCTCTGATCTCCCATCACCCCGACTGTTTTAATAGGAAGTAAAACTGCGAAAGACTGCCAGACCTGTTGATATAATCCTGCCTTTTTAATTTCCTCAAGGACAATTTCATCAGTCGCTTTCAAAATATCCAGACGTTCTTTGGTCACCTCCCCAATGATCCTTATCGCGAGTCCAGGCCCCGGAAAAGGTTGACGGTTGAGAATAAATTCAGGTAACCCAAGTTGTTTGCCAATCAAACGGATCTCGTCTTTAAACAATTCCCGAAAAGGTTCGATCAATTGCAGTTTCAAATTCTTGGGTAATCCACCCACATTATGATGACTTTTGATAACTGCGGAAGGCCCCCCTAAAGGAGAAGTCGATTCGATCACATCGGGATATAAGGTCCCTTGAGCTAAAAAAGCAACATTTTTAATTTTTTTGGCGGTCTCTTGGAAAACTCTGATAAATTCATCACCAATAGTCTTGCGTTTGAGTTCGGGATCTTCGATATTTTTTAATCGTTGGAGAAATCGGTTAGCGGCATCAATGCTGAGAAAGTGCATTTTAAAGTTACCTTTGAATGTCTTGGACACGGTGAGTGCCTCTTGATTCCTCAGCAATCCATTATCTACAAAAATACAATATAGATTTTTACCAATAGCCCGATTGATCAATACCGCCGTAACAGAAGAATCTACCCCTCCACTTAACCCCAAGATCACCTTTTTATCGCCAACTATTTCTCGAATTTGTTTTATCGATGAATCAATGAATTTATCCATGGTCCATCGAGGGAAACACCCACAAATTTGATAAATGAAATTCGCCAAAATCTGATTCCCTCGTTGCGTATGAATAACCTCTGGATGGAATTGCACTCCATAAATCTTTTTAGCCCGATTAGCGATGGCAGCAAGAGAAATATTGAGGGTATGGGCAATAGGAACAAATCCCATCGGGATTTTGGTCACCTCATCCGAATGGCTCATCCAGCAGGTCAGATTTGTTGGAACATTGGCCAAGAGATCTTTGTTACTGTCAATAAAGAGTTCCGCCCTACCAAATTCGCGCTCTTTACTCTTTTTAACATTACCACCAAAGAGATGGGCCATCGCCTGCATCCCATAACAGATACCTAAGATAGGCAGACCCAATTTGAAAATTTCCATTTTGGGTAATGGAGCGTCTTTGTCGTAAACACTTAAAGGTCCTCCCGAAAAGATAAGACCTTTAGGGTTTTGATTACGAATTTCTTCTGCTGAGATATTGTAGGGAACTATTTGACTGTAAACCTTATTTTCTCGAATGCGGCGGGCAATCAATTGAGTGTATTGGGAGCCGAAATCCAAAACTAAAATCAAATCTCTGCTTCTTTGTTTAGCGACCCGGCTGGTAGAGGAGAGTTGTTTTTTTATTGATTTTAAACGCCTCTTTCTCCATCCAATTCTTAATCTAATAATCTTTCTTTTGTAGGACCTACGCATTTGAGTAATTTAGATAGTCCATAATAGAAATCCTTGTTATTGAAGCTTTTTGCTCATACCAAGTAATATGCTCTTTGATTTTTCT
>CAYJXI010000018.1:0-42329 GCA_964374105.1 uncultured Planctomycetales bacterium
TTAAAATAAACGTGACAATAAAGGCGCAGACCACCAACAGCAGGGGCACGGCATGCCGTGCCCTGCTTTAACATCTTCTTTAGATTAAAAATCTGGGGAGCTCAGCTTTTGTTCTAATAAACGAACGAGGATCATGCGTTCTTCTTGATCGATCTTTTGGGTGGAATCAATAAAATTTTCCATACGATCCTTTTGTTCCAAAAAATAAAACAGATCCGCCAATACCCTTGCCCCATCCCGAAAGAGACCGCTTAATTTGGATAACGTATAAACATCTGGATCTTCTACGTGCAGCTTATTGATTTCTCCTATCAGTCTTTTTAATTCCGTCTTCCAATCGTCGAAATTATTCTCCATTTTCGTATAATTTTCCGCATCACCGATAATCCAAAGCCGGATCAGATCGATATCTTCCGGTAAAATGGCTTGATCGCTTCTTAACTTATTGATAATTTTTTTTATTTCACCTTCTGTTTTTTCTTGAATAGTTTCACGAACATATTTTCCCAGTTCTTCAAAAATAGTCGAAAGACGGCCATAAGCCTCACCCGTTCCTTGTTGAGTTGTGTTCTCATAATCCTGATTCAATTTATTGATGATCTGAATAAAATTGCCCATCGTCAAACTCCTTTCCAAAAAGGGACTCCCAAAAGCTCTCCCTTAATACGTCCAATCCGGGAAACGTTCTTTTCCGAAATAATCCTCCGGGTAAAATGACCGGATAAGTTTCTGCGGTAACAGGTGAAATAAAAAAAAGGATTGGACCTTGGCCTCAATCTCCTCTTCTAATTGGGTTCGATCAAAATCCAAGTCTTTCGCTTTCTGAGAAGTCAAATCGATGACCTGCAGTCGTTCTAGCGCTGATGCGCCTCGAGTGGATGTATAAATCAAATATTTTCCATCGGGTGACCAAGCCACATGTCGATCGTCTCCTAAGTTGGTCGTTATGCGTTTAACATTTTGACCTTCACAATCCATAATATAAATTTCCATGTTCTCTTTTCCATCTTTTCCCAGCAGACCAGAAACAAAAGCAATTTGGACCCCGTCCGGTGAATAGGTGGGGCTATGATCCCCTCCATGGTAATCCGTCAGTTGCCGGAATTCTTTGGTTTTAATCTCATACATCCAAATATCGGAATTCCCGCTCTTTTTGGAGGCAAAAATGATTTTTGTTCCATCGGGAGAGTACTGTGGAGTAAAATCCATTCCTTTATAATCGGTTATTTGTTTTCGATTTGTTCCATCACTGTTCATGGTGAAAATATCTATATTACCATCGTAATTGGCACAGAAAACGATTTGTTGGCCGTTGGGTGACCAATCCGGAGAATTATGCCATCGGTTTTCCTTTGTGATTTGTCGTTGATTTGTCCCATCGGCATTCATCACCCAGATTTCTGGAGTTCCGGTCCGGTTGGAAACAAAAACAATCTTGGTCCCATCCGCAGACCACTTGGGGCAATCATTCCAGTATTTCCCTTCCGTCAATTGTTTAACTTTCCCTTTTTCTAAATCCAAGGTAAAAATATCGTAATCACCTGTTTTTCCAGATGCAAAAACGATTGTTCCTTTCAATTCCATCAATTATGATCCTTGTTGATTCATTCGTGGATGGACACTTTGGTTGTGATATTTCTCCATCACCATGGAGGTATTTCCCAAGCCAACCGCTCCATCAATACGAATGGGAATCTTGTGCGGACCAGTGTCAAACCAAACTTGATATTTTTTAGGATTGCTTTGCATAAAATAAGAATCAAAAACCTGTCCAGCCGCTTTGATGGTGTTGACTTTTTCCAGACTGATTTCCACTTCTTTGGTTGGCAAATTGATCTTCAGGGTATCTCCTAGATTAAACTGGCCATGTTTTCGATAACGATAAATAAAGCAATAAATATTATCAATATTTCCCATCTTTTGAATGGTCTTTTGTATTTTTTTATCCCCCACCATTTTGGTTATTTTCACGATCCCTTGGGGAGAATCATAATCTTCAAAAATCTTTTCTTTTTTTCCAAATACATTCAGATCTCTTTCTACCCTAAGGGGAAAGAATGTTTTGGGATCAATATAAATTTTTTCCTGATCAAAAAAATTGAGGGCCGTCGCCTCAAAAGTAATAAGCAACACCTCTTTCCCATCCCAATTTTGTTTTCCATGAAAAGTGAGGATAGCCTCTCCCGCCTTGACTCCCAGCTTTTTAATCGAATAAGTGATGGTTTCTCCCACAAGATACCTTTCGGAAGATTCTTTCTCGCCTAATGTTAACTGAGATGACACAAGCAAAATGGCTAAAACTAAAATGTGCAAGCGAAGATTCATTGTCGATTTAAAATATGTTTTGTGTAATACTCCCGACTATAGATAAATTCTTTAGCAAAACCGTGTTTAACCCTGTAAAAGAAAAAGTAGACCCAAGGTCTTAAAGGATTAGAGAACCAATCCAACAATAGATGAAAAGTTAGCCCAATGACAAAGCCCACCCAAACGATATTTAAGTTCAATAGAAAAATAGCCAACCATAAAGCCATAAGCAGTTCTAACGAATGGAAAATTAAATACAGCTTTCCTTCTTTCTCCCAGGCACAGAAAGAAAATAGGCCTTTATAGCTTAAAATGATCTTCTTTTTTGCAATCCAAAAATCAATAAGGTGATCAATATCGATGAGGATCCCACTTAAGAAGCAAACAATACTTCCCCCTAAAGACTTCGTTATTGAAGCAAAGATAAGGCTGATGATCCCGGAAGCTGCGGTATGAACGATCGGAAGCATTCTTCAATCTCCTTTTCCCGCTAAAGATGATAATCTTTCAAGAATTGCTGCAAGAGCTGTGCTCCACGATACAAATTTTGAATCTCAACAAATTCATCGGTTATATGGGCCGTCCCCCGGGAGCCGAATCCCGTGGCAAAGGCTGGAATCCCATGTCTCTTAAAAAAGGTAATGACGGTAGCCCCTTCACTCCCCTTCAGAGTTGTCTTGATTCTTAATTTTTTGGCAGTGGCCAAAAAGGTTTTGACCATAGGATGATTCTGATCCATCTCATAAGGCTGCTGCAAATCATCGATAAGGATTTTAAACTTTTTCGCTACTTCTCTAACAATATTTTGAATTTCTTTTAAAACAAAAGGTCCCTTCATCCCAGGAAGAAACCTGGTATCTAAAGCAAATTCGCAGAAATCGGCAACAATATTGACTTTATCTCCTCCCTTAATGACCCCAATATTTTTTGTTGGGGGTCGAAACAAAGGATGCCGCTTAAATTTGAACTGATGCCTTTTTAATCTTTCTATCACCTGAGAGGCTAATTCGATGGCATTGACGCCTCGCCAGTTATAGGCCGCATGCGCCTTTTTGCCAAAGATTTGAATCCGACAATGAAGTAAACCTTTTTGGGCAATGATTGTATCAAATTCATCTGAATCCAATATCAAAGCGACCTGAGGGTTTAAGATCTTCTTCTCCAACAGAGGAATAATCCCAAAATGACTGCCCGTTTCTTCGTCCACGGTTGTTGCCAAAATAAGATCTCTTTTAAAACGCACTCGATCCTCAACTAAACTGCGCATAACCTCCATACAACAGGCGAGATTCCCTTTGTCATCACTGGCCCCTCGTCCATAAATCCGGCCATTTTTGATCTGTCCTCCCAAAGGATCTTTTGTCCACCCTTTTCCAATAGGGACGGTATCAAAATGCGGAGTGATTAATATAGCCTCTTGCGAGGCCCTAAGGTGAGGCAGTGTTCCTGGTAAAATAGCAACAATATTCGGTCGATTTTTTGCAAAAGCATAAATTTTAACTTTCAGCCCTAAAGCTCTCATGTCTTTTTCTATAAAACGGGCTAAAGCTAATTCATTGCCAGGGGGGTTTTCCGAATTGAAACGGATCAATTGTTGAGTCAGACGAATCAAACGACTTTTATTTATCATTTCAAAAATTCCTCTGCCTTCAAGGAACCATAATGCCTCTGAAAATCTTCGTAATCAACAAATACCAAGGTGGGTTTTTCTTCGCTGAGTCTCTGCAATTTGGGAATATGATTTTTTATATTTCTAAAAGAAATGTATTGGAATTCCATCTGACAATGGGGGCATCGGGTTAATTCCAGCTTTAAATCAAGAGCTTGGCAATTGGCGCATTGGGCGGATAAATCCCCATAAATCATCAGGTGCTGCTTTATCTCCCTGATATTCAATCTTTTGTAAATTCGAATAAATTTGCCATTCATAAGGCCTTCATTATAACACAATTGGTTTGGTTGATGATTTTTCGTTTAAAAAAAATACCCTTATTTTCATAAGGGTTATCCTTTAAACTGCACTCTAAATTAAAAAGCCGATAAAGACAGGGGTTTTGGGCCCCTTCCACTTCGGCAACTCAGCCACCGTATTGTCTACTTAACCATCCAACGCATCTTTTTCATGCCCCCACACGCTACAAAGGGCCTTCCCGGTTCTTCGACAACGTAGGTCTGTAGCTTTGCGTCCCCGGGTTTCCCCGGGTTTGCCTTTATCGGCTTAAGTGAAATATAACACATTTATTTTTTCAAAACAAGTCGACGAAGATAAAAAATTCAGAATTTTAAATATTTCTCCCAATACATAAAAAGCTCTTTGGTGGCATGGACATCGCGTAGACAGTATCTGGCGATTTCCTTATACTGACCATTTTTATAAAGATCTTTGACCTGCAAACCCGTAATCCCTTCTTCTTTGGGACTTTTGATGCCAAAGGACTTACACCAGATGTGTAAGCTGAATTTTCGCCTAAGGGCATCGAAAAAGGTCAATTGGTCGGCAAGATCAATGTGATAGGAATTGTTATACCGATAAGGAAGTAAGTTTTTAGGAACACGGATATGCTGCATGGCCGAACGTAACATAAGGAAAGGGCAATCGAAAATACGGCCATTAAACGTGATTAACTGTTCGTAACGGTTCAATTGATTCCAGAAATGAACAAGAATTTCCTTTTCATCACCCGAGATAAAAACAACATTTTCTTCTTGGAATTTTTCGTATTGTCCCCCATTTTGAAAATAAACCGCCCCTTCATTTAACTGCACATCTAACATACCGATAGCAACAACCTGGGCTGTCAAAGGGTAAAAACCTAAACTATTTTTGATCTCTGCCACTTTATCGGGATGATCAGCAAATTTGGTGAAATAATCCCTTGTTTGATCATCCAAAGAATCGAACTCACATCCTACTGTCTCAATATCAAAAACCACTTGTTTCATAGGAATAAACTTAAATGGAGCTCCACGAACTCACGCTCGTGGTCTCTGTTAATTTCTTCGGCGAAATCCGCCGAAGCCAACCCTTCTTCGCCAAAAAGCTTTCGCGTTTGCCCAGGCTTCGCTTAAGCTTCGCCTGGTCCGGCGTAGCTTTAAAGCGAAGAGGGACTTCGCAGGGTTGATCCGCCTTTTCTGACCACTGGCTTACACCAGTAGTTTAAAGGCGTAGGCGGATCAATTTGGATGGCATGGCGTCCATAATTTCCTAGTCACGGAATTTACTCTTTTTGCAAAGAAGCTATCCCTTTTTCTGCCAAAATTCTAATGGCTAGTCATCCCTAGGCCCTTGCCAGAGAACAAACTACCCTTTCAAAATTTTTATTGTCCTTTCGAACTTTGCAACTTACCTTCAACGCGTTCAATCTCGATTTTCACAGATTTCAAAGCGGCAAAAACATCTTTAAGAAAATAAATCAACGAACATACCAACGTGATAATGGCGATAGCAAAAATGATTTCCACAAGGAGAGTCAAATTGATATTAAGGATCTTCATCAAAAATAAAATAAGAACAACCAGACTCACACAGGAAATGCTGACAATCGAAAGAAGAATCGACGATCTGAGATCCTGACAGCGTCTATAAAGAATAGTGATCTGTTTCTTCAATATAGGTACATCTACTTCCAAGGCGCGTTCAAGTTCACTGCAAAGGAACCTGATCCGATCAAGAGTACGTGAGAGTCGGTTAACCATGCTTAAAAGGAGAAGACCTATTCCCGAAATCAAGGCCACAGGCGCAATCGAGGCTTTTAGGATTTCAATAAGATCGTTGATGTCCATATCTTTCCTACTTTTGAAACTCTTTTATATGAATTCCCGGCAATCCCCCAATCTTTCCAAATTAACTGCTGGTATCTCATGAACTTCTCTAAAAGAAGAAAACCAACCGATATCTATGAGTGTTAGAAGACTTGTGTTGAAAATTATTGATAAATTTTTTTGAAAAATTCCCTTAAAGCCTTGGGACTTTTTATACCCGGGGCTTCTTCCACCCCGCTGGCGAGATCCACCGCATAAGGATTGATCTCTTCGATCGCCTGATTGACATTACTAGCATTAAGTCCCCCCGAAAGAATAATCGACTGCTTTAACTTATGAATAGATTTTATCAATCCCCACGAAAACTTTGTCCCCGTTCCCCCATAAAGTCCCTCTTTGTAAGAATCAAACAAAAAGGCATCTACAGGATAATTCCTTAAATCCTTTAAGTTAAAATCATCCCTCACTCGGAAGGTCTTGATGATTTTATATTGTTTAAACTTCTTACAGAACCGGGGAGTTTCTTCTCCATGAAATTGGAGTGTCCGGATGCCACAAAAATGCGCGATATCCTTGATCGACTCTTCCTCTTGATTGACAAAAACACCCACCGGAACAAGGAAAGGCGGCAGGGACTCAATAATTTTTTTTGCCTTATCCGGTCCAATATATCGGGGACTTTTTTTATAAAAAATAAATCCCAACGCCCACGCCCCTAAAGACACACAGAGGTTGGCATCGTTTAAGTTTGTTATACCGCAAATTTTAACCCGGATCATTTTTTAAACGCTATCAGCCATCAGCTCTTAAGAACTCAGCCCTCAGGTTAAAAACCTTCTGATATCTGATAGCTGAAAGCTGACAGCTTAAGTTCTGATAGCTTCTTATCCCTCCATGATTTCTTTCATTTTTTTGCCGACATCTTGAGCCCGCATAAATGTTTCTCCAATCAAAACAGCATGGGCACCCAATTCTTTCAACCTCACCACTTCTTGATGGGATTTGATGCCGCTTTCGGAAACGATCCCGATATTTTGGGGAATCTTGGGGATGAGCTGTTCACTCAATCTTAAATCAAGCTCGAAGGTATGTAAGTTCCGATGATTAATTCCTATCAATTCTGCCCCCACATCTAAAGACCGATTAAGTTCATCCTCATCATGAACCTCCACCAGGCAATCGATGTCCAAATTCGCAGCGGTATGAATAAAGGCCTTGAGCTGTTCATTATTTAAAATGGCCACAATCAGTAAAATGGCACTGGCCCCCAAAATAAAGGCCTCATAGATCTGGATCTCAGCAATAATAAAATCTTTAGTTAAAATAGGCACTTTAAAATGTTCACCAACTTTTTTTATATAATTCGGTTTCCCTAAAAAAAATTTATCTTCGGTCAGGATCGAAATAGCATCGGCCCCATGTTCAACATAAATCTTAGCCAATTGCAAAAGATCAAAGTTGTCACGGATAAGACCCCCGGAAGGCGAGGCCTTTTTAATCTCGGCAATAAGATTGATTTTACCGGCTTTTAAAACAGCCTTCTTAAACAGACTGTAACGGGTGTGCTTGCTACCCTGGATATTTCGCTTTAACCCTTCATAAAAAGCCTGTTTTTTCTTAAGCAGACTCAATTTATAATCAACAATATCTTTCAGGAAATCCTTGGCCATTGTTTCCTTAAAGGTTCTTTAAGTTAAGCGGCTTCTCTTTAAACCTTATTTTAAGAAGTATCATTTCATTTTAGACCATTTGTAAAATGTTTTAGATCTTCTAATTTCTGCTGAGCCATTCCTTCATCAATGGATCGACTCGCCATAGTGATCCCTTCGGAAATGTCCTTAACTTTTTCAGCCGTATAAAGGGCAAAAGCAGCATTAAGAATGACAATATCGCGTTGAGGGCCGTGTATTCCATTTAAGATATCATGGGTAATCTTGGTATTATAAGAAAGATCACCCCCGGATAAATCGGTAAGTAAGGCAGGCTTAAAACCTAAACTGAGGGGATCCACTTCATAGGATTTGACAACTCTGCTATCAAATTCACTCACCCATGTTTTAGCGGTCGTTGAAATCTCATCCAATCCATCCTGGCCATGGACAACCAAGGCTTTGTGAATTCCCAAATTTCTTAAAACTTGCACCAAGGATTCGACCAAATCACGATGATAAACTCCTATCATCTGGTGGGTAGCCCTCGCGGGATTGATTAAAGGCCCCAAAATATTAAAAATCGTTTCTACCCTTAAGGCCTTTCGGATAGGGGCAACATGCTTCATCGCCGGATGCAATCTTTGAGCAAATAAAAAAGCTATTCCTATTTCATCCAAACATCTTCCCAATTGAAGATGATCTAAATTAAGATTCACTCCTAAGGCCTCCAGGATATCGGCACTTCCACAACGACTCGATACCGAGCGATTCCCATGTTTGGCGACCACGACCCCACAGCCCGCCACAACAAAAGCTACAACCGTTGAGATATTGAAGGTATTTTTTTTATCCCCTCCTGTCCCACAGGTATCCAATACGACCGGATGTTTTGTCTTAACCTCCAAGGAGAATCGCCTCAGAAGCCTGGCTGCTGCGGTGATTTCATCAATCGTTGGCCCCTTTTCATTTAAGGCCAGAAGGAATTCTCCCATCTCCTCAGAAGAAGCCTCTCCCGACATAATCAAAGACATCACATCTTCCATTTCTTTTTGCGATAGATTCTCTTTTCGCTTGATCTTAACAATGTAGGATTTCATTAGTTTTTGAGGAAATTCTTTAAGATTTGCTTGCCAACTTTGGTAAGGATCGATTCGGGATGGAATTGGACTCCCCATAAAGGGAATTGTTTGTGACGCAAGGCCATGATTTCCTTATCCTGATCCTTGGTATAGGCGGTGATTTTAAGACAGGAAGGTAAGCTAGCCCGCTCAACCACCAAGGAATGATAACGGGTCGCTTCAAAGGGATTCTCAATGGATTTGAAAATATCTTTCCCATTATGCTGTATGAGGGAGGTTTTGCCATGCATCAGTCTTTTGGCTTGTATGATATTTCCACCATAAGCATAACCGATACACTGGTGTCCCAAGCAAACACCCAGAATCGGGATCTCTCCCGCCAGCTTTTTTATGATATCAACCGAGACCCCGGCCTCTTCGGGTCGCCCTGGGCCCGGGGATATCACAATTTTTTGCGGCCTAAGTTTTTTAATCTTTTTTATGGTCAAGACATCATTACGAAAAACCTTGATGCTGGCTTTCAGCTCTCCAAAATACTGAACCAGATTGTAAGTGAAAGAATCGTAGTTATCAATGATAAGGATCATATGTTATTTAATAAAAGATGCTCCCGCTTAGGATCACCTTTTATTCCTTTACTCTGTAAATATGCGCACCTAGCTTTCTTAATTTTTCATCCAAATTCTCATACCCACGCTCCAGGTGATAAATGCGATGGATTTCTGTTTTCCCTTTGGCGGCGAGCCCGGCAATCACCAGGGCGGCCGAGGCCCGCAAATCCGAAGCCATGACCGGAGCGCCGTACAAGATATTCACTCCTTGAACAATAGCGCTGGTTCCTTCTCGACGAATATTGGCCCCCATACGGTTTAATTCCGCAATATGAATAAATCGGTCTGGGAAAACCTTATCCGTAATAACGCTCACTCCCGGCGTCATGGCCATTAAGGCCATAAATTGGGCCTGCAGATCGGTTGGAAACCCGGGATAGGGATAGGTCGTCACATTTCCCGGTTTAATGTCACGACAGCCTTTCAGGATAAGCGTGTTATTTTCTTTAATCAAACCCACTCCACATTGCTCTAATTTATCGATAAGAGCAAAAAGATGCTGGTAATTCACATTCTTGATAGACATATGACTTTTTGTCGCTGCTCCCATGAGAAGAAAAGAGCCTGCTTCAATCCGATCTGGACCAATGGAAAATTCGGTTCCCCTCAACCGGTTGACCCCGCGAATAATAAGACGTGGAGAACCTTGGCCCTGGATACTAGCTCCCATCGATATCAAGAAATTGGCCAAATCCTCTATCTCGGGTTCACAGGCGGCTAGCTCAATTGTGGTATCTCCCTGGGCTAAGGTAGCCGCCATCATGATATTGGCGGTAGCCAAAACAGATGAGCCAAAGACACCTCCTAAATAAATATGGCTGCCTTTCAGGTGTTTGGCTCTGGCAATGACGTATCCATTTTCTATATCAATTTTAGCCCCTAAGGCTAATAGCCCTTTGATATGCAAGTCAACCGGCCTCACTCCAATAACACACCCCCCCGGCAGTGAGACCTTGGCTTTCTTCAATTTGGCCAATAAGGGACCTAAAACACAGAAAGATCCGCGCATGGTAGAGACTAAATTATAATCCGCTATATAATGGGGTTCGCCTTTCACAGAAACGGTAATTGTATTATTATTGTATTCCACGGCCTTTCCTAAAGACTTAAGCAACTTAATCATGGTTAAGGTATCCCTTAACTTGGGGACATTGTGAATGACAGTAGTTTCATCCGTAAGAAGGGTCGCGGCTAAGATGGGTAAGGTTGCATTTTTCGATCCGCTGATTATGACGGATCCTTTTAATGTCTTACCTCCTTCAATAACCAATTTTTCCATTTGAGATTTCCTTATCTAAAATTAAAAACTGTGTTTATCACCGTTTTTGAGCCATATGATTTTTGCGCCACCACGATCCGATCTTGTCTTCTATAATCTTTATGAATGATCATATCCTTATACCCAGGATTGGCCTGAAACAACTCAGCCACCCTCCTGTTTTGCCCATCTCCTATTTCCAAGATCATAAATCCCTTTTCATTTAAAACATGGATCCCATTTTCAATGATGAATTTTAAAAAATCCATTCCTTCGCTCCCGCCATCAAGAGCTAACACTGGCTCCTGCTTGACCTCGGCCGGCAGTTCTCGCAATTGAAATGTTGGTATATAGGGGGGATTAGAAACAATCATATCAAAATTTTCTAAATTTTTATCCCAAAGAAAATGTTCCGTCATGTCATTGTGACAAAACTGAATTTTATGTTCAACACGATGAAATTTTGCATTCTCAAGGGCAACTGCTAGGGTGTCTTGAGAGATATCAACGGCCATGATGTGACTTCGCTCAATCCATTTGGCTAAGCTGATGGCAATATTTCCTGACCCCGTGCCCAGATCTAGAATTCTTAAGGGCCGATGGGGGATCTTTTCTGCCAATTCGACAGCCGTTTCGACCAAAATTTCTGTTTCCGGTCGAGGGATAAAGGTAGAGGGGTGAACCTGAAATCTTAACCCCATGAATTCACATTCGCCCAGAATATATTGGAGCGGTTCTCCTTGCTTTCGTCTCTCTTGCATGGACTTCAATTGCTGTTCTTGGCTGGGAGATAAGACTTTAAGGTCAACGTATAAATCAATCCGTTGACATTGAAGAAGTGAGGTTAGCATGATTTCTTGTTCTATCATCTTGACTCTCATTCCTCCTCTAATTCTGCTTTGACCAAGGCCTGTGTCATCTCATCCAGATTACCGCCCAAAAATTCAGATAATTTGTAAATGGATAAACCAATTCGGTGATCAGTCACCCTACGGTCAGGGAAATTATAAGTTCGAATTTTTTCACTTCGATCTCCTGTCCCGACCTTAGCCTTGCGATCTTGGGATGTCTTTTCAAAATTTTCTTGTTGGATTTTATCAAGAAGTCTAGCCCTCAGCACCCGCATCGCCTTCATTTTATTTTTCAATTGTGATCGTTCATCCTGGCAGACAACCACCATACCGGTTGGGATATGGGTCATGCGCACCGCGGAATCAGCGGTATTGACACTTTGTCCACCCGGACCGGAAGATCGAAAGACATCAATTTTTATATCCTTTGTATCGATATGGATTTCAACTTCTTCCGGCTCATACAAAACAGCTACCGTAGCCGCAGAGGTATGAATTCTCCCAGAGGCCTCGGTTGCAGGAACCCGTTGGACACGATGCACCCCGCTTTCCCATTTTAACAGAGTGGAGGCCCCTTTCCCACTGACCCCCAAAATCACTTCCTTGAAACCACCGCTTTCGGAGGGATGAGAACTCATGGACTCAACTTTCCACCCCTTTTTTTCGGCATACCGCGTGTACATACGATAGAGATCCCCGACAAAGAGGCTTGCCTCCTGCCCTCCCGTTCCAGCCCGAATTTCAATAATAAGGTTGCGATCTTTCTCTCCCTTACTTGGATTAAAAAAGTCCTCAATCTGCTTATTGAGATCCTCCCTTTGCTTAAGAAGATCATTCAATTCATTTCTTATCAGTTGTTCGAACTCTTTTTCGTGCGGTGAATGCAGGAGTTTTTCTAATTCCTCAATCTGATGGGAAGTTTTACGATAAGATCGAAGGACACCCACCGCGGGCGTGATATCCGAAAATTCCTTAGCTAATTTCTGATATTGTGTTTTATCCTCGATGATTTTGGGATCTGCCAGCAGTTTTTCCAACTCCAAATAACGAGTCTCGGTTTTCTTAAGTTTCTGTAATTCCATTATTTGCTTGATTTCGTATAGCGTTGTTTGAAACGTTCAATCCGACCGGCCGAATCCACATATCTCTTTTCACCGGTAAAAAACGGATGGCAGTTGGAACAGATCTCAACCCGGATATTCTTTTTTGTAGCACGGGTATGAATGACTGCCCCACAAGCACACGTGATCGTCGTTTCTTCATAAGTAGGATGAATATTGGCGCGCATGTTTATCCTCCTCTAGATAAATGATCATGTCTTCCCTATGAGTTTTTTTCGCAAAAATCATACCAAAGATTTTCAAAAAAAACCAATAATAAAAAGTTGGTCGTCCGTTTATTCTTATTTATTCATATTTTCTAAAAACTCTTTGTTACTTTTAAATTTCGCCAATTTATCAATCAACAATTCCATGGCCTCTGCCGAGTTTAAATCATTAATGGCCTTTCGTAACAACCAGATACGGTGAAGATCGTCCTGAGTGAGTAATAATTCTTCATGACGAGTATTGGAACGTTTAATATCAATGGCAGGATAGATCCTTCGTTGGAATAAATTCCGATCCAACTGTAATTCCATGTTGCCCGTTCCTTTGAATTCTTCAAAAATGACTTCGTCCATTCGGCTTCCCGTATCAACCAAGGCAGTGGCAATGATGGTTAAACTCCCTCCTTCATCCACAGAGCGGGCGGCTCCAAAAAATCTCTTGGGTTTATGCAAGGCATTGGAATCCACCCCTCCCGATAAAATCTTGCCACTATGCGGCACAACGGTATTATAAGCCCGGGCCAAGCGAGTAATACTATCAAGAAGAATGACCACATCCCGTTTGTGTTCGACCAGCCGTTTAGCCTTTTCCAAAACAATTTCGGCAATTTGCACATGTCTTTCCGCCGGTTCATCAAAGGTAGAGGCAATGACCTCTCCTTTGACACTCCTTTGCATATCGGTGACCTCTTCAGGCCGTTCGTCTATTAATAAAACGATCAAAATGACATCCGGATTACTCTGAGTAATCGAGTTAGCAATCTTCTGCAAAAGGACGGTCTTCCCACTGTAAGGAGGAGCAACAATCAAGGCCCGTTGGCCTTTCCCTATAGGGGTCAATAAATCCATGATCCGCATGGAAATCTCATGATGAGTTGTCTCTAAAACAATACGTTCGTGGGGATAGAGGGGTGTTAGATTATCAAACAGGATTTTTTCTTTACATTTCTCGGGATTTTCATAATTGACCGCCTCGACCTTAAGCAGGGCGAAATATTTTTCGCCTTCTTTGGGGGGACGGATATGACCGCTGACATGATCTCCTGTCTTAAGATCGAAACGACGTATCTGGGAAGGGGAAATGTAAATGTCATCCGGACACGGCAGATAATTATAGTTGGCACTTCTTAAAAATCCAAAACCTTCCGAAAGGACCTCTAAGGTTCCTTCCCCGAACATGAGGCCCTCTTTTTCCGCCCTCCCTTGCAGGATCTTAAAGATCAAATCCTGTTTTTTAAGACCACTGACTCCGTTAATACCCATTTCCTTTGACAGTTTCGTCAGCTCTGACATCTTCATATCTTTGAGTTTACTGATATCCAGTTGGTCCACTTCGTTAGTGTTCTTCTTTTCTACCTTCTCAACGGTTTTGGCATTTGCTTTTTCCATACTCCCTTCCCCCTCATTAATATGATTTCTCTTATCTTTATCTTGTTCCTTCTCTTTTGAATTTGAAGTGAATTTTGTCATATTCAATCTCTCTTCAATTAACCTATTAAATCTATAATAAATTGTTCTTCGGTGAACAAATTAATTTTTTAAGAAGCTCACACCAGATGTGTTGAACCTGTTTTTGTGTTTGCTTTTTCGTTCCTCGATTATCAATCACAAAATCAGCCAATCGGATCTTATCCCCCAAAGGCATTTGTTGATTCAATCGATTCCTCACTTGTTGCTTTGGAATACTTAAACGTTTTGAAGTCCTTTGGATTTGATCCCTTTGCCTTGCCCTCACCAGGATTGTCGCATCTACCATACGATCTAATCCCGATTCAAATAACAGAGGGACTTCAATCAGAAGAACCTTAACCTTTCCCTCCTTTTTTAATTTGATGATATTCTTTTCAATCCTTTTAATAACCTTGGGATGTATAATCCTCTCTAATTTTTTAAGTTGGCCAATGTCTTTAAAAACAATTCCCCCTAACTTTGTTCGATCGATGACGCCATGGGTTAAGATAGAATGCCCAAAACATTTAACCACGGCCTTAAAACATTCCCCCTCTGGTTCGATGAGCTGATGCGTGATTTTGTCCGCATCTAAGACAGAAACCCCAGGCTTTCGAAACATCCCAGCAACAGTCGATTTGCCAGAACCCACACCCCCCGTTAGGCCGATCATGAGCATATCTTGATTTTAAAAAGAAGATTTTCCATTGAATAGCTATGCAATAACTCCCTCGACTACCCTGCTAAACATTGCGTATACACCGCTAAATATCTTTGGGCGGAGTTTTCCCAAGAGAAATTGGAACTCAAAGCCTTTCGAATTAACTCCTCAAAATTGTGTTTATTCACATAAACTCTCATCGCCTCATCAATGACCTTAAGAAAATCCTTTTTATTGTATTCGGTAAAAATAAATCCATTCCCATTGTGCTGATAAGGACTGATCGTATCCGCTAACCCACCGGTCCTAAATACGATGGGGATGGTTCCGTATTTGAGGCTAATCATTTGACTCAAACCGCATGGCTCAAAGACAGAGGGCATTAAAAAGAAATCACTGCCGGCAAATATCTGATGGGCTAATTTTTCATCAAATTTAAAGTGCACCGACATCTTCTTTGGATATCGCCTTTGGTATTCCTTCAATTGATCAAAATATTCCTGTTCTCCTACTCCTAAAAAAATAACTTGTAATTCTTTATGAAAAAGCTCTTTAAAAGACTCTAGCAAAAGATCCAATCCTTTTTGTTGAGAAAGGCGGCCTACAAAACCAAAAAGAGGGATATCCTCTCTATTTGACCATTGGCACATCTTTCTTATTAAATTTTTGTTTTCTCTCTTCAAACTTAAATCTTTAGCAGAATAGTTATACCCAATAAGAGGATCGGACTGAGGATTCCAAATTGTATAATCAATTCCATTTAATATTCCCACGAGATGATCTTTCCTAAACCGCAACACCCCTTCTAATCCACAACCAAAGGCTTTAGTTTGAATTTCTTGAGCGTATCGTGGACTGACAGTCGTTACCATATCACTGTTAACAATACCAGCCTTTAAAAAGTTGATTCGGTCATAAAATTCAAAACCATTGTTATGGAACAATTCTGCTTTTAAATGAAGTTTTTCAAATTTTCCCTTAGGGAAGATTCCCTGATAGGCCAAATTGTGAATTGTCAAAACAGCTTTACTTTTCAAAAAGAATGGATCATCAGAAAACAAATATTTCAAATAAACGGGTATCAATGCTGTCTGCCAGTCATGACAATGGACAATATTAACTTTCAGTTCCAATTGTTTTAAAACTTTCAAAGATTTGAAACAAAAAAACTGGAATCTCTCAAGATTATCTTGGAAATCACCCGAAGAGTATCCATAGAGTTCTTCACGGTTAAAATATTCGTCATTTTCGATAAAAAAAACCCGGACTTTTCGACCGATATTTATGGTTGAGACAAATCGGTTTATTCGCTTGAGTTTAAATTCTTTTTCTTTAATGCATTTATAATAAGGCAAAAAAATGATAATATCCTGACCTAATTGCTCTAAGGCCAATGGTAAACTACCACAGACCTCGCCTAATCCTCCTGTCTTTACAAAAGGGGCAACTTCTGAAGAAAAAAAAGCAATTTTCATCTCTTTAAGCTAACGCTCTTAAGCCTTCCGGTATCAATCTTTATTGACCTTAAATTTTAGAATTGTTCCCATTGTTTTTCTTTAAGCTGAAAGTTATAAGCAATTTACTCAACCTCCTGGGTCTGAAGCCAGTTATCCCCAATTTTTATGGCGACCTTAATGGGAATGGATAAGCTAATCGTTTTTTCCATGTGTTCTCGGATCATTTCGATCATTATTTTCTCTTCATCCTGCGGCGCATCAAAGACAAGTTCATCATGAACGGAAATATTCATTTTCGTTAAAAGTTTTTTGGCTTCTAATTCTTTCTGAATCCGAATCATCACTAACTTTAGGAGATCGGCCGCTGATCCCTGGATGGGTGTATTGATGGCTTGCCGTTGAGCAAATTGTCTCGTTGTTTGCTGCGGACTATTGATTTCCGGCAAATAACGTCGTCGATTGAATAATGTCACAACATAACCCTTTTCTTCACATTTTCTGATTGTTTCTTCCATAAAATCTTTGACTTTTGGATAACACAAAAAAAATTTATCAATGAATTCTTGGGCTTGCGGCTGGGGGATCTCCAAATCCTTGGCCAATCCATAAGCACTCATCCCATAAATGATCCCAAAATTAACCCTTTTGGCAGAATTGCGCATGGAAGGCGTTACCTCATGTTCTTTGACATCATAAATAAGGGCTGCCGTTTTTTGATGAATGTCTAAGTCGTGGCAAAATGCCTCCTTGAGATTCTGATCCTTTGCAAGGTGGGCCAAAATTCTCAGCTCAACTTGAGAGTAATCCGCACAGATGATCCTATTCCCTTTCTGAGAAGGGATAAATGCCTTTCGGATTTTTCGCCCCAACTCAGTTCGAATCGGGATATTCTGCAAATTGGGATTACTGGAACTCAAACGTCCTGTTTCTGTACCCGTTTGATTGAAACACGCATGGATTTTTTGGCTTTCCTTATTCACCAGCTGCGGCAAGGCATCGATATAGGTGGATTTGAGTTTGGCTATTTGTCGATATTCTAAAATAAGAGCTGGGAGCCGATGCTGCAAGGCTAATTTGTTTAAAACCTCTTCATCGGTAGAAAATCCGGTCTTGATTTTTTTAATCACCGGCAATTTTAATTTTTCAAACAGGACCTGACTGAGTTGTTTGGGGGAATTGAGATTAAATCTCTCCTTGGCTAACACATACAATTGATTTTCTAAATCACTCATTTTTTCTTGGCATTCTTTCGACAATTTCTTTAAAAGAGGTTCGTCAATCTTTACCCCTTGCATTTCCATATGAGCCAAAACATGGGCTAAGGGGATCTCAACCTCTGTAAATAACTTGAACAATTCCTTCTCTTGCAGTTCTTGTTTAAGAACAGGGTATAACTGATAGATAACAACTGTATCTGTCTTATGTTTATCTTTATCCAGGGAAGGGATTTTAAGGTAAGTCCCTGCCAAGGTTTTAATATCATAACTCCCTCGAGAAGGCTGAAGAAGATATCCGGCTAACAAACAATCAAAAACTTCTCCCTTTATTTCCATAGAAAAATTCTTTAAAATTTTTATTTTTTCCTTAAGATCATAAGTGATCTTAACAATATGATTGTTTTCAAATACGGGTTTCAGATCCTCCCAGTGACCCCCATTGGCTTGGAAGACCTCCTTGCCATCGATGGATATCAAAATGTGGTGATCCTGGCCAGAGAGATTTTCATAAGAGAAATCAAATAAAAATGAACATTGCCCTATCTTCATAATTCGAGAAACCAGATCTTTTAATTGTGATGACGTTTCTATGTCAATATTTTTGACTTGAGTCTGTTCTTCAAGATAAGGAGACAATTCTTCTAAATCGCGCTTAAACTCCAATTCATTAAAGATCTCAAATAACCTGTGATAATTGGGTTTTTTCACCTGCAATTCCTTCAGATCAACTTCCAAAGGGACATCACCCCTTAAGATGGCTAAGTCTTTACTAAAAAATGCCATGTCTTTTTGACTCAACAATCGCTCCTTTAAGGCAATAGGCTTGAGTTGATTGACATTTTTAAATATATTCTCAATAGGCCCAAATTGATTGATGAGATTCTTTGCGGATACTTCTCCGATCCCCTTGACCCCTGGGATGTTATCAGAATTGTCTCCCGCCAAACCGATATAGTCTGGGATTAATTGAGGGCCGATCCCGATAAAATCTTTGATGTCTTTATGACTTAACATTCGATCGTTACGCACACTATAAACTTTGATTTTCTCATTGATGAGTTGCAACATGTCTTTGTCTTCGCTGACGATGACCACTTCCAAATCCGCTTTAGGAATTTTCTGAGCAATGGTAGCTATACAATCATCGGCTTCAAAACCCTCTTTTTCAAAAATGGGGATATTGTAGGCCAAGACAATTTCTTTGATGTAGGACAACTGACTAATCAGATCCTCTGGCATCGGACGACGTTGAATTTTATATTGGGAAAATTTCTCTTGCCGATAAGTCTTCGCTCCCACATCAAAGCAGACCGCCAGGTATTGAGGATGAAACTCCTTGAGAATCTTCTTTAAGGTTCTTAAAAATCCGAAGATAGCATTCGTTGCTTGCCCTTTACTTGTTGATAATCCCCGGATGGCAAAATAAGCGCGATAACATAACGCGTGAGCATCGATCAAGAAAAGTTGAGTATCTGGCATTCGTAAACCTACTGATGAATCAATATCTTCTAAGAAAATTAAATACTTTTATTCGGATTTTTGAATTGATTCGTTTGGGATGATGGTGAGTATCTTATGAAATTCTTCTTTTGCAGTCTCTACTTCACCTGATTCCAGACTCTTTATTGCGTTTTCCGTTCTCCGCTTAACCATTTCCACCTTTTGTTCATACAAAGCTCGTTGTTTCGCCTTTATGATTTTGGGATTATTGGGAGTTAGAGCTAAAGCTCGTTCAAATTCCGTTAAGGCTTCCTTAAATTTTTTTTCCTTTAAGTACAGTTCGCCTTGCTTATAGTGTTTCTCGCAGCGAATAATTTGATTATTGAATTCCTCCCGGGTCTTCCTTACAAGCTCGACATTTAATCTTTGGGTCTCTTTTTCAATAACTTTTTGTTTATAATAGGGATTATTATTTAATTCTTTCAAAATTTTTTCTTTCCAAGGATCATTGTTAGGAGCTCGCTTGAGTCTTTCCTGGAAAAAGAAAAAGGATCTCGCCAGATCACCTTTGTCTTGATACAAATATGCTAGATTGGTATATGGGGGTAAATAGTTTTGGTTGAGTTTAATGGCCTGTGAATAGAATTCTTCCGCCTTTTGGGTAATCCCTAACTGTTCATACAAAACACCAATATCATTGTAAATAACCGGGCTCTTGCTTCCTAATGTCAATGCTTTGGAGTAATAAGATAAAGCTTTTTTAATATTACCTTTTTGTTGCTGTTCATATCCCTTGCTGCGATAGTCCTCAGCAGTTTGATTTAATAAATTATCAGCGAAAATATCAGGATGAAAGGTAAAGTTGGATATGACAAGGGCAAGAAGTGAAACTCTTATAAGTGAAGCTCTATCCGACTTCTTCTGACAGTAAGAATAATACATAACTTGTATTTTGGCAAGAAAATTTTTGATCTTGTTTACTTTCAGTAAACTCTTTATTCCCCGCCATGAATGGCGGGGCTTTCTTGTTAGATTCTTCAAGGGGAGGCGTTCCCCTTGAAATCCCCACTTTATAGGGCGATTCAACTCCCCGCTCTGAAGAGCGGGGCTTAGAAGGTTCAGTTAAATACGAATGTCATTCTGGTTTCGAATAATTCCTTTCTTTATCAAATCATGGAATTCAAAAGAAATCAAAAAGTTTCTATAGACATTTCCTTACCCGGATCCTGTCTTACGGTGTTCGAATCGATTTCCAAAATTTCGCATTCTTTTCCTTCAATAGGAGTGAGATTTCGGATGAGATTCTCCATTCGTTGTTTATCTTCGCTACAATTGATCAAAACACAACCCCGCATGCAGCCGCCTTCGGTGAATATCTTTTTATAGGATTTCAATTTTTCATCATATTTGGAAAACATCTTTAAGGAATCTTTTTCTCTTGTCTCTCCCATCAAATGAATGGATAACCCATCGACGTTCAAACTCTTCATCCTCAAAGGCACATTAAAGTCCATAAACTTCCCTTGGATTGAGCTTAAAACCACTTGCGCTTCTTGGGTTAATGTTGCGGAATAAGAATCGTATTCCTCAAAATTGTATTGTGCATTCAAATCACACACTCCGTTGATCGCATACACATTAGAAAAATTGGTCTGAAAATAAGGATTCACGCAAATGTTTTCTTGAAGGCGAAGTTCCGAATCCTTAAATAATTTAAGATCCGCTTTTGCCTCTGCCCAGATAACCATCTCTCCCGCCAAAACTTTGCCAGAATGAAGTCTAACGGCCTTCACCTCTCCGTTGCCTAAAATCTCAGCAATAGAGTTTTGCTCAATCATACGAATATCCCTTTCCAGCATTAGCGATCGAATCCTTTGCGATGTCTGTGAATCAACCTGTGAAAAGAGGAAGTGTTGATCGGGAGCAACCCAAATAACCTCTTTACCTCGCTTCTTCAGGCTCCAGGCTAACTTCAATCCCAAAATACTTTCCGATTGAATAATAACGGTCTCCGCCAAAGACAATCCCGATATGATTTGTTTTATATCGCATAATCTTCGACATCCAAACACCCCATTTCTATAATTTCCCTTTATCTCTGGGAATTGATTTGAATCCGAATCCGTGAGAAGCAGGTAATCATAATCCAAAATCTGTTTGTCCTCTAATATAACCCGATTTCTTTTGCAAGACACCTTTGCAACCTTTTGATTAAAAAGGAAATTGATCTTTAATTTTTCGAAATAGTCTGCCGATTGATAAAAAATTTCCTTCTCTGAAAAATCTTTAGAGAGAAGGTGAAACAATAAAGATTTGTAATAGGGAAAATGTTCCTCTAAGGGTATGACCGTCAACTCACTGTCTGCTTCAACTTTTCTCACCTCTTCTAAGACATGGATTCCAGCAAGAGAATTTCCTATCATAATGAATTTTTTCATAGATCCTTAAACCCCATTTCCATGATACATCAAGTTTATAAAACTCCTAAATTTTGACATTTTTGTATTTCTTTGGTTTTTTAGTTTGAGTCTGCAGTTTATAAGCTTCAATTCCATTACGCATTAACATAATAACGGTCACGGGCCCTACTCCTCCCGGGACCGGGGTAATAAAAGACGCCCTCTCTTTGGCCGATTCAAATTCAATGTCACCCACAATTTTATTATTGACTTGATTGATCCCCACATCAACAACAATGGCCCCTTTTTTAATCCATTCCCCTTTGATTAAAGCAGGCTTCCCTACCGCTACAACCAGAATATCGGCTTGAGACACATGTTCTTTAAGATGACCCGCTTCACTGGTGGCTATATGACAAACACAAACAGTTGTATATTGTCTCAATAAAAGAAGGCTTAAAGGTTTTCCCACAATTTCACTGGCACCCACAACCACCGCTTCTTTCCCGCGCAATTCCACACCCGTGGATTTGATATGTTCCATCACGGCCGCTGGGGTACAAGGGATCATTTGTGTTTCTCCCAGTAACATTTTGCCAATATTTGTTACATTGATCCCTTCCAAATCCTTGGTGATATCAAGACAATTGGCCAAGGAGCGATAGTCAATGTGTTCAGGAACAGGTTTATGAACCATGATCCCATTGACTGTTTTATCCAAGTTCAATTTTCTAATATAATTTGTTAACTCTTCTTGAGTGATATCGCGGGGAAGATTCAGCAAATCATATTTTATCCCAATATCTTGCGCGACCCTCTTTTGGGAAGTAGCATAGGCGCAGGAACCGGGATCAATCCCGAGCATAATGTTAATGAGAGAAGGTACGTACCCTGTTTCCCTTTTCAGTTCGAGGACTTCTTGCTTTAATTGCTGCTTGATCCGTCTTGCTAACAATTGACCATCGAGGATTTTGGCCGACACGAGTCAACTCCCTCATTTTAGGAACTTACTCTTGGTTAATCTGAACATTGATCATCGAAGATTGAAAAGCCGCCCACAAAAACTCAACGGCTATCCTAAGATCGCTTAAAAGGTTTTTATTGCCCGATTTTACTAAATAGGGTGTGAGGAGAATGGCCTGAAAACACAATTGCCCAACTTCCCAAGGCACGGCTTGGGCGCTCAAGAGAGCCATCTTTTTAAGCTGTTGAGGAGACTTCTTACTCTTAACCACCCGAAGATAGGCTTCGGCATCCAAATCAACAAGGGTTAATAATCTTTTTCGAATTCTTTCGCTAGTTTTCAATATTTTCTTAATTCTTTGATCGACTTTTTGAGAGGAATTTTTCCCTAACGAAAAATTCGCTGCCATAGAAATGAGACTCACCCCCAGACTCGCCACCAAAGCCGCGGCTGATCCCCCTCCTGGAACAGGAGTTTTCATACCTAAAACTCTAGTATAATTATCTAAAGTATAATATCTATACTTTTTCACAGGATGAAAGGGAGATTAAAAGTGATATCTCCCCGGTCTAATTGTCCGGGGTGGAATTGTAGAAGCTTATTAGAATGCTGTTTCGATAAGCCTATGATAACTGAAAGCCTAAGCTTTTTCAATAACTTAAAAGCTTTTTCTTTACAAAAACTCAAGATTCATCGCCTACCGATTCAAAAGCTCCTTTGATGAATTCAATTTGCCTACTCCCATCCGGATGGATGAGTATCAAAATACAATCAAAACGGACAATACCTGGTTCCCATCTCTTACGGGTTAAATAAAACCGGGCCATTTGGGTTAATTTCTTTCTCTTGGCATAGGATACGGCCTCCCAGCCTGTTTGGGAAAAGCAAGAATGGCGAGTCTTTACCTCCACAAAGCAAAGAATGCTTCCCTCCTTTGCAATGATATCGATTTCTCCATATCTCGTTCTAAAATTTTTTTCTAAGATTCGATACCCTTTTTGTACTAAAAATTCAATAGCGAGACTTTCTCCATAACGTCCCAGATCTCTTTTTGCACTGTTATGATTCATGGAGTTTATAAACTGCATTTGAAAGTTTTTCGATGAATGGGACAGAGACCAAATTGGCGAATGGCTTGTCGGTGCTTCCTGGTAGGATAACCTTTATTTTGCTGAAAACCATATTGCGGGAAAATTTTATCATAAGTTTTGAGAATCCGATCCCTCATCACTTTGGCAACAATCGAGGCCGCGGCAATCGACAAACTTACCCTATCGCCTCCGGTGATCGTTCTAAAAAAAAATGGTAAATCGGTTGTAAATCGATTCCCATCAATGAGAAGATAAATCTTCTTATGGAAATCCTCATTTTGGGAAATTTCCTTTGGGAGAGATCCTAAAAGATGTCGGATCGCATTATTCATCGCAAAAAATGTGGCTTTAAGAATGTTCGAGGCATCGATCACTTGCTCACTCATGATACCTATGCCCACATAGGCTTTCTCCCATATCTCATGAAAGGCCTTTTCTCTTTGGTTACTACTTAGCATTTTTGAATCACAGATCTTGTGAAAAAACTGATAAGATTTTAAACTCACCGCTGAAGCCACAACCGGCCCGGCTAATGGTCCGCGCCCTACTTCGTCTAAACCAATGAGGAATGTATAACCTTGTTTGTTAGCTGTTTTTTCATATCGAAGCATTCGGTGCGGATAAGACATGGTCTTACCTATTTGATAATTTAGGGGATTCCTTCAAGGGGAAGGCCAAATGACTAATCAATCATTTACCTTGTTTTAAGCGGCTTGTGCCGTTGGTGTTGTTTCTTCTATGGGTTGGGTCCGGTTGCCTTGCTCAACTTGACTTGTTTGAACTTTGCTTTTTCTGCCGATCTTTTTGCGAAGATAATAAAGTTTAGCCCGGTTGACTTTTCCTCTATGGACAATCTTGACACTTTCAATCACGGGAGAATGTAAGGGAAAGGTTCGTTCCACTCCCTCTCCAAAGGAAATCTTTCTCACCGTAAAGGATGCCTTGACACCACTTCCGGATATACGGATCACGGTTCCCTCAAAGGGATGGACTCTCACCTTGTCGGCTTCGGTCACCTTGATTCTCATCTTGATCATATCTCCAACCTGCAAATCCGGGAGATCATTTCTTAGGAATTTTCTTTCAACTAATTTGATTTTATCTTGTGCCTTCATCAACAACTATCCTCCATTCTCATTAACAATCTGCTCCATCCGCATTCTCTTCTTAAGAATAATATATTAAGGAAAGAATTCTAACGCACAATTGAAATTCTGTCAAACAAAAGGTTTGTTACAAGCGGGAATGATACCATGGATTGTTAGAAGGGGGATATATCTCTTTAAGAAGGTGTCACTTCCCTAGAATGGAAACCCATTTTTCTTTCTTTCGAACCTCTTCAATCTTTGTAGTTTTCTCCCTTTGGTTGGCAAGCATTGACAGGCGCCTGCTTAGAAACCCGTATTCCTTATTACCCATCCCAGGCAACGTCTGCGGGGGCTTGGTTTTCGGCAGGGGTATCCGCACCTACCACAGGCGCCGGGGATTGGGCGGAAGCCTCATCGCGTTTTCCCGGAAGAAAATGGACATTATTGGCCGAAATCCGGACACGGCTTTGGGTCTTGCCATCTTTTTCCCAGCGCTCCTGCTTGAGGCGCCCTTCCACAATGATCCCGCGGCCCTTGGACAAATATTTAGCACAATTTTCCGCAGCCTGTCCCCAGACTTCCACATCAAAATAAGACACTTCCGTGACTTTCTGTCCATTGCTCGAATAAACACGGTTGTTGGCAATGGACAAGTTGCATACCGCCTTCCCCGAAGGCGTATACTTTAATTCCGGATCCCTGGTGAGATTTCCCATAATATTGACACTGTTTAGGCTCATTGGTTATCCTTTCGTGTTAAATTTTACAATTTCCCGATTGTATCCGCACGTGCAAATTGTGAGCGCACGCGCCCAAAATTGCAATTCTTGACGCATACTGCTGGGTGGCCCTCATTTCCACCCATTTCCCAATTTCAATCCTTTTCCATTCTTGTGCCCTGCGACTTATCACTTATGACCTGCTCCGATGCTCGTTTTCCACCTGAGGCGGATCCCTTGCCCGACAGATGGCAGGCGGGCGCCTTTGACGGACACTTGGTCGGAGTCTCCCGATGATTCTGTGCCGACTGCTACGTCGGCATCCCGACCACCTCAATAATATTTTAGAATGCGTCGGGATCGGGATTCCAACTTCCTTAAATCCTGTTGGGAAACTTCGGAACCGACCGAACGTAAGTTGAAGATTCCTGTTGAAAACAGTCCCATCACCCTTTAGTCTTTACGTCATTGTCCACCGCGTAGGTAGGTACACATTCTTCATGCCTCCTCCATGTCCTTTAGGATTGTTTGAAGAAATTTCGATATAAATATTGTGTCTTGAGAATTCCTCATATCATTTTCTCAACTCATTAAGAAAAATCCAGTCCCCCGGTGCACGTTCGTATTTCCAACAAAACCACCCATCCCTACCTCGCTTTGTGATAGCTTTTGCAACTGAAGAAGGAGAAGTAAATATTTTCTTCCGAAATCTAATCGTTCCATTCTTTCTAACGAAAGCACGATAAATCTTTCCCTTAAATTTCCAACGTAATTTTTGTCCTTTATTAAAATACCCGGCTAACACAGGCCTTCTTCCCTCTGTGATATCACTTAATGTTTCCGGATCAATGGCCTCATCACTTCTTCCACTAAATAGCTCAGTAATTTCTTGTTTTTGCCTTTGTTTAACCAACTTACGTAACAACCTTTTCAAATCTTGTGATTTGCGTAGCTTCCCCATCTGACGATTCTCTTTGGGAGAAGCAACGCGAATGGCTAAGGCTTCCAGCTCTCTTAAATGGTCCGATTCTATCGTTAAGTACACACTAAATCTATCCCAACTTTTTGAATGGCGATCTCTGAGATGATGATTAAGTCGTCCTCTTAAGTTCTTTGCTAGGCCAACATAATACAAACGATTACCGCGATATAAAGCATAAATACCGTGACGACCTTTGAGAAATTTTTTAAGGATTTCCTTGAATTTTTCTAAGGCTTTTCTAGAAACTCTCTCTAAGTGCTGGCAAATTAAATGTACTTTCTTCCTGCGCATTTTTCCTCCTTAGTTGCCTAAAACTTCTGCAAATTCGGCCACAACTCGAAATTCAGCCTCTTTGACATTCTGCAAAATAATATCATTATATTCCTTATTAACTGGGCTCGAAAAATAAGTATCTGTCCCCTACTAGCCTAACAAATCCGGACGATATTTTTTGGTTCTTAAGACGGCCTGTTCCTTCCGCCATTTCTCAATGTCTTGATGATGACCGGATAATAGAACCTCAGGGGTTTTCACCCCTCGGAAAATAGCCGGCCGGGTATACTGGGGATATTCTAATAAATTCTTTTCAAAAGATTCATCCACTAAAGAGGCCTCTTTGCCCAAAACTCCGGGGATCAACCGAGTCACGCAATCCACAATCACCATGGCCGGGATTTCCCCGCCGGTTAAGACATAATCTCCTATCGATAGACATTCATCCACAAGATGCGTTCTTACCCTTTCATCCACACCTTCATAATGTCCACAAATGATAATAACATGACGACATTTGATAAAATTTTGGGCTGTTTTTTGGTTGAAGCGTTTCCCGCCGGGACAGGTCAAAATAACTTTAGCTTGTCTTTTCCCTTTGATATTTTTAACTGCATCAAAGATCGGCTGAGGTGTCAAAACCATCCCCGGGCCACCGCCAAAAGGACGGTCATCGACTTTGCGATGTCGGTCCTTAGTATAATCTCGTAAATCATGAATATGGATTTCAATTCTTTTTTTCTGTTGGGCGCGCTTTAAGATGGATTCATTGAAGAGAGGAGCAAAAACCTTAGGGAAAATCGTAATAATATCAAATCGAAACGGTTTCATAATCAATTTTTCCTTTTATTTAAGTAGATCCTTCTCCCACCGAAGGTGGGAGAAGGATGAACACTCGAATAATTTAGGAAACTCTCAGAGGGTTCATTTTAGTTTTAAAGGATAATCTAACTTAAAGGGCAAAGGGAGTTTATCTAAAACTTCGTCTTTAACCATTTTCATACTGGTCATATCATCATTTTTCTTAAATATTTGATAAGCCTCAATGCCTCTTTCCTTTGCCAACTTATATTGCCCCAACCCAAGGTGAGCCATTGCCAATTGCCGGAAACAATGCCCTACTTCTCTCTGGGTAAGGGAATCGGAATTTTGGAATTTCCCTTCAATGACTTTTTCAAAATAAGGAATGGCTTCTTCAAACCTCCTTAAATTTAAATAACTGACCCCAATATTGTATTGAGCCGTCTGATTATTAGGGTCAAGCTCAAGAAGTTTTCTTAAATAATCCTTGGCTTCTTCGTATTTATTGATTTGGATCAAAACCATAGTTAAATCCTTATAAGGATTTTTCTCATGGGGCTTCAGTTCCGTGGCCTTCTTTAAATATTCAATGGATTCCGATTCTTTCTTAAATCCCACCAAGGCCATTCCTAAAAAGTAATTGGCCTCAAAATTTTGCGGATCACTTTCTATACATCTTTTCAAGTGCACGATGGCCTGTTCATATTTTTTTTCTTGTTCTAAAATTATCCCTAGTCGTAAATCCGCCTCTAGAAAATGAGGGTCAAGAGCAAGGGCGTTTTTAAAATAAGTACTGGCATGCTGAAAGCCTTCTAAATTATTCCAGCACAATCCCAAATAATAATGGGCAACGGCATGATTGGAATTCAGCTGAATGGCTTTGTCTAAATAAGCAATCGCCTCCTGAGAATGACCTAAATCGATTAAAACCCTTCCTAACCCAATATAAGCCTCTTGCAGATAAGGATTGATTTGGATGGCCTTTTTGAAATAATGCCTGGCCTCCTTTCCCTTTTTTAAATTTATTAAGAGCTCACCTAAGTCTAAATAGGCTTCGGGATATTCGGGATGTAATTTGAGGGCAGATTGTAAATATGCGACCGCCTCCTTTTCTCTGTGCAAATGTGATAAAACTTTCCCCATACTGATATGGCCGGAATAATGATCCGGGCATAAGTCTATCATTCGCTGATAATTTTCGAGGGCTTTTTCATATTGATCTAAGATGCTATAAACCTCTCCTAAATTGAAATAAACCGCATAAAGATGAGGATTTTCCTCAATCATCTCAGCTGCCGTGGTCATGGCCTGTTGGGCATATTCCTTAACTTTATTGTCATCCTTTCTCTCTTTATAGACCCGCATCAGGGACGCATACTCCGCCAAACTTTGAGGAGCAAGCTGAATCGCCTTAACAAAATACAAAATTGCTTTCTCATCATTTCCCAGCCGAAAATAATTCTCAGCCAAATTCTTCAAGGCATAAACCAAAGTGGGCTTAAGTTCAATAACGCGCTGCCAAGCTTCCCTTGCCTTTTCAAATTGTCTCATTTTTTGATTAAGTTCTCCCCATCTTATGTAAGTTTGATCATCTTTAGGTGCTACCTCCATAGCCTTCTTAGAAAATTCAATGGCTTGGTCATAATTGTATTGGGCCTCATAGATAAGACTCAAATAAAGAAGTACTTCTTCATCATTGGGTTTTAATTCTAATGCCTTTTGGAAAGCATCGATTGCTTGCGTATATTGTTTTAATAAGTAATAACAGTATCCCAATTCCTGATAAGTTATGCTATTATTGGAATTTTTGTCAATTGATTCTAATAATCGCTCACTCATTCGCTGAAGATTAGATTCGGCCTCCTTGATATGACATTCTGATTGAACGGCGGCCAGATATAGATTAGCCCCGATGTGATTGGGATTTAAATCTAAAACCTTAATCAAAGACTGCTGGGCCAAGAAATAATTTTTATTGACAAACTCTCCCTTCCCTCTGGTAAAATTTTTTTGAATGATCTCCTCTAAATCAAGGATTTCTCCTTTCATTTTGAGTGTTTCTAAGTAATCCTCTGGATCCAAAGGAACATCATGAATCAATTGAGTAATATCTTTATAATCGATGGCAAAAATTTGTTTTCCGGTATTAACCCTTAAAGATTCCTCTGTCCGTTCAATGATTTTTCCTTCAATTGTCTTTCCTGATTTCAAGATGATCGTGTCCGCATAGCTAGACGATGCTGATAAAAGAAGAGTTAAAATGAGGAGAATAGCTTTCCCGGCATTCAAGGGACTTGATCTTTTCATATAAAGGATTTGCTTCTTACTCTGTTAATGAGTTTTGATACTGTCAATGGCTAATTCGGATCCGTAGGTTGTTAAAAATTGGCTTTGAAATTCTCCAAATCGATCTTCTTCAATAGCGGATTGAATCTTTTTCATTAATTGGAGGTAAAAATACACGTTGTGATAGGAAACAAATCTCAACCCTAAAATTTCCCCAATATTAATAAGGTGTCGAATATAGCTACGAGAATATTTGCGACAAATAAAACAATCACATTTTGGATCAATGGGTTTGGGATCGCAACTAAACTCGGCGTTTCGAATGACCAATTTGCCTTCTTGGGTAAAGGCGGTTCCATTTCGGCCGAAACGTGTTGGGATACAGGTATCGAACATGTCGATCCCTAAAGCCACCGCCTTGACAATTTGATCGGGCAGACCGATCCCCATCAGATACCGAGGAGAATCTTGAGGGAGAAGGGTTTCCGTAAAGATAAGGGATTCAAACATAAGATCCACCGGTTCACCCACACTCACCCCACCAATTGCATAGCCTTCAAACCCTATATCAAGAATAGCCTCGCAGGATTGTTGCCGAAGGTCCTTATAGGTTGCCCCTTGCATAATGCCAAACAAAATCTGTTGCTTAAGGGGAGGTTGATGGTCAAAAAAAGCCTCTTTTGATCTTCGGGCCCAAAGCGTTGTCCTTTGCACCGATTCTTGGGCCTCTTTATATTCACAAGGATAGGGGGCACATTCATCCAAAGGCATGATGATATCTGCGCCTAATTTTTTTTCGATAGAGATAACTCCTTCTGGAGAAAAAAAGTGCGTGCTCCCATCAATATGGGATTGAAATGTTACCCCCTCATCCGTGACCCTTCTCAATTTTGCCAAGCTAAAAACTTGGTAGCCGCCACTATCAGTCAGAAGAGGTCTTTCCCATCCCATAAAAGAATGCAGGCCTCCCATTTTTTCAATGATGTCAACCCCCGGCCTTAAGAAAAGATGATAGGTATTGGACAAGACAATCTCTGCTCCCATAGTCCTTAATTCTTCAGCAGAGATTGCTTTCACGGTGGCATTTGTTCCCACCGGCATAAAAAGTGGGGTGGTTAACTTCCCATGGGGAATTTCTAAAATCCCCAATCTGGCTTTTGTTTTTTTATCCTGTTTAATGAATTGGAATCTTTTCATTACAATTACAGTTTTCAAAAATACAACACAATAGCTTTTAAATTTTCATTAAGACTAGAACTAGTTTCATAACCTCTAAATCTCCTGTCTCCGATGTCATTTTAACCTGCGCCCGCCGGAGGCGGGTCCGCCTCAGGTGGAAAAGCAGTCCCGCCTTGGCGAGACCGATCAAAGCATTCGGGAATGACAAAAGAGGGTTATGAAACCACCTCTAGATGATTAACATCGCATCGCCATAGCTGTAAAAACGATATTGATTCTTGATTGCCTCCTGATAAGCCTGCTGGATTAAATCGACCGAGGCAAATGCACAAACAAGTATCAGCAATGTCGTCTGGGGAAGATGGAAATTTGTCAGCAAACCATCAACCCATCGAAATTCAAATCCCGGATAAATATATAACTCCGTTTCTCCCTGCCGGATACCGGTTCTGGCCACATGTTCCAAGACACGACAACTCGTTGTCCCAACCGCGACAATCTTCCTTCCCTTCCCTTTGGCCTCTTCAATGGCCAGATAACTTTTTGGGGATACGGCATATTCCTCCCCATGCATGATGTGTTGCCGTATATCCTGCACATTGACGGGTTTGAATGTCGCATGATTGATATGCAGTGTTACTTTTTCAATAGGATGGCCTCCTTTGATCAATTGATTTAAGAGTTCCTCTGTAAAATGTAAACCGGCCGTGGGAGAGGCAATGGAACCATTTTGCGAAGCGTAAACGGTTTGATAGTATTCACGGTCCAATGGTTCATCCGCTCGTTTAATGTAAGGAGGCAGAGGCATATGGCCCAGGATATTAAGTTGCTCAAAAAAATTCCTGCAGTTGAATTCCACTATTTGTTTCTTTGGATCAACAATAATGGCCTTAAGACCATTTCCGTCGAATATCACTTGATCCCCTGGTTTTAAATTCTTTCTAGGGCGCAAAAGGACTTCATATTGATTCCCATCGCTTGTTTTTCTTAAAACCAATAGGTCCACCTTTCCACCGGTTTTTTCCTTATATCCCCGAAGTCTGGCGGGAATAACTTTACTATCATTAAGGACAAGTGAACTTTGAGAAGGCAAATATATTCCAATGTTAAAAAAATGATCGTGGATGATCCTGTGTGATTTTCGATTAACAATCATCAACCTTGCCTGATCCCGTTTGAGCAAAGGAGATTGGGCAATCAGATGTTTTGGCAATTCGTAAGTAAAATCTGTCAGTCTCATTTTTGGCTCAAAGCTCAAGTCTTTGGGAAGTCTGTAAATCCACTAAGTAACTACCCGGATAATAATATTGGAGAATTTCCTTGTACTTATATTGGCGTGTAGACATACCGAAACTACCCCATTGACACATCCCCACCCCATGCCCCCAACCTTTCCCAATCACATTGAAATAATAACCTTTCATCTCCACGACATAGTTATTGCTTTTTAAATGATTGGGGCCGACAAGGGATCGAAAATCTTTACCTGAAATAGTTATTGCCTTTCCATCGCGGTCCAGGATTTGTAATTTTTTAACCCGGCCACTTTTATTTTGCTCAATGATCTGGATTTCTTTGATCAATCCTATTTTGTAGCCCAATTGGTTCAACTGATCTTGGATATCCTTGGAACGGAAATTCCTCTTCCATAGATAATGGGGAGAATGCGTACAGAAATCACATCGAACACCCTTTAAAGGCGCTAAATCATGCTCCCACAATTCCTTGACATCCTCTGTATAACCTCCACAAGTCGCATGATAATAGGTGGGGAGGATTTTATCCTGATACATCAAAATCTGTCCTTGAGTTTTTTCCACGGCCAAATTGGTCCGAAATCGTTCGGAATTTCGACCTCCATAAACCTGAGAGTAAATGTCACTGGTGACATCGAAATCCTTTTTCAAGTTGACCTTCATTTGATAAAGGGCATACGTTCTTGCACACACCGCCTGGACTTTCAAAGCTTCCATCGACCAGCGGTGAGAGACCTCATGATAAAGAACCCCTTTTATGTAATCTTCCAATTCTATGGTATTGACAATGATCAAGTGCCCTTCTTTTTTACGGATCACATCGATCATACCCCGGTATCTTCTTTCTTGATTGCGAACTTGAATCGTTACGTCTTTCTTAGGAACAAAACGAATACGTTCTTCGGGATAAACCTTTCCGGCGAATTCAATTCCCTGATCATTCCATATTATTCGGGTTGCTTTTAAACGACGTCCGGTAACCAAAACTTCTCCTGATAAAGGATTAATGATCTGATAATGGCTGCGGATGCTGACAAGAACGTCTTTCTGTTCGTTAAGAATGGCAATTCTAATCCAGTGACCTTTGCGGGATTCTTCTGCCATTAAAGGCTTGGAAGTCATAAGGAGACTCAGCAATAAAATTTTCAAGAAAATTTTCTTTTTTAATCTTTGCAACATAACAAGGAAAGCATGTCTATTTTTTATTGAAGAAAAATAAAATAAAACTTAGTAAAATACTTAAAAAGATACAAGTAGAGAGAGGAAAATAAAATGTAAAATTTTCTTTTTTGATCAAAATATCTCCTGGCAATCGACCAAATCCGGGCAACTTCCCTAAAATCAAGATAAGTCCCCCCACCCCTAAAAATACCAATCCCGTGAAAATAAAGAATTTTGCAAAATCATTCATCATCCACTCCTCCTCAATTTGGCATGATTCTAAAAATGGAATAAAGCCAGTCCTTTCCCTGCAAGTTATATTAAAGGACCATCAAGTAAAATTAAAATAGATCTTTCTGAAGTTTATGGGATAGGAAGGATGAACCGTTGATGTGTTTGACAGCCGACTCGGTAAGTTCTCGGCCCCGGGAAGTCCGTTTTAAAAAACCAATTTTTAATAAATATGGCTCAAGCACATCCATAATCGTATCAATTTCTTCATTCAAGGTTGCTGCCAAGGCCTCAATCCCAACCGGCCCTCCTTTATAATGTTGATCAATAACCATCAACAGTTTCCGATCAATTTCATCCAAACCAATATCATCAATCCCTAAGGTTTTCATGGCCCTAAAGACGATAGATTGTTCAATCTTTCCATGATCTGTTTTCACTTGGGCAAAATCTCTCACCCGTCTTAGAAGCCGATTTGCAATGCGGGGTGTCCCACGAGATCGCTTAGCAATCTCCAAAGCCGACTCTTCATCAACGGAAAGATTCAGTTTCTTGGCAGACTGCAAAATGATGATGCTCAATTCTCGTGGTCCATAAAAGTCTAAATGAAAAAAAATACCAAATCGATCTCTTAGAGGAGAGGTCAGAAGACCACTTCGGGTGGTGGCACCTATCATGGTAAATGGCTTAAGATTAAAATTGATCGTTCTGGCATAAGGACCTTTATCAACGATGAAATCAATCTTAAAATTCTCCATGGCCGGATAGAGAAATTCTTCAACGACTTTAGAGAGCCGATGGATTTCATCGATAAATAAAATATCCCCTCCTTCGAGATTGGTCAGAATACCTATCAAATCCCCTGCTCGATTGATGGCGGGACCGGAAGTGACGGTAATTCTTGCCCCCATTTCGTGAGCAATGATATAAGACAGAGACGTCTTCCCCAAACCGGGTGGACCAGAAAAGAGCATATGTTCTAAAGGTTCTTTACGTTGCTTGGCTGCCTTTAAAGAGACCTTTAAATTCTCAATGATATCTCTTTGGCCCACAAATTCATCTAGGCAGGTAGGACGCAAAGACAGATTAATGATTTTATCTTCCTCTGTCTCTTGCGCAAAAATCAGTTTCCGTCGTTCTTCCATAGCTTATGAACTTTGTTGCTCTTTTTCTTTAAGGGCCTTCTAAGATGCCTTCTTCTTTTGTTTCATGAGGGACCACATTTTCTTTGTTGAGCATGACTTCAATTCCGCCAAATAATCGCTTCTGCATCACCCGAATCTCTTTGAGACGAATAAGTTCCAATATGGCCATAAATATCACAATGATCTCGATTCGACTTCTTGAGGTAGCAATCAAATCAGCCAGAAGAACCTTAGGTCTTTTTAATAAAATATGTAAAATATCGTGTATTTTTTGTTCAACCGTAAATTCCTCTTTATCGACCTCGTAAATTGTTTGTTCCTGGAAACGGGCCAAGGCCTTTGTAAAGGCGCTAATCAAATCAAATAAATTAGCTTCAAAGTAAACCTCTTTCGCTTCTTCTTTTAATTCTGCGGTTAGGGATTGGTCAATTTGACGAGTGAAAAGGTTCTGTCGGGAAGTTTCTAACCCTTTCAATTGTTCGGCAATGTCCTTGTACATCTTGTATTCTTGCAGTCGACGTACAAGCTCATCGCGGGGATCTTCTTCTAATTCTTCCTCTTGCGTAGGATCCACGGGAAGAAGCATTTTGGATTTGATCTGTAATAAAGTTGCGGCCATCACTAAGAAATCCCCAATGACCTCCAGATCCAAGATCTTCATCATTTCGATATATTCCAAATATTGATCGGTAATCTCTTTGATGGGGATATTGTAGATATCGATATCGTTCTTCTTGATCAAATACAATAGAAGATCTAAAGGGCCTTCAAATAATTCTAATTTTAATTTGTAACTCATTGTAAGGAAATCGCCTCTTTGACTTCCCTAAGGGTGGACTGAGCAATTCTTTGCGCCTTCTTTTTTCCTTCTTCTAAAATTTCCTTGATCCGATTCTTATCTTTCATCAATTCTTTTCTTTTCTCCTGAATGGGTTTCAGCCTTTGAAGGAGATGTTCCCCCATAATCATTTTGCACTCGGTACAGCCTTTCTTAGCCTTTGTGCACCATTCGTAAGCATCCTTTGTCAATTCCGGGACAAAGACCTGATAGAAACTGTAGACATTGCAATCTTGTGGATGCCCTGGATCGGACATTTTAATCCTCTGCGGGTCGGTGAACATTTTACCGGCCTTTGTTTTGATGTCCTTCTCATCATCAGAAAGATGAATGGCATTTTGATAACTTTTACTCATCTTGCGGCCGTCAATACCTAATAAACGTGGGGTGGGGGTGAGGATCGCCTCACAATCTGGAAAGATATTTTTCTTGTATAAATGATTAAATCGTCGAGCAATCTCCCTGGCAAGTTCGATATGGGGTAGTTGATCTTCTCCAATAGGAATCGCATTGGCCTTGTAAAGTAAGATGTCTGCCGCCTGCAACACCGGATACCCTAAAAATCCATAAGTTTGCAAATCCCGAGATTGAATTTCTCTGAGTTGTTCTTTATATGTGGGATTTCGTTCCAACCAACCCAATGGTGTGATGCATGATAAAATCATATTTAATTCCAAATGTTCCGGAACGTGCGATTGAATAAACAGAATTGAGCGTTCTGGATCGATCCCACAGGCCAACCAGTCTATACACATTTCAATGATATTGTGAGGAATATCTTTACTATTTTCATATTCTCCCATAAAGGCATGCCAGTCCACAATACAATAAATGCAAGAATATTTTTCCTGCAACTCAATCCAATTTTTGAGGGCCCCCACCAGATGTCCGAGATGTAATTTCCCGGTGGGACGCATGGCGCTGAAAACTTTCTTTTTCATCTAAAGATTGGATGAATGTTTTTGGGTTGGACGTTTTTGTCTGGGCAACCCTTCGACCCTTCGTCCTTCGATTAGACTCAGGACGAACCCTAAAGCAAAGTCGAAGGGTTCGATTTTAGTCAGGGTTGACTCTTAAGAAGCGCCTTTGACCCCGCCCTGCTACGTCCCGTTGGGACTCCGCCTTTGGCGGGGTCCCTTGCGGGAAAAGGCGGAAGCTTGGGCGCCCTAATGAGTCAACAGCATTAACAACTATAAAGTTCGAGCTATAGTTTCCAAATCAAAAGCCTCTAAGACATCTCCGGGTTGATATTGATCGAATCCCTGGATGGTAACACCACACTCGAATCCTTCCGACACCTCACGGACATCATCTTTAAAACGTTTCAAGGAAGTAATGGTCCCGGTATAGATGAGTTCTCCATTTCTGATGACATCCACATTGGCCTTACGATTGACCTTGCCCTTCGTTACATAACAACCAGCGACAATCCCGGCTTTGCTAAGCTTAAAGACTTGCTTGACATCAATACGACTTAAAAACCTTCTCTTCTTTTTGGGTTCGAGAAGTCCTTCTAAAGCTTTTTTCACATCATTGACGGCATCATAAATGATCCTGTACAAACGGACATCAACGAATTGCTTCTCTAATTCTTTCTGGGCCCTTTGATCAGCCTCGATATGAAAACCAATGATGATCGCATTAGAGGCAATAGCTAAGATGACATCCGAGGCATTGATATCCCCCACCCCGGTGTGGATAAATTTAAGCTTGACCTCCACGCTGGGAATTTTTCCCAAAGAATCCTTTAAGGCCTCTAAAGATCCTTGCACATCAGCCTTTAAGATCACATTGAGCTCTTTGATTTTTCCCGCTTGGATCTGCGAATAGAGATCTTCCAAAGTGATTTTTTGAGAACTTTTAAGTTTTTCATTTTTTAATAATTCTTGTCGAGTTGTTGTTATCTCTTTAGCTGTTTTTTCATCTTCCACAACATAAAATCTTTCTCCAGCCTCGGGGACATGCGGCAGACCTAAGATTTCAACCGGGGAGGAAGGGCCGGCTTCTTTAATGGGACGTTCCATATCATCAAACATAGCCTTGATCTTGCCATAACAGGGACCAACGACAATCACATCATTAAGCCTTAATGTTCCACTTTGCACGATTAAACTTGCCACCGCACCTTTCCCTTTGCTCAAATGCGCTTCCACTATAATCCCGGAGGCCCTCTTTAAGGCATTCGCTTTCAATTCCAATAATTCTGCTTCAAGCAGAATCATCTCAAGGAGGGGTTCGATCCCTTCGCCGGTTAAGGCCGAAACTCCCACCACAACCGTTTTCCCTCCCCAATCCTCAGGGTTTAAATTTCTTTCTGCCAATTGTTTCTTAACTCGATCGATATCTGCTGTTTTCTTATCAATTTTATTAACGGCAACAACAATGGGCACATTGGCCGCTCGGGCATGATCAATAGCTTCATCCGTTTGCGGCATAACTCCTTCATCGGCAGCAATAACCAGAACAATCAAGTCCGTAATATGTGCTCCTCGAGCCCGCATGGCCGTAAAGGCCTCATGCCCCGGGGTATCTAAGAAAGTGATTCTCCCTTTGGACAATGTTACGGAGTAAGCACCAATATGTTGAGTAATTCCTCCGTGTTCTTGATCAGCAACTCGACTTTTACGAATCTGATCGAGAAGGGAGGTCTTACCATGATCCACATGCCCCATGAATGTGACAACCGGCGCCCGGGTTTTTAATAAAGCAGGGTCTTCCTCTTCTATGTGGTGTGTCTCGATCAACTGCTCCTCCTGTGTCTTTAATTTAGTTAAGGTATACCCAAACTCTCCGGCCAATACCTTTACCACATCCTCATCTATATTTTGATTGATGTGGGCAAAAATACCCATCTGGATAAGTTTCTTTAAAACTGAACTTGTCTTTTGTTGAACTTTAACGGCAAAATCTTTAACCGCGATGGGGACCTTTATTTCTAATTCCCTCAGTTCTTTGGTCACCTTCTCACCTGCTTCAGAGAAGATAACCTCTTTCTTCTGATCCAAAATGGGTTGTGAGGAGAGACCCTTACTGGTTTCCTCTAAAACGGTTAGAGGAGGAGTTTTGGTATCTTGAAGAACATCCTTGCTCTCTGGTTTGACCAAAGGGGGAACGATGTCTTTGGGTGACTCTTTCTTAAATCCAACTCTCTTTTTCTTTTTGATGAGAGGCTTAACGGCGGTAAAGGGCTCATTACTGATGTCGGCTTTTATGGCTTTCTTCAGAATGGGAGCTTGCGCCTCCTCTTTAAGAAGACTAAGTACTTTAAGAGGTTTCTTCCTTTCCACAACCGACTCAGAAGAAGCTCTCTTTTCTTCTTTTATCAAGACTTTAGTCCGCAAAGCCATTATTCTACTAGATTCCTCTTGGATTTCCTTTTTTGAGGAGGGGGTTTTATCTTCTTTTTGAGCTTTAGGTTTTTCAGCCGGTTTTGGCGAATCCTCTTTAACAGTCTTGCTCAATCGCTCTAATCCAGTGATGTTTTTAAGATCTTTACTCAGTTCGCTTCTTAAGACTATGGCCACCGCGTTATTGAGCTCCTGGGTACCATCCGTTGCCTTAAGTTTGAGCGATTTTAATTTCGCTAGAACAATTTCGGGTGTCGTATTTAACTCTTTGGCTAACTGAGAAACTTGCATTTCTACTTTCTTTCTCTAATTAATTTAAATAAGTTAAGAAATCTTTTTCCTCTGATACGACAACTATTTTTGATTCAATAACGACTTGGCCTCTTCAATCAATTTTGAGGCTTTAATTTTACCCAATCCTTTAATCTGTGTCAAATCCTTCACCGAGGCATCGGCGACTTTTTCTAAATCTTGATATCCTGCCTCTTTTAAGACCCCAATCAATTTATCTCCGATCCCTTTTAAATCTTGAAGCGATAAAGTCTCCTCTTTTGTTTCGGTTTGTTCCTTCTCTTGTCTTTGTTGGTATTCCAATTCCTTCTTATGCTGCTGTTGCCATTGTTCTGCGGTGAAAATATCTAAACTCCATCCCACCAATTCACTGGCCAGCCGCACATTTTGGCCATGTTTGCCAATGGCCAAAGACAATTGGTCATCGGCCACAATAATATTAGCCTTCTTGATGTCCGGGTTAATCTGGATCTGGGAAATCTCTGCCGGTGAGAGGGCCGCTTGAATGTATTCTTTGATATCATTGGAGTATCGAACAATATCGATTTTTTCCCCCTGCAGTTCGGAAACAATATTTTTCACCCGGGAACCGCGCATCCCCACACAGGCCCCTACACAGTCCACCTTCTCATCTTTAGAATAGACCCCGATTTTTGTCCGCTCTCCCACATCTCGAGCGATGGATTTGATCTCAACAATCCCTTCATAAATCTCCGGGACCTCCAGCTCAAATAAACGTTTGACAAAATTGGGATTCGCTCTCGATAAAATGATTTGTGGTCCTTTGGCCTCCCGGACAACTTCCAGGACATAAGCCCGGATTCGATCACCTTGTTTGAACTCTTCTTTACTGGATTGCTCTCTTCTGGGCATGATAGCTTCGGTTTTCCCTAGATCAATGATGATATTCCCTTTCTCAAAACGATATACACCACCACTAATGATCTGCCCAATCCGGGAGTGGTATTCAGTAAAGACAACATCTTTTTCTGCTTCCCGAATTTTTTGAATAACAACTTGTTTGGCTGTTTGTGCAGCAATCCGGCCAAATTCACTAGACCTTATTTCATGATCACCCGCATAAGCCGATAATTTCCCAGTCTTGCGGTTTAAAACAACCTTGATCTCCTCATTTTTATCAACTGTCCAGATTTTTTTAGCCGCTGATGCCACCGCCATTTCCACTGCTTCTATCAGGACTTCTTTATTGATCCCTTTATCTCGTTCCAATTGTTCTAATATTCCCAGTAATTCACCACTATCCATAAGCCTTTCCCTTCCTTATTTAATTGGATTCATTCCTTAAAATGATTTCCAAAACATCCTTAAATGAAACCTATTCTTCAATCACTTGCACTGCTTTCTTGATCTTCTCAAAAGGGATAGCAAACTCCTCTGAATCGGATCGGATCAATACCTGATCATCATACACCTGATCAATGACGCCAACAAATTCTAATTTTGCGTTGAGATCTTCCGTTAAATAAAATTTGACTCTCCGCTTTAAAACTCGCATAAAATCTTTTTTTGACATCAGTGGCCAATCGACGCCCGGGGAGGAAACTTCTAAAATATAATCATCGGGAATCAAATTGTGTGCCTCAATTGTCTCAATCATAGCTCGATTAAACCGGGCACATTCCTCAATGGTGATCCCTCCCAAAGTCTTATCGACCCTGATTTCGATAAGATAACGCCACCCCTGTCGTCTTATAGATAACGAAAATAAATCCAATTGCGATACCTTAAGTAAGGGTTCTAGCACTTGTTTTACTTGTTTGAACAATTCATCGTACATCTTTTCAAAAAAAATCCACGAATGGCCCGCCTGTTCTTAAAGAGTACATTCTAAAACTCTTTCCCATTCCAGAGGCTGAATAATTTGTCAATAACCTGATCTTTATTGACCATGATCACTTGCTGAGTCTTTCGATTTTTAATTTCTACTGTTCCGTCTGTTAACGTTTTTTTACCGATAATAATGCGGTAAGGGATCCCTATGAGGTCAGCATCATTAAATTTTTTCCCAGGGCTTTCCGGACGATCGTCCAACAACACATCCAAACCAGATTTTTTTAATTCGTGATAATAATAATGAGCCAAAGACATGATTTGGTCTTCCTCTGTTTTTAAAGGTAAAATCTCCACTGCAAAAGGGGCTACTTCCTTTGGCCAAACAATTCCCAATGAATCATGATGGGTTTCTATAATTGCCGCAATCAGGCGACTGACACCGATCCCATAACAACCCATAATAATATGTTTTTGTTTTCCATCCTCATCTAGAAACAAGGCCTGCTGGTCTTGGCTGTACTTAGTCCCCAATTGGAAGATATGGCCTAATTCCATAGCCACAATTTTTTTAAGAGTTCCCTTACCACATCGAGAACACAACAAATCGTCCTGTGTAGTTGGTGTTGCTAAAAAAGCCATATCACATTGATCACATTTTAAAATAGCATCTTCCCCCACCATTGCTGGGACAAGAAATTCATGAGAGACCTCCCCTCCCATGGCCCCCGAATCGGCCTGGACAATAACGGTTTCTAACTCACAACGTTGGAAGATTTTCTTATAGGCCTCATACATCAATTGGTAATTCTCCTTTAATCCATCCATATCCCGGTCAAAACTATAGGCATCCTTCATAATAAATTCACAGGCCCGGACAATCCCAAATCGTGTACGGACTTCGTCTCTAAATTTTGTTTGAATCTGATACAAAACGAGGGGAAGCTGTCGATAGGATTGGACATAATTTTTAACCAATTCGGTAATAACCTCCTCATGGGTTGGCCCTAAGCACATCTCTCTTCCCCGTTTGTCTTTAAAACGGATCATCACGTCCACCAAAACCTGATCGCGACCCGTCTTCTTCCACAGTTCCATAGGTTGTAAGCAAGGCAAAAATAACTCCTGCGCTCCAACTGCCAACATCTCTTCCCGAATAATCTTTTCGATTCGATTCAAAACCTTCAACCCCAAAGGTAAATACGAATAGACCCCGGATGTCAACATATTGACCAATCCCGCGCGCAGGAGCAATTGGTGACTCGCAACCTCTGTCCCCACCGGAATCTCCTTCAGAGTAGGGATAAAATATCTAGACCAATACATAAGCTAACCTTGTAGATACCCCCGGGCATGCCCGCGGCACTTTTATAATTCTTTAAAATTCAAGCTTCGCTTGACCTGAATCCTGCAAAC
>CAYJXI010000019.1:0-41120 GCA_964374105.1 uncultured Planctomycetales bacterium
TGATCTTATCATACAAAATAAACACCGCTTCGGAAAGAATATCCTCGCCAAAGCGGCTCACATAAGATGGAAAGGCTTTTTTATGAATCCGAAAAATGACAAAGCCGATATGGCGCAGGACAATTTCTTCGCATTTTTCCTTAGAGCGCCTCTTTGCTTTAGCGATAAGACGCCTTTCTTCATCGAGTGAAATTCTTGGATATTGAAAGGCAATTCGCTGATAGGTCTCCCACATTAAAAATTTCCGTTAAATTGCCGATGAATGTAGGGACTTTTAAGACAGTCTGACTTGCTTCAACACCTGTGTTGCAAAGTGTTCACCAAGTGCTCTTGGGTTTTCTTTAATGACATTACGTTGCTTTTTAATCTCACTGGGGAAATAGGCGCTGATGATCTGCTCAATGGAAGAAAATATTTGTTTTCCTTTATTTTTACTTACTTTCATCTTCACCTCCATCCCGAAAATAATTTTTAAAAAAATGCGGATTTAACTCTGGTTTAAAATAATGCTTCCGTTTAATCCAAACAAAACCATCCCCTTTGGAAATCACAGCAACATCAATGGGTCCACCTACTGTCTCAGCGTCCATTGTGATTCGCCGTTTAAAAGAAGTCAAATTAACCAATGCTTCTGCCATAGAAGCCAACTCATCTTTGGGTAGAATACTGACAACATTTAAGATCGGAGAGATATGAACATCTTGACGATATTTTTTATTCTGTTCAATATAATCCTTCAAAATATTCTGGCTTGCCCCTTTGAGTTTTTTTGAAAGTTCTTCTTTATTAACCCCATCCTTAAGCATTACTTGTTCAAGAAGCAAATCAGGGTATTTTTTGAATACTTCGTTCAAATACCCCAAAGACAGCTGTTCTAATGCTGGGTCAATTCCTTCAATGAATGTATGAACCATTTCGCTCTGCGCAAACGGTACAATTAATGCATTATTATTAAAACCGATTGCGCCGGAATTTTGTTCACCATATTTCAATATATTCTCTACGATGCACTCAAGTCGATAGGCATAAATCGAAGGGAATATCTCGTCATCTCCAAAACCGGCGATCACTACCCCTGAAGTATCTGCCGAAAAATTGCCAACACGAAAGAACAATCCCATAGCTATATTTTTCAAACTATTAACTTCTGCGTCTTCAAACGGCAGTTTCTCAAAAACAGTCTGAATTATCTCTTTGATCACCTTATCGTACTTATTTAAAAAATCATTTTGCTTTTCAGTCGAAACAGGCTTTAAAAACCCGCTCTTTTCAATTTCCTGCAACTTTTTGTTTACAACATCTTTTGCTAACTCCTTGATTTTGCTTTCGTCGATTTTAGGCTGCTTGGCGACGATTTGTTCTAAGCATTTTTTTATTTCATTCTTGATGAGCTGGTAATAAATCCAAACATGAGCCTTTACATATTCCTCTTGTTGTTGTGCCGGAACGATATTCCCACTGGAACTGCTGACAAAATCGATAAAATTTTCTGCGTATTCTTTTAAAGTTTTGAACTTGGTTTTCTTAAGCCTTGAACGATATACCTTGATAATAGTCTCCCATGGAATCCCCATAAAACTAGCGCTACCAAATAACATGATACCCACTGGATGATACTTAGACAATGCAAACAGCTTATTGGCTGAGTTGTATATTTTCTGGCCTTGCGATTGTTGAACTGTAACTGCACTGTCCGCTGCCAAAGCCACAGCAGTCTTATTTAAAATGCCTATTTCCGCTGTCATCTTGCACCTCTCGATAAGAAATTATTCACCTTCTACCCGTTAAACTTATTTGGCTTATACGGTTCACTCCAGTGCTCCGACGAAGACCAAAATTACGCTCCCGACGAGAAGCTGGAGTCAACCGTATAAGCCTAAAACTTATTTTATATTGGAGGATACTGTAGCCCCACTGGCGGGGACAACAGTATCCCCACTAACAGGGACCGAAATAACAGTTTGATATTTTGCTTCCTTTATAGAATTACTCCCAGATTGACTCATCAAATAATGTTCGGCTTGCTTAAATATTTCTTCATTTTTCTCCATAATAGAAATTACGTTTTGGTTTAACAGTTCAAACCTTCCCAAGGTCATGTCGTTCTCTTCCTTAGAAGTTCGATATTTTTCACGCTCATCAATATAATTTTGAATTTCTTTCAAAGCGGCATAATATTGATTGAGGACAACAGAATCATTGCTACCAAATTCTTTGAGCAAATCAGGATAATTAATCTTGACGTTCTCCCAAGCCTTAAACAAAAAGGAATATAGTGGTCGAATAGGAACCCATCGCTTATTTTGGCTTAAGAAATCCTCTCTTTTGTTTTGCTGTAAACCACCCCTATCCTCTGTAACTATTTTATAATTCTCTTGCCAAACAGATTTATTTTCCTGAAATTCTAATTTTAACGAATTCAACACTTGCAACCTCTGCTGATTCTTTTGTTCCGTTCCCGATGCTTTTGGTTTAATGCCAAAATATTCCAATACCTGTGTAAGGTCCGCTAACTTGGGCAAACAAATAACCACAAGAAATATTAAAAGAATCCATACCATCGATCCTTTATACTTGCGGGGCTTACCTATCATTTCAATGAGGAATACTTTTATCTTTTTTAAAATGGCTGTAAATCTTTCAAAATCCATTATCTTCCTCTTAGTTAAACTGAGCATTCTCCCTAAACGCCTGATGAAGCAATGATTGAAATAAATGCTCGGTTTGGCATCCGCATTCCTTATTAAAGCAATGCTTCCACCCACTCCGCTACTACGTAAAATTCATCTTCCCGAACATCTTTTAAACCGATATCCTTAAATTCCTTATTAGGCTTATACGGTTGACTCCAGCTTCTCGTCGGGAGCGTAATTTTGGTCTTCGTCGGAGCACTGGAGTGAACCGTATAAGCCAATTCCTTATTATCCGGAGACAAGGTTATTTTTTTATGAACCCACGTCTCATCTTTCAAATATTTTTTATCACTATGGTATCGTTTGACAGTGTATTGAAGTCCCGTTTCCGGATCTGTTACCTTACGAGATTCAACCAAAACAATTTTACCATTGCGCGACCCGCCTTGATCCGGACGGAATAAACACCAACTGCCATCTTTAATTGTGGGTCCCATGGATTTTCCTACAACTTGAGCTATAAAATACCCTTCTTTAAACTTTTTATTCATCGATTTCCAACCTTTAACCGATGGAATTCTTTGCTCACGAAATGACGTCGCTACGGCCTGAAGGTCATAAATAGGGAGATATCCCTGCGCTAAAGTCGCCTCCGGGATAACATCACTAAAAAACAAATCGGATTTTTCTTTATCTCTTATTCTCTCTCCCGTATCAATATTACCCTTCTGTAGCTCCCGCTCAAAATCTCGATAGCTGGCAACATCCTTATATCTAACATTGATTATTTCAAAATGCCGTTTGGCACATTCGATTTTTTGGTTTTCAAATCCGCGGCGGCTAGATTCTTCCAATGTGCCTTTTGTCTCAATAACAAAATAAATTTTCTCTTTTGATTCATTTCCGTTTATATCCACCTTGACAGTGACAATCGCCCAGTCCGGCACATACCCGCCAATCGGAGTATTAACCGTGAACCAGCCAGGCAATTTTATAAATAATTTAATCCGCTCATCATTATCGAGCTCAATCGCAAAATTTTTTTCAACATCTGAGCTGTAAACAATAGCATCGTATATCGATTTACACTTATTTTGTAAATTTTGAACATTGTCTTTATGACTTTCAATCTTTTCGAATTGTCCGCTATTGAACTCATCGCCATTCAATACGTAGGTTATCCGTTCAATATAATTCTTCACCAATGCGTCATTGATAACTTTTACCGCCTCAAAAATGAACCTGTCGGGATTATTGAGAAATGACTTAACCTTGATTGCGCGTAAAATTGTAACGACCGTTTGGCGAGTGAGATTTGTTTCATCCTTGATAAAATTCACGCAATCAAAATAGGATTTCCTAATTGTTTTCTCATGCATAGCTGAACCAAGAACACGTGATTTTATCTCATCTTTTGCGATATTCACACCAGCTCGGGTAATATTGATCTGCCGTTTTGAAATCGCTAGTTGGTTAATTTTCTCGGAGCATTCTTTGACAAGCCTCGCGGTGTCGACCTGAACAGAATAGTTAGTCTTCTTGGAAATCTTTTGCCAGATAGCCTTAAAATTGACGTCTTGATCAAAACTCTTGCGGAGCTTAACCGTTCGCTTAGCCCGGGCGTTAGACGGTATAGGCGGCTTATAAATACCGTCCTCGACAAATTCAGTCTGCAGCTTGCCAACATAGTCGCTGTAATGCTCATTAGCTATAACAGACAAGAGATTGACATTTCTATCAAATACCGTTCACCGTCCTGATTGACGCAAAGGCGCATTCCCCTGCCAATCTCCTGACGTTTTTTCATCGTCGAAACGGTCGTATTCAGAGTGCAGATGTTAAAGACGTTGGGATTATCCCAACCCTCTTTTAGAGCCGAGTGAGTAAAAATAAACTCCGTTTTTTCGTCAAAGGAAAGAAGCCTTTCCTTGTCCTTCATGATGAGGTCATAGGCCTCTTTATTCTCGGCGATCGCTTTTTCCCGCTCGAGATATTCGCCGTTTTTCTCGGCAAAATATCCTTTACGCACTTCATAGCCTTTGAATTTCACAAGGTCTTTGTCTTGGCTTTTAAGTTGGCCGAATATTTCATCAAAAGTCTTGCTGATAAACCCATCCTCTTTGATGTAATTATCAACCCGGTCAATGAAGAACAGGGAAAGAGGCTTTATACCTTTTTTCTTAAACTCTTGGCGTTTGCGGATGTGCTGGTCAACCGTGACTTTGATCTGCTCGCGCATAAGATCTTTACGATCACGGTTAACCTCCGCGCCCCGTTTTATCTCGATGCCATTGCGGAATCGTATCGATCCCACTGAACCATAATCTGGAGCATCGACCGTCATTTCATCGATGATATAACGATCATAAATACTGTTGTCGGCTACTTTGGCAAGGTCGTCATTTTGTTTAAGCGTAACGGTATTTTTCTTAATATTGCCATGTGAGTCTTTAACCAAGACCTCGACCTTGGCTTTCAGCACCGTGCGGGTCGATGTGACAGACAAAAGATTAATAAAGGGTCCGGGACTTTCCGAATTGTCCTCATCCGCCACGGAGTAAACCTCAATTTTCTTCACCAAACCCATCTGATAGGCATCGTAAGGTGCAAGCTGATACATCAAATTGTAAAGATTCTTGTGCGTTGCAGAATAGCGAAGACGAAAAAGAGAATTGAAATTTCTCAGCTTCTCCTGTGTCGCTTCCCCTTCCATATTTTGAGGCTCATCGAGAATAAGGATAGGGCTCGTTTTTTGAATATATGTGATCGGCTGCTCACCCTGCATTTGATCACGGTTATCGTAAAGAATATCGGCGTCTTTATTAAACGAACCCATCGTCATGACCATGATCTCAAGATTGGCACTTTGAGCAAAATGTTTAACCTGCGATAGATTCCGTGAGACGTACTCATAAAACCTATACGGCAGATTATCGTAAAGCTCCCGGAAGTGATCCTTGGTAATGTTGAGCGTCTGGATAACCCCTTCACGAATGGCTACAGAAGGGACGAGAATAATAAACTTCTTGAAATGATAACAACGGTTTAATTCAAAAATCGTGCGCAGGTAAACATAAGTTTTGCCGGTGCCAGTTTCCATTTCAACAGAAAAATCCATCTCGTGTGCGATATCTTGAGAAATGCCGTTACGCTTCTGAATCGCCTCAATGTTTTTGAATATCTCATCAGAAGCCAAATCAATCCGGTTAGGATAAATACCAAGAAGATCGTTCTTATGTAGGACATTTTCGTGACCGTTTTTACCCTGCCCTTCGAAAATATCTATAATCGAAGAAACAGCCTTAAGCTGGAATTCTTGATTTGCGTCAAACTTAAATTTCATCATATAGTCTTTAAAGAAACATTGAGCGCAAGATTGGCCTTTGCGCTGTCGTCTAAGGCTGTGTCAAAACAGACAAATATCTTTTCTTTATATTCTTTGCCTTTGAGGGCTTCAACGTTTGCCTTGTGAATTTGCTTGTCCAAAGAAATCAAAATCTCCCGCTCACCATCCTCAGCTTTATACACCTTATTCTTGCCAATCGTCATTTCTGTGATCTTGGCGTTGAGATCAAGCCCTTCCTTGATGACATTTTCATAAACAAAATCCAATTCATTAATCTTGTCGTAATGAAAAAGACCTTGCGAATCGGCCAGATATTTTCTGAACGCCTTCTCATTTTCTTCGTCTGTCCTTTCTGGATTGTATTCAAAAAGGTTATCAGCGTAATTGGATTTATCCAGCTTAAAAACCTTAAAGCCGTCATTGATCGGTTTTGGATTATCACCGTAGCCCTTGATCACCCGGCGAATGCGTTCTTTAGCAATATCGGCAATTGTTTTAAAACCCGCCTTGTAGGCTTCACTTTTTGAATCAATTGGTTCTGGTATTTGTACCAAAATAAACTTACGATTGCCACCGTCCTCCTGATTCTGCGCCAAAACAGCGTTAGCAGTCGTACCAGATCCGGCGAAAAATCGAGAATAAGATCATCCTTGCCAGTAGATAGCTGTAGACAACGTTTAATTAAGCCAATTGGTTTAGGGTTGTCAAATATACCTTTCCCCAACAAGCCAGCTAACTGCTCATTTGCCAAATGGGTATGTCCGACTTCATCATATTTCCAGACTGAGCCAGGGGTTTTTCCCGCTTTGACTTCGGATAAAAAAGTCTTAACATTAGGAGTGCTGTGTCCATCGGGACCAAACCAAATGCGCTTATCATCATCAAGTCGGCGCAATGTATCCACGCTAAAACGCGGCCATCTTCCCGCCGGAGCTGTCCAAGTTTTTCCGTTCTTGAAAACAAATTTATAATTTTTATTACCGCTTTTCGCGTGAAGTGGCGTAGGTTTCCATACCCCACGCTTATCATTATCCGGATTTTTGTATGCTGCGTCCATTTCTTCGGTGCGCGGCAAAGGCCGTATAACACACTCATCATGATTCCGCGCATAACAAAGGACATGCTCATGTTGATTCGAAAAGGTTGTTGCATCACCCGCAACCGTATATTTGCTGTTCCAAATAATATGTTGAATTAAATTTTCCTCGCCAAAAATCTCGTCCATCATCATCCGTAAATGATGAACCTCGTTATCATCTATCGAAACAAAAATCATGCCGTCATGCCGTAACAAATTCCATGCCAATTTCAATCTTGGATACATCATATTAAGCCAGTCGCTATGATAGCGTCCGCTTGCCTGCGTATTCGTCGAAAGGCGATTGCCTTCGCTATCCACCTGCCCAGATTGCTCGAGATAATTTTTCAGCGGAGCCTTAAAATCATCTCGATAAACAAAATCATTACCAGTGTTATACGGCGGGTCAATATAGATCATCTTGATCTTCTCAAAATAGGCCTTGTGCAGGAGTTTCAAGACTTCAAGATTATCACCCTCAACAAACAGATTCTCACTTTCGTCAAACTTGACGCTCTCTTTTTTAGCTGGCCGTAACGTCGCCTTGCTGGGAATAAGTACATTCTTTATGGCAGTGCTTTTACCTGCCCATGTAAAAGTAAATTTTTCAGCCGAAATGTCAATACGCTCACCTAGTGCCTGTTTTAACCGCTCCCAGTTAACTTTGCCTTCGCCGAATGCTTCCGGCAGAATAGTCTTTAACTTTAGAAGAAGATCACCCTGCATATTCTGCGATTCCCGCTGTGCTTTATTAATTTTTTTATTTTTTGCCATAATTAGAATTTCTCCATTAATTAAATCTCTTATCCAAAAAGAGCTTGTTAAACCTCTCTAAAACCTTTCCCAAATCAAATTTCTCATCCGCACGAATCACCGGCATGAGGTCGGTATCGACCTGCCTGTGTAAAATCGAAAGTTTATCCGCACTCAACCCAAAATCTTTCCTGTAGTCGCCTGTATAACCCTCATCGGACAATTTGCGTTTAAACAGTTTGATAAATTTTTCGTTATAAAAGTCAAATCCTGACTCCGCGATATACATAAGGTCATAATAATCCCGAATCGCCACGTCCTTACGCGATATTGAGCATTTAAGTTTTTCGGCAACCGCCTCATCCAACGAAAGCGAGAGTACCTCCCCAGAAGGAAACAAATCTTCACCAGTAAACGGATCCTGATAAAAATGTTTGACTACAGTATGAACCGGTTTATCGAGCGGTGGCTGGCGCAGGGATATTTCAATCTTAATGATCCCATCTTTCGCGGTTACAATAGAAGGATATTTTACCTTGAAAACATACTGCGTTGAGTTATTGAATCCCTCGCCTCGTGGATTATCGCTCGACAGTCCGAGAGTTTTTAAAAAATCGGGCATCTTCTCACGCATCGGCTTGATCGCTTTTGACCGCAGCGACCGTGCGGTCAGCGGGCCGTCATAGGTGAAATCCAAGTCCTCGCTTAGGCGGTGATAATTGAGGTGAACCTTGTTAAGCAAAGTCCCGCCTTTAAAGACAATCTTGTCGCTTAATAGCCCTTCGATATTATTAAGAATAACGGTGAGGTAATAATCCTTCTCGACAATGGCCGGACGAAATTTCATTTTTCTGGCGATTGCAGGAATAATATCTTTTAGTTTTTCTTTATCGATTGACAATGATCTTCCATTCCTTATTAATCTTGCCTTTACGTGATTTATTCGATGGGTCCAGCACCACATAAGTGTCTTGACGCCCAATACTTTTCTTTATTTTCTTAAGAAGAGTATTCCCGCACCCAATCTCATCAAGAAAGAACCCTGCTCGCTTACGCACCGAAACAACGGGGAAACGGTTAAGATAATTGATAAATTTGTCGAGATCAATCTCTTTGATATTCTCCTTAAGAACTGACGCCACATTATTAAAAGAACCGATGGGATTATAAACAAAATCGACCAATGTTCGCTCTTTATCGCTAATGCAAACATCCGTGTCTTCGACTTTTATTTTTTGAATGCCGAAATACTTCTTTTCATCAATCTTAACAGCTTCATATTTCACATCGCCAATTGTTTTTTGGGCGTTCTTTTTAAGGTTGAGGACGAAAACAGTTTGGGGGATTTGTTCAGTAAACCCCCAGTAGTTGTACATCGTGAAATACCCTATGTAGTAAGACGTGTCTCCCATCCACAAAGCAGCCACGATAAATTCATTCGGAGTCCACTGCTGATTCGGGGCCTTCATGGGAACGATAATGTACTTCCCCTTTTCAAGACGGATTATCCTGCCTTTTCTTGTTAGAGAAGCGACTGTTTTCGAGGCCTTATTTTTATTAGGGAAAAGTTTCTGAACAAAGGGGGTTGTAACAATTTTTTGTTTTTCAAACTCAGCCCTCGAAATAAGATAAATTTCGTCTTTTGATAGATTAGTATAGTTTTTTGCGCTCATTGTATCTTTATCTCCCAAGTGCCAGAATATGGCACTTCATTAAAAACGATACAATTATAAAAGAACATCCATTATTTGTCAATTTTAAAAATAAACGGGTTATTCTGTCCTATTTATTGCTGTAAATCCTCTTTGTAAAACTCCACCACCGCTTCCAATCCCGCCACGCTTTGCTTTGCAAAGCTAAACGGCGGGATTAATTCGGCCGTCTATTTACGTTACGGTCGTTCCGTAAAAAATGGCCTCATTAATCAAACCGCACGTACTTGCCCATTTTGACCCGTTCGCCCCCCACTATTCCAGGTGGACAAATTGACGGGGGCTCAGGGTCCACCCTGAGTGAAATCGAAGGGTTGACGTGCGGGAATGGCTTGCCTGCCGGCAGGCAGGCAAGCAGGTTGGCCGAGGCGGGTCCGGCGATAGATCCAGCTCACCGGGACTTTAAAGCGGCTTGCCAGTTCTTTAGCCGTAATTTGGAAGCCCCAACCCCGCAAAAAAGCTGCGGGGTAAACCGGATTTTTAATGAGCGCATGAGTTATGGAGCCTTAGTTTAATTTGGCGACATAACTTATATGCGCGAATTAATCCCGCCGTTGAGCCCCGCAAAGCGGGGCTGGCGGGAGAACCGGAATTCTTGGTAGCCCCAAGGGGATTTCCCCGCCTTTCTTTAACATATGGTAGGCGGGGTCCCGCTTACCATTAAAAATTTAGATTAGCGGGAGAACCCAATTATGGTAGCCCCAGGGGGATTTGAACCCCCGTTTTCTGGCTGAGAACCAGGCGTCCTGGACCGGACTAGACGATGGGGCCGGAAAATTGTGTTTCCTGGCTGACCCCGCCTTGGCGGGGCTGGACCGGGCTATCACCGCCTCTGGCGGGACCCCGCAGAATTCTTAATGCGGGGGACGATGGGGCCGAATTTTACGCAGTAAAATTCGATTCCGAGTCCCACCCAAGACGGGACGAGGAACCTTGGGAAATTATTCCTAATTTTTTCTTGCCTCTTAAAACCTCTATTTACCGAAAACTGACCACTGATAACTTTTTAAATATACCATACCCATTTTCAGGGTCAATATAAATTATCCCTCCATTTTATCGTCAAAAATAAACACCCTCTTTAAAAATTGTGTTATATTTGTACTAGATTTTAAATCAACACATAGTCAAAAGGAGGTTTTGTGCCTATCCAGATTGGTATTGGTTTTAGCCAAGATAGAGATACAACCATAGCGGCTTTAGAAGCCTCTCAGCAGGCCAAACAGCAATTGAACCGAGATCGTATTGATTGTGCCTTCGTTTTTAATACCCTGCATTATGATCCCAAAGAGTTTCTCCCTATCATCTATGACAGTTTGTATAATACAAAAATTATCGGTTGTTCCACAGCAGGGATCATTTTAACCGAACGAATTGAAACGTGTGGGATTGGCATCCTGGCCCTCCATTCGGATCACATCAAATTTGAGACAGGTTATGTGACGCATCTCGATTTGCGTGATTGCCGCATGGCAGGAAAGACCTTGGCGAAAAGTTCCTTAACTGATTTTGGTAAACAACACCGCAAACTCTTCCTGTATTTTATCAACAGCCAGTCTAATCCCATCCTCAATCTGTCCCAAGGCATCAAGGACATATTGGGAGAGGATTTCCCCATTGTGGGGGCTGGCAGCAGCGATGATTTTCAATTTGAAAAATCATTTCAATATCACCACAATCAAATCATCGCCAATGGGGCTGTATGCGCTCTATTGGGTGGACAACTGGACATTGGGATGGCCTGTCAACATGGCTGGCATCCTTTAGGGAAACCCCGTTACATTGATCAAATCGAAGGTCCTGTCATTAAATCTATTGATGGGAAAAAAGCCTTAAATATTTATGAAGAATATTTTCCTAAAGAAGCGAGCACCCTCAAGGCAAGCTCTTTCGGCCAAATCAATATCCACTACCCTTTGGGTTTAAGGATTAACGATACAGACCAATATATCCTAAGAAATGTAAGAAGAGTTCTTGATGAGGGAGAAATCGTTTGTCAAGATAGCGTAAAAATGAATTCCGAAGTTCATATTATGATCGGCAACAAAGATTCATGCCTCAATGCCGCAGAAAATGCTACCGTAGAGGTCAGGGAACAATTAAATCATAAACGGCCCCACTTAGTGTTGATCTTTGAATCGTTACTGCGATACAAAATTCTGGGAAGGTCCGCTATCAAGGAAATCCAATTCATTAAGGATGTCTTAGGTTATCCTATCCCCATTTTCGGGATGTACTCACACGGGGAAATCTTTACCTATAAATCACCTGAAATTAAAAATGAAACTCACTTGCAAAATGGAAGTATTATTGTTATTGCTATATACTAATGAATGACCCTCTAACCGAAAATCAACTCTAAAACTCTATCTCACAGGTTGAATTATGCTTTATGTTGTTTTATTGATCTTATTGTTGATGATTGGATTTTTGATTAATTTTATTATCAAGCAAAATAATAAGATTCGAGAGCTTCAAAACACTGTCAGTAAACTCAATCATTCCTTTGAGGAGTTAGACGAACAAGCCAAACTCATTGTAAAAACTGATTTAGAATTAAACAAGGCTCAGGAAGAACTGGATAAGAGAATCAATGGATTGGATGCCCTGCAAAAGATCTCACGAATGATCAGTACAACTTTTGATGAAAATGAGATTTATAACAGGCTCAATAGCCAACTTCTAACAGAACTAGGCTTTGAGAAATATCTCATTTTCATATTTGATAACAGCAATAAACTGCAGCCTTATGTTGAAATTGGATTTTCTAAACAAGAAACCAAAGATATATTAACAAAAATTGAAGGCAGTTCTTATTTTCTTCCCAGTCTCAAAGAACGGCAGGTCTTTTCTTCTGTTAATATGACGCCTGAGGATTCGAAAAATAATCTTCCCGATATCTTTCCAATAAAACATTATGTCATCGCAGCCATCTTTTCCCAAAAAGATCTTTTAGGGATCACATTTGCCGGCAACCGTTCCGATGCCTTTCCCGTCACGGAAGGAGATCAGGAGTTAATCTCTATTTTTGCCAACCAGATCGGCCAGACGATCGAAAATGCCCGGTTGTTTGAACAAGTCTATCGGTCCAGTCAAATGCTAGAATTAAAGGTACAAGAGCGTACCAAACAATTGGCTTCCGCATTCGAAGAGGTCCAAGCTATCAGCAAACACAAATCGGAATTCATCTCGGCCGTCTCCCATGAATTGCGTACTCCCTTGACATCGATTAAAGGTTATGCCTCTATTCTTATGTTGGGCAAGGCGGGGGACATTCCTGATTCGGTTAAAGAGCGTCTCGAAAAAATCAATAAACACTCGGATAATCTGGTTAAACTCATTAACGATCTTTTAGATATTGCCCGCATTGAAGCCGGCACAACAGAGTTAAAATTTGTAAAAACTGAGCTTGCCCCAATCCTTGATAACGTTCATGACCTTTTGACCCCTCAGATTAAAGAAAAAAATATTCAATTTTTCACTCACCTTGCACCCAAGACACCCCAAGTTTCGATTGATCCCAATCAAGTCGAAAGAATTTTGATTAATCTTGCGGGTAACGCCATAAAATTTACGCCCGAAAATGGCACGATCCGAATAGATGTTCAATTTGACCAAGAAAAAATCATTATTTCTGTCTCTGACACAGGAATTGGGATTAAAAAAGAAGATCTCCCGAAACTTTTTAACGAATTCTATCGAGTTGATAATGAGATCAACCAAAATGTCAAAGGATCCGGCTTAGGACTAACTTTGGCCAAAAAGATTGTGGAGGCCCATAAAGGGAAAATCTGGGGTACAAGCAAACCTCATGAAGGATCAACATTCTATTTCACATTACCGCTTGAAAAAAGATAGTCCACTGAATAATATATATTCATCCTAATTTAGGATTAAAAACTTAATCATTGAGATTGTTGAATAACCAATTTTCATAGCCCGATGCCTAAAGAAAGAATCTTAACAATTGATGATGATCCTGACATCTTGGATGTCCTTAAACTCACTTTGGAAGAATATTACGACGTTATCCAGGCGCAAAATGGTAAGGAAGGATTAAATCTTGTCAGGACTAAAAATCCTAACCTTATTATCTGTGACTATATGATGCCGGTCATGACGGGGAAAGATTTCTGCAAAACCCTCAAAAAAGATATTCTGTTACAGCATATCCCGGTCATTATGCTTACCGGCAGGGGCGAGGTCAAGGATATGATAGGAGGTATCGAAGCGGGAGCCGATGATTATATCGTCAAACCATTTGAACCAGAAGCCCTCTTGGCTAGAATCCGGATGATCTTAAGACGCACGGTTCGCAGTCTCGATGCGAATCCTCTGACACATTTACCCGGGAACACCTCCATTATGGAGGCCATGCAACAATGCATTGACTCCAAAAGAATCTTTGCGGTGGGTTACGCTGACATTGATAAATTTAAAATCTATAACGATCAATATGGTTTTGAAAGAGGCGATGAGGTCATTCGGGAATTGGCCCGGTTGTTAATTCGAGCGATTAAAGAGAAAGGCGGCGCCGATGCCTTCATTGGACATATCGGTGGAGACGACTTTGTTTTTATAACGGAGGATTCTCTGATCGATGAAGTGTGCCAAATGATTGTAACCGAGTTCGATAAAATGGCCCCCCAATTTTATAACGAGCGCGACCGTAAGGCCGGATATATTATCGGGAAAGATCGGTTAGGCAATGAAATCAAGATAGGCCTCTTATCGATTTCTATCGGTATCGTCAGCAATGCCACTCATGAGATTGCGCATGTGGCCCAGATTGGTGAGATCGGTGCGGAACTGAAAAAATACGCCAAGAGTTTTCTCAAAAGCAATTTTGCAAGAGATCAAAGACGAATAAAAAAATAAGATTACGGGTAATTGTTATATTGTGATCTGGATTTGTAGGCGGCATTAATACCGTATATCCCTCGGGCGGCTTGATTAAAATAAGTTTCGGATTGACCGCTGACCTTAGCAAAATAGACGTTAAATCCCACCAAGACAACCGCGGTTACTGCCCCCAGCAACAAAAGATATTCAACCGCTGTCTGGGCGATAGTGTTTTGAGTATTTTTTGATCTTTTTCTATCCATTTATTGTTTATTTTAGAATATTTTTGTCACTCACTTCAAATATATCATGCCCCCGTTGTATTTTCAATAACCCAAAAACTAGGGGCGACCCGCCTTAGTCGCCTTTACGCCTAATAAACCCTATCTTTATTTTAATCTCTTGAGCTGCCTCACCAATTCTTTAGGTTGTTTCGAATTGAAAAAGAAGCTGGCTGTCGCCAAAATGTTGGCTCCGGCCTTAACCGCTTCTTTTGCAGTCACACCATTGATGCCACCATCAACAGCAATATCCCCTTTATATTTTGATCTTAAGGTACTGATCTTAAGTAAAACCGCAGGTATAAACTTTTGTTTGACGAAACCGGGATTGACTGACATAATCAAAACTCCGTCAATTTCATTTAACAAAGAGTCCAAACATGAAGGCGTGCCGGGATTAATAACCATAAAGACCTTTTTCCCTTTCTCCTTGATCCTTCCAATATCACCCCGGGCTTTCTCTGGATTGATGGACTCAACCTCCTTAGGGAACTGATCAAGACCGCGGCACTTCTTTTTTCGTATCCCATAACATTCCGCTTGAATGGAAATGATATCCGCTCCGGCATCGATAAATTGATTAATATAATAACTGGGATGTTCGATCATCAAATGGGCTTCGATAGGCAATTTAGTTAACGGACGAATCGCCTCAACAATAATCGGCCCAATGGTGATATTAGGGACAAAGTGGCCATCCATCACATCCACGTGAATGGAATCCACCCCTGCTTCTTCACATCTCCGGATTTCCTCACCGAGTTTGGTGAAGTCGCAACATAAGATACTTGCCGCAACTTGGATGGGTTGGGACATAACTTTATCTTAAGGTCACTTGACACTTGCGACAAGTCACAAAAAAAATCTCAGATTTAATGAATTGCTTTTATCTCTACATGTGACCTGTGTCATGTGACTGACGGCTTTCTTATTTGTGCGCGGGAGAGGACTTGAACCTCCACGGGTTACCCCACACGCCCCTCAAACGTGCGCGTCTACCAATTCCGCCACCCGCGCAAAAACTATATTAATTTAGCCTTAATCCATTCTTTACCTATGCCCGACTTTAAATATTTCTCTCTTTTCCTTGCTTCAACTCGACTTTCAAAATTCTCAGTATATATTAGATCAAATGGTCGATAGGGCTTTGTTGTTTTATTTAATCCTTCTTGGTGTTCTTTTAAACGTCGATCTAAATTATTACTAAGACCAATATAAATGTAATTTCGAAATTTACTCTTAATCACATAAACATAGAACATTGAATTGCTTTTCATCTACCAACCTGCCTGCCGGCAGGCAGGCAGGTTCCGCCACCCGCGCAAAAAAACAGTGGTAAATGTTTAGCGGTCTTAAGAGGATCAATGGAATATATATCGCTCTTAGTTCCCTCCCCTAACCCCGCCCACAAGGGGAGGGGAATCCATGGAAATCTCTCTGTGCGCAAATACAAACAGTGAGTCCTGCCAGTGACCCGTGACCTGCACTGGTCACTCGTCACGAACCACTGGTCACGGTTTTAGCCGCTTCAACAAAATTCTTAAATAAAGGATGGGCTCGATCAGGTTTTGACTGAAATTCTGGGTGAAATTGACAGGCCACAAACCAAGGATGGTCTTTGAGTTCCACAACCTCCGCCAGGCCATTTTGCACATAACTGCCGGCAAAGACCAGCCCTTTACTCTCCATAATTTTCTTAAAATGATTATTAAACTCATAACGATGCCGATGTCGTTCACTAATAACTTCTTTCTTATAGGCCCGGTAACTTAAAGACTTCTTGCTCAATTTACAACTATAAGAACCCAATCGCATGGTCGCTCCCATATTGGAGATATTCTTTTGCTCTTCCAAGAGACTGATCACCGGATATTTGGTATCTTTATCGAATTCTGTGGAATTGGCTCCTTTAAGACTGCAAACATTTCTTGCAAATTCAATTGTCGCCACCTGCATCCCTAAACAAATTCCCAAAAAGGGAATCTTTCGTTCACGGGCGAACTGGACGGCCTTGACCTTCCCTACGATCCCCCTTGTCCCAAAACCTCCTGGAATTAAAATCCCTTGAGAATCACTTAAGTATTTTTCAATATGCTGTGTACTTTCCAAATCTTCGGAATCAATTTTGTTGATCACGACCTTAACGTTATTGGCAATGCCACCATGGACTAAAGCCTCATAAATCGATTTATAAGCATCGGGGAGGGCAATATATTTCCCCACGACTGAAATTTTCACTTCTTTCTCTGGATTTTTTAATCTTTTGACCACATATTCATTCCATTCCGTCAACTCCCGATCTTCTCGCATGATATTGAGTTTCTTTAAAATTAAATCATCTAACCCTTCTTTTTTAAATAAAATAGGCACCTCATAAATATGCTTGACGTCACTGGCCTCAATAACCGCCTCTTTATCAACATTACAAAACAGGGCAATTTTTTCTCTTTGTTCTTTGGTGATTTCTTTTTCTGTCCGACACAAAAGGATATCCGGTAAGATCCCAATTTCCCGTAGTCGACCGACACTGTGCTGAGTGGGTTTTGTTTTCTGCTCTCCTGCGGCTTTAATATAGGGAAGGAGTGTCACATGGATATTCAAGGCATAGCTCTCACCTAACTCCCAGCGCATTTGTCGAATCGCCTCTAAAAAGGGGAGACTCTCAATATCACCAACTGTTCCTCCGATTTCCACAATCGTTACATCGACATCATTATCCCGCGATACTTTTTTGATACACCGTTTAATCTCATCCGTGATATGGGGAATGATTTGAACAGTTTTACCTAAATAATCTCCCCGCCTTTCTTTGGTAATAACCGAGTAATATATCTTTCCCGCGGTGATATTGCTATCCCTGGTGACAAGGGCATTGGTAAAACGTTCATAATGTCCTAAATCGAGATCTGTCTCTGCCCCATCCTGGGTGACGTAGACCTCGCCATGTTGATAGGGATTCATTGTTCCCGGATCCACATTAAGATAGGGATCGCATTTGATGATGGCTGTCGTCAATCCGCGCGTCTCCAACAACTTTCCTATTGAGGCAGAGGCTATTCCCTTCCCCAAACTTGAAACAACTCCTCCGGTTATAAAAATGAACTTACTCATGGATTTCCCATAGCTTAAGTTGGCGAAGATCACAAAATAAAAAACCAAAATTTTAGCTAATTAGCTACCGATTTCCCCTTCCAGAAGATATTTGCTTTTATTTCTTGGAATTGCGACAGGATATTCTCCCGTAAAACAGGCATGACAGAAATCTTTAGCGTTCTTGACAACCGATAACATTCCCTCCAGGCTCAAATATTTTAATGAATCGACTTGGATAAACTTTGCAATTTCCTCAACGGATTTATTCGCAGCAATCAATTCTGCTTTGTCAGGGAAATCAATCCCGTAAAAACAAGGGGATATGATCGGTGGACAGCTGATCCGCATATGGATCTCTTTGGCCCCCGCTCGTCTTAAGACCTCAATTCGGCTTCGGCAGGTTGTTCCTCGGACAATCGAATCCTCCACAACCACAACCCGTTTACCTTGGAGAACATCACGGATGGGATTGAGCTTAACCCGGACCCGAAAATCCCGTAAAAACTGGGTAGGTTGAATAAAGGTTCGCCCAATATAATGGTTTCGAATCATCCCAACCTCCAGTGGCATCTTTAACTTCTGGGCATAACCTAAGGCCGCATAATTCCCAGAATCAGGGATCGCCATCACAAAATCCGCATCCACCGGGTGTTCTTCCGCGAGTTTTCCCCCTAATCGTTTTCTCACTTGATAAACATTATCATCAAAAATATGACTGTCAGGACGAGCGAAATAAATATTCTCGAAAATGCAATGGGCCCTTTTCTCCTTACTTTTTTGGGGCAAGAAACAACTTTCTATTCTTTCATCCTTAATGACCACAATCTCCCCAGGTTCAATTTCCCGAATGAACTTGGCCCGCACGATATCCAACGCACAGCTTTCACTGGCTAAGACATAGCTCTGATCTAATTTCCCCAGACACAACGGACGAAAACCTTGGAGGTCCCGGGCCCCCACAATTGTGTCCCCTACTAGAAATACCAAAGAAAAAGCCCCCTCTAACTGAGAAAGCACATTGATAAACCGCTCTTTAAGGTCACCATTTTTAGTCCTAGCCAGAAGATGGATAATCATCTCTGAATCCATCGAGGTTTGAAAGATAGCCCCTTCTTCTTCCAGCCGATTATAAAGAGTTTCGGTATTGGTGAGATTCCCATTATGGGCTACCGCAATGGGACGTTTCCTATGAATCACTAAAAATGGTTGGATATTTTTGTAATTGCTTGAACCGGTCGTAGAATATCGGCAGTGGCCAATGGCTGTCTTTCCTTTCAATTCTTTAAGATTCTCCTCATTGAAGGCATCAGCCACTAACCCCGGATTCTTGATGATATGGATATCTTTTTCATCAAAGGTGGCAATACCCGCCGCCTCTTCTCCTCGGTGCTGCAAGGCATACAATCCTAAAAAGGCAATTTTGGAGGCCTCTGGATGATTGGATATGCCAATGATCCCGCACATTTTATTAAAACCTCTTTTAAAAAATCGTTAAAAAAACCGAGTCGTCCCCGCACCACGAAGTCTTTATTTTAGGTACTGGCTACATCCGCTTGCAATAATTTTACATTATAAAATTCTTGAAGGGATTTTACAGAAAAACCTTTTAGTTGACTTGCCTCAATGCCATTGACAGCCGCCCAAGCCCCTTGCAAGGTCGTAATACAAGGGACATTATACAAAATGGCCGCCGCTCTTATCGCCCTCATATCCGATTGGCTTCGTTCTCCTGAAGGGGTATTGATAATCAAATTTATCTCATTTTTTTGAATCAATGTCAACAAATTGTTTTTCCCCTCCCCATATTTATCGACAACCTCAACACTCACTCCATTTGATTGCAAGACCTTGGCTGTCCCCTGGGTAGAGACAATTTTAAATTTTAAATCGATAAGCTTTTTTGCTATGAAAACAATGGAACGTTTATCTTCATCCTTAACACTCATAAAAATGGCTCCCCGTGTGGGAAGAGCTTGATTGGCGCAAATCTGCGATTTGGCAAAGGCAATACCAAAATTTGTATCAATCCCCATCACCTCACCGGTGGATTTCATCTCCGGGCCCAAAACAATATCCACTCCCGAAAATCTCGAAAAAGGAAGAACAGATTCCTTAACCGCCACGTGTTGCATTTCCTCCCCCTTAGGAAGATGAAAATCTTTCAATTTCTTGCCCACCATGATCTGAGCAGCGACCTTAGCGATGGGAACACCGGTTGCCTTACTGACAAAAGGAGCGGTGCGCGAGGCACGGGGATTAACCTCTAAGACAAAAATACGGCTCCCTTTAACCGCAAATTGAATATTCATGAGCCCGACAACTTTCAGTCTCTCAGCAATACGACAAGTATATTCCCGAATCTTTTCAATTGTTTCTTCACTTAACGTGTGGGGAGGCAACACACAAGCCGAATCACCAGAATGAATCCCCGCATTTTCAATATGTTCCATGATCCCGGCCACATAGGTTTCTTGACGATCACAAATGGCATCCACATCAACTTCGATGGCATCTTCAATAAATTTATCAATCAAGATCGGGTGCCCTTGCGAGACCTCATGGGCCTCATCAATAAAGGACAAAAGCGATTCTTGATCGTAGACAATCCGCATGGCCCGTCCTCCCAAGACATAGGAAGGTCTGGCCAAAACCGGATAGCCGATCCTGTCTGCCACTTGAATTGCCTTCTTAACGGTTATGGCCGAACCATTTTCTGGCTGATTGAGTCCCAGTTTTTTAATAAACCTAGCAAAAAGTTCGCGGTTCTCAGCAAGATCAATCGAATCAACCGATGTCCCGATAATAGGCACCCCGGCCAGTTTCAGCCGACGGGCTAAATTGAGTGGAGTTTGACCACCATATTGAACTATCACCCCATAGGGTTTCTCAACATCAATGATGTTCATGACATCTTCAAACGTTAGCGGCTCAAAATACAACCGGTCCGAGGTATCATAATCGGTAGAAACTGTCTCTGGGTTGGAATTGACCATGATCGTCTCAAACCCCAGTTCCTTGAGAGCAAAAGCCGCATGACAACAGCAGTAATCAAATTCGATTCCCTGGCCAATGCGGTTAGGACCACCTCCTAAAATCACGATTTTTTTTCTTTTTGTTTTCACTCCCCTATCCAATTTTTGATTTTCGATAACGGCCTCATCTTCTGTTTCATAAGTTGAATAATAATAAGGGGTGTAGGCCTCAAATTCAGCGGCACAGGTATCCACTTGTTTGAAGGTCGCCACAATCCCTAAACTTTTTCGTAAATTTCGCACCGGAAGTTCCTCGGTATTCATGATCTTGGCTAGCTGTGCGTCACTGAATCCGTATTCTTTGGCTTTACGCAAAAGCCGAGGGGAAATCGTTTTTTCCCTCTCATAAGTCTCCCTCAGCTGGTTTTCGAAAAAGACAATTTGTTCCATATGCGCAATAAACCAGATATCGATCTTCGTTAATCGGGAGATTTCTTCAAGTGTCATCCCTTTTTGCAGGGCGTATTTGATATAAAAAATCCTAGAGGCATTGGGTTCCTCTAATCGCAATCTTATTTTCTCATCAGGGATCATGCGATAATCCAGTTTATTATCCAGCCCCGTATGGCCAATCTCCAGTCCCCGTAAGGCCTTCTGTAAGGCCTCCTTAAAGGTTCGACCAATAGCCATCGTCTCTCCCACGGATTTCATTTGGACACCCAAAATATCTTTAGCCTCAGGAAATTTCTCAAAAGTAAATCGCGGAGCTTTCACCACACAATAATCAATGGTGGGCTCAAAAGAGGCCGGCGTCTCTTTAGTGATGTCATTTTGAATTTCATCCAAGGAATACCCAACGGCCAGTTTAGCGGCAAATTTGGCAATCGGGAATCCGGTGGCTTTGCTGGCCAGGGCAGACGATCGGGAAACCCTGGGATTCATCTCAATAACAACCATCCGGCCATTTTCGGGATGGACGGCAAACTGAATATTCGATCCCCCGGTCTCTACCCCAATCTCGCGAATGAGGCCCTGGGCGGCGTTACGCATATTCTGATATTCCCGATCCGTTAAGGTCTGGACGGGGGCAACGGTGATGCTATCTCCGGTGTGAACACCCATCGGATCAAAATTTTCAATCGAACAAATAATGACCACATTATCCTTATTATCCCGCATAACCTCCAGTTCAAATTCCTTCCAGCCTTCGATGGACTCCTCAATCAGAATTTCGTGGATAATGCTACTTTCTAATCCCAAGGAGGCGATCCTTTCAAATTCCTCTTCATTGTGAACGATACCGCCCCCTGTTCCCCCCAAAGTAAAGGAAGGTCGAATAATAAGAGGAAAACCGATTTCGGCGGTAGCCTTCACGGCCTCCTCCCTGTTATAAGCAAAGGTGCTGCGGGGCACATCCAGGCCAATTTTTAAAGCCGCCTTTTTAAATAATTGACGATCCTCAGCTTTTTTTATAACCTCATAACTAGCGCCAATCATTTTGACATTATATTTTTCCAAGACGCCATTTTCGTGAAGTTGAATAGCCAAATTCAAAGCGGTCTGCCCACCCAGGGTCGGTAAAATGGCGCACGGACGCTCTTTTTCGATAATGTATTCAATAAACTCCGGAGTTAAAGGTTCAATATAAGTGTGGTCGGAAAATTCTGGATCGGTCATGATCGTGGCGGGGTTGGAGTTTGCCAAGACGAGTTCAAAACCTTCTTCCTTGAGGGCCTTTAAGGCCTGCGTCCCCGAATAATCAAATTCGCAAGCTTGACCAATCACAATCGGGCCAGAGCCTAATAACAAAATCTTTTTGATATCGGTACGTTTGGGCATACAAATATAAAAGTCGAATTGAAATTGTTAGTAATGAGTAGAAGTAGTTTCATACCCTCAGAAATTTCCTCGTTACCTGTCATTCCCGTCCCGCCAGAGGCGAGAGGAATCCATATCGAAGGGAATTCCTTTTTGGATTCCCGATTAAGGCATTCGGGAATGACAAAGGAAGGCTATGAAACAGCTTCTAGAAATTTATAGAAACTTTTAGGAAATTTCGCGAGCGTAAGCGAGCTCATTTCTACCTGTTTCTTAATTTCTATGCCTTCTTATAATTTCCCATCATTTGTATAAAATGTTTAAAAAGATACTGCGCATCATGGGGGCCGGGAGCGGCCTCGGGATGATGCTGAACTGAAAAAATCGGTAATTTTTTATGCCGGATCCCTTCCACCGTTTGATCATTGAGATTGACATCGATCAATTCGACATCGTCTTTCTTTAAACTATTCAAATCCACGCAGAATCCATGATTCTGGGAGGTGATCCCAATGCGATTATCCAAGAGATCCTTGACCGGATGATTGGTTCCATGGTGACCGAACTTTAATTTGTAGGTTCTTCCTCCTAAGGCCAGACCAACGATTTGATGCCCCAGACAAATCCCAAATACGGGAGTCTGACCAAATAATTCTTGCACGGTCTTAATGACATAAGCTAAGACAGCCGGATCGCCCGGGCCATTAGAGAGAAAAAGGCCGTCAGGCTTTATGGCCATGATTTCCTTGGCAGAGGCTTGCGCCGGGAAAACATGAATCTCACATCCTAGGAAAGAGAGAATCCTTAAGATATTGAACTTGATCCCGCAATCCAGGGCAGCCACTTTAAAACGCGGATTATTTCTAAATGGGCCTTCTGCTGGCCAGATATATTTTTGGGAAGTAGTAACAGCTTTAACCCAGTCACTGCCCTCCATCGAGGGGATTAAAGCCAATTTCTTAGCTAAGCTTTTTTTATCAAAATCTTCGGTTGAGATCATTGCCTTCATCGCCCCAAAGGAGCGTAAGTGCCTCGTTAAAGCCCGTGTGTCAATACCCTCAAGGGCAAGAATATGATGTTCATCCAGATACTCCATCAGACTTTGAGTGGCACGATAATTGGAATAGCGACGACAAAACTCCTTGACAACAAATCCCTTGACATGGATTTGCTTTGATTCCACATCCTCTTCATTAACGCCGTAATTGCCGATCAAGGGATAAGTCATCACAACGATTTGACCGGCATAGGAGGGATCAGTTAAGACTTCTTGATAACCGCTCATGGCGGTGTTAAAGACAACTTCTCCGTGGGTTTCTCCAATGGTGGCGAGGGACTGACCTAAATAAGTCATGCCGTCTTCCAGATATAAAATCGCATCCTTCATCGATCTATGTTAAAAACCTTTAGACAAGGTTTCAAGGTGGGCAATGCTTTAAAAAACAGCCTGCCTCAATATAACACTCTGAACTTTTTTGTCAATTGCAAAATTGTGACATTATTATGTTCAAATGCAGTCATTGGCATCAGTTTCCATTTTATTTCTTTTCATATTCAATCACATTCCCGCCTTTGGAGAGGTTCGTGATTCTGCCTTCTATTATTTTGATCTCCTCCGGAGTTCCCTTTAAGAGATCTTGTAAAAAGATTCGACCCCAGCCGATTAAGACATTGCCTTTAAAAACAAATGGCGTGGACATCCCTTTGGGATCATAGGATTTCCCCTCACCGTTTTGGGTAAAATAATAAATCACTTCGTAGACAGGTTCTCCTTTAAGATAAATCATTTCCGCGGCGGCTGGGTTTTGTATAGTTCCATACGCACAGAACATTTGTGTGCAAAATGACTCTCTGCCCATCATTTCCCAAACCTTTTCCTTGGGCATCCTCTCGACAATCCTCGAAAGTCGTTTTCTATTGATTCGAGCAATCTGTTCCTGAGAATGATAAAACAAAGTGCAACCCGAACTAATAATGAGGATTGAAAAAATAATTAAATTTTTCGCTAAATTATTTAACATAAAAAAGTGACAGAAAGAGTAATCCCGCCAAAGGAGGGATCACCCTTTCTCATTACTTTCTCTCCCTTATGTGACTTTTAATAATAGAGAAATTTCTCTCTGTGGAAAGGATATGACATTCCTTTAATTTCCACATCCTTGCTCCTTCTCCCTTAAAAGTTCGAACATCGATACAGTCCAAAATCTTTCCCGTTTGATGTGAGCGCAAATGCAAGCCTGCGGATAAAAATACAGGCCAGCTGCCAGCGAAATCCCAGAGACTGGAACTAAAAAAAGCCCCGCACCCGCGGCCGATCGCAGGCCAACATAAATCAATGGCCGCACAGGAACACATCATCATGGGGCACAATCGAGAATCCCATTCGAATCTTTTTAAAAAAGCATCGTTCCCAAAAAAAATAGACTGACGAGTGATCTGTTGATCAACGGATGTGATCTTAAAATGCCTTTCCTCCTCAGTAAAGGCATTTTCCACAAAATAAGATTCTTCCCCATCACTAAAGAAGCATTCTTTGAAAAAAGGGAAATACACAACCCCTAACCAGGGAGCTAAATTCCTTAATACTCCAATGGAAATCGCAAACATCGGCATGCGGTTTGAGAAACTGCGTGTTCCATCAATGGGATCAACCACCCAAAGATAAGGATAAGATTCAAGCATGGACTGATCAAAATATTGGGAATTGACAGGGTCTTCTTCATCAATTAACAGATGTTCTTTTGTTGCTAAAAGATCTTTAAGAGAATTTTTAACATAAAAAGAAACTGCCATATCGGCCTTGGTTAAAACAGAATGGTCCGGCTTAAGAGACGGTGTGCTATCTAACAAAAGCTCCAAGGCGATTTTGCCTCCTTCTTTGGCCATGGCGAACATTCTTTTGAGGAATTCATTCATCATAGGAAAAGTTTCTGAATGAGATCTCGGCACTTTTTTGTTTGACAATCGACATACCCAATCCCCAAACGGCGCCAGATGATATCCTCCGGGGTTTTGGCCATCTCCACTTCCTTCGAATAAACAATCTGGGCCAAAATGGCCGGGGTACAAGTGCAAATTTTGTTTTTCCAGGATGGATCTTTCTTCGTTAAATTCAAGATATCCCGATAACGAGACCCATATTTGGATATTAAATATTCCACCGTTTCTAAATCCGCACCGAACTCCTTAGCGATAGCTTCCGAACTTTCCTTAATCTCACCGCTCCCAAATAGCGGATAATCTGAATTTGATGATCTTAATTTTCGATTCAACAAGAGGGTCAAACATTCCTCAGCAATCTTGCGATAGGTTGTATATTTTCCTCCTAAGACATAAAGCACTCCCGAATAGGATCGCTCAAAGACATGCTTGCGAGAAACCCGGGATGGCAATCCCTTTTGATATACCAGCGGCCTTAATCCGGCAAAGGTTGTGACAATATCTCCTTTTAAAAAAGAATGGGCTGGAAAAATTCTTCTTGCCTCCTGAAGTAAATAATTGATATCCTCATCGGTTGCCTCAACACGATCAGGACTTCCTGAATAATCCGTATCCGTCGTCCCAATAAGCGAGTGCCCCATCCAAGGGATGATAAAAAATATCCGATGATCCTTTTGAGTCTGCAATAAGAGCGCTTGTCGGGTGATTTGTTGCCGGTAAACAATATGCGTCCCTTTGGTAAGACGAATCTTTTTTTTAGAATAAGGATTGTCCGATAGTAAAAATTTATTGGACCAGGGACCTGAGGCACAGACCGTAAATTTTGCCCGGATTTCTATAGAACTTTGGGTCAAAATATCTCTCGCGAAGCAACCAACCACTTTGCCATTCTCTTTAATGAATTTCTGGGCCTCAACATAATTGGCTAGATGAGCCCCTTTGGCTTTGGCACTGAGGATATTTTCTAAACATAATCTGGCATCATCCATTTGAGCATCGTAAAACATGACCCCACCTTGAAGGCCATCTTTCTTGATCCCAGGACTCAGTTCACAAATTTCTTGAGGCGTTAATGACCGGTGCCTCTTGATCAAATATTTCCCGCTTAAAAAGTCATAAAAACTCACACCAAATTTCATCATCCACAAGGGTCGGGGATCAGACTCGTATACAGGAAGGATAAAACATAAAGGCTTAACGAGATGCGGGGCAGCTTTAAGCTGTAGGTAACGTTCCTTCAGGGCTTCTCTGACAAGATCGAATTCCAGATGTTCGAGATATCGCAATCCCCCATGAATAAGTTTGGTGGATTTGCTAGAGGTGCCGGAGGCAAAGTCACCTTTCTCGATCAATGCGACTTTGTGGCCGTTCTCACTAGCGATATTCGCAATCGCTGCGCCATTGATTCCGCCTCCGATAACTAAAATATCATAACACTCCCTAGAGAATTGGTCGGAATCGCTCAGCATGAAATCGATTGTTTAAGAATTTTCTAAATAATAACTTGAGTTTGGCAAAATTTTCATGGTTTTTCCTCCACCGCATCGATGGGGGAGCCTGCCTTCCGGCAGGCAGGGTGAGGTGGGGGTGGAAATTTAAAATTTCCCTCTCACCTTAAGGTTACCTTCTCAATAGCCTTGAGCCATCCTTGATATAAATCTTTTCTAAGTTGCATTTTCATTTGAGGGATAAAGGTTCTTTCGACCTTCAGCAACTTCATCAAATCCTTTTCTCCTTTCCAAAGACCGATCGTGACACCGGCCAGGAAGGCCGCTCCTTGGGCCGTTGACTCAACAACGGTGGGTCGAATGATCTTACAATTAAGCATATCGGCTTGAAACTGCATAAGAAAATTATTTTGACAGGCACCGCCATCGACTTTCAATTCTTTGATCTTGAGACCTAATTCTTTTTGCATAATATCAAAGACGTCTTTTGTCTGATAGGCCATGGCTTCAAGCGCAGCACGAATAATGTGTTTCACATTAGCCCCTCTTGTCAATCCGGTAATGAGACCCTTGGCTTGGCTATCCCAATACGGCGCCCCTAACCCTGTAAAGGCTGGAACAAAATAAACGTTGTTTGTATCTTGCACCTTGGAGATGATTTCTTCTGATTCTCTTGATGTCTTAATCACCTTCAATTCATCCCGCAACCATTGGACAACGGCCCCCGCGATGAAGACTGAACCCTCCAGCGCATAGACTGGTTTTCCCTGATCATTGCATGCGATGGTAGAAAGCAATCCATTTTTAGAATAAACAAGTCTAGATCCAGTATTCAAAACGATAAAGCAACCTGTTCCATAAGTATTTTTAATAGTTCCTTCTTCAAAACATCCTTGACCATAAAGGGCTGCCTGCTGATCGCCGATTGAGGACGCAATTGGAATGCCGAATGGTAGGCCGGCGATTCCTTTTATTGTCTTACCGAAAATATTTCCTGAAGGAAACACCAAAGGAAGCATTGGAAATGGAATTTTTAAAATCTTAAGGAGATCCTGATCCCAACTCAAAGACTTAATGTTAAAAATCAATGTCCGTGAGGCATTGGTCATATCCGTTGCATGAGATTGACCACCGGTCAATTTAAAGATAAGCCAACTATCGATTGTGCCAAAACACACCCGTCCATCACGGGCGCGTTGACGAAGACCATTGATATGATCCAGGAACCATTTGATTTTGGTCCCAGAAAAATACGGATCAAGAACAAGCCCTGTCTTTCGATGAAAGATCGATTCCAGGTCCTGTTTTTTAAGCTGTTGACATATATCGGCTGTCCGACGACATTGCCAGACAATCGCTCGGGCAATGGGTTGAGAGGTTTTGCGATCCCAGAGAACTGTAGTTTCGCGCTGATTGGTAATTCCGATAGCGGCAATTTGGGTCTTCTTGATTTTGGATTTCGACATCGCCTGTTGAACACAAGCCACACAGGAATCCCAGATCTCATTGGCGTCATGCTCAACCCAACCCGGCTTTGGGTAATATTGCCTAAATTCTTTATAGGCATTGGCAACAATGTGGCCCTGATGATCAAAAATAAAGGTCCGTGATCCAGTCGTCCCTTGATCAATTGCCAAAATGTATCGTCTGTTCATCTTCAAGTCCTATACCACCGGAATCGCAACCCGAGGGGTCATTTCTTTATTTCAATCCCAGTCTTTTTTTATTTTGCAGGACTGCCTCCCTTGTTCCCAAAATCTTCAAGGCCAAGGCGTCTTTATCTTGACCGTTATTAAAATCATATTCAATAACCGCCACAATCTTTAAAATCTGCTCCAAGGGTTGATTCAACATGGCCGGTGAGGAACTTACCATCGAATCGATGAGTTCAGCATAATGCTGAGAGGGTTTATTAATATTGACTTTTTGGTTATGATACCTTTTGATAAATTCCGAAACAATCATGACCTTGGCCTCCATGTCAATGATGAGGGGCCAGGCACGGCTGGAGGTTTCAAAGCTCTTCAGGAGCCGATCGAAATCGACCACATCCTGAACCTCTAGCGATATGTCTGGAACCTGCTGTTGAACATGCATCCTGAGACCCCTTTGTTGTTGGGCTCGGGATTCAACAGCCTTTTGGATAGCCTGCTTTTGAACTTGTTCCTGAATTTGCTGTTGTTGAAGTTGAATTTGTTGTTGGATAATCTGTTGTTGCTGAAGTTGAATTTGTTGCTGGATTTGTTGTTGACGTTGAATGGCCCCCTGTGATCGTTTTTTGACGGCCGCCGCCCCACCGGCAAAACTGTCACCAACAAGAACAAAAAAGAAAAAAATAACAAAAAGCAGTTGTAAAAATTTGATCGACATAGTTACAAAGGGACGTTTCTATTTCCCAGGTAAAAAAGAATTAAAATAGAAACGTCCCCTATTCCTTTCTATTGAGACTCCTCGTCTTACCTATAATGACTACAAAAATACACAGCCAGCAAAACACATCCCCTATGATCGAATAAATCGATCGGTGCGTTTTGATTGGCTCAAATTGATAAACACGATAAGCACGCCTGTTAAAAGATTGAAAATTAATTCCCTTTTTAATAAACGAACCCAGCCACTGTTCCATGCCAAAACCATCAATCACGCCTATAGGACTAATATAGCATGCCCAGCCAGTATTGGCGGCTCGAATCACTGGGATTCTATTTTCCACCGCATGCATAATGGCATTCTGCGCATGCATGATCAAGGCAACGTTATCACTAAACCATCCATCGTTCAACAGGATAATGATAAAATTTGCCCGTTCACTCAATTGGCGCATGAGCAAACCAATCGTATCTTCCGAACAAATGCCAACTCCAAATTTTGTTGTTCTTAGATTGACTCCATACCGATCTTCCTGGGAAGATACATCTTTAACCTTTTTAACCGATTCTGCCTGATAACTTATTGAAAATAATCCCGATTGATTGCCTGGGGTAAATTCATAATTATGAATTTTCATCAGGTCTTTTAAAAATTCCCAAAACCGACCTTGCGGCAGATATTCACTCAAAGGAACTAGATATTGTTTATGATAGACACCAAGAACTTCCCCTTCTGGATTTAATAAGACCGCGCTATTGTAATCCTTCTCATCCTCTCTAAGGGCAGCACCTATCAACAAATGCGCCTGGGATTTTTTTACAAGTTGAACAATTTTCGATTTCATCCTTTCATCCCTTAAGAAATCAGAAGGAATGGAGGTTTCCGGCCAGACAATCAAATGCGGTTGATGGAATTTTAAGAGTTCTTCGGTCAAGTTGATATGTTCATCAATAAGTTCAAAGATTCTTGCTCTATTAAGTTTCTCATGAGGATTGATACTGGGTTGAATAGTGGCAATCTTAAGATCATCTGTTTGACCCGCGGGAAGAATTGACCTCATATAAATTACCAAATTCAATAAGATCGTCAATAGTAAAACCCAAAAGCAAAGTCTTCTGTCTTGGGATTTTTTGATCATTCCATAAAAACAAGTGTTCACCAGAATTAAAACAAAAGACACTCCCCAGGAACCTAAAATTTGAGAAATCTGTATGAAGGGAAGATTAAAACTTTGGGAATGCCCCAAATTCCAGGAAAACCCATTCATGATGAGGCAACGAATATATTCCGAGGCGACCCATAGGGCAGGATAATAGAAAAGATTGAAAACCCTGTTCTTAAAAGGGGACGAAGACAAAATAGCGAAAATCATTGGTTGTATACTTAAAAACAGCACAAAAAACAGATACCCAACAAAACTATAAGTTATAAACCAATTGACCAGAAAACTATAAAACACAAAGCCAAAGAGCAGTCCTGTCAATAAACGTCTTATAAGAGATTGGTTCTCAAGGGCAAAAAGCAAGGGAATACAAGCAGTCCATGCCAAAGGCCACAGTCCCAAGGGAAAGAAAAAATTAGGAAAGGACAAATAAAACAACAAGATCGAGAAAAGAACACTGATGACCATGAATTCAAAAAAGTTTTGTAGATTCTAACACTCTTTATAATGAAGGGCTATTATACAGTTGAAAATATTCAATACCCGCTTCCTTTAAGAAGGGGGCGTTGGGTTGTTCCCTGGGTATCTGAAGCAGGACTACCTTGAGTTGGAGCGGGTATGGGAGGTTGAGTTGGCTTTTTCTTTTGCGTCCCCTGATTATCTTGAAAATACAAAAGATCTTGTTTTCTTGCTCTTTCTAAAAGATCCTGTCTTTCTTGCCTCTCCTGTATGGTTTCGTAATAATCCCAATGCGAATGTTGTCGATCGTCAATGGCCTCTTCTTTTTTTGTTGGTCCGCGCAAGGCTCGTTCTTTATCTTGGATCTCTTTTAATTTTGCCTTGAAGTCTTTTGTAAGCTGAGCTTGCTTTTGATTAAATTCTTTCATCAAATTGATTCGTTGCCTTTTCTCAGCTTTGGATTCCTCTAAAGCCTGAATTTCTTTTCTTAAATTTTCTTCGAGGTCCTTTTTCTTTTCATCATATTCCTGAAGGACCTTCTGTTGCTCTTCTTTCAAAGATTTTAATTGCTTGGCTCTTTCATCTTCTTCGGCAATAGAAAGGAAAAAAAAATTTATTAGAAAAGCAATTAATAAAATGGAGAAAATAAATCTTAATATAAAATTAAGGAATCGCATAGACCCAAAAAGTGTTAGGGATTGGGGACTTACTCCTGCGCCAATCCTTGAACTAACGCCAGGGCCCTCACAAAGTTTTTCTCATCCTGTTGAAGGCGAAACAAATCCAGGCTCTTCTGCGCATGCTCTTGGGCGAGTTTCTTATTCCCAGCCAGACCATAGTTCACGGCTAAAAGATATTCAACCTCACCATCATCAGGCTTCAGTCGCGATGCGGCCGTAAAGGTATCAACGGCCCGGTTATATTCCCTCATTCGCATATACGTTTCGCCAAGAATAATATAAGGCCTGGGATTCATAGGATCCTGTTTGATCGCTTGATCAAAACTCTGGATGGCCTTGGCAGTATTGGCCTCTTTTAAAAACTGAATGCCCTCCCCGACGTAATCATGATTGAGATTAATAGCTGTCTCACTCCGATGGGAAATCTTTTTTTGATCTTGTGATTGTTCCTTTTGCGGTTGACAACCGATAAGAAAAATCCCCACTAACGATATCATTATGGCTCTTTTCACTCCCTCACCCCCTTTGAAGTGGTACTTCCTCGTCCCCCGATGTAACGTCGGGGTCCTCGGGATAAAGGATCAGAAATCCCTCGACCCTTCACATATTTATCTTAAATTTGATGTTTTAGTTATCAAATATTGATGCACTCCGTCTGCCGCGGATCGCCCTTCATTGATAGCCCACACAACCAAAGATTGCCCTCGACGCATGTCCCCTGCCGAAAAAACCCCAGGGATACTTGTCATTTTATGTTCGTTTGTCTTAACATTACCGCGTTCATCCAATTCCACTCCTAGCTCTTGAAGCATGCCATTTCTAACCGGACCCAAAAAACCCAGGGCCAACAAAACCAAATCCACCTCAACTTCAAACTCAGAACCAGGAATTTCTTTCATGGGGCTACGACCGGTTTTGGGATCCTTAGGACCAAACTCAATACGGACGGCATGCAGTTTTTTAACATAACCATTTTCTCCACTAAAAGCTTTAGTTAAAACGGCATAATCCCGTTCTACCCCTTCTTCATGGGAAGTAGAAGTTCTTTCAATCATGGCCCAATTAGGCCAAGGATTATCGTTCGGTCTTGTCTGGGGAGGCTGCGGAAGTAATTCAAAATTTCTAACCAAAACCGCGCCTTGTCGATTGGCCGTTCCAATGCAATCTGAACCTGTATCACCTCCTCCGAGAACGATAACTCCTTTTCCTTCCGCTGAAATCCTCTCCTGAGTGTCAATTTTCTGTCCCAAGTTGACCCGATTCTGTTGGGTTAAATAGTCCATAGCAAAATGGATGCCTTTCAATTCACGGCCTGGGACAGGGATGTCTCTGGGTTGTTCCGCTCCTCCACACAACACCAGCGTATCATATTCTTCTGTTAATTTTTTAGCAGGGATATCAACCCCAACATGCACATTGGTTTTAAATTTAACACCCTCTTCTCGCATCCGTTTAAGCCGACGCTCAACGACCCATTTTTCCATCTTAAATTCCGGAATCCCTAAAGTAAGAAGTCCTCCTAAAACTTCGTTCTTTTCAAAAACAGTCACCCTGTGGCCCATTTTGTTGAGTTGGTCGGCACACGACAATCCTGCCGGGCCTGAACCCACAATGGCCACGGTTTTTCCGGTTCGGTGTTTGGGGGGATGAGGCTTAAGCCATCCTTCTTGATAGGCCTTTTCAATGATCGCTACTTCAATATTTTTTATGGTCACTGCCGGCTGGTTGATGGCCAAAACACAGGCGTTTTCGCACGGTGCAGGACAGATACGACCCGTAAATTCCGGAAAATTATTTGTTTTATGCAAACGTTCAATAGCTTCCTGCCAACGATCATTATACACAAGATCGTTCCAATCAGGAATAATATTTCCAATAGGACACCCCGATTGGCAGAAAGGAACGCCGCAGTCCATGCACCGAGCACCTTGTTTTCTTAAATCTTCTTCTGGCATTGGCTTATAAAATTCCTTCCAATGCCTTATGCGTTCTGGGACTTTCTGTTTATCAAAGTCCTTTCTATTGTATTTCATGAAACCTTTAATGTCGCCCATCAACAACCCCTTTTACAAAAAGGTGATCCCGCTGCCGAAGCAGGGGGATCACCTGTATACTTTATGTCATTCCCGCTTTAAGCCCGCCTGCCGGACGGGCAGGCAGGAATCCATCAGATTTTAGATCCCGCATCAAGCCTGCCTAACGGTAGGCAGGTGCGGGATGACATTCATCACGCTAGAAATTAATGCCCTTTTCTAATCAACGTTTTTTCTGAAACTTCGCCTGTTTTCAATTTTTCGGCCTCTTCAATGACTCGTCGATAATCGATCGGATAAACCTTGACAAACTGCTTAAGCACTGTATTCCAGTTGTCTAAAACTTTTTTGGCAACTGTGCTGTTGGTCAAACGAAGATGATTTTCAACGAGGCGTCTTATTTCCTTGACATCCTCGTTGTGTTCAACTTGAAACAATTCCACCATTCCCAAATTACAACGCTTTCTAAAATTTCCGTCTAAATCCCAAACATAAGCAAACCCACCGCTCATTCCTGCGGCAAAATTTCTGCCCGTTGGGCCGAGGATCACCACCCGTCCTCCCGTCATATACTCGCAACCATGATCACCCACTCCCTCAACCACGGCACAGGCTCCGCTGTTTCGAACCGCAAACCGTTCTCCCGCCAGGCCGCGAAAATACACCTCTCCACAGATAGCCCCGTACAAAACAACATTGCCAACAACAATATTTTCCTCGGGGATAAATCCCGCTTTCTTAGGCGGGTAAATAATCAATTTCCCGCCGGATAAACCTTTTCCCACATAATCATTGGCATCGCCTTCAAGGGTCAAAGTCACCCCGTGTGCTAAGAAAGCCCCAAAACTCTGTCCGGCTGAACCGGTGAATTTGATTTGAATTGTATCCTCCGGTAACCCGGCCAATCCATAGCGACGGGCAATTTCAGAACTGAGCATAGTCCCTACCGTACGGTTGGTATTTTTAATCTCGCCTTCCAATTGCACGGGTGTTTTGTTTTCCATCGCCTCTTTACACCAAGTAATCAACTTGTTATCGAGAGCCTTTTCCAATCCATGATCCTGACGTGTCACATGTCGGATGGCGACATGATGAGGAACATCGGGTTTGTGCAAAACATTAGTCAAATCAAGGCCCTTGGCCTTCCAGTGATTGATGAGTTCGATAGTCTCAAGCATATCGACACGACCAACGAGATCTTCGAATTTCCTAAGCCCAAGTTCCGCCATGATCTCTCGGCATTCTTCGGCTATAAAGGTAAAGAAATTCACCACATGCTCTGGTTTCCCAGTGAATTTCTTTCTCAGTTCTGGATCCTGGGTTGCAATTCCAACAGAACAGGTATTCAAATGACATTTCCTTAAAAGAATACACCCCAAAGAAACCAAGGCCGATGTGGAAAAGCCAAATTCATCCGCGCCTAACATAGCGGCGATGGCTACATCTCGACCTGTCTTTAACTGGCCGTCGGTCTGAACGCGGATTCGGCCTCTTAAATCATTCATCACCAAAACCTGTTGGGTTTCGGCAATCCCTAACTCCATGGGAAGACCCGCATGCTTGATCGAGGTTTGCGGGGAGGCGCCCGTACCTCCTTCATAACCGCTAATGAGGACATGATCGGCCTTGCCCTTCGAGACACCCGCGGCAATGGTCCCTACACCTATCTCCGCTACCAATTTGACACTGACATCAGCCCGAGGATTGGAATTTTTCAAATCATGAATGAGCTGAGCCAGATCTTCGATCGAATAAATATCATGATGCGGCGGAGGGGAAATCAGTCCAACCCCCGGGGTTGTATAACGCGTTTTGGCAATTTCTTTGCTGACCTTGTGCCCTGGCAGTTGCCCTCCCTCACCGGGTTTAGCCCCCTGGGCCATTTTGATTTGCAATTGATCAGCATTAACGAGGTACTCAATTGTGACACCAAAACGTCCTTGGGCCACCTGTTTAATTCGACTTCGTCGCCAATCACCGTTGGGGTCGCGTTTGTATCGTTCAGCGTCTTCTCCACCCTCTCCTGTATTAGAAAAACCCCCTAGCCGATTCATCGCGATGGCCAATGTCTCATGGGTCTCTTTAGAGATGGACCCGTAAGACATCCCTCCCGTTGCAAAACGTTTGACAATCTCAGAGGCAGGTTCAACTTCCTCAATCGGGATGGGATTTCCCTTTTTAAACTTCAAAAGCCCGCGGATATTGGCAAGATTTTTATTATAATCATTGATGATCCTGGCATATTTTTTATAAACCTCATAATTCCCCGTTCGTACCGCATGCTGCAACATGGCAATTGTCTCGGGATTAAATTGATGGAATTCTCCTTCCCATCGCCAATGATAGTCACCTCCCCCATCTAACATATGATCGTAAATATCAAAATCCGGATAAGCCGTTTTGTGACGATGTAACATCTCCTGTGCTATCGTCTCAATACCAATTCCCCCAATTCGGGAAGGGGTCGCGGTAAAATATTGATCAATCAATTCTTGGCCCAATCCCACCGCCTCAAAAATCTGGGCTCCGCAATAGGACTGGATCGTTGAGATCCCCATTTTAGAGATAATCTTAAATAAACCCTTTCGAGTGGCTTTAAGAAAATGTTTCTTGGCTTCCTCCGTGGAGAGTTCGGGAGGATAAATTCCTTTTTTGATCTCGCTTTCAATGGTCTCAAAAACCAAATACGGATTGATCGCATTGGCGCCATAACCAATGAGAACAGCAAAATGATGCATTTCCCTAGCCTCCCCGGTCTCAAGGACAAGGCTCACCTTAGTACGTGTTCCCTGACGAATGAGATGATGATGCAGGCCCGAACAGGCTAAGAGAGAGGGCATCGGGACATTGTGTTGATTAACATCGCGATCCGATAAGATAATAATCGTGAATCCCTTTTCAATGGCCTCATCCCCGGATTTAAAAAGAGCCTTAAGGGCGTTCTCTAAATTTTTAGGCTCACCGGTCTTAAACACACTGGATAAAGTAATAGCCTTAAGCTGCCCCTGATGAACATTGCGGATCTTTTCTAACTCTCCATTCGTTAAAATAGGTCGGGAAATAACTAGCCTCTGGCAGTGAAGAGGTGTTTCCTCCAAAAGATTTCCTTCTGGTCCCAGCATCATCTCCTCAGCCATAATGATCTCCTCACGAATGGCATCCACCGGAGGATTGGTCACTTGGGCAAAGAGCTGCTTAAAATAATTGAATAAAGCTTGAGGACGGAAACTTAAAACCGCTAAGGGGGTATCGGCTCCCATGGACCCGACTGCTTCTTCACCTGTAGTAATCATTGGACTTAAAATGATCTTTAAATCTTCGATTGTATAACCAAAAGACCTTTGTCGTTCCAGCAATGTCTTCTCATCCAGGCCGTGGACTTTTTTAGGCTCAGGTAACGAATTAAGATGCACTACATTTTCTTTAAGCCATTTGCCGTAAGGCTTGGCCGTGGCATAAGAATACTTCAATTCTTGATCGTCAATGATTCGCCCTTCCAAGGTATCGACTAAAAACATCTTGCCCGGCTGAAGGCGTTCTTTTTTGACAATTGTTTCTGGGGGGATAGGAAGAACTCCTGTTTCCGACGCCATAATGACATAATTGTCCTTAGTCACCCAATAGCGGGATGGTCTTAAACCATTTCGATCCAACACGGCTCCAATATATCGTCCATCAGTAAAAGCAATAGAAGCTGGGCCATCCCACGGTTCCATGAGGCAGGAATGATATTGGTAAAAGGCCTTTTTTTCTTCACTCATACTTTCATGGCCGCTGTAAGCCTCGGGGATCATCATCATCATGGCATGCGGTAAAGACCGTCCGCTTAAAACAAGCATCTCTAGGACATTATCGAAAGTAGCGGTATCACTCCCATACGGGATAATGACGGGCAAAATTTTCTCAATATCCTCTTTAAATTTATCGCTGGCAAACTGCATTTCCCTGGCGTGCATCCAATTGATATTCCCTCTTAAGGTATTGATCTCACCATTATGGGCAATCATCCGATAAGGATGCGCCAAGGCCCAGGTTGGGAAAGTGTTGGTACTGTAACGAGAATGCACCATCGCCAATGCTGAAATCATAGTTGGCTCAGCCAGATCCGCGAAAAATCGATCCAGCTGTTCCGCCATCAATTGTCCTTTGTAAATCAAGGTTTTGCTCGAAAGACTGCAGAAATAAAAGTAATTTTTCTGGGTGAGTGTTGATTCCTGCAACTTATTGTGCAGACGCTTTCGAATCACATACAGTTTTCGATCGAGCTCTTCGGGTTTTGTATTTTTCCCCCGGCCAACAAACAGTTGTTTAAATTCTGGTTCAACGGACCGTGCCACTTTCCCAATCTTTGTACTATCATGAGGAATATCCCGCCATCCTAAAAACTTCTGACCCTCTTCATGAATAAGTGTTTCCGTCCATTTTTCGATTTGATTCCGTTGTGACAAATCGGTTGGCAGAAACACCAAACCCACCCCATATTCACCTAAGGGAGGAAGCTCAATATCGATCTTGGCGCATTCTTTCCTTAAGAAACCATCCGGTATCTGAATCATAATCCCAGCCCCATCCCCCGTTTCGGGATCACAACCACACGCCCCTCGGTGGGTTAAATTTTCCAAAATCTTAATCCCGTTTCGGATGATGTCGTGGGATTTTTCCCCTTTGATATTGACAATAAAACCCACTCCGCAACTCTCGTGCTCAAAGCGCGGATCATAAAGTCCCTGGGCTTTCGGCAAAAATAAACTCATTGTCTAAGCTCCTCTTGTCTGACGGTAATAACTTATCAACGATAATGCTAATGATTCTGTCACCCCCGCCTGCCGGCAGGAATTTTTTAACCTGCCTGTCGGCAGACAGGTCGGGGGTCCATATTGCTTCTCTGGATTCCTGCCCCCTGCTTAAAGCGGGTGAAAGTTTATCCCGCTTTTAATGCGAAGACAGGAATGACAATTTGCTAATTTGGACAAGTATTATCCTTACTCAAAATTTTATTTTAACGAGTTTCTACATCCTATGCAATTGAAAATTTAATCATTCACCCTTATCATCTTCGGGATTCTGCCATGGTGACTTATTCCTCCCTCCCTTCATAGAGTATGGCATTCTTAAGAAACGACTCCATTCACTCCCATTACTTAAAAGGAGTGTCTGTCCCTACTTTCCCCTACTTTCCTAATGGATCATAAAAAGGCGCTGTCCACTTTTGTCCCTTTTGTCCATCCCTTCTCTCCTTTTCTAAGCAATAACTTTAAATTCTTTTCATTCGTATTTGCTATCTTAATCCACCGTTTGAATTTTTTTTATCCTTCCTAATCCCTAATCCTTCGGCATAAAAATAGGCTATCTTTTTTTGTGCTTCGATATCTCCTCTTTTTGCAGCTCTTAAATACCAATGAAAACTCTGTCGATAATTTCGAAGGACGCCTCGGCCTTCTTCATAATATAAACCAAGGTTATGTTGAGCATTACGATTACCCTGCTTTGCAGCCAGTCTATATAATTTTACCGCTTCTTTAAGATTTCTTAATTTACCCTTTTGATTAGCCAATATTATCCCTAAATTTAATTGAGCACTATCGAATCCTTTTTTAGCTGCCCTCTTATACCAATAGATAGCCTTGGATAGACTTTTTGTAACTCCCTCGCCATAATGATATGAATAACCTAAATTGTATTCAGCGTATTCAGACCATTTACCTCCTGCTTTCGCGAGCTTTCGAAGCCAATAAATTGCTTTCTTTATATAATCCTTTCTATTTGTCAGTAATAATTTAAAAGCCAATGTTTGTTGAGAATGAATATCCCCTGCCTTTGCTTTTTTAATTAAATTTTTAAGATTCTTTAATTTAAATTTTTGCATTTTCGCCTTACCTTATTCAATAATCCGACTATGACTTTTTTAACTTTTTTCAAAAAATATTAAGAGCAATCTCTTTCACACAATCGGTAGCCTTGTAGGATCTCTCATAGAATTCGGGTTACGGCGTGTAGCCCCCGAATCCTACGAAATCATCCGATGGTGGCTGTCATACCCAAACTGCCGCAGACTCCCATCCGGATCAGTGATCCCAATCAGATTCCCTTGATCGTCATGCTGAAAGGTTGTCGTGCGGCCGGCTACTTTCCTCGCAGTCATGGCGCTGGGCTATGGAAAAGTGGGAGCTGTCCATACTTTCCTACAATTTTAAATATTTTATATAACCCTCGTGAGAAATTGAGACAATCCATGAAACCGTCGAATCAAAAATATCTATATCATCAGAACCTGGATACCAAATATCTTCAAAGTATTTTGATAGATCAGTAAGATACATACAATCAATATTATCGAATCGATACCAATTAATAAAAACTTTTTTCCCTGGCTGAATTCCTAATTGTCTAAATACTGAGAGCAAATCAAAATCTTTTTCAAGAGAATTTACCCCTTTTAATTCTGCCTCACACTTATCTAAGAAGGTTATTAATCTTAAAGAATCCACTTTCGAAGACAACCCCAAATTCTTTATCAAACACTGTCGTAACCTTCGCGCTTCTCCTGCCTTAAGTTTATAAAACCATGGCATTTTTCTATCAGGATGATTCTTTTTAAAATGTTTTAATTTAAAAGCTTCCATATAATACTAATCTCCGATTGGTACAGCTCCACGTCCTCCCCCTTTACCTTTTTTTCCTTTCATATAATCCCACCAATTTATATGAGGCTTAGACTCTGGGGAACCCATAGGTGCATTAGGGTGTGGAGGATCATAACGATATCCTTTCTTAGGTGTACCTCTTTGGGGACTACCAAATTTCCCTGGTTTGCCTTTTGGAAGTTTACCAACTTTTTTATACACTTCCTTGAGAGCCTTTTTTATATGACTAATTGTTGGTTTAGCAAATTTACTTCCTAATTTTCCAATAGTCCCTGCTGGCATAAATGATTCACACACTTCCTTTAATTCCTCTCTGGTTTGAGGTACTCGTATTGGACGCTTAAGATCTTCCCAAATTCTTTCCCAAAAATTTTTCTTATCTTCCTTATTTAAACCGAAAGGATCTAGCCAATTTATAGGACTATTAAAAACGTATGTAAATAAATTTAAATCTCCTCCTATAAAGCCTATTGGGTCCTCACTCAAGAATCGTCCAATGAGAGGATCATAATACCGAGATCTGTAGTAAAACAAACCACTCTCGGAATCCAACTCTCGTCCAGTGTAGGTAAAAGGATTGATGAGCGTACCTTCTTGTATGACAATGTTCCCAAAGGAATCGTAGACATATGATTGGCTAACTGAGCCGTTGGAATCAGTAAGACCGCTAATACTTCCTAGCCCGTCTTCTTTATAGAAAAACCTCTCGGTGGGCGTAAAATTTCCATCTGAATTCATATCTCTTTCCATAATTAATGGTTCATCGATAAAGTCGCTATACGTGTAGCGCGCCTTAAGAGTGTTGGTGCCGTTGAACTCAAATAAAATATCTTCCCCATCATAAACATACCGCGTA
>CAYJXI010000020.1:0-34116 GCA_964374105.1 uncultured Planctomycetales bacterium
TTGTTAATAATTCAAACGATAAAGAGATTAAGAGTAAAAACTTTTGACAATACCGGGATTTATTAAAGGAGGAAAAAGATGCTAAAGATTAAAAAGATCGGTGTCATGTCGTGTGGGAAGATCATGCTCGCTGGTTATGGATTGTTTGGGGTTTTTTTAGGGGCCATTATATCTTTAGGTGCGCTGTTGGGAATGAAGATGGATCAAATGGAAGGGATATTTCTTGGTGCCACGGTAGGTGTCCTGGCGGTTATTCTTTTTCCGATTATTTACGGACTCATTGGTTTTATTTCGGGTATCCTCACCGCATGGTTATTTAATATTGTGACAAGGATCGTGGGAGGATTGGAAATCGAGACAGAATAATAAAAAAAGGGAAGGATATAATCAACACACACCCGGTGTTTGTGTTAAACAAACATCGGGTGTGGAGGTGGTTTAGAAATGGATAAAACTCCTCATCAGACACGATACGGGTTTAGGGCTCTTTTGGTCACACAATTTTTAGGGGCTTTTAATGATAATGTTATCAAATTTGTGATTGCCATGATCGCGGTTGACTCTCTTTTAGGCAAATCCGAGGCTGAAAAATTTCTTGCTTTAATAGGAGGTGTGTTTATCATTCCCTTCTTGTTGTTCTCCACTTATGCTGGCTATCTAGCCGATCGGTTCAGTAAACAGAAGATCCTGGTTGTGGTTAAGGCGGCGGAAATCCTCATCATGACCTTAGGACTTCTTGCTTTTTTATCTTCGAAGATGTACAGCCTTCTCATCATTTTGTTTCTGATGGGGATCCACAGTGCTTTTTTTAGCCCTGCCAAATATGGAATCTTGCCGGAAATTTTAGAGGAAAAAAGGCTTTCCGAGGGAAATGGCTTACTGCAGATGTGGACTTATACCGCTATTATCATGGGGCAGGTGGTGAGCGGCCCGCTGATTCATTTCACCAAACCGCATTATTATAAAATTGCCTTCTTTTGCATTGGGGTTGCCTCCTTAGGTTTCTTAACCAGTTTATGGGTAACCAAGGTCAAGCCCGCTGGTTCAAAGCGATCGTTGGAATGGAACTTTTTAAGAGAACTTTTTTCGAATATCATCTGGATTAAGAAGGACCGGCCTATTTTTTTATCCATCGTGGGCCTTATGTATTTTGGTTTCTTAGGAGGGTTATTTCAACTGAATATTTTGCTTTATGCAAAAAAGATGATGGCGCTGGGAGAGATTGCGATGAGTGTCTTGACCACCATTTTATCTTTAGGGATAGGTGTGGGAGGAGTGTTAGCTGGGAAACTGTCCGATAAAAAAATTGAGTTTGGTCTTGTCCCTTTGGGGGCGATGGGTCTGACATGTTTTTCGTTTCTATTGGGCTTTGTTTATCATTCGTTTATTGGGGTCGCGATGTGTTTGTTCGTCTTAGGGATTTCCAGTGGTTTTTATATCATTCCTCTGAATTCCTATATTCAACAACAGAGTCCTTCTGACAGACGAGGGCAGGTCATCGCGACAAATAATTTTCTTTCTTTTGTGGCTATCCTTCTAGGATCAGGCTCGATATATCTTTTAGGAGATCTTTTGCATCTTAATCCGGCCAAGATTTTTATGGTCGTGGGCCTCGTGACTTTATTGGGAACAAGCTATATCTGTTCTTTGTTACCCTATTCTTTAGTCCGTTTCTTAATTTGGATTTTGACACACACCATTTACAAGATCAAAGTCGTGGGAAGTGAAAATATCCCACCGAAGACTGGGGCCTTATTGGTTTCCAATCATGTGGCTTATATTGATGCCTTATTGATTCTGGTTTCCATTCAACGTCCCATCCGATTTGTTATTCATCGCGATATATTTAACATCAAAATTCTCAATCCCCTTTTTCGTTTGGCTAAAGTTATTCCCATAGCTGGTAATGATAATCCTAAAGTCGTCATCAAATCTTTAAATACCGCCAAGGAAGCCTTAAGGAGTGGGGAATTGGTGTGTATTTTTGCCGAAGGTCATCTCACCCGAACCGGCAATATGCTGCAATTTAAAAAGGGGTTGGAAGTTATTATGAAGGATGTAGACAGCCCTATCATCCCGGTTCATCTCGATCGTGTCTGGGGAAGTATCTTTAGTTTCGAACGCGGGAAATATTTTTTTAAATTCCCTAAGCTGATTCCCTATCCGGTGACAGTGACATTTGGAACAGCTATACCTTCCGCATCCAGCGCCTTTGAGATTCGAAACCGGGTTATGGAGTTGGGATCGGAGGCATTTTCTCATCGTTTGGGTGATCGATTAACATTATCTCAAGCCTTTTTTAAAGAGACAAGAGGACATCCTTTCAAATTCTGTATTGCCGATTCAACTGGAAAGAAATTGAATTATGCCCAAACCTTAATCCTATCCGTTGCCCTGGCTTTTAAGATAAAGAAAGAAATCCAGAACGAAGAAAACATCGGGGTTTTGCTTCCTCCCTCGGTCGCTGGGGTTCTGGCGAACTTAAGTTTCTGCATTTTAGACAAAATCCCGGTCAATCTTAATTACACCTCTTCTCAAGAAGCCCTCGTGTCTGTTATTCATCAGTGTCAGATGAAAACGGTTTTGACCTCTAAAATCTTTCTGGAAAAACTGAAGATCTCTTTGCCGTGTCGCTGTATTTTGATGGAAGATCTGGTTAGGGAATTAGCAGTAAAAGATAAAATCACCGCCGTTTTTCTTTCCCTTACTTATCCAAGTCTATTGGTATACCGACTGATTTTTGGGAAAAGGAGACGTAACACAGAGGATTTAGCAACGATTATGTTTACCAGCGGTAGCACGGGTGATCCCAAAGGTGTGATGCTGACCCATGCGAATATCACTTCCAATTTAGAGGGTCTTTACCAAGTCTTCCATGTGAAGGATAAAGACTGCATTTTAGGAGTTCTTCCTTTTTTCCATTCTTTTGGATTTACCGCGACGCTGTGGTTCCCGCTTCTTAGTGGGATTGGGGCTGTTTATCACACCAATCCTTTGGATGCCCGAACAATCGGTCAGTTGACAGAAAAATACCGAGCTACCATTTTGATGAGCACCCCAACATTTCTGAATGCTTATATCAATCGCTGCACCTCGGAACAATTTAAAAGTTTGCGGTTGGTGGTGGTGGGTGCCGAAAAGCTCAAAGAAAATGTTGCACGGTCTTTTAAAGAAAAATTTGGCATTGTGCCCATGGAAGGCTATGGATGTACAGAATTATCCCCCATTGTATCGATCAACCTTCCGGATTTTACCAAAAAGGGGGAAATCCAAAAGGCCTATAAACCCGGAAAGATTGGTTTGCCCATCCCAGGAGTCGCGGTTAAGGTCCTAGATCAAGAAACTTTAAATTTAATTGGCCCTGGAGAAAATGGGTTATTATTTGTTAAGGGCCCCAATATCATGAAAGGGTATCTTAACCGTCCCCAAGAAACTGCCAAAGTCATCATGGACGGCTGGTATAAAACCGGTGATATTGCTAACTTGGACGAAGATGGATTTATTGAGATCACCGATCGTTTGAGCCGTTTTAGTAAAATCGCAGGAGAGATGGTCCCGCATATCAAATTGGAGGAAAAAATCCTCGAGATCCTTAATACATCTGAACCGGTCTGTGTGGTGACCTCTCTCCCAGATGAAAAGAGGGGAGAGAAACTGATGGTGTTGTGTCTTAAAGATATCGATGTGGTGTCGTTAGTGGAAGAATTAAAAAGAAGCGATCTTCCTAATCTCTGGATACCGGAAACAAATAATTTCCTTAAGATCGATAGTATTCCTCTTTTGGGAACTGGGAAATTGGATTTGGGAAAAATCAAAAGGATAGCCCAAGAGGCCTTTTCTTTAAAACAAGGAACTTTTGAAAAATGAATGTCAAAAGTCAAAAAGTCACGTCTGGGTCATTGATGACTAATGATCAACAGCGAATCTACTATGATCATTACCAAAATGGATTCGAAAAGGTTATTATTTTAGCCCATGGATTTTTTAACAGTCGAAAGGCTATTTTACTGAGGAAAATGGCTTTAACCTTAAGTGATGAATACGATGTGATCTCGTTTGATTTTCGTGGGCACGGTGAAAGCCAAGGTTTATATTACTGGACCGCTAAAGAATATTTAGATTTGGAATCGATATTAAATTACGCCCAGGAAAGTTATAACAAGATTGGGGCCATTGGCTTTTCCTTGGGAGCGGCGGCGAGTCTTATTGCCGTTCCAAAAATTTCTTTTATGCAGAGTTTGATTGTTGTCAGTGCTCCCGTCCAATTTGGAAAGATTGATTTTCATTTTTGGGAATTGGATGTCGAAGAAAACATCCTTTACAACTTGATTGGACAGGGCCGGATCGGAAAAGGCGTTCGGCCGGGACCTTTTTGGCTTAAGAAGGAGAATCCGATCGATTGTGTGGCGGCCATCTCCATCCCTGTTTTTTTTATTCATGGGGAGGACGATTGGCTGATTAAACCCTGGCATTCTCAAGAACTGTTTCATAAAAAGATTCTTGGAGAAAAACGTTTAGAGATTATTCCATCAGGGACCCATGCGGAATATTTATTCCGGCGCGATCCGTCCGGTATCATTCAGTTATTCAAAACGTGGTTTAAATTCACACTTTAAGGGGGTGCTATGAAATCTATTCTCATTACGTTGGGGCAATTGTTCTTTAGTCTTTTTATGTATTTCATGGCAACTGTTTTCTTTGGGATAGCCTTGATCCCCAGTGTGGCTCTTTTTTTAAAGGTATGGGCCGATACTCTTGGATATCCGCTTCTGCCACGTTTTTTCTTTCTGGGGGCAAGTTTAGCTTTGGGATATTTTATTTTTGGGTTTGCTTTAATTTTGTGTGTCGGACTTTTTCGATTTATTTTTCAATTGAGATTAAAAGAAGGCCATTACCCCATCTTCTCGAAAGAGGCGTTGAAATGGGCCTTTTTGGGCGCGCTGTATCTTATGGTTAATCTTACCTTTGTCGATTTTATTCTTTTGACGCCCTTTGCTAATTTGATGTATCGATTGTTAGGAGTCAAGTTGGGAAGGAATGTCCAGTTCAATTCTAAATTTGTTTTTGATGCGACTCTTCTTGAGATCGGGGATAATACCGTTGTGGGAGGAGGGGCAATCATTTTGGGGCACATTGTGGAACGCGGGATCCTAAGATTGAAGAAGGTCAAGATCGGCAGAAATGTCACCATTGGTTCTCATTGCACCATTATGCCCGGCTGCGAGATTGAAGATGGGGCGATCATCGGTGCCAGTGCCGTTTTGCTTAAAGATACTAAAGTGGGCCGGCGAGAGATTTGGTTCGGTATCCCGGCCGAGGCTCTCAGGAAACGGCATGGTCTTCAACCACATGAAGAAAAGAAAGAAGGAAGCAATGGACCAGCATAATCCCTTTGGGGAAGAGCAGTTTAATAAGCTAAGAACAGAATTACAAGAACTCAAAGAACAGTTTTATTCTCTGGTGAGGAGAGTTTATGAGATCGAATTGAAATTAAAAGAGGATACAAGTCCTTTAAGAACACAATCCCGTATTAAAGAAGAACACTCCCTGCCTTCCCAAGAACAGACCTCTTTTTCCCAAGGACAGTTGAAGAAAGCGGTGGATGATTCTAAGGTTACAATTACCCCCGGTAGTGCTGTCAGCAAAGAAGCGCAAAATATTCCACCTTCTTTAGTCCATTTAACTAAAGACGATTCACCTCACCCCAAGGCCGACTTGGAAATCAATTTGGGACGGTTTTGGCTGAATAAAATCGGTATTGTCATTTTTACCTTAGGCATCGGGATGGGAATGATTCATATGTACAAATTTTTTGGCCCCCTGGCCAAGATCATCTTTGGATATGTCACGAGTCTATGTTTGTTTATCTTTGGCAAAAAGTTTTACAAAAATGAAATGACCGCAAACTTTGGATTCGTTCTTTTTGCCGGTGCGTGGGCTATCGGTTATTTTACAACTTTTGCTATGTATCACTTTGAGGCCACCAGGATCATTCAGAATCAATTTGTGGATTTAGTATTCCTGTGCTTGGTCGCCGGAGGGATGGTCGTTCATGCTTTGAAGTTAAAATCACAGACTTTTGTCTCTTTGGCCTTGTTTATTGCCTATGTGACCGCAACCCTTGGGAATATCAATTATTTTACTTTTTTCAGTTGTGCAGTATTGGCCACCGTTGCCTTGGTTTTAGTTTATAAGTTACAGATGAACAAGATTTTAATTCTAGGAATCGGATTGACCTATCTGACCCATGAGTTCTGGGTCAGATATCATGTTGATCCCGGGAGATTAAATCAGGTTTACTTTCTCACCGATAAACTACAATTTACTTTTGATTTTGTCTTCCTTGTGGTTTACTGGCTGCTATTTGGGATCGGGATTCATCTGATCAAGGAAAAAAGAGAACCTAAAATTTATAATCAGCTGGCTGCGGCCAACTTTGGTAATTTTTTGTTATTTTTTATTTTGGCAACTCCACGGATAAACATCCTTTATCCGGAAGGTGAATTTTATTTGATTTTCTTCCTAGGGCTGTTTTATCTCTTGTTAGGATTTTTGTCTCAAGGTAAGGAAGTAAATAAATTATCCCAAAGTGATCAAGTGATCGCTATATCGGCTTTGACTTTGGCCTTGCCTATAAAGTTGAAACCTTTGCAGGTCGATTTGATTTGGCTTATTGAAATACCCTTTTTATTCTATTTTGGTTTACGTTATAACCAGATGATCTATCGATTTTTAGGGTTTGCCGTAACTTTCCTATTGCTGATGAGGTTTATTGCTTCTTACGGTCCAGGAGGATATCATTATTCGCCAGGAATCATCAAAGAGGAATTTGATCGATTGTTATATTTATTTAAATTTTTTTCTATGGCGGGTACCTATTTTTTGGCTAGGCGTTTTTGTGATCAGATCAGCATGAGTTATTGGGAGCGTTCAGGCTTCAAAATTTTTATCGCATTGGCCTGTCTTTACGGAACCATTTTTATTTGGATCTCTGTACCAGAAAACCTAAAAACATTAATATTAACCTTGGAAGCCCTTTTGCTCCTTATCTTAAGTTTTAGAATAAAAGAAGGGACTCTGCGACTGTTTGCCTTGGTATTATTTATCATCACGGCATATCGGTTTTGTTTTGTGGACCGTTACAATTTTCACCCTTCTCTTCTACGGTGGAGCATGATGATATTGCAAGGATGTCTCAATTATATGGGATATGGGGTGTTAAGATACATGAGATTGACCTACCAAGGCAAAGAAGGATGGATGGAAAAGTTTCTTTGGGGACTAACCATCGGTGGGGTCATAGTGACCTTACATACTTACGTCCCTAATGTCTGGATCACGTTGTCTTTAGGACTATCCGGGGTTCTCTTCTTTATGCTTGGATTTCTCTGGAAGGATAAAACTACGCGTTTGGGTGGGTTTATCCTGTTTGCCATAACGATATTAAGAGTCATCTTTGTTGAGATAGCCCATCTTAACATGATCTACAAGGTTGTGAGTTTTATTATCTTAGGGGTCTTGTTTCTTCTGATTTCATTGATCTATAATAAAATTCAGATGTTTAAATCAAATGAAAAGAATTGACCGTTGAAACGTTTTGATATTTATTTGACCAGTCGGGGAGTTTTAAAAAACTCCCCGACTGGTCATCCTGAAGCCCGAAGGGCTGAAGGATCTTTGAGATCCCTCGGCTCTTTGAGCCTCGGGATGAAGGGTCGGGGAGAAAATCCCCGGCCATTTATTTATTTTAAATAAAATCATAAGAAGTAGGACTTACGCGTTTGCCCTGTTGGGACGCCTCTCGTGGTTCCCTATACACAGGGGAATCCTAAAAAACTGGCCAAACGCGTAAGTCCTGAGAAGATTATTACAAAGTTGTCAAAGAATAAAAGCAAGATTATAATGACTCTATCTGGAGAATGTCCTTGCTTTAGATGAAAGGAACCGGGTTAAACGCTTTTTTCAATTGATATGAAACCCTTATCAGAATATTTAACAAAAAATCCCCTCCAAATCCAAAGCCATCAAACCGTATTGGAAGCGGTCAAAATTATGCGGGAGAATAAAGTGGGGGCGATCTTGGTTTGTGATGAACAAGACAAGATTGGGATTTTCACTGAAAGGGATCTTTTGGATAAAATTGATTATAAAAATTTAGACAAATTCATGGCCTCATTTATTCGGGATATTATGTCCAAGAATATTATCACTGTTGACCATAAGGAATCCTATTCCAATGCACTTAACCTTATGATAAAGAATAATATTAGACATCTTCCTGTCCTCAAAGAGGGACGTGTTATCGGAGTTCTTTCTTTAAGAGACATGATGCATCATTATGAAGAAAATCTCGGTTGGGCTTTGAAGATCCAACAAGAAGAATTCCAAAAGAAATTGGAGCAAATACAAAAATCAGAAGAATTATTCCGCAATATCTTCGACAATTCTGCGGTGGCCATTATGTTTGTTGATAACGATGGAAGAATAACATTTTGGAATCCATATACGACCAAACTGCTAGGTATGACTGATGAGAACTTGAAATTTAAACCGATTAAAGAATTTTACCCTGCTGAGGAATGGCAGAAAATTCGTTCTCAGAATATCGAAGAACTTGGGGTTAAGCATCCTTGGGAGACTAAGTTGATTAATAATAAAGGTGAATTGATTGATGTTTATCTCTCCTTTACTGTTGTTAAAGATCAGGGAGGGGATATGGCCGGTTCCATCGCCGTCATGAGAAACATTCGAAAGGAAACGCAGAAAGTCACGAAATTTGATGGGACCATGAAGGCTTTGGAGGATCTGAAATTTTGTTTTGATGAACATGCGGATGTAGTGATCACCGATAAGGATGGAGTCGTCATTTATGCCAATGAAAAATTTTGCCGGGAGTCTCAATATTCTGTGCAGGAAATGATCGGGAAGGATTTGTCAATTGTGAATTCTGGATATCATCCCAAGGAATTTATGCACAACATGTGGGAGACAATCAAAAATGGCAAAACCTGGAAGGGGGAATTTAAGAACAAGGCAAAGGACGGTTCATTTTTCTGGTTAGAGTCAACGATCGTGCCATTTGTAAATGAGCAAGGGGAGATTTATCAGTATGTATCGATCAATACAAATATATCTGAGCGAAAGGAAGAGGAAGAAAAAATCAAATTAGCCAATCGCGATTTAGCTGCCAATGTGAAGGTGTTGAAAGAAATCGCCATGGATAAAGATAGGGCATTCAATAAATTAAGGGAAAACCAGCAACTCATTATTCAATTAGAGAAAATGGCCACTTTAGGGACGCTGGCCGCCGGATTTGCCCATGAGGTGAAAAATCCCTTGGCGATTGTTATGCAGGGCATAGAACGAATTGAAAAGTTTTGTGTTCAAGTCAAAGATGAGGCTAACTTGCAATATGTCAACATGATCAAAAGTGCGGCCACTCGAGCCAATAAGGTGATCACCTCCCTTTTGGCCTATTCCCGGGCTTCTAATATGGAGATGAATCCAGTGAATATTTATGAGACGATTGACTTTGCGGTTGATTTGGTGAAAAATAATTTAAGGCTCAATGCTATTAACATACGAAAAGATTATGTAAAAAATAACGATTATGTTATTTTGGGGGATCAGATCATGTTACAACAGGTTTTTTTTGATCTGTTTGCTAATGCGATCGATGCCATGCCAGAGGGAGGGACCATAGAGATAACGGTTGTTGTTTATCCATCACAAGAAAATAATCAAAGGGAAAAATTTGTCATTAAGCTAAAGGATACCGGGCAAGGGATCACCGAGGAGCATATGTCAAAGATTTTTGATCCTTTTTTTACTACCAAAGATGAGGGCAAAGGAACGGGCTTAGGGTTGAGTACCGTTTATACAATTATTGAACGGCATTATGGAACGATTACGGTTGCAAGTAAAGAGGGATTAGGAACGACATTTACCATTACGTTGCCGGCGATACAGGCAACACAAATTCAAAGGAGGAGGGAATATGTCGGACAAGAAGAAAATCGTTATGATCGATGATGAAGAAGACCTTTGTGTCATGGTCAAGGCGAATCTTGAGGATACGGGGCAATTTGAAGTTGTCACTGTTTCTAATCCAGAAGAAGCGGAGAATGTTGTTCGGCAAAATCAGCCGGATGTCATTCTTTTGGATGTGGTTATGCCCAAACGAAAGGGACCGGATATTGTTCAGGCCTTGAAAAAAGATGAAGCAACGAAAAAAATCCCCATTATTATGGTCAGTGGTAAAGGAGAGATGATTTATAATAAAAAGAAAAGTGAATTCAAATGGCTGCCTAATAATCCCATGGTTAAAGAAAGAGGACAGCTTCCCGAGGGCAAAAGCGCCGAGAGTCTCGCCAAGGCCTATGGAGTCCATGACTATGTCTCCAAGCCTTTTACGACTCAGCTTTTGGTGGATGTGATCAATGAGGTCCTTGCAAAGGTCCAAAAATCGACAACCCAAGAAGAGGGACCGCAGTTGGGGGTGTAAATCCTTAAGATCAATATTTCCATTTTGATGAAAACGAATTCTTCCGTTCATGGTTTTTGTGCCACATATTCCCCTTTCTGTTAAGAATTTTATCTTAACACTTCTCCTGGTTGTTATTTTTCTCTCATCTTTTTTCCGATGTATCAGTTTTATATCGATTGTCGGAGAAAATTCGATACAACCCGATTTTTCTAGTTTTTTTACTGCCGCAGAGGCCATGAAACGAGGCCTTTCTCCTTATTACAATTATGTTTACCATGAATCGCATATTTGGGATGGGGTTGCCACCGCCAGATTCTCAAGGTATCTTTATCCTCCCATCACAACATTGATTTTTCGACCCTTGACATTTGTTCCTTATCATACAGCCAAATGGATTTGGTTGATATTCATTTTGTTTTGCGCGATTGTTTCCGTTTCGGTAAGTGCAAAGATTATTCGTTTCCCATGGACATTGAACCGATTGTTAATGATAGGAATTTTAGTGTGTCTCTTCGGACCGTTATTTTCTGAATTAGAGTACGGTCAAACAAACGCCCTGACAATGACTCTTAACATTTGGGGGCTAGCTTTGATGCTTAAAAACCAAAAGAGATTCCAATTTTTGGGTGGGATCCTGTTTGCGGTCTCAACGATGGTGAAACTTTACTGCGTCTATATTTTCCCTTTCCTTATTTTGAGAAGGAAAGGGATGACAGCCTTAGGATATCTAGGAGGGATGACATTTCTTCTTTTATCATGTTTTATCGCTCACAAATCTTTATTTATCGATTACTGGACACATCAGTTGCCAAGAATTGCAAAATACGATGACCTCAAAGTGAAATGGAAATTCCCTTATACCTATGAAGGAATAAGTCAACACCTCGCTCGTTCTCATGTCTATAGCCCTTACACCTTAAAAGAAGGCAAACAATACGATACCACATGTCGTCCAAATATCAGATTCGCTAATTTAACTTTTGTCTTAGGAACGACTCCATTAGCCGGAAATTTTTATAGATTTTTGGCAAAATTTAAACTGGCTGAACAAGGAGCCGCCTTATTATCTTTTATGATTTACTTGATATTTTTTCTGAATTTGTGGATTTGGCAACAGTGGCGTTTGAAAAAATCTAATCGATTCACATTATACGAGGAATTCATTTATTGGCAGATGGTCTTTATCGTAGTCCTATTGGCAGGGTTAAGGACATGGTCAGAAAACACGGTATGGTTGCTCCCTTTTATTTTTATCCTGATCTGTGAATATCCCCCTGGAAATTTGCGAATGAATTGGCATTGTTTTTTTTGGTTACTATCGTTGCTGGGATTTTATCTCATCCTTATGTCTGATCATTATTTTCTAAAATGGTTTTATCAGGGGAATTTTATCCTGTCTTCAAAATATTGTTTGGCAGAACTCTTAATATTTCTGTCATTGCAAGGGTTTTTAACACAGTTAATCTCTTCTTCAAAAATTCAGAGTTAAACTTTAAATGACCCATGCCCGCATCTTCGATTGCTAATTTTTATAAGAATTTTTTCATCCTTTTATGTATCTTTATTTCGTTATTTTTAACTTATCACCCAGTTTTTACAGATTCTTACATTGATCTCGATGAATATTCTTTCTGGGGCTGGGAAGACAGCTATTTACAGCATGTCTTTACGGGATCGGGAAGAATTTTAGGAAAATGGATAATGGATTTTTTGGCCAATTTTGTTGATTCTATTGAGGATGTAAGAATTCTTCATCTTTTTAATGTCATCTGCCTTGGTTCAACGAGCTGGGTTTGTTATTTGATTGTTCAATCGCACTTCCCCAATAGATGGTGTTCTCTCCTATTTGCAATACTGATTTTTACTTTGCCACCTTTCCAAGTATTAGTGAGTCACATCACAACACTTGCTGTGGGTCTTTTATTATCGGCTTTATCGGCGTTTATCAGTATTAGGGCCGTTTCTATGAATAAACATCCTATTACTTGGCCATCATTCTGGGCTATTCTTTTATTATTAGGCTCCTTATTAATTCATCAGACCATCGCCATGTTTTATTGGTTTTTAATTGCATTATTTATGATGACCAAACCTATCAAAACCACTTCAAAAAATCCATATTGTTTCCTTTTTGCAGTTGGCCTAGGGACCATATTCATTTATTACATCATGCTAAAAATCATTGATGGCTTTGTAACTTTACCGAGGGATTCTTATTATAATCCATTTCTGATAACGAATGATTTTTGGGGAAAATTGAAATGGTTTGTAGGTGAACCTTTATTAAATTCATTAAACCTCTGGAATATTTATCCCCAAAAGATTTTTGCCATAATCTTGATGGGATTTGTAACGATAACGTTTATCTTAAAATTCACTCAAAAAGGAATTTCTTTCAGCAAGATCAAGCACTTCTTAGGAAAAGGTTTTATGATGTTATTTTTATTCCTTTTGGGTTTCCTGCCCAATTTGCTATCCAGTTATAGTGCTGGCTTTTATCGCAATTGTATCGTTCTAACCCCTGCGGTGGTTATTTTATTATTATGGTGCTTGGAACAGTGGTTATCATTTTTTGAAAAGTCTCAAAATAATTTTATTTTGATAACCATTCTTATTCTGTTGTCTCTTTTTGGAATGAAGCAGGCGTATGACAAGGTAAAATTTTTTATCGTAATGCAAAATAATTTCGAGCTGGAATCCGTAAAGAAAATTCTGTCACAACACGATCTTCAACAATTTAAAAATATATTTCTGATCAACCCAGAAATGTATAATGATCCTTTCCAGCGATACGATGAATTTGTATCTTCAACGGTTTATAATAGAAATGTTATCCCTCATTTCATCTTATGTGCCTTAAAAGAAATAGGTATTGAATCAAGGTTTTCCTCCCATAATTTGTGGATTATAGAGTACGCTTCCGGTGTCGGAGATGATAAGATCGAATATCATCACAATTTAAATATTAGTCATGGGACCAAGGCTCAATTCGATGCATTAAAAAAATTGCCATCACCCATGTATGATCTGATTATGAAAAAAACTCTCATCATTGATTTTGTTAGGATTAGAGATGAGTATCTTCTAAGGCTCGCTCGGGAGAAAAAAATCAACACTGCAAAGATAAAAAGAGACCGTGCCATTCCACAGTAGAAATTCTAATAATCCCCTAAAAAATAAAGTCCCAAGGACTCGGCCCATGGGGGGGGCCACAGTTTATTTTAGAGTTATTGTTTTCATTATTTTTATTTACACAACCGGGGGATTCCTCTCTTCACTGATTTTACATGGCCAATATTTCTTGCAGGACGATTTTGCGTGTCTTTATACAGTAGGTGAATCGCTTAATCGAGGATTATCTCCCTATATTAATTATGTTTTTCATGATTCTCACGTTTGGGATGGAGTTTGTTATTTTAGGCATTCCCGATATCTCTATCCTCCGATTACCGGGGTGTTATTTCAACCTTTAGCATTCCTTCCTTATTATCAAGCTAAGTTTCTTTGGATGGCCCTTACCCTTGGATGGGTTACCATCACCCTGTCGATCATGATCCATATGATTCACTTGAAAATAACTTTAGAAAAAATTCTTATTTTGGGTATCGTGATATGTTTATTTTATCCCCTAAGGATTCAATTCGAGGATGGACAAATTGATGCTTTGACTTTGATGTTGAATTTTATAGCGGTAAAATTCATGTTAGGAGGTGAAAGGTCGCGGTTTTTTTCAGGAGTGATTCTCGCCATTTCGACCTTTATAAAATTATATACAGCATTTGTTGTCCCATTTTTAATATTAAGAAGAAGGTGGAGGGAGCTCTTGGGATTTGGTCTTGGAATTATTATGATCTTATGCCTTTCTTTGATACAAAATAAATCTTTATTTATGGAATATTTCCTTGTGCACCTGCCAAGGATATCCATATACGGTGACATAGCTTCTTCCAATGATATGTATTCCAAAGAAGAAATCGCAGAATATTTAATTAGTACAAGGACAAAAAAACCTTGGACTTTTAAGGATGGGAAAAGATATATTCAAAATCCTCGAGTTAGTATAATCGAAGACGCTAGTTTGGTTAATTTTTTAGGGCTAACAGAACCCGCCAAGAAATTTTATCAATTTTTAGCAAAATTCAATTTGGCCCCCAATGGAAAGACAATTTTGAGCTTGATCATTTATTTTATTTTTTATCTTATGACCATTTTATGGCAACTTGCTTATTTTCGAAAGACACCCATTCTTAATCCATACCAAGAATTAATTTATTGGCAAATGGTATTAATTATCTTATTATTATCTGGCAGGTTAACGTGGGCAACCACGACCGTTTGGCTTTTGCCGATCGTTTTGATCATTATGAATGAGCTTAAGTATATTCAGAGGCGGGATAAGATTCACTGGATATCGCTTTCTGGTCTTGTCGTTCTTTGGGGGTTTTTGTGCATTCCCGACTATTTTTGGATCCCCTGGATCAATAAAGGGAATGTCTTCATTTTACAGAAATATGTCTGGATAGAGATTCTTTTATGGATTCATTTATTGGTTCTTCTCATTTCTACTCGTAAACGAGAAACAGATATATAAAGAAGCCGATTCTCCCATGAAAATAGATGTCATACTGCCGGTTTATTCGGAAACTGCAAGTTTAAGATTGATCGTGGAACAATTGATTCCCCTGTTAGGCGATAGGCTTGAACAAATCATCTTAGTTGTTCATCCAGATTCCCATACCGAGACTTTCGCTATCATCGATCAATTAAAGAAAAAGTATAGATTTATTCACGTAATAATTCAAAAAGAAAGCTTAGGTGTAGGGATGGCCATTCGTCAAGCCTTTGGGGCTATAACCGGGACTCATGTGTTGATGATGGATAGTGATGGAGAAATGGATGTTAATACGGTCCCCTTGATGATGAAAAAAATGGAAGAGAGTGGATGCGACATGGTTGTTGCCAGTCGATGGATGAAGGGTGGAGGGGCCAGAAGTTATCCTCCCTTTAAATTTTTCCTCAACCGGGGATTTCAATTGATTTTTAGAATTTTATATCGAACGAAAATGCATGATCTGACGCTGGGATTTAAATTTATGAAAAGCGAACTGATCAAAGAAATCTCTTGGGATTCGGTATTTCACGAGATCCATACCGAAACGACCCTTCGACCCTTAAGTGAGGGATATGCTGTTGAGGAAGTCCCTACCCTTTGGGTTCATCGAAAGTGGGGGGAATCTAAAAATCCGTTTTTGCGAAATTTTCGATATCTTGGGAAGGCCATAGAAATTTTATTGAATCGTCAAAATGGGAGGGGGGATCGGGATGTCCTTTAAATGCGCCATTGTAGTCCCGACAATTAGTGAGGGGGATTTTTTGAATAATTATGCCAGACAAATTATCAAGGAAGGGCGGATAGATTCATGCCTCATGATAGTGATATCTGATATGAAAACAAAACCGGAGTTGTTTCAACGTTGTTTTGAACTTCGGCGGAAGGGCATTAACATCCTTTGTCCGACCTTGGAAGAAACAGAAGTATATTTAAAAAAGATTGGTCCCATTTTCCAAATCGTTCCTTATAATTCCTGTAATCGACGAAATATAGGATTTCTTATGGCTTTAGAGGAAGGGTGTGATTACATTATCTCCATGGATGATGATAATTATTGCCGCCCTCAAGAAATTTTCTTCAAAGAGCATGAGGTTGTTTGTCAGGACCCAATGGAAATGGATGCCGTTTACAGTTCGAATGGCTGGTTTAATATCTGTGATTTGATCGAAACCGATTTCTCTTCCGTCTATCCTCGCGGTTTTCCTTATCATGCCCGGTTTCAATCTCCAGTAGTCAATTATCGAAAAGAAAAAAGTCAAATTCATATCAATGCCGGGCTTTGGCTTAAGGATCCAGACATCGATACCATTAATTGGATGACTTATCCAGTTAAGGGTTTAAGATTTAAAGGGAAATCTTTTCTTTTAGGAAAGGATACGTGGACACCTATCAATACCCAGAATACGGCCTTACATAGAGAGGCTATCGTTAGTTATTATTATTTTCAAAACGAACATCTTATCAAAGGTATGCCGATCAAACGACACGGTGATATTTTTAGCGGCTATTTTGTCCAGGCCTGTTGTCGGCATTTGGGTTACCGCATTCGGGTTGGGACACCGGTTGTTGATCATATCCGCAATCCTCATCATTATCTATCTGATTTGACTGGTGAACTTCCCGGTATCTGGATGATGGAAGATATCCTTCCGTGGCTTAAGGAAGTGAAATTAGAAGGCCATACTTATGAAGAGGTTTATTTATCTTTGAGTTATGCCCTTGAGGAAGCGGTTGAAAGGTTTAAAGGATTTATTTGGGATCAGTCGACTCGAAATTATTTTCACCGGATGGCAGAAAACATGCGGATATGGGTTAAATCCGTAAGAGTGGTGAGTGGTTTAAAGGTTTAGTTATGGGATTTCCTCTTTTTAATTTTACGTAATGAAAAAATTACAAGGGGCGATAATTTTTATTATATCGGAATTTCACTTTGAAATTCCGATATACCCATAGTGGGTTTGGGGGGGTGTGGGCAATCCCCCAAGTCCCAAGGTTACAGCGGAGGGATGCGACGGATAGGAGCATCCCGAAGCGTCTGTGGAAGATAGTGCCGAACGAAGTGAGGCCTATCTTGGACATCTCAGGCATGACCAATGAACTTTTTCTCAAATTGAATTCCCTTCTTCTTTATGCCAGCCTTTTATTTGTTTTCATCATAACGTTTATTATGCTTTGGCAAAATCGTTTTGTAAAAAGCCTTGTTCATTTAAGCCTGTTGGTTATTCTGATTTTATCCCTGGGGCGGTTAATGAGCTTGATCCATTTATTCGGTGAAAAAATTTTACAAATCGATTTGGCTCACTGTTATACAGCCGGGGAATCACTTAAATTTGGCTTATCTCCTTACCTTAATCACATTGCCCATGATCCTCCTATTTGGGATGGATACGGTGATTATCAACACTCGCGGTTTGGTTATGCCCCGCTCCTGGCTAATTTTTTTCAATTATTGACCTTATGGCCTTATTCTTTGGTGAAATATTTGTGGATGGGGATTATCATCTTATGCATTTTAGGATCAATGATTGCAACTATCAAAATTCTAAAAATTAAAATGAACCTAGGGACTTCGCTCATTCTAGGGATTTTGATACTCTTATTTTACCCTTTGCAAACATCTCTGGAACGAGGTCAAATCGATGCATTAACGCTTTTCATGATGATGATGGCAATTTCGAATATTTCCGATGGTAAATTTAGAAATTTTATTTCAGGGGTATTCTTTTCATTAGCGGCTTATATTAAGCTTTATTGTTTATTGATTATCCCCTTTTTGATCATTCGAAAAAAATGGCAAGTCCTCAATGGATTTATCTTTAGTTTTGTCTTTTTGTTGATTCTATCAATCTTAAAGAATGGGGATTTAGTATATGACTATTATTTCAACCAAATTCCCAGAATTGCCTGGGTCAGTGATTGGGGACCTAATGAATTAAAGCTTCCGGAGGGAACAATAGAACAATTGCTTAGCAATGCCAATGCCCCCTTAGGTCAGACTGTGAAGCAAGGTCACTTTTATTACACTTTTTACGTTCCCTTTATCAATCATGCCTCTCTTGTGCAAGAACTTGGGACAAAAGATCTGATAAGAAAATTTTACAATGTATTGAAAGAATGGAATTTGATAAAACAGGGAGCGACCTTTGTTTCCTTGGGGCTATTAGCGTTCTTTATATTAATTTTATGCTTTTGGCAAAAACTTTTCTTAGAGAATGTACAACTATACGATGAATCTCAAGAATTTATCTACTGGATGGTTTGTTTTATTGTTATATTATTGTGTGGTGTGAGGACATGGTCAATGAATACCATTTGGCTTTTACCAGTAGCGGTTATCCTCATTTCAGAAATTGCCTATTTACAGTCAGGGCATAAATTCCATATTTTTAATTTTTGTTTATGCATTATAGGATATTTTTTTATTGCCCTCCCGGATTTGCCTTTTCTTCAGTTAGTCGATTTAGGGTATATTTTTTTGTCCAACAAATATATTATAGGTGAGATCCTGTTATTCATTTCTTTATTAGGACTGTTAACGCTCCGGGTTAAAGGATTCAAGACTCAGTCTAGTTAATAAATCAAACCAAATTTATTCCCTTATGGAAGAACAAAAAAAATTCATAGGAGTTAAAATCATAGGTTGGAGCATCATCGTAAGCAACTTATCTCTTTTACTGGTCCTTTATCTTTTTCGTATTAAACCCGAATCGCATTGGGTGCGAACAGTTGTTTCCTTTGTCTCTATGACCGCCGTATTTCCCATTGATTTTTTTTATATGTACTTAAGGGAGTTCGAATTGGTCCATTTGTTTTGGATAGGGCTTGTGACGTTTAGCAGCATTGATATTTTGAGATTAAACCCATGGGCAAGAATTATATTTATTGTTTTGAATATTGTTCATGCGGTTTGTTTGACTTATCTCGTTCTTTGGCAGATGGGTAAGCCGTCGTTTTTGGACTATTTTTTCAAATTATATTTCAATTTGGTTGCCGTAGGTACGTTTGTCGGGTTCCTGACTATAGCGGAAGTTCGTGCTCAGTTTCCAGTAGAGCTCCAGCGAATCAAATTGAAATTATGGTTTAAAAAAATTATCCGTAAAGAACCAACAATCACGGATGCGACAAGTTATTACAATTTAGGACTTGCCTACAGCCGTTTGGAACGCCTCTCTGAAGCCAGCGAAGCATTACTCAAAGCTATCGCCATTGAACCCCATAATCCGCGGATTCATTTTGAACTCAGTAAGATTTATGCCAAAAAGAAGGATCATGCCAATGCGATCAAAGGGTTGAGGGAGGCTTTGAGACTTGATCCCAATCTGGCAGAGGCTTATTATCTTCTGGGTCTCATGTATCAACAAGAAGGTTGCGATCAAGAGGCCATTGAAGTTCTTGAAAAAGGAAGGATTCTATTGCATCGGAATCCGCAGGTGTTTAAGAGTCTTGGAAAATCGTATATGTCTGTGGATCGATTCAAAGAAGCCATTGAGGCCTTGCAAAGGGCTATCCTCTTAAATCCTAAAGATGATGACAGTTATTTTCAATTAGGAATTATTTATTTAAATAAATTGGAACAATACAAAGAAGCCCAGGAAGCCTTAAGGACGTCGGTTAGACTTAATCCCGGTTCCAAAGAAGCTCTTTTTTCTTTAGGAATGAGTAATGTGAAGTTAAAGCGTTACAAGGATGCCTTGCGGGCATTTAAGGAAGTCATTCGATTGGATGCCAATCACGCGCAGGCCCATTACTATCTGGGATTGGCTTATGCCACGATCGAGGATTTTGACTCCGCACGGAGGGAACAGAAAATTCTTAAAGTATTGGATGTTGATTTAGCGAATTCCTTAGAATTATTGTTTAACAATAAATGAGGGGTCGGGGAGTTTCTCCCGACCCCTCATGAGCCCGCGGTTATATTTAAAAACTCCCCGAGAGCTCAATAAATAAGAAAGAATGTCTTGGTGAGGAAACGATGCGCTATTCTCATCCTTTTTGCCTTTTCTTGGATTTTATTTCAATTAAGATGCCCAGGATCTTCCCATGCAGAACAGTCTCTCCTCTCAAAACAAGAGGCAGAAAAGATGAGTTCTTTAAACCGCAAGACAGATATCTATCAAAAACTCATCGTGTTGCATAGACTGAAAAACTCTCCCGGCCCTTATGATTGGTTATCTGTTTATCCAGAAGAGGGGCAGACATTTGATCAATTTGTTTTAAGTCAACCCTCAAGGCCGGATGATAAAAAAAAGTATATCTATATTACGATGTTGGGAGAATTTGATAAGACTAAAGCAGAAATCATCGAAAAGACAGCTAAATTCATAGAAGCCTACTTTGGGCTTGAAGTGAAATTTGCTGACTCCCTAGATCTCGCTATTATACCCAAGGAGGCCCAAAGAATTCATCCTTCGACTTTTGATAAACAGATTTTAACGAGTTTTGTGATTGAATCCGTTTTAAAACCGAATATGCCTAAGGATGCCTTCTGTTTTATCGCCTTCACTTCCTCAGATCTTTGGCCAGGGGAGGGATGGAATTTTGTCTTTGGACAGGCCTCTTGGGAGGATCGGGTAGGGGTGTGGTCTATTTACCGTAATGGCGATCCGAATTGGAGTCAAGAGGAGTATCAGTTATGTCTTAAAAGAACCATTAAAACAGGGACCCATGAAATTGCCCATATGTTTTCTCTACACCATTGTATTTTTTATGAATGTAATATGAATGGCAGTAATCACAGAATCGAAAATGATCAAAGACCCTTATGGCTGTGCCCGGTGTGTTTGAAAAAATTGTGTTGGCTACTTGATCTTGATCCCCAAAAGCGATATAACAATCTTAGAAGAATAAGTCTAAGCTATGGATTTCAAGAGGACGCTTCCTTTTATCAACAGTCACTTCAGATATTGGAAAAATGAACCCTCGATTAGTTTTTTACCCCGCCTGCCGGCGAGGCAGGGATTACGTTTCCCGAGCGATCAAGGACCGGAAATCTCCGATCCCTGAGAAAAACAGATAGGATTCTGTATGGATGAGCCAGTGAGAGCAGATAAAGAGATTCCTGAGACAGAAAAGGACATCATGCCTTTGCACAATCAATTACCTGTCATCTGCGGTATCTTATTTGTACTGTTTTTGGTCATCACGGTCAGTTTAAAATTCTTTCAACCGCGAATATACCTTGACCGAGATCTGGGAATCGAATTCGTAGAACCCCACGGGTGGTCCAGAAGTATTTCTTTGGATAAAAATACCGTCACTTATACAAAATCGAAATCGGAGGTTGGTTTAAATTCCCTGATTAAATTTGATACGAAATTGGGAAATCCTTATGGCAGTACACCGCTAGACTATATGTCCAATGGGATCCTTCCGCAAATCAAATATACGTATGAGTTAGAGAACCAAGCCAAGATCCATTTTAGAGAACAACCCTCCAAAGTGATTCTCAATCAAGTGGAGTGGGCCTCTATCAGTTTTTATATCAATTATGAGGATCTTCAGATTATTTACGTCACGCAAAGAGATGATCAGATTTTTATCTTGGCACTCAACTCAAAAGGTCCTTATCAAAGGGAAGATGAAGAAGTATTTTTTAGGACATTAAAATCCGTTAAGATTTATAAACAAGAAAGGATAAATACTTTGACACCGAGTCCTTAAGGCTGGGGGGGTATTTTTCACTCAACGAAATCAAAGATTTGCAGGAAAAATTGCTGGGAAAAAGAAGATATAAAAAAACAAGGGCAGTCCCGCCGCGGCGGGACTGCCCTTGTGAATTTAAGAAGTTTTACTTGGAAGGATATTTAGCGCAGTTTAAAGCATCAGGAGTCTCATCAAATCCCACTTGAGGCCAAGGATAGGGAAGAAAGGTTCGCCGTCTAGCTAAAAGGTCACCAATGGCTGTCGAATCTGCCGTATCGATTCTCCCATCGTCATTGGCATCGCCGGCATCCTTGCAGGGCATAACCGCTTTTCCGGTATAGGCCCAATTTAAGATCGTATTTTGGTCAGCCGCATCAATGTCTTTATCCCCGTCCGCATCCCCGCGAAGAAATTTGGGGCCGCTGCAATCGAGGGGGCAGTTGATGCGATGTTCGGGATAATAGTAGAGTCTGTTATGACAAGCATTATCTCCGCAGACAGAACAGTCCTCTGGACAATTGCTTAAGTTTTCTTGACCAGAAGTACAGATTGCATCCCCACAATGAACTACTGGATCTAGTTCAATTCTTACGAAACTGTTAGAACGAAACTCCCCAATCCTTGTTTTAGGAGCAAAACCGGAGACAGACACTTCATAAGCAAGCTGAATGGGTTCAGGAACTGAATCATCAAAGGCCTCATCCGGGATTCGGAGATATCCAAAAATTGATTCGGCATAAAATGGCAATAGTTGATTACTTTTAGGGTCACGAAAGGAGGCATAGCCTGGGCCATAAGCACCGTGCCCTGTTTCTTTGTTAACTGCCCATATCCCTGAGTATGATAATGCTTTAACGATTTGTGGAGAAACAACCCCCACCACAATTGCTACAAGAATACCTAACAAAATTTTTTTCCGTATGATCAATTCCTCCTTTTGAAATTTTTTGATAACCTACAGCAAGGATAACATCTGCGAAAGCTTAATTTCAAGGGAGGAAAGGGATTTTAAGAAAACGTTTCCCTAGAAGCCCTTGACGTATCTGCTTAGCCAATTGAGAGGATTGCTGCTATCGAGAAATTTGTCATCGCCAGGAGGGACGTTTTTTAAGCAACAACGAAACGACCTTGAAATGTTCAAGCCTTTTTTATTTTTCGTGAACCCCAAAAGGCACATCCATACATGAGGATGGCCAGATAATAGAGGGCCCGGAATCCAAAATACATGCAATTGTATTCAAGAAAACCTCCGGTCATGGCCCCTATTAAGTTTGATGAGAGGGCGGTGGAAAGAGAATCTGTTCTATTGAGTTCACTGGAAAAGGCGAGTCCTGCAAAGAACAAAGGACCCATTAGAACGAGGGGTGTCAGCAGAAAATCGTATCCAAGGAGCGAAGAATTTTTATATGAATATAAAAGGCTGACCAACAAAGAAATTCCTAAGCCCAAATAGACTAGAGGGATGTTCACTTGTCTTTTTTTCAATAGGAGCAAATTGGCTAGAAAGACGAGGAGCGATAAGGTAACAATGACGATGGTGATGACGATCCACGTGGATCCATAGACACGCGCCAGTTCGGTTATGGCCTTTGTCTCCAAAAGCATGAATCCGGCACCTAAAAAGAAACAGGGGATTGAAAAGGTTTGAGGCGAATCTCCTCTTGTATCCCGAATGAATTTGAAGGAAATGAGAAGAAGGATAAGCACCATGATCACATAGGAGATGGGGTATTTTTTGACCGGCATATATAAAAAAGGCCAATTATCAGTGGAGGGATCCACTTGAATTCTATCATCGTTAAACAAATGAGTCACTTCGTTAAATAGAGTTTGAGGTTGGAAGGAATCATTTATTCCTCTTCCAACTAAAAATGTGAATGACCCCTCGTATAATGTTTTATATACGATGGGATTTTGTCCATCGAAAACCTTTTTGAGCATTAAAAAGATTTTTTGCCCCAACGGTTGGCTCAAAACACAAAAGTTAATACATAAGACGCCATTTTTTTTAAGTTTTTCCTTGGCCAATTGCAGACCTTCCAAGGTATAGACATAACTTTCTAAACGAATACCACCGGATTTTGAAGATAAAAGACTATGAGAATCTAAGAGTCCATAAACAATCAAATCATACTGTTTCTTTGTTTGACCAAGATAGGCGCGGGCATCGTTAATAAAGATATCGACATTGTGGGCATCATAAGGTTTTTCCGGATGAAACTTTTTACCAATCTTAACTATGGTGGGATCAATTTCCACAGCATCGATGTGACCAGCACCGTGTCTTAAGGCAGCTGCCACATCGTTCCCTGTTCCGCTACCTAAGATAAGAACATCTTGAGGAGTCGGTTTGAAAAGATAAGATAAAGTAAAATATTCAGACCAAAGTTGAAATTGTTCATTCTCTTCAAGAGGTTGATTTTTAAGATCCAATAGTTTTTGAGAAAAAAGGTTATTTGTTTTAATTTCCGTATAGGAATTGGGTTGAAAGAAAATCGATATCATCTGGTAGGGAGAAAATATATCTATTTTGTTAAGACGAGTTGGGGAAAAAAGAATACTTAATATGATGATCCCCACAATCAGAGAGATTAGAAGATTCACAGTGTCTTTATAAAAAAAAGGGATGAGTCCCGTAATGGCTAAAAGGAACCAAACAGTCCCAGGAGCCCCAAGGTAGGAAATTAAGGAAAAAATTAGGATTCCTAAAAGTGTTCCGATCAAGTTCCAACCATAGGAGACTAATTTTTCCCTTCGAATCATGAGGCGAGAGATCAATTGACCCAAAGGAATAAAACATAAGGCATTGAATGAAAAAAGGAAAATAAGTATTCCATAAACAATTATAAGATATTTCCATTCTAAGATATTTGGAATCCCCATTGTTAATTGCTCCCTTATAGGATTTCTGAACATCCCAATAATATTGGTTGTATTTAGGTAATAAAGGAAAGCAATTTGAAGCGACAAGGTAGGAACAATCAAAGGTGTCCCTAAGAGACTGCGATATCCTTGGGCGTAGCCTAAGCCAAGACCAAGAAAACATGATAAGAGGCTGAAATTTTTAAAATAAGCAAGGATTCCTAAATAGGAAGCATGCATGCGAATCATCATCAATTCCAAATACAGACTTAAGCCAGCCGCTAAGACAATCCACAAACCGATGTGAGAATTTGGAATTTCATCAATGAGCCGGGAGTGGCGCTCTAAGAGATTTCTGAGAAAAGATTGAAACCAATGATATTTATTAAAGAGGCCCCAAAATAATATAAGAAGTATTCCTGGAGCATAAGCAGTGATTCTTAATTTTAATGGGAGAGTGAGTTCATAAAGGATGTATTCAAATCCAATGACAAAAAGCCCCCAGCCTAAAATAGGCCAAATCAAAATTTTTAACAAATCCAACCCTCCCTAGTAGGAAACTCAATGAAAGGTATTTTAACTATAATGGTTTTTGGTGACAAGGATGAAATGATCTATCAGAAAAGGGCTGGTGAAAAGGTGAGACTTCTGGCAAAAACAAAGAACGAAAAAGAGATAATGAGAAATATTAAAAAACATAGAAAGGACGTATGAACGATTCTATAAAAATAAATATTAAGCAATTTTAGATCAGCAATACCTTGGACTGTTAGAAATAGCACAACGGGACAATAAAAAAGGGAAGTCCGAGGAACAGTGAAGGGATATTTCTGGAAGACGCCCAGGAGGAATAATCCCCCATAGATAACAAAGGCAATGGTGTGAAGGGATTTTATCCGATAAAGATTTTTGTGAAAATGAAGAAAGAATCCATAAACCATTCGTAACATTCCCCACCCTACAAAAAAGACTCCTATCTTTTTTAGGATCCTTGGCTGCTCAATAAACCACCGCGAAAAGAGATTCATGGTCCCTTCACCAAAGGAACTAAAAAATTCGGCTGCGGAAGTAAAGGAGACAAAATAAGTCCCGAATCCAGAATTTAAGTCCTGTAAGGGTCTAAGGCGCATATCAAAAAAATAAGAAATAAGCCCAAAGATAAGAAGAGATAATCCGTAAATAAAAAGATAAGATAATTTATGTTTGTCCTTTTGGGCGGATAAAAAGAGATTGTAAAGTGGTAAAAAGGCAAAAAGAAAAGCGGGGTAAGACAATAAGACAAGGAAGGGCAGCAAAATTAAGATGAGGAGATATTTAAACTTTGCTTGGGTTTTCTCAAGGTATTCTTGGTGGTAAAGAAACAAGATAAAAACGGCAGCACATAAACAATCCATCGAATAGGGTTTTAATTCTGCGGAATAATAAAGCAGAACACACGAAGCACTCCAAGTGAAGACAAAGGTCAAATATTCCACTTTATTCTTTAATTCAAAGGAAACGATTTTTAACCAAATAAAGAAGGCCCCCAGCATACAAACAAAGGAGGGAAGTCTTAAGATCAGAACATCAAACCCAAACAGAAAATACAATTGTTGGATAAGAAATAAATAAACCCGAGGAAAGACTTGCACATTCAAGAGAGGCATTCTAAAAAAATCTAAAGGATGGAATTCTTGGATACTGGCAAAGACCAGACTTTCGTCAAACCAGAGCGGCCGGCGGGATAAGAGATGTAAGAGACACAAAAAGACATACCAAAGTCCTGCCACAAGAATGGCCATATTTAAAAGAATATTCCCCAAATTTCTTTGTTCTAAATTCTTAAAGGACAGCGGCATGGGCGTTATTATATCATGAATGATTATGAGTATTATCCAGAAACTCTTCTTAAGGATATCCAATTGACAAGGGGGCGGAATGATAGTACGATCAAAAGAAAGTAGCTGACGGGTCGGGGTGTTTCTCGATTCGTCATGACCCCTCGGGTAGTTTGAAAAACCCCCCGAGGGTTCAAATAGTTTATGATCCTCGAATAGAAACCTCCTTAAAAATGACATGGCTAAGAGAGTGCCGGCTTCTAAAATTTAGCATCTTTTGCAATAAGTCATGGATTCAAAAGAAAAATTCATTGTTGAAGGCAACAAATGGCTACTCATTTTCTTAATTCTTATTGTTTCTTTAGAAAACTTATTGTTTATGCTGATTGCCTCTTTATCTTTTTTATTTGGACTGTTTATCTATTTAAATTCCTCGGCAACAATCGATCTGCAGAAGAAGTTTTATTCCCTTATTAATTGGAAAATGGAACCCATTTCCCTCCCTAAGGAAATTCGAAATACAAAAGTAATGGGGGTGAGTTTAATGATTTTTGTTATTTTGTGTTGTTTTTATGTTTGGATATACTAGATAAAGAAATTTGAATGAAATTAGATTTGCCTTCGCTTTTAACCTTTTCCCTCAGGATATAATCCTCAAGATCCAGGAGAACAGGAACAGCCTATCTTCCCCTTCACAGGGGTAAGGCCCCTTGGTGGCTTTTCGACCGGATGAAAAAATTAAGTCGGGAAATCACCCTGGCGATCGTCCAAGAACACGGCTCCAAAGAACTCTTAAACAGATTATCTGATCCATTTTGGTTTCAGGCCTTTGGTTGTGTTCTGGGTTTTGATTGGCATTCTTCTGGTTTAACAACGACAACTTGTGGAGCCATGAAAGAAGGCCTGAAAGATGTCAGCCGAGAAATTGGCATTTTTGTTTGTGGAGGCAAGGGAGGAACTTCCCGAAAAACTCCTTATGAAATTGAAGAAATAGGCAGTCAACGCTTGGTCAAAGTAGATCCAGAAGGATTGATTTACGCCAGTCGAATGTCGGCTAAGGTGGATTCAGCAGCCCTGCAGGATGGCTATGATCTTTACCATCACAGTTTTATTTTTGATCGATCGGGGCATTGGGCTGTGATTCAACAGGGGATGAACCCGCAAAATCGGTGGGCAAGACGTTATCATTGGTTCAGTGAAAGAGTCTCTGACTTTGTCTGTGAGCCACATGCCGCGATCATCAGTAAGCATAAAGGGAAGGTATTAAATCTGGTTGCTAAGGAAAGTCTGCAGTGTCGAAAGGTTAGTGCCGAGTTGGCTGCCCAAAGCCCTGATCGGGTTCTTCAGGAATTTAATAAAATAAGAAACTTGTATCTTCCCGCTCGTCATCCAGTCAGCTCGGGTGATATAAAGCCGGAGAATCTTAAGAAAATACTTATCAAAACTTATGAAAAGAAACCCAAGGATTTTGAGGAATTGTTGGGAATCCCAGGGGTAGGGCCTAAAACCATCCGGGCCTTGTCCTTAATCTCAGAGTTGGTTTATGGCCATGCCTCCTCCCTTGAAGATCCGGCCCGCTTTTCATTTGCCCATGGGGGAAAGGACGGACACCCATTTCGAGTAAATCGAGGGGTTTATGATCAATCCATAGAGATTTTGCATAAGTCCTTAACGCAGGCCGAGATTGGGTTAACCGACAAATTAAAGGCGTTGCGCCGCTTAAGTGAGTATTATCAAAATAAAAAGTGACAGTCACCTTTTGGTGACAGTCACTTTTTTACTTTTTTACTTATGATCACCGCGTCCGAGGGAGTTCCACAATAAAAGTTGTGCCCTTGTTGACCTCACTTTCCACGATAATATTTCCCGAATGCTCCTTAATGATTTTGTGAGCGATGGATAAACTTAAGCTTAATCTATTCTCTCCCGGATTAAAGAAGGGATCAAAAATATAGGGGAGATTTTCCTTAGGGATCCCTAAACTGGTATCATGGATGGTCATTTCAAAGAAATCTTGTATCGTGGGGTCAAAATTCTTTTGGATAATCTCGGAAAAAGGTTTGATCCCTGTGGTTAAGGTCAGTGTCCCGCCGTTCGGCATCGACTCGATTGAATAAAACATAATGTTATATAAGGCCTGACGCAATTGTCCTGAATCAGCCTTCAAAACTTCTCCATTTAAGATTTGAAATTGTTTAACCAGTTTAATGTCTCGTTCGCTGAATTCCCTCTTTAGGATTTCAAGGACATCTTCGATGATGGAAAGAATGTTGGTGAGTTTAAATTCGGGACTAGAGAGGTTAGAGAACTTAAGGAGTTGTTCGAGGAGATTATTGATGCGTTCAACTTGTCGGTCAATACTTAAGGAAGAGGTTTCCACAAAGTCTTTATTTTCAGATTTTTTGAAAATGTGTTGACTGATGGCCTTAATGGAAGTGATGGGATTCCGGATTTCATAAACGATTCCGCGGGCGATAGAAGAAACCATTCTAAATTTTTCCGAACGGATCAATTCCTGTCTTAATAATTCATTTTGTCTGACCATCTCTTGAAAAGATTCCTTGAAAAAGGCTCTGTTGACGAGATATTCTACCTTCATTCGCAGCGGTGCAAAGATAAATCCTAAAAAAAGTGCAGCTAAAATCCCTGGAATAAAGGATTCGAATCCTAACAATTTTTTGAAAATCGGTTCCCAAAGAAGGATCGCCACAAAATACATGGTCGAGATAATACTGATGAGAATGATGAAGGTCAGTCCTTTCCTTAAGACATAGGTAATCTCTAGAAACTGGTATTGGAAGATGGTATAGGCAACAATCATGGAATAAAAAGGAATCAAGAAATTCCCGATGGGATATAAATCGATTCCCAAACCGGGTAAAAAATTGGTAAGGCCACCCCCAAAGCCTAGAGGGATAGCTAGCATTAAAAGGGAAATTTGTTTCTTCTTTTTGGGAAAACATATTACATAATGATTAAGAAGAAGCGTGTGAGCAAAAAAAACTAGCCATAACCAGATGACAATGGAGGCCAAATACAATCGACCTCCTTGATTGTAATAGAGGGAATTGAACATGAACTTGATTCCAGGGAACGTGAGACCCAGGAGGGTCGTGATGACAAAAAGGATCGCCTGACCATAGGTCAATAATAATAATAGTCGAGTTAATTTGTTAGTCATGATTAAGATGGAATGCACTAAAAACACCGGAATAAAAAGCACAATACAATAGGCAACATTCCAAATCCGATAGACCGTTTCGGGATCATGGTTAAGCCCCACCAGAATAGTCCCTAAGCCCCACAATCCCACACTCAACAAATGATAGGAAAAATAACGAGCAACCTTGTTTTGTCCTTTTAGCCAGGTGAAGAAAAAGAGTGGGAAAAAGGTTAGGCATATCAAAATTCCAGAAAGTGCATAAGGATTCATCTGCCACATATCTCACCTCAAGCATTTTAAAGACTAAGTTAAGGATAACATATTTTTACATATTTCAACAACATGCCGATCCACTATTTGAGAAAACGCTTCCCCGAAAGCCTCCCCAGTCCATTGTCTTTCCATATTTATCTTTTATACTTTCATTAGAACTCATTAAATTTTTTCTAACGATAAGGGCAAACTCCACCGGAAGGTGGGGGACCCTTCAACCAATAAGGTTTAGGGCCATGAACCCAAAGTGGTTCATGGGCAAAGCTATCCCGACGTTTCCTAAATTATTAAATTAAGAAGGAAGTCGGGACCCCGATGCCGACGATTCTGTCGGCACTCCGACCAAAAACGTCGGAGCCGAAGCCTGACGGCCGTCAGGCAGGCATCGGGGTAGGGGCCTCAGTATAAAAAGGGAAAGGTCAGCCTGGCTGCCGAATAGAATTTCTCACCTTTTCCTCACCTTTAGCCCCTCATTATTCAAAATGATTTTTAATGATTATATTTTATTTATCCCATCTTATTTTTAAAGAAAAGGGAATGATCTATTGAAGATATTTTTTTCGTATGGCTCGGTTAGAAAGGAGAAGGTCATGAACTTATCTGGGCATAATCAAATTTTTCGAAAAATATTGTTGATATCTTGTTGTACAGGGTTATTCACGATTTTTATTTTTACTCCTTCGGTCTTTGCCTGGCGGTCGGATATGTTCCCGATTAACTGGCAGCCGGTGGATAAAGCCCAGATTAAAAGCACTGATCCGGGTGTCGATCCTACCAGGGTCAACATATTTTACGATGTCAAGGGAACCCAAGACCAAAATGGGACGACCGTGCCTTCAACGGACCCTCGCTACCACCCTTATCGGTTTTTGCATGATTGGTCTTATGCTGGCTATCATAAGGGCGAGCGCCCTATTCCGCCAGAAGATCCTACTTGGACCCCTCAAAGTTTTATTAATATCCTCACTGACTCTTATCCGGGAAAGGCTAGTTGTACAACCGATGGTAAAACAAACTGCACCCCTACGATCCAAGCCGCCATCAATCATGTGGCGGGCTTAGGCGGCGGTGTTGTTTATATCCCCGAGGGAGAATTCCGTATCTCTAGGACAAACGGCACTTACTTTTTAACTATCAATCAGAGCAATGTGGTCTTGCGGGGTGCGGGTTCTGATAAGACTAAATTAAAAGTGAATCCGTATACGGTAGAAAACTTCAACATCAACAGCACAACAAATTTCAGCATGAATGGAAACACCGTATTTCTTGTCTACCCTAATGGTGGCGATACGGATTATGGCTGGGACAATTTGGGCAATATTAAAAGTATTAACAAAGATTTACCGTTTCCTACCACTGTCATTCCTCTCAATGATGTCACTGGATTTGACCTGACGAATAATAACCAGATTATAATTTATGCGTATTATAATGACGGCGATGATAATTCCTTTGTTAAAGAACATGACATGGAACAGATTTGGGGTGTCCCGGGGGAAACACCTGAGGCTTACATGTTCCGCAGGACAATCACCGCTATCGATACAGTTAATAAAACCATCACCATTGACGTTCCCACACGTTACCGGATTAAAGTGACAGACAAGCCCCAAGTGGCCTTAACGACGAAAGGCATTTCCGAGGTTGGGCTCGAGCACTTTTCGATGGGAGTGATACGCCATCCTGACGATTGGAATTATGATGAACAAAAAGTACGGAAGGAAAATTGGCAGAATTATCTTATCAAATTTGTCAACGTCAGCAATGGATGGATATACGATGTGAAGACCTATACCCCGCCGGAAAATGTGGGACGCTCTGTTTCCGCTGCCGGTTATACCTATGATATCAATTATTTAAACCATGGTGTCTATTTAAAACATGACCGTTTTGTAACAATTAAAGATCTTCATTTGAAAAATTGTCAAATGAACGGTCATGGCAATGGCAACGGCTATTCCTTTACCGTTTTTGCTGACAATGAGGTCCTGTTAGAAGACAGTCTTATCGAATTGGTTAAGAAAGGATTTGCCTTTAACCGGCAGTCCAGCGGCAATGTCGTTAAAGATTTGACAACAAGAAAGATTTTGTATTACCAAAATGATTCTCATTCCAATCTGAGCATGGCCAATTTGATAGATAATTTAAGTACGGATGTTATTGTCGAGGCGGCTGTCCGACCGATTGGAGCGGAGAGATCAGGTGATCCGAATGATTCAACCTATCATGGGCACGGGACCACCCAAACCGTCTTCTGGAATACAAAAGGGCTGAAACAGCCTACCGTTGCCCTAGCTAACTGGGACAAGGAAAACGCCACCAGTCCCGATATCGGGATTATTGCTTCTAACCAGTACGGTTGGGGTGAAATCATAGGAACCTCTGGCGTTTATTCGAATGTGGTTACAGCACGGATGCCTAATCGCCGGGATACAACGAGCGCCTGGAGACCGTATATCCTTCCTGAGGATTATGAGGAATGTATTAGTTATGATGTCAATCCGATCCAGGGAGCTAAGGATTGTTCAGGGAGCTTAGAGCCGCGATCCCTTTATGAGGCCCAATTGGCACTTCGCCTGGGGACAACGCCGCCCCCGCCGCCTCCGCCGCCTCCGGTAGAAGAAAATGCGGTTGTCATCGATAATTTAGACCCTGCCCCGGCATTTATCAAAAATGGGACGGGCTGGGTGACATCACTGGCCGCCGGCGCTTATAACGGGAATTCTGAATATTCCAAGACCTTAAATGACTCAGCGAGCTGGAACGCCTCTTTGCCAGCCGGGACCTATGAAGTTCATACCTGGTGGACACAGCATGCAAACCGGGCGATTGATGCGATATATAAAATTTTTAATGGCACGACTAAGCTTGATGAAAAACATGTTAATCAAACGACCGCCGGCGGTCAATGGAATCTGTTAGGGGAATATTATTTTGATAAAGGGGCTAAGGTTGAGTTGACGGTAACAACGGCAGATCTAAGCCACAGTGCCGATGCGGTTAAATTTGTCTTGAAGCCGCCTCCAGAATTCATCATTGATAATCAGGATGCCAGCGGTTATGTCGAAACAGGAACGGGCTGGGTTGATTCATTAGCCCCTGATCCCTATAACGGTGAATCCCGTTATTCCAAGGTCGTTGGCGATAAGGCTGCTTGGAGTACTACATTTCCCTCCGGGACCTATGAAGTGTATGCCTGGTGGACAGAACATGAAAACCGTGCCATCAGCGCCTCCTATAAAGTTTATGATGGCATGACATTCTTGGCGGAAAAATTTGTCAATCAGACCCAAGGTGGAGGGCAGTGGAATTTATTGGGAAAATACTATTTCAATGGCCTGGGTGGGAAAGTGGAATTAACGGTGACAACGGCTGATTTGAGTCACAGCACCGATGCAGTTAAATTCATGCAGGTTCCTACACCCCCGGACACGACCCCTCCCTCGATCCCGGTGGTTACGGACGAAGGTCAATATTCTAATAATTCGACTTCTATATTTGCTTCTTGGAGTTCGACTGATCTTGAGTCGGGAATCGCGGAATATCAATATAAAATTACCGGCTATATGGGTTCCCCTGTTATCAGAGACTGGACTTCAGCAGGAACAGATACATCGGTCTCAGCAAGTGGGCTCATTTTACAAAATGGACAGACCTATTATGTGATGGTGAAGGCACGTAATATAGGGGGTTTGTGGAGTGATATAGGATATTCAGATGGGATAACCATCGATACAACGGCACCGTCATTGCCTACAGTGACGGATGCAGGTGCTTATACGGGATCCACGACTCAACTCACGGCCTCCTGGAGCAGTTCCGATACTGAATCAGGGATGAGTGAATATCAATACCAGATTACCCAAGATACAACGGCCGGCACGGTCATCAGAGCCTGGACATCGACCGGAATAACGGCCTCGGTGACCGCCACAGGATTAACCCTGGTTAATGGGAAAAAATATTATTTTTCAGTGAAGGGTAAAAATAGGGCAGGGCTGTGGAGCAGTGTTGGCTATTCAGATGGTATTACGGTGGATAACACGGCCCCCGCCACACCGGTTGTGACTGATGGTGGCACCACAACAACGTCCACAACCCAGTTAACGGCCTCTTGGAGTAGTACTGATACCGGATCGGGAATCAGTGAATATCAATACCAGATTACCCAAGATACAACGGCCGGCACGGTCATCAGAGCCTGGACATCGACCGGAACAACGGCCTCAGTTACCGCCAGTGGATTAACCCTGGTTAATGG
>CAYJXI010000020.1:34216-40896 GCA_964374105.1 uncultured Planctomycetales bacterium
CAGTCACCGCCAGTGGATTAACCCTGGTTGATGGGAAGAAATATTATTTTGCGGTTAAGGCCAAAAATGGGGCAGGATTGTGGAGCAGTATAGGTTATTCAGACGGCATTACAGTGGTGGTGCCTGTTGAAAAGATTGTCGATAATAAAGACGCCGGCTTCACTAAGGTCGGCACCTGGACTGTTTCTCAGGCCCCCAACCCTTATCCCATTGGCACCGGTGATTCTCTTTATAGCAATACCGTTGGGAATACGGCCACATGGACCCTTGCCTCGTTACCTTCCGGAACTTATAAAGTCTATGCTTGGTGGACATCAACTAGCAATCGGACAACAAGTGCCTCTTATAAACTATTTAATAGTTCATCGGCAACAACACCTATCATTGAGGTGTTTAAAGATCAAACCACCGCCGCCGGCGGGGGAGGCAAGTGGAATTATTTAGGGGATGTTACCATCACGGCTGGTTCCGGGAAAGTTGTTTTGACGGTCAAGAATACGCAGTATCACAGTGCCGATGCGATACGTTTTGTGAAATAAAATTTTAAGATAAGGTATATAAGGGGACAGCGCCCTTTTTAACTAAAAAGGGCGCTGTCCCCTTTTTCAGTCATCCCAATGGAATCGGGATGACGGGCACCTTTTCTTTTGGTAAAATACACACCAAACCTCGGGAGTTATAATCCTAGAGGTTAACCACATATGAAAAATTTAACGTATCCTCAGGTTTTAACAACCGCACATTTTCGTTTTTTGGGGACCCTCAATGATTTTCTTCCCATCGAAAAAAGAAATATAAAATTTATCCATACGGTCAAGGGGCAACCAGCGATTAAAGACACCCTGGAGGCCCTCGGCGTACCCCATACCGAGATTGACTGCATGATTGTTGATGGCAAGTCGGTAGATTTTGCCTATCAGCTTAAAGGGGGGGAACGGGTCAATGTTTATTCATACGATAAAGCGGTTAAAGGGAAAAAGATAAAATGTTTAAGACCGAAGTTACCCCGTAACCCGAGGTTTGTTCTCGATAGTCATCTGGGCAAGCTGGTTAAGCATTTAAGGTTGCTCGGGTTTGATTCGGTTTATAAAAAGATTTTTCCGGATGAAGAGATTGTGCACAGCGCCGTTCAAGAAGGGAGGATTGTTCTCACACGGGACAAGGGGCTCTTGAAGAATAAGATGGTCCAATTCGGTTATTGGCTGCGCTCACCGGATCCCAAAAAACAATTGAAAGAGATATTAAAAAGATATCCGTTGTCCCCTAAAATCAAACCGTTCAGTCTTTGTTTGAAATGCAATGGAAAGATCATCCGAATTGCCAAGGCTAAGGTCGTTTCCAGCCTCCCACCTCAAGTTAAAGAGTTTTACCGCCAATTTTACCGGTGCCGCTCTTGCCGCAAGGTTTATTGGAAAGGCTCCCACCATACTCAACTGATGAAAATCGTCAATCAGGCCCAAAGGACGGTATAAAAATTCTTAAAAAAAGTTAGCCCCCTTTCCTTGACAACTAGGTGTACTATGGTGCATACTACACTTAGGTAAGTAGGGGAAAGCACGGCATGCCGTGCCCCTACTCAATTAAGAAAAGAGTGGAAACATCTTTAAAAGAGGGCCTCGATAAGAGATGTTAAATTTTTCCATAACGTTTAAAACAGGGATTCCTATCTACGAACAGGTGGTGTTTGCGGTGAAGAAAGCGATTGTATCGGGACAGTTGAAGCCAGGCGATGCCTTCCCATCAGTCAGAGAATTAAGTCGAGAACTTCGCATCAATCCCAATACGGCCCAGAAGGTCGTATCGCATCTTGTCAATGAGAAACTCCTTGAGATCAAACCCGGAATCGGCAGTGTTGTGACTCAACTGCCGGCTGCGACTGAAGCGCAGAGAAAAGAGCTCCTCGAATCTGAAATCGAGCGGTTGGTTGTGGAAGCCAAACGCCTGTTGATAAAAAAGAAAGAATTGCTTGATGCCATATCTTATCATTGGGAGAATGAAATCAAAGGGAAAAAGGTGACCGTCCTGCCTGCCGGCAGGCAGGTCACAAAAAAGTGAATGTCACCTTAAGGAGGAAAAGAATGAATTACACAATCGAAACCAACAATTTAACCAAACGATTCGGTAAGACCGAGGCGGTTAAAGATTTGAATCTCAAAGTCCCGGAAGGCAGTATCTTTGCCTTCCTTGGACCTAATGGGGCCGGGAAGACCACCACGATCAAGACCATGATGAATATCATGACCCCCAATAAAGGAACAGCCGCGGTTTTAGGGACGGATTCAAGGAGGCTGGGACCCAACGAATTTCGGCAGATCGGGTATGTCTCCGAGAATCAAGAACTTCCGGAATGGATGAGTGTGGAATATTTTCTAAATTACTGCAAGGCCATGTATCCGAATTGGGATGATGGATTCTGTCAGAGTTTACTTACGCAGTTTGATCTTCCCTTAAAACAGAAACTCAAAAACCTTTCCCGCGGGATGAAGATGAAGGCGGCCTTGGTGTCATCTTTAGCGTATCATCCTAAACTTCTTGTCTTTGATGAGCCTTTCAGCGGACTCGATCCTTTGGTTCGAGAAGAATTCATTAATGGGATGTTAGAGATTACCGAGAGTGCCCAGTGGACGATCTTTGTTTCCTCGCATGATATAGATGAAGTGGAGAGATTAGCGGATTGGGTGGGGATTGTGGATAAGGGGGAACTGAAAATCATTGAAGAGGCGGAATCCCTACAGAGGCGGTTTCGCAAGGTCGAGGTGACTTTAAAAGATTCCCCATCTGAGAGTTTGACTTACCCCGATGAATGGCTACTACCCAAGGTCCAGGGGAGGGTGGTTGCGTTTGTGGATAGCCAATATAATCAAGGAGACAGCGAACAGAAGATCCGTTCGCTTTTTTTCAATTGCAGCGATATGGCGGTGACAGGGTTGTCGTTAAAGGAGATTTTTTTGGTTTTGGCGAAAAAGTTTAAAATTACCAATTTATAAGAAAAAGGTGACAGTCCCGCCAAGGCGGGACTGTCACCTTTACAAATTTATAGGAGATCGAGAGATGGGCTTTTCAATGAATGTATTTAAGAAAGATGTTAAAAGACTTTTGGTTTTATTGATCCTTTTTGCCTTCATCATTGGTTTAGAGTCGTTAATCAGCTTGGGTGGGATAAATCTTCTCATTGAGAATATTTACTTCCAGATGTATGTGCCTCTCTTCATTAAATTGATTCAGTTTCTTGAGGTTATTCTTGTGATCGTTTTGATTCCTTTAATCATTCAGGGAGATCCTCTGGTGGGGACAACCGCCTTTTGGTTTACCCGCCCGATTTCCCGGAAATCTTTATTGATCACAAAACTGACATTCATTTTCTTATTTTTAGTTTTCTTGCCGTTGATGGCAGAGATGATTGTGTTATATTCCAATCACATCACCTGGAATTATATTTTGCTGGCGATTCCGGAAATTGTAATAGAAAAACTGTCCTTCCTTATTCCCCTTCTCATTCTGGCCTCTCTGACTCCTAAGTTCAGCCGTTTTGCCCTGGTGGGTGCCATCATATTCGCCGCATATATTTTATTTATCATTTTCTGTTGGATTTTTGTGATGTTTTGTCCGTGGGCTTGGAGCAAATTACCCATTTTTGATAGAACCAAATATTTAAACCCTTCTTTGTCTCAATCGATTTTGGTTGTGAAAAATATTCTTATTATCGTATGGGGGACCTGCCTTATCATTCACCATTTCTTATCCCGTTACACAGCCCGAACCGTGCGGTGGCTGGTTGTTGGGATCTTATTAATGTTGGTTCTAACCAAGGTATGGAGTTTGGATTTTCTTAAAGTCGATTTGCCGGCCACGGCAAAAGAAATGTTTCCCAAAGATTCGGTTGATGTGAAGATCGATTTAAGCCATGTCCTTATTGAAGATGGTTTCCGGTATAAGAAGACCGATCCACGGACAAAGAAGATCAATAGCAAACTGATCATAACAACCGATCTCCCCCCGGGTTATTTTCCCTTAATCAATCGGCCTAGTTTTATCCGAATGGTCTATTCCGAGGGGACAATGCTTGAATCCCATTACACTTCCGCGAATCGGTACGAATCTCTTGCCAATGAGGTTTTTATGATCCCCTTACAAGCCGTTTTAAATGACATAAAGCTAGTTAATCCTTATAAAGAAGAGGTCACTCATGCGGAAATTTTTTCCTTAAAGGAAGAAGATTTTGACCGTTTTAAGGAAAGAGAGGGGACTTACTTTACCGAGACACCGATTGATATCTACCAGTTCGAAGTAGCCTCGGTATTAGTCCTTCATCCGGGAGAAAAGATTCAAAGCGGCCCTCGGCAGATCGTGATTCATGATATTCAGGAACATTCCACCGGATGCACGGTCACCCTCATTGAGCGGGAAATCGACCTCTTATTTGATAAAACCAAAAAGAAGACCTCCATTTATGCGAAGATGAATGAAATGGCCTTTGAAAAGACACACTTTTTACAAAATTCGAAACGGAAAGAAGCATTTTTATCAGAACGCGGTGATCAGTACATGGATTATTTAGATTTTTATAATGAAGGATTAAGGCTTAAGGTCAAAGTGACCCGGCTTGATTTTTCCCATGTGACCGACCGCGGGGGACCTCTTCCCAAGATAGACAAGGAGTGGTTAAAAGATGCCGAGCTTGTTCGTATCGAAGCCAAAAAGAAGGGAATGATCACTAAACAAATTAAACTGGAGGATTTTGCCTTGCCAGGGGAATCAACGGTTTCTCAATCCGAATCTGCCGAAGAAAGGCGATTGAAAAAATATCAGCAACAGAATGAGGAATGGGAAAAGAGGTTTCAGGGAAAAGACGATTCCAAATAGCCATATTGCGAGGAGAATTTCTTAAGATGAAATTTGAGCAAAGATTATTAATAGCAATACGATTAACGGTCTTATGTGTCCCATTGTTCATCTCTGGTTGCAGCTGTGAGCAAAGGGCCAATCTAAAGTCCGATCAGAAAAGAAATAACGGCGTTTGGTCAAGCCGAATAGAGGAATTTAAAACCGCTATCCGTAAAAATCCCAAAGATGCTGGTTCAATCAATGGATTAGGGAATGCTTATATGGATTTAGGACAAGTTGACCAAGCCATTGGGGAATATACCAAGGCCATGAAAATCGATCCTCGCTTCCCCTCGCCTTATAATGGCCGGGGGAATGCTTATCTTGAAAAAAGAAAATATGATCTGGCGATAGCAGATTATAATAAAGCCATTGAGCTTAATCCAAACTATGCCTTTGCGTATATGAACCGCGGCCGGACCTATGACGCCAAAGAGAATTTTGATCTGGCCATAGCGGATTACAATAAATCCATCGAAATCAATCCCTATTACGCTGATACGTATTATGATCGTGCCATTACCTATCAACATATAGGTAATCTGAAACAGGCCATCCTTGATTATACTAAGGCCATTGAACTTAATCCCAACCATCACCAAGCCTATTATGGTCGAGGGTATATGTATCAACTCTTGGATCAGCAAGAACCAGCTTTATCGGATTACACAAAGACATTAGAAATCTGCGCAAGTTGTCCTAATGCTTATTATTATCGGGCCCAAGTCTACCAGGCCTTAGGTCAATGGAAGGAGGCGGTTGCGGATTACACCCAATATATTGAATTGAATCAAAAAAATCCCAGCATCTATCATGCTTATGGTGAACGTGCACAGGCTTATCAGCAGCTGGGTGAGGTTGAAAAAGCGCAGGCAGACTTTGATAAAGCCGAGGAATTGATATCCCAAAATTGATCTATCTAAACCCCCGGGGTTTTTTGTCAACACCTGGGGTTAGAGGTATGTCAAAACGCTGGAGGAAAGAAAAATGAATAGGCCTATGGGATTAACTGTCTACAGTTTTTTGTTTGGGTTAATAGGGATTCTTACTCTTTACAGTGTTTCTCCATTAATGTCCCTCCAACCCGACGTCTTAAGAGCCCTCGAGGGTAGATATCGTTTAATGCAGGAGGACTCTGCCGCTTGCAAGCAAGACTGTCAAGACAAAAAGGGATCTGCGAATTGTCCTATTGATCAAATAAAATTCTACAACAAGTCTGCGGAATAATTTTGTATTTCCTGTTCACGTTTCGATTCTTCCAACGTCTGCGAATTAGGGAAATATTGGATTAAATTTTTCATCAGACCCAAGGTAGTCCAAAATAAGGGGCAAAGTAAAGATGAATAGACCTATCGGATTAAAAGTTTATAGCTTTCTGTTTGGGTTAATGGATGTTTCTATTCCTATCAGTACTCTTTTTTATTTCATTCTTCAGGATACGTACTTGGAACCTCGCATGTTAAAATCTTTCGATAGTTGGTATTTTGAGATGCAAGAAGACTACGGTTGCAAGCAAGCCTCTGGAGACAAGAGAGCATCTGCAAATTGTGTTGATCTAGCAGACAAATTTTGGAATTACAGTTTGGAAAAAAATAAGAAGAGAATGAGGCAAGGTTTTGCGATGTTTCAACCCGTAATTATTCTGGGACTGAAGAAAAATTGGATATTTGAAGATTTTACTAGCTTTAAGTTAGCACCGAATTGTGCTTATTAATAGCAGTCGAGTAGAATCGATTGATTTTTAGGTAGTGTCAAAAGTTCTATGAAGAATCCATATAGCAAGGGGTTGAAGATAT
>CAYJXI010000021.1:0-40120 GCA_964374105.1 uncultured Planctomycetales bacterium
TTTTAAAATTAAGCACTTACGTTAAATTCATCAGTGAACGTTGGGACAGCAGTGATTGGAGGACCCATTTCAGCTTTGTCAGAAAAAGATATTAATGAAGCAATTGAATTCGGCAAATCAAATAAACATAGACAAGATGTTATTAATTATGCCTTTATAGTCAAAAAAGATGCTTCTCAACTATTAGAGGCAGGATTTCGATACATATATGTTTTGATTTGCACTAATTATTATTTAATTGCCGATTATGCGGCTAAGCAAGAAAGAAACTATGAAAAGATTGATATGGATTACGTAAATTTTTTGGCAAATCTCTCAACATTTCACGTTGAAGCAATAGAACTAAAAGGTTCTGTAACAACTTTAGGACCTACGCATTTGAGTAGTTTAGGTAATGCATAATAGAAGTCCTTGTTATTGATGCTTTTTGTTCATACCACGTAATATGCTCTTTGATTTTTCTGAGTTCCATTTTGATGAAGGCGACAAAAGAAGCGAAGATGTGAGTTCTTTGCGATTGAGCTTTGAGTGAATAACATTGCTCAATACCCGTGGTCTGTTTAAGAGCACGGTGGAATTCTTCAATGTGCCAGCGGCACTGAAAGTGCGCAACGAAATCATCGTAATCAGTCAAAGATAAATCGTTAGTCGCCAGGTATGTCATGTCGCCATTTTGGGCAACAACCTTACATACTAAAACATGTCCAAAGGCCTTCAGCCAGACCTTGCTGACCTGTCTGTCGGTCAAGTTCAAGTCACTGATGGCCATTTGGATTCGGTTGAATAATGGGGCCATTGAATAATGGGGCCACACGACTGAACTTCAATGAGTTCGGGTTACGTCGTGTGTCACAGGAATTCCGGGGCGTTGTTCCCGAGTATAGTGGTAGAAGGGGGCGAAGTCGAAAGATAAATGAAAGAAAGTAATGTGATTTCAAACAACGAATTAATTGCTTTTTCTAGTGAACATTTATACTATGAAATTTGGATGTTTTATGAGGTTGCCTTTAAACTAGCTCGCAGAGAAGCAGATCCAATCACCGGTAATGCATTAATAGAATCGTTTGGTATTCATGCAGCAATAATTCTAGACTTTATGCTTAATAACAAAGACAAGGCAGATGATGCTATAGCTAATGATTATGTTATGGATAAAACAGTTTGGAGAAATATAGCCTCCGGATATCGTAAAAAATTAAATTTTATATACAAACGGCGTGACAAAGAGCTTGCTCATTTAAGCTATGAAAGGTTAAAGGTAGGAACTGATAGAAAACAATGGAACTTTATTGCAATAGGCAGAGAAATTTTCGATCTGGTTGATTGTTTCATTGATTCATCTTACAAAACCTTGATACATCCTAATATGCTTAAACTGAAAGGATATTTTAGAAACCATTCCGTATGTCAATCCATTGCCGATTTACAAAGCCTGCCTCTAATAGGCCCATAGAATTTTTGGGATACGAAGGAAAAGGGGGAGAAAAGAGGACAGTTGTATTAACTCACTAATTGAGAATGACACGGAAATTTGGTTGATAAAATTATTCGTTCTTTGTCAAAATTACGACGACAAGTTGTAAACTTTTATGCCATAATTCGCGTGTATGGCTTTAGTACACGCGAAATCTCCTTGTTGTCGGGCTCGGGTCAACCGATTTGGGAGCAGACGTAGGCAATGTAGTGTATGCAAAAAAACATGGCGTATTCGGTTAAAAAAACGTGGACGTAAACCCATTCGTGTCCACCCAAAGATCGAGAAAATAGCTTTTGCTAGTTCTGAAAGCCTTCGCCACCAAGCTAAACGCCAAAATAAAGGTCGAGAATTAGTTCGACGTCGTCAGAGTCGGGTGATGGATAAGCTAATTAAAAAATTACCATTACCTCAAGCGCCTCCTGGGCCTTTAATTGCCATTGTTGATGGCTGGATACAATTTTTCGATAAAACACCATATACATTGTACCTGATTCTGCTTCGCTCAACTCACTCGACCCGAGCTATTCTGACTCAGCCTGTTATCTTGGCTGGTCACGAAAACATTAATGGTTGGAAAAAAGTATTTTCATTACTTGATCCTGCCATATTTAAGCGTATCTGTGCTATTGTCTCCGATGGAGTTACGGGTTTCAACGTTTATGCCAGAGAATATAATTGGATTTTTCAACGATGCCACATTCATTTGATAAGGACTCTATATCCACTCCTTGGAAAACGTAATAGCACAACAAAACATAAGAAATTACGTGAAAAAATGTATCAACATGTTCTTGAAATTCTTAAAACATCGAATCATAAAAGAGCTGAACAACTAGTTTCACAACTTTTGAAGATGGCCAACTATCCCTATTGCCCCAAATGGTTTGGGTTTCGAACACGTGGCTTCTTGGAACAATATCAGGATTTTCGCAGTTATCTGAAACATCCTGAACTGAATTTGCCTAAAACAACTAATTCTGCCGAATCTGTTTTTAGACTCTTATCTGACACCATAAGGCAAACAAGAGGGTTTAGGAGCCCCCAAGCAATGAAAAAATGGATTACGCTTCAATTTAAAATCATTGAATCAATCAAGTGTAACGGCTTTAATTATCAACCAAATTAACATGTCATTACCCACTAATTCGGTAACGTTTTGGAGTTTATCAAAAGGAAGTGTTAACAAAACATGAATACAGACAGACACGACAGTAGACTAGAAATACACAATCAAGCAGTTAAAGGATTATTTATAATTAACGGCGGTGCAGCGGTAGCCCTTCTCGCCTTCTTAGAAAGAATTTGGGGGGAAGATTCGGGTTTGGCCGTGTATATAATTTCTGCATTGTGCTTTCTGGGAATAGGATTATCTCTAGCAGGTTTAGCCAATTATTTTAGATATAATACCTCATTAGCGTATCAAAATAATTCTCCAAAAATTAAATTCTGGGAAAAATTATCTTATGGAGTCCAATACATATCCTTGGTCTTATTTGTTGCAGGAATTGCTACTGTCATAATTGGTGCATTTTTAGTTCTTAATAGTGTAGAAAATAAAACTAAGGACTCTCCCTCAGGAAAGAAGCAGATCCTTTGTAAAATAAAAGAAGAGAAAAAATCAATAGATAATATGGAAAGGCCTTATGGGAAACCCGTAATTAATATTTATATGGAAGAACTTCCTCCATATAAAAATAATCAAGACAAAACATTTATTAGAATTAAGAATGATGGTACATCAATAACAGGAAGTGATCTCGAGGTTTTAATAAATTTTTCTTGGAATCCCGATTATTCATATAAGCTTCACTTTCCAAGCAAGGGCTATCAACTCGACATTAATGAAGAGTATTCTTGGAAAATTAGGATACCCGAAAATTATCCACCTAGCAGTTTTGTTCAAATTACTGCAGATGATAGGGATGGCTCAAAGATAAGTTGGACAAGAATTGAAACTTTAAATGTATCTACTGAGCAATAAAAGGGGATAAGACCTTTTTAATACGTAAGTTCCCTATTAAGGTTTATAGTGGAGAACCAGCTCCCATGTAAGTAGAAATTTTGGTGTAATCGAGGCTAATTGAGGGACGCACGGCTGGACCAGAATTAATGAAAGTTACGCGTGTGTCTTTTTTATTTATCGATAACAATAAACTATTTGACAAAATGAGGGATTACGGGTATATTTTTATTAGCCAATATATTGTATATAAATATACAATATATTGTATTAAATCATACACATATGGAATATAGATTAACCAAAAATAACTTGTTAGATACTCTTAGGGGATGGAGTAAATTCTTAAAGAGAAAAGTGCGCTTAATAGCTTGTGGTGGCACAGCCATGACTTTATTGGATGTCAAAGCCTCAACAAAAGATATCGATTTTATGGTGCCGGATGATAACGAATATGCTTATTTAACAAAAATATTAAGGGGAATTGGGTATAAACAAGTAAACCCAGCGCGATGGAAAAAGGAAGGTGAATTGTTTGAGATAGATTTGTATGCGGGTAATAAAATCCATACTACAGGATTATTGGAGTCCCCTTTAAAAGAAGGAAACCATATTTTTTTGCAAAACATAGGACGGCTTTATATTGGCATATTAAATTTTTATGATTTAATTTCCAGCAAGCTTTTTCGAGGAACAAGTGTGGATTTTGAGGATTGTTTGATGTTGGTTAAAGCTAAAGGAAAAGAAATTAATAAAGATTTACTGATAAAAAGGTATAACGAACTGGCAAGTTATGATGTCTCGGAAGATAGAATCAAGGAGTATTTACAAAGTTTCCTTGATAGATGGAGAAAAGAGGTGAATGAAGATGGAAAATAAGGAATTATTACAAAAGGTGAGCCAATTGGGGTTTCCACTTGTCGAAGTTGAAGAGAAATTCGATGTTAACCAGACTTTAGCCGAAGTGGTTAAAAGTAACAACGCGCGGCTACTGGAGGGTTTTCCAGTTTTGCTGGTCAATGCCGCTCGAGAGGAAAATTTTAATTATGAGAAGGTTCAAGGTTATTTAACGGGAGATCACGATAAAAATTTATTAAAGGAACTAGTGCTTCTTTCGTTAAGCCTGTATAAATTTTTGAATTTCTATTTAAAGTGGGCGAAGAGTTTTTATAAGAAATTATCACCAGAAGATGTAAATAAGATGAAAGAAGTTAGGAACTACTTTGCTCATAAGGCTAATTTTAATTTGATGGGATATACCTTTTCTTCTGAAAGGTTAAAAGATATCTTTGCCGCATATTTAAAGAATGAAGTGGATGAGGTCAAAAAACATGTGAAGAAACAAGAAGATTTCTCTTTAGAATATGCCTTATCTCAAGTATTTTCCCCTAAACAAAAGGAATTATTTTTAAAACGGGTTAAGGGACTTAATTTGACTAAAACAGAAAGAGAGTACTTTTCTCGAACAGTCAAGAAAAAGCTCCTGGCTTTAGTTAATCCAGAGCTTAATCGTTTTGCAAAATTATTATTGGAATAACATTATTATGTCCATCCAAACCATCAAATGGATCAAGAAAACGAACAGCGCCCGTATCATTGACCAAACCAAACTGCCGGGAAGACTGGTATACATCGACTGCAATAATGTCAAACGGATGTGGTGGGCGATCAAGCGGCTTCAGGTGCGCGGGGCGCCGGCGATTGGTGTGGCCGCCGCCTTTGGGGTTTTGTTAGGAATTAAAAACTTTAGGGATAATGATAAGAAGAAATTTATTAAGCATTTCAACGATACTTGTGATTATCTTTCCACCGCGCGCCCGACCGCGGTAAATCTCTTTAACATGCTTGATGAGATGCGCGCGGTGGTGCGGGAACATCCGGAAGCCGAGGTGGTCATCTTAAAGCGGCTGTTATTTCACCGGGCCATGCAGATTTTCGAAGAAGACCGCCGTGTCTGCCGCACGATGGGCCGCCATGGGGCAAAACTCATTAAAAACGGTATGCGGCTTTTGACCGTCTGTAACGCTGGAGCCTTGGCAACGGTCGATTACGGGACAGCCGAAGGCGTCATGTATGCCGCGAAAGAAGCGGGAAAAAAATTTTCCGTGTATACTTGCGAAACGCGTCCCTTATTGCAAGGCGCGCGCTTGACCGCGTGGGAGCTCAAGCGCGAAAAAATTGATGTCACTGTCATCTGCGACAACATGGCCGCCACCTTAATGAAACAGGGCAAAGTCGACATCATTTTCACCGGAGCCGACCGCATCGCCGCAAACGGTGACACCGCCAACAAAATCGGCACTTACATGCTGGCCGTTTTAGCTAAACACCACAATATTCCATTTTATCCAGTTGCCCCGCGTTCCTCCTTCGATTTAAAAATCCAAACCGGCGCGCAAATCCCGATCGAAGAACGAAAGAATGAAGAGGTCGCCTATTTCGCTGGAGTTCCAACTACTCCGAAGGGCGTCAAAGTCTACAACCCTGCTTTCGATGTGACACCGAATGAATTGATTACAGGCATCGTGACAGAATATGGCATTATCAATCCGCCATTGGGGGAGAATATAAAAAGGATATTAAAAGACAACGATATTCAAAAGGTATAACATTTCCCATTTAGAAACTCTTAAACTGATAAGGACCAAACCATTGAGCTTCAATAGTGTCAGTAGAATGGGAAATCTGACGAAAGAATTGGAATTGAAATAAACGACTTCGGGAAAGGCTGTGTGTAATCTGTCTATTACAACCAATCGGGTTTATTCGAATAAGGGCAGAAAGTGACGGAGGTATCTAATTTTGATGTGGAGGTGTGGAATATCGGGGCATAAAACTAAAGCGAAAGATCTGTCCAAAGGCCGCAAAACCTGGATATCGCATGTAACGGAATGAAAATTTTTCATTTTAGTCCATTTCAATTCTAAAAGATCATGCAGAAACTTTCCAACATCGGCGAATTCGGTTTGATTGATTTTATCAAAAAAATCGCTTATGATAGCCCCGGCCTCATCAGAGGCATTGGTGATGATGCGGCGGTGCTTTCAGGCGAAGGAAGCCAGGTCTTGCTTTTGACAACAGATATGCTGGTAGAAGACGTTCATTTCACACGCAAGATGAATCCAAGGCGCATTGGTCATAAGGCCTTAGGCACCAATATCAGTGATATCGCCGCCATGGGAGGTCTCCCAACATATGCCGTCATTTCTTTGGGATTGCCGCCCAGTCTTTCTTTGGATTTTGTAAAAACGATTTATGAGGGGATAAACCGGTTGGCCAAGAAGTTCAAGGTAGGGATTGTTGGCGGAGATACGAACAGATCTTCCAAGATGATTATCAGCGTTACCCTTTTAGGGAAGGCCAGCAAAAGGGAGGTTGTTTATCGTAAGGGCGCTAGGAAAGGGGATGGGATTTTTGTGACGGGAGCCTTGGGCGGTTCATTAAAGAACCAAAAACATTTGAGATTCATTCCGCGCATCAAAGAATCCCAATATCTGATTAAGAATTTTCATCCTACTTCGATGATTGATATTTCCGATGGGCTTTGTGCGGATCTCGGGCATATTCTTATAGAGAGTCAGCTGGGAGCTGTGATTTATGAAGAAAAGATCCCTAGAAATCCGAAAGCCACATTGAATAATGCCCTTTATGATGGGGAGGATTTCGAACTGATTTTTACTCTTTCCAAGAAAGAGGCCGCTCTTTTGCAAAAAATAAAAACACCTTTTCGTTTCTATCCAATAGGTGAGATTGTGGGAAGAAAGAATTGTCTTTGGCTTATTGATCGAAAAGCAAGAAAGGTTCGATTGCCGTTAAAAGGTTTTACCCATTTTTAAAAAACAATGAAATTTTTAAGGTTTCTTTCCCATAAGCCTCAGGAAACTGTTCAGTTAGGCAAAAAAATTGTGCAATATTTAAAACCCGGTGATATCGTTTGTTTATTCGGTGATTTAGGTTCCGGGAAGACCACTTTTGTGAAAGGGATGGCTCAAGGCCTGGGGATCAATCGAGCGAATGTCCTCAGCCCAACTTTTGTTTTGATGCATATATACGAAGGCAGAATCCCTCTTTACCATTTTGATTTCTATCGATTGGACCAGCCCAAAGAAATTATGGGAATCGGTTATGAAGAATTTTTTTATGGAGACGGGATTACGGTGGTGGAATGGGCCGACCGATTGAAAGGTCTAATCCCAAAGCAATCCATTCGCATCAAATTCAGTTACAAGAATAAAGAAGGGCGATTGATCACAATTTCGACCCAAGGGCAAAGGTATCGTCATTGGATAAAAAATTTTAAAAAGTAGGGGCACGGCAGGCCGTGACCCTAGAGGATCATATGAAATTATTAGCCCTTGAGGCATCAACTAAAAATTTCAGCCTGGCTATTTTTAAAGAAAATAAGGTACTCAAAGAGAGTAACGTCATTCTTAAAGAAGTCCTTTCGGATTCGATTATTCCCGGTATTGAGAGGATTTTGAGTGATGCCGGGATATCCCTCAAAGACTTAAGCGGCTTTGTTATTGGTTTAGGGCCGGGATCATTTACCAGTTTACGGGTGGGGTTAGCAACATTGAAAGCCTTAAATCTAGCTACGGGAAAACCCCTTGTTGGTGTCCCCAGTCCGGATGCCTTAGCCTGGGGGGTAAGAGATTATAAAAAAGATAAGGTTTCTTTGATTTGCACGCTTTCGGATGCAAGGCGGAATCTGATTTATGCATGTCTTTACCAAAAGAAGGACTCTCAACTCAAAAGGATTACGGGGTATCAATTGACTACTTTGGATAAAATTCTAAAACAATTAAGCAGGGGCACGGCATGCCGTGCCCCTGCTTTATTTGTGGGTGATGGGATTCAACTTTATCGAGAGGAGATCATCAATCAATCTCGGATCAAAGTCAAAAGATCGCTTTATACGCCTCTCTTTGCTAAGAAAGAGGATTGGTATCCTAAAGCCAGGCATTTGGTGCCTTGGGCTTTAGACCGGTTTCGTAAAAAGAAGTTTGACGACGTGGATCAGTTGGTTCCCTTATATTTGTATCCACAAGACTGTCAGGTAGAAAGAAAGTAGGGACACGGCATGCTCGCCTCGCTTCGCATCGGCGAAGCGGGCCGTGCCTCTAGTTTAAAAAACGAGGCCTTAGGATTAATGACAACCAATCATCAATATTCGACCCTTCGATTTCACTCAGAGTCGAACACTGAGCGAAGTCGAATGTGTCCGACATGGGTGGAAATTGATTTAAAGGCGATTCGGTATAATTACCTTCAGTTGAAGCGTCTGGCGCAAAAACAGTTTCTGCGGTCTCTTTATAAAAGGAGACTTAACGAGGATATTAATAAGTTCCCGGAGATCTTAGCCGTCATCAAGGCTGATGCTTACGGACATGGGATGTTAAAGGTCGCTTCTCTCTTGCAGAGAATGGGGGTGACTTTTTTTGGTGTCTCTGATTTAACCGAAGGGATTCTCTTAAGGAAAAATAGGATAAAAAAACCGATTTTGATCTTTGAAAGCACCCTATCTCAGTTTGCCAAAGAGGTTATTGATTATAATTTAACTCCCAGTGTGTGTACACTATCATTAGCTTCGGCTTTGAATACTTACGCTCAATCAATCAATCGCAAAGTGGATATCCATGTCAATGTCGATACCGGAATGAGCCGACTCGGTGTCTGGCATGAGGAGGCCGAAGCTTTTATTGGACAAGTTATGGAATGCACCTCCTTGTCGATTAAAGGGATTTACACCCATTTCCCCTTGGCAGATACAAATCCTCGATTCACCAAGAATCAAGTCAAACTCCTTTTTCAATTAGTTAATCGTTTGGATAAGAGAGCGTTGATTATCCCTTACGTTCATGCGGCCAATAGCATGGGTTTGGTAGGCTATAAGACTTATATTTTAAATCTCGCTCGACCGGGTCTTATGCTCTATGGTCTTTATCCAACCGAGAAGTTTAAAGAAAAGATTGATCTTAAACCCGCCTTAAGCGTTAAAACCCGAATCATCTTTTTAAAACAGATCAGCAAGGGAAGAGGGATCAGTTATGGGCACACCTTTGTTGCACCTCGTGATATGATCATTGCGACTTTGCCTATCGGATACAATGATGGTTATTTAAGAAGTTTTTCCAATAAAGCTAAGGTTCTCATTGCTGGTCAATATTGTCCGGTGGTAGGCAGAGTAACGATGGACCAGATGATGGTCGATGTCACCTCTGTTCCTTTTGTCAAATTAGGGACAGAGGTAACCATCTTAGGGACACAGGATAATAAACACATTTCTGCCGATGACTTGGCCAAATTGGCAAATACCATTAACTATGAAATTGTCTGCAGTCTGGGGAATCGTTTGCCGAGGGTTTATAAATTATAAAATAGGCCTCACTACGTTCGGCACTATTTTATCCATAGGGACTCTGCCCCTCTGGTGGTCGCTGCGCTCCTTGTCACCCCTTAAGGGGGGGGTGCCTCCAACCCCCTTAACAACCCCCAAGTTGTATTGGAATCCATATTTTGAATTTCCGATACAATAAAATCGCGAATTTAAGAAAATCGCACTTTGACGAGTAAGAAAGCCAACAGAATAAATAAAACCGGGGCCAGAGTCGCGGCCACGATCGGTGGTAACAATCCTCCCTTTCCAAAGGCCAGCCCAACCGCATTCAAGACATAGTAAAAAAAACCAATGGCGGTGGCAATCCCCAGAGCGGTAAAACTCTGGGCTTTTCTTCTGCCTGTTGTCAGGGCAATCGGAAGTCCTACCAACGTCACCACGATTGTTTCCCAAGGAAAAAAAATCTTTTGATATAAATCCACCTTAAGATTATTAATGGCGCGTTTGGCCCCACTTTTGGAAAATCGTTTAATATAATCAAATAATTGTTTGATATTCATAGCGTTGACATTGATCATTTGATTGATAAAGTCTTGGGGCGTTTCGGGCGTTTCTTTGGTATCAATAAGCTTCTCTTGATAGACTTTCACCTTTGTTGGGGCGTTGATAGATTCAGAAAAGGTTGTGACATGACATTGATAGAATTTCCAGGCAATTCCTGTCCACTTTCCATTGAGGGCTACAATTTTCTCTTTGATGTTTTGCTTTTCATCATATCCGATGATGGTGATCCCTTCGGATTCATAGGTATTGGGATCAAAAGAAGAAATATAGTAAAGCCGGTTGTTTAAACCATAAAACGTAAGATCCTTGATTTTAGACATTTTTTTTTGCTGTCGGTCGCTTTCTAATGACATGTGTTCGTTTTTGATTCTTTTAGAATGATTTTGGGCCGCTGGGACCAATCGCTCATTGACTAAAAAAATGAAAGAGGACATGATAAAACAAAAGCCTAGGGCGGGTTTTATGATCTGCCAGAAATTAAGACCACTGGATCTTAAAACGACGATTTCATTGTGGCTTCCTAAAGTTGTATAAGTAAAAAGACAGGCAATGAGGCAGGCAACGGTTGAGGTTTGGACGAGGATCACCGGGAAATAGGATAAGTAGTATTGGCCAATGATAAAAAGAGGAACTTTGCGATTAATAAATTCATCCAAATTACTGGCGGAGTCAATCAAAACATAAAGAAGGCAGAAGATAAAAACAGTAGTGATAAAGATCAAAATAATGGATTGGATAATATAACGGTCTAAAATCCGCATGTTTATTTGTAAAAATTAATGAAGAAATTAAGGATATAAGGATTAGAGGATTTAAGGAGCTGGTTTATAATGCTTATGAGCCTCCCATCCTCGAGTCCTTAAATCCTTCCTTCCTTAAATCCCTTATATTAGGTAATAGTCAATTTATAGTTAAAAAATACAGCAAGCAAACCGCAAAGGATATTGGGGACCCACATGATGATGACGGCCGGAACAATATTTTCTAAACTCAAGGCTTCGCATCCTAAAGTGAAAAGGTAATAAGTTGCGGCCGCGAGAATGGCCATGACCACATTCGCTGTTTTTTCGCGTTTATTGGTGATAACCGCTAAAGGAAATCCTAAGAGAATAAATACCAAAGCCGATAAAGACCAATTGATCTTTCGGTAAAATTCCGTATCAAGACGAGCGGTGTTAAAGAAATGTTTTTCCCACTCTTCTTTTTCCTTTAAAAGTTCTCGCAGGGACATGCTTTTCGGTTTTTTATCTACTTTAACGTTATCTTTAGTTAAATTGAGGGTCATAAAGAAGTTGTCAAAATTGAGCTTATAAAAGTTATTAGGATTATTTTTATCCGGTTCATCGGAAGTCCCCTCCATCAATTTAAGGACAATTTGGTCCTTCCCGGGGACTTGAGTGAATTCCCCTTTATTGGCCAGGATCGTGCGGGTGGGGCGTCCTTCGGGCTGGGGTTGGTGAATCGTGATATTGTAGAGTTTGTGACCTTCAATTTTATAAATAAAAAGGATTTGGTTGTCAAAAGAGTTGATAAAGCTTCCCGGTTCCAAGAGCGCGGTTGGGTTTTTGGCTAAGGTTTTAAGAAGCCTTCGTTGTTCGTGATGGGCCTGAGGAATGATTCTATCGTTTAGGAGCAAACTGAATAAACTTAAGATAATCCCTATGAGGATCAAAGGAAAAAGGAGTACTTTAAGATTGATCCCATTGGTTCGAATCGCTAAGATCTCATTATCCGCTGACAAACGACTGAAAGCAAGAATCACCCCAATCAAGCAGGCCAACGGAAGCGTATAGCCCAACAGAACTGGGATGTAAAGAAGAAAGACTTTTCCCACGGTTGTGATACTGACTCCCTTATTGATTACCAAATGGGCCAATTGAATGAGGTTCCCTAAAAGAAAGACAAAGGTCAAGACTAACAGAGCCAGAAAAAAGGGAAGGATGCATTCTTGTAAAATGTAATTTCGTAAAATTTTCATGGTTAACTTTATTAATTTGAGTTTAACAAATTTTTTAAAAATATTTTCAGGAATTCCCCTCCCTCGTTGATGGGAGGGGCTAGGGAGAGCGGATCATTAGGTTTTAAATTTTCGCCCCCCGTAACCCGGCCATCAACGGGGAGGAAAATAATAAAAAATTTGCCAAGCTCAAGGTACATACTTTTCATAAAACTTTTGACGCTCCTTCTCCTTATAAAGCCAAGGCCAGGGTTAGGACACTGACCCTTTGGGCCCCGGCCCACTTGAGGATGCGCGCTGCTTCCGAACAAGTTGCGCCGGTTGTTAACAAGTCATCGATTAAAAGGATGCTTTTATCTTTAACAATTATAGAGGATTTTATTTTAAAAGCCCCTTGGATGTTTGTCCAGCGTTCTTTTTGATTCAAAGTGGTTTGGGTTGAGGTATGGCGAATCCTTTTAAGATGTTCACCGATAGGGATGGCCATTTTTTTAGAAATCAACTCCGCGATCAACTGGGCTTGATTGTAGCCACGCTCTCTTAAGCGGGTTGAGTGTAGGGGAATAGGTATGAGAAGATCAAAAGATTTTAGTGGGATATGATAAGTTTCCATAAAATCGAGCATAAGATCGACAAAAAGATACTTAAGGGAAGTTCTTTGGCCGTATTTAAAAAGATGAATGAGCTTTTGCATAATTTCATCATAAAAGCACGCCCCCCAGATACAGTCGAAATGGTAAACGTTTTTCTGACAGGTTTTGCACAAGGGGCTATCGAATTGATATTGAGGGCGTGAACACCTCTGGCAGAAGGGAGGTCGGTTTTTGTTAATTTTATCAAGGCAACCGAAACACATCTGAATCGCCTTTTGGGAGGAGGATAGACGATTTTTGCAGAGGATACAGAGAGGGGGAAAAAGAAGATCCACGGTTGTCGACAAAAGATCCTTCAGCACGGGGTTATCATAACACCGAGAGATGTTAGTGTCAAATAAGCCATCAGCTCTTAAGCGGGCTTAAGCTATCGGCTTTCAGACTAAAAACTTTCTGATAGCCGATGGCGGAAAACTGATAGCTCAAAAGGAAATCAACTTGAATCCTTTTTGGAATGAACGTATAATAAAGCCCATTGTTGAAGAAACGCCTCAAGCGGTCCCTGCCCCGCCAGAGGCGGGGAGCTGTCAGTCGTCAGAAGAAAATGTTTTAGTATTTTATTATCTTATAACGTCCTAGGAAAAAGAAAGAATGCTCATTGCTATTTCTAGAATAATTGATCATTGCGTTACTAATGCCACAGGTTGTCATGCCCGCGAAAGCGGGCATCTCAAGGGATTTGCAGTGGATTCCCGCTTGGGCGGGAATGATATTGGTTACGCAAAGGTCAATACAACAAATCAATTTCCTAAAATATTTTTCTGGACGGTCTTTTTCCTTTTTATTAGCCATAGCTTTAGTTTTGCCTTTTTGTATGAGGTCCAGATTTTGGATCGAGCTGCCATCAGTAAGTTCTCCGATGAGGCCTTGATTGAAAAATACATTGATGTCATGATCGAGCTTGAGGCCAGTAAAGCATTTCATGAACGAGCGGGTTTTACCCCCAAAGAATATCAGCATCATAAATCCTTGATCCGGTTCCGGGTTAACATTATAAGAGAAATCCAAAAACGAAAATTAGAAATCCCTAAGATCAATCCTTAGAGGAAATAAAATTTAATAAAGAGAATGTCGGATGGAATGAGAAGGCAGATTTTTGATGAATACGCAGAATGACAAAAAAAAGTTTTTTAGAATCCTTAAAAAGAATGCCTTCTTTAAAGAAAAAATCATTTTATCTTCCGGCAAAGAGAGCGATTATTATATTGATGCCCGACGGGTGACCTTGACTTCGGAAGGTGCTTATCTTTGTGCTAAGATTATGTTAGAAATGATCAAAGATGAGTCTTATGATGCTATCGGCGGGCCGACCCTAGGAGCCGATCCCCTGGTGGGGGCGATTGGTGTTTTGTCTTATCAGGAAAAAAGACCGCTTAAGACCTTCATTATCCGCAAAACCCCCAAAGCCCATGGGAAAAGGCAACAGATTGAAGGGCCTCCGTTACCGAAAGGTGCTCAGGTCATTCTTATTGATGATGTGGCCACAACCGGAAAGGCCTTTTTAGAGTCTATGGAGATCCTCTCTCAGGCGGGAATTAAGGTGAAAAAAGCCCTCTGTCTTGTGGATCGTCAAGAAGGTGCCCGAGAGGCCTTGGCTCAGTCAGGGTGTCCACTCATTTCTATTTTTACCGCACAAGACTTTTTAAAAAATAATAAATGAAACGAGAGCTTAAAGGTGTAGAGGCGACCCGCCGGGTCGCCTCTACTGAAATTATCCTTGCGTCCAACTCAAAACAAAGAGAAAAATTATTGAGGATGGTGGGGCTTAAATTCACCATTGTCCCCAGTCATGTGAGAGAGAAAAACACAATAACAAGCAGTTGTGCCATGCTGGTCAAGCGAAATGCCTTGTTGAAAGCCCAAGAAATAGCTTTAAAAGTTAAGGGGGGAATCATTATTGCTGCTGATACGGTTGTTTATGATGGGAAAGGGCACCTCATTGGAAAACCCCGGAATTACAAAGAAGCCAAACAGATTTTAAGAAAATTATTTTCACATCCTCATTGGGTTTATACCGGGGTGGCTGTTGTCAATGCAAAAACAAAACGAAGAATTGTGGATTGTGAGAAGACAAAGATTTTTATGAATAAAATTTCGGAAGAAGAAATTGACCGGTATCATCAACATACCTTTCCCTTAGATAAGGCCGGTGGGTTTGACATCGAGGGAAGAGGGGGTCTATTTATCCGTAGAATTGAGGGATGTTTCACCAACGTGATCGGTTTGCCTCTTTCTAAATTACGGGTCATGTTAAAAAAGATGGGGGTCCCCATTTTAGGACTTTTCCTGTGGGTTTGTCTGTTAGGAGGATGTACCACCGAATACAATTTGGCAACTGGAAAGCAAGAAACCCTTCTCTATGGCACGGAAAAAGAAATTAAAATTGGCGATGCCATCGTTCAGCAGATGGAGGCCAACTATAAGTTCAACATCGATTTCGATGTCAATGAACGGGTGCAAAAGATTTTGGATCGAATTGTAGAGGTCTGTGATCGCAAAGAGTTGGTCTATACCATCAAAGTGATCGAAGAGGATAAGGTCAATGCGGTGAGTTTGCCGGGGGGGTATCTTTATGTTTTTAAAGGTCTCCTTGACCAAGTCAAAAATGACGATCAACTCGCGGGGGTGATTGCCCATGAGGTAGGCCATATCACCGCCAAACATGCTATGAAAAGACTGCAGGCCGCTTATGGTTATACTTTATTACAAATTTTGGCCGTGTCTTCGGGAGATCGCGAGGCGGCCTCCGGGACCAGCGCGATTTTAACCTCTATCTTTTTTGCCCATTCGCGGGAAGATGAATTTGAAGCCGATAAGCTAGCGGTCAAATACACCAAGAAGGCCGGATACGATCCCAGCGAAATGATCATCGTATTAAAAATATTACAGGAAGAAGACAAGAAAGGTCCGCGTAAGCCGATCAGTTATTTTCGCACCCATCCCTTTATCCCGGAAAGGATCGCGGTTGTTGGCCGGGAGATTTCCGGCCAAATTGAATTCAGGGATTATCTCAATCTTCCCCTTAAGGAATAATGAGATTTCCTACCGCAAAGATTTTAATCTTTCCTCAAGGATTATTAATGACGGCGCAATTTATGGAACGAAGTGAACATAAATTGCTGCCGGAATTAACCCCGCCGTCTTTGGGCGGGGTTAATTCCCTGCGCTCTTGGCGCCGGGTTACCCCATTGGGGAATTCCAAGGGGCGTAAGCCCCGTGGCCGCTCGCCCTGCCATGGCGGGGCGATGCGAGGTTTCAATTTACTCATTTTAACGTTTATCCTTTTTTGCGGATGCCTTAATCCTAAACTTAAGGATGAAGTCTGCTTCAACAGCCAGTGTCTTCAGGTAGAGATCGCCTTTAAAGAGGGTGAGCGTCTTAAAGGATTACAGTTTCGCAAAACCTTACAAAAAAATCACGGGATGCTGTTTATTTTTCCTAAACCCCAAAGATACAGTTTTTGGATGAAAGACACTCTTATCCCTCTAGATATTGTTTGGCTTGATTTTAACCGAAAAGTCGTTCATATCGAATATAACGTTCCGTCCTGTGAAAAAGATCCCTGCCCAACTTATTATCCACCCCTTGAGGCTTTATATGTTTTGGAAGTGAATGCCGGCGTTGCTAACCAAATGCGGCTTCAAAATGACGTTCAAGTGGATTTTCGTTTGAATAAATTCTTGAAATAATTGTAAGAAGAATCTTTATTCAGATTTTGATAGGAAATGATCAATTGTTTATTTATAATAGAATCGGTTTTTCTTAATACTCACTCAAGGATTCTTAAAATCCCGTCTCAATCTTTGTAAATTGATGATTCCTCAATTACCTAACAAAATTCGCGCCTTGGTTATCGATGACAAAAGAGTCATCTTTGATATGTTCAACTTTTTCTTGGGTTTTCAGGGTCATAGCATTACCTATGTCAACAATCCTCAAGATGCCATAGACATCATCAAAAACGAGAACTTTGACATCGCCTTTTGCGATATTGTCATGCCGGATAAGGATGGAATTACCTTATTGCAAGAATTGAAAAGCATCTCACCGAAGTTGCCGGTGGTGATGATGAGTGGGTTTACTCTTGAACCTCAACGAAAGAAGGCAAGAGAATTAGGCGCGATTGACTGTCTCAATAAGCCAATGGAGAGAAGAGATATCCAAAGGGTTATTAAAGTTGCAACGGGAATTGATATATAGTCATCCACGATTGTGAAATAAAAAGGGAAGACAACAAATAAGGACTCACTTTCAATGTCGAAGAGCTTCACTCTGATGGAATTGATGATTGTGGTGGTGATCGGCTCTATTGTTATGGTTTTTGCCATCCCCAATTACCTAAAGACAGTGCGAATATCTCAGGAAAGACAAGCCTATGAAGATCTCACGGTAATCTGGGCGGCGGTTAAATTGTATGTGGCAAGAAACGGAGCCTACCCAACCCAAACCTTCGATGGCACTAATCAAATTAATTCCGCTTTCAATGTCAATATCATTCCCAACGGAGACTTTAATTATTATCAATGTCGGGTTGATACCGGTTATCCAAGTCCTCCAGGTTATCCAAGTTTTCCAGGTAATTCTTATGGATGTGAGATACAATTAAATACCGGCTGTAGACTTCATGTGCGGGAGGGGCATGAGAATGAAGTCGTCCATCGTAATATGTCAGGTCCCTGCCCTTCCTGTAACCCTTATTGTCCTTACTAGAAGATGACTAGAAGTGGTTTCATAACCTCTTTTGTCATTCCCGAACGCTTTAACCTGCCTGTCGGCAGACAGGTTGGGAATCCAAAAAAAGATTCTCCTCGATCTGGATTCCTCCCGCCTCTGGCGGGACGGGAATGACAGATGGTGAGGAAGATTTTGAGGTTATGAAACAGCTTTTAGAAAACAGAAGGCAGCATTCTTACTTTTTGGGATAAAAAGAGAAAGCGAACCAAAAATAATTATCGCCAATGATCTCTTAGAATGAAACGAGTCTCTGGAAAATCTAAATCTTTTACCCTCATGGAACTGATGATTGTGGTGGTTATTGGCGCTATTGTTATGGTTTTTGCAATCCCCCCGTTACTTTAAGACGCTGCAGATATCTCAGGAAAGACAAGCCTATGAAGATCTCACGGTAATCTGGGCGGCGGTTAAATTGTATGCGGCAAGAAACGGGGCCTATCCAACCCAATCCTTATGGGGTACGGATGAAATCAATCCAACTTTCAATCTCAATGTCATTCCCAATGGAGACTTTATTTATCGATGTGGGATTAATACGCTTGAACTTGGCCAACCTTATGAATGTATGATCACAAATTCAAATGGTGGCTGGGATCTTCATGTGATGAGGGGACACGAGAATGAAGAAGCCCATTGTCAGGGAGCACCCACTTGCCCTTCTTGTAACCCTCTGTGTCCTTATTAAAAGAAACAAAAAAGGAAGGATTTTTTCATTTTTTTAGAGAACTGCCCCTTTACTATTTTTTCGGCCGGTGGATGTGTGTACTCTGGCCAAAGAAACTCTCCGCGGATTCCATGAGGGTTTCCGAAAGAGTGGGATGTGGATGGATACTGAGTTTGACATCACTGACAACCGATCCCATTTCAACGGCAATCACCCCTTCGGCGATCATCTCGCCTGCCCCAACACCTACAATCCCTACCCCTAAGATACGCTCGGTCTGCGGATCAATAATGAGTTTGGTTAGTCCATCGGTTCGATTGAGGGTGATGGCCCGGCCCGATGCCGCCCAAGGGAATTTGACCACCTGAATGGGACGATTTTGCTCTTTGGCCTCAGTTTCCGTTAATCCGCACCAGGCTACCTCGGGATCGGTAAAGACAACCGCCGGGATGGCATGGGGTTCAAAGGCAACCTTGTGCCCGGCGATTGATTCCACCGCCACCCGTCCTTCGTGCGAGGCCTTATGGGCAAGCATCGGCTCCCCGGCAATATCGCCAATGGCGTAAATCTTAGGATCCGTTGTTTGACGTTGGGGGTTGACTTTAACAAATCCACGTTCATTGAGTTCAACCTTTGTTTTTTCCAGTCCAAGATTCTTTGTATTAGGTTTTCGGCCAACGGCAACCAAGACCTTATCAAATTCATCCTTTGAGGTTTGGCCGTTTCTGTCTTCGAAGGTAACAGCAATGCCATTTTTGGTTTCTTCCATTTTGATAACTTTGGTGTTGAGTCGTATGGATTCAAAAAGGTTTGTAATACGTTTTTGCAGGATAAGGGATAAATCCGCATCTGCTCCCAGCAAAATTCCCGGAAGCATTTCCACAACCGTGACCTTGCTTCCCATCTCATGATAAACCGTTCCTAATTCAAGACCAATGTATCCACCGCCAATCACAAGAAGTCTTTTAGGAATATCCTCGATATTTAAAGCGGACGTTGAATCAAGAATACGGTTGGAGGAGGGAGCAAAGGGTAAAGAGACAGGAGAGGAACCCGTTGCCAAGATCGCGTGATCAAAGGTGATTTGCTCTACACTTTGATCTGCTTTTTCAATCTTAATCGAGGAGGAATTAAGAAAGGCGGCTTTCCCTTGCCAAAAGCTGATCTTGCGCTGTTTGCACAGTTGTCCTAAGCCGCTGGTTAATCGATTAACCACATCATTTTTCCAGCCTCGAACTTTCTCCAGATGAATTTTGGGTTGAGCAAACTCTATTCCCAATTCTTTGGCTTCTCTTGTCTCGGAAAGGATTTTGGCGATATGTAAAAGGGCCTTCGAGGGGATGCAGCCTTTATAAAGACACACGCCACCCGGATTTTTTTCCATATCAATGAGGGTAACATTTATCCCTAAATCCGCAGCCAAAAAAGCAGCGGCATATCCACCGGGACCGCCACCGATAACAGCGAGTTGAGTATAATTGGTTATATTCATAAACGATAAAATTTTTTTAAACCACTAAACCAAACTTTAATGCTTCGTTTAAAAAACTATATGGCGAGATTTTCGTTATTTCTTCATGTGTATATCCCTTTGCTTCGATTGGTTTCATAATCCGAGCTGAGGCGATCCCAAGAATTTCTAATCTTTCTCGCAAATTTAAATTTTTGAAATCTTTTGAAACAACAATAAGATCTATATCACTGTCCTTGCGAGGAGTTCCTTTGGCAAAAGAACCATAAAGAATGATTCGCTCTACATGAATACCCAAATTTTCCAAAACCGCTTTATATTTCACAATTATGTTTTTAACCATTTGTTGTTTTTCAGACACTTTATGATTTCCTTAGTTTTACTCAGATATTGTTTAGCAACTTTTTTTGGATAACTCCTTATTAACCTGGATAATTCTTTGGGTATCTGGTAACTACACTTACATTATTAATCATACCTATAAAGTCCAACTGTTCATTAGATAACTTAACCTTACTGATTTCAATCAAATAGATTAAGTCATGTGTTTTGGGTGGTGGTTTTTCTGTTTCTAGACATGCAATGGCCTTCAGTGCCTTTTCGAGGGACAAATGGCACATGAAAATGACATATACAAACCGTCCTGTTTTAAACATCTGGTTGGCAGTGGTTAAATCATAATTAACCATGGCCAACCAATTCTTTGTTTCTTTATTCATTAATTCATTTTCTCATAGAATAAAGTTCAATGTAAACGGCTTGTCATTAGTTATTTCTCCAATTCCATCAGGAAAGGTTGTTGAATAGCCTCCACAACCCACCGTAAGAATCTTGCCCCATCCGCCCCATCCACCACGCGATGGTCATAGGAGAGAGAAAGAGGAAGCATCAACCGAGGAACGAAGTGGTTGTCCAGATAGACTTGTTCCCACTTAGCCCGAGCTACCCCTAAAATAGCGACCTCAGGCCAATTCACGATGGGAGTAAAGTTCGTTCCTCCAATACTGCCGAGGTTAGTGAGAGAAAAACACCCGCCCTGCAATTCATCCAGGGCTGTTTTTTTATCCCTGGCTCGTTGGGCCGTATCATTGAGTTCTTTGGCCAATTGCCAGATACTTTTTTTATCAACGTCTCGAACGACCGGAACGAGGAGTCCCCGATCGGTATCCACCGCTACCCCAATGTGAAAATACTTTTTATAAACTACTTCACTGCGGGTTATATCCACACTGGCATTGAATTGGGGAAAGGCTTTTAAGGCCGAGGCCAACACTTTCACCAAAAACGGGGTGATGGTGAGTTTCTGCTCTGCGGTTGAATAACGTTTGCGTAATTTTTCTAATTCGGTGATATCCGCTTTATCAAATTGGGTGACATGGGGGATGGTGGTCCAGGCGAAACTTAAGTGTTCCGCCGTTTTTCTACGGACATTATTCATGGGTTTACGTTCGGTCTCACCCCATTTGGAAAAATCAGGTAATGGTTGTTGAGGAACAAAAGCACTTGAGGGACGTCCCATAGCTTTAGTATTCAATTGTTTGGCATAGGCCTTGACATCTTCAACTGAGATTCTTCCATTGGAACCAGAACCCGGAACTTGGGAAACATCAATTCCAATTTCCCGGGCAAAACGTCTAACCGAAGGGGCAGCAGGAACATCTTTTGAAGGAGGGGCCGCGGTTACAGCCAAAGGTTCAGGAGTTGGTTGAGAAATAGAGGTTTCCGGTGTTTTATCGGGTTTAGTTAATTGCACTTGAGAGGCAAATTCTTTTTCCTTTTTTGCTTTCGGTATTTCTTTCGGGAGAGGCTCTTGGATCTTTGGCTCTTCTTTTTTGACGCCAGATTCGATTCTCATGATGGTCTGACCAACGGCGATTTGATCACCTTCTTTAATGAGGATTTCCTTGATGGTTCCCTCAACCGGAGAAGGAACCTCAACCGTAGCTTTATCGGTTTCTAATTCAAGGAGAGGTTGGTCTTTTTTGACAAAATCACCGACTTTAACCGCGATCTTAACGGCCGTCCCGGTTTTGATATTTTCGCCCAATTCTGGGAGCTTGAATTCGGTCAGCATATTGTCATTTTCTATAAGTCACATGTCATACGTCACATGTCACCAGATAGGCACTCACTGCGCCTGACTGCCGTCAGGCGGGTTCGTGCACTATCTCCCTTCGGGCCGCCATGGCGGGGTCACATCGGAATTTCAATTTATTGAAATTCCGATGTGACAAGTGAAATCCCTGAAGCAACGTTTGACTTTTGACCTATGACTTTTGACTTATGACTTCTAAGATATCATTGGATTCGGTTTCTCTGGATTAATCTCAAGGTCTTTTAAAGCCTTGGTGAGGAGATCAGCTTTGATCTGCTTTTCCCGGCAAAGGGCTCCCAGGGTGGTAATAACAATGTGTCTTGCATCTACTTCAAAGAAGTCTCTTAAGGATTTGCGACTGTCACTACGTCCAAAACCGTCGGTTCCTAAGGAATCAAGGCGGCCGGGAAACCATTGGGCAATAGAATCTGGGAGAACCTTCATATAATCTGAGGCTGCCACAAAAATTCCTTTTTCCTTTGCCAGGGCCTGGGTTATATACGGAACTTTTGGTTTTTCGGTGGGATGAAGCCTATTCCAGCGTTCTACGCTGAGGGCTTCTTTCCTGAGTTCATTGTAGCTGGTGATGCTCCAGATATCGGTGGGAACATGATATTTTTCTTCCAAAATCTTTTGGGCCTCAATGACCTGATTCATGATCGCCCCACTTCCAAAAAGATGAGCCTTGAGGGTGGAACCTTTCTTTGAAGAGGCTTTAAACCGATAAAGTCCTTTTAAGATTCCTTCTTTGGCTCCTTGGGGCATAGGGGGCATAGCATAATTTTCATTGCCGATACTTAAATAATAAAAAATGTTTTCCTGCTTTTCGTACATCCGATAAATGCCATCGCGAATGATGACAGCTAATTCATAGGCAAAGGCAGGATCATAAGCCACACAGGTGGGAACAGTGGACAAAAGGACGTGACTATGTCCATCCTGATGTTGAAGACCTTCTCCATTTAAGGTGGTTCGCCCAGATGTTGCTCCTACCAAAAATCCCCGGCAGCGGGAATCTGCCGCTGCCCAAATCAAATCACCCACCCTTTGAAATCCAAACATGGAATAATAAATGTAAAAAGGAATGGTGTTGATGCCATGGGTGGAATAGGCAGTCCCTGCGGCAATAAAGGATGAGATGGAACCCGCCTCAGTGATGCCCTCCTCTAATATTTGTCCGTCTTTGGCTTCTTTGTAATACATGAGACTATCGGAATCAACCGGTTCATAAAGTTGCCCAACATGCGAATAGATCCCGCATTGGCGAAAAAGGGCCTCTAGACCAAATGTTCGGGCCTCATCTGGAACAATCGGGACAACGAGTTTTCCAATTTCTTTATCTTTTAAGAGTTTGGAGAGAATTCGCACATAAGCCATGGTGCTTGAGACCTCACGGCCTTCTGTCCCTTTATAAAACTCTTCAAAAAGATCCTCAGGAGGTGTTGGGAGGGGAGTATTTTTGATCTTTCGTTGGGGAAGATAGCCTCCTAAACTTTTTCGGCGTTCATGCAAATATTTCATCTCCTCAGAATCTTCTGCAGGCTTATAAAACGGGGCTTCCGCTACATCTTCATCAGAGATAGGGATGTTAAATCGGGTACGAAATTGCCCCAGTTCTTCTTCATTGAGCTTTTTTTGCTGATGGGTGATATTTTTTCCTTCACCGCTTTCCCCTAGACCGTAACCTTTGACGGTCTTAGCAATGACAACCGAGGGTGCCCCTTTGAATTCAACAGCCACCTTATAGGCCGCAAAAACTTTTTCGGGATCGTGGCCTCCCCGCCGCATCTTAGTCAATTGTTCATCCGAGAAATGTTTAACCATCTCCAGAAGCCTCGGGTCAACTCCAAAGAAATCTCGGCGGATATAATCTCCGGACTCAACCGTATATTTTTGATATTGGCCATCAATCACCTCTCCCATGCGTTTGGCCAGTAACCCTTCGGTATCTTTCGCCAAAAGGGGATCCCAGTCATCACCCCAGATGACCTTAATGACATTCCATTGCGCCCCGCGGAAAATGGCCTCCAATTCTTGGATAATCTTACCATTGCCACGCACGGGGCCATCGAGCCTTTGCAGATTGCAGTTGATGACAAAGAGGAGGTTATCCAGTTTCTCCCGAGAGGCCATCGTGATAGCCCCCAAAGATTCCGGCTCATCACATTCCCCATCACCCATAAAGACCCAGACTTTTCCATCATCTTTTTTCTTAAGACCACGGTCTTCAAGATAACGAATAAACCGGGCCTGGTAAATCCCCATGATTGGTGCCAGCCCCATTGAAACGGAAGGATATTGCCAGAAATTAGGCATTAGCCAAGGGTGAGGATAAGAAGAAAGACCACCCCCCGGTTTAAGTTCCCGGCGAAAGTTTTCTAAGTGTTGTTCGCTTAAGCGTCCTTCCAGAAAGGCCCGAGAATAAATTCCAGGCGAGGCATGCCCTTGGAAAAAGACAATATCTCCAGAAGAATCCTCGGTTCTGGCCTTAAAAAAATGATTGAATCCTACTTCAAAAAGGGTGGCCGCAGAGGCATAGGTAGAGATATGTCCGCCAATTCCGGCCTCAGCCCGGTTCCCCCGTACGACCATGGCCATGGCATTCCAGCGGATAATGCTTTTTATCTGACGTTCAATATCCCTGTTCCCTGGGAAGGGAGGTTGTTTTTCAAGCGGGATAGTATTGATATAAGGAGTATTGACGGTAAAGGGCAGGGTTACACCCGCCTCTTGAGCTCGGATCTGTAGTTGCTGGAGGATCTTGTGGGCCTGTTCTTTAGTTCCGTGTTTTAAGACATAATCCAGGGAACTCAACCATTCCTGGATTTCTATTTCTTCTACTTCTGAGGTATGATGGTTAACGCCTTCATCCATGGGATTCACCATAACTAAGAGGGATTAAAATTTAAAATAAAAGAATTGGAGTTATTGTATTACGGAATAACAATACACGCAAGGATAAAATTACCCAGAATTACCAAGAATTGAGAAATAAGGGTATCTTTTAGTTAATGTCCTAGAATATACTGGAAAAAACTATAAGTTTCTATTTTGATTCGTTATTGATTATAACTCAAGGAAGATACTAACTTGTCAAATACATATTCAAGCTGGCCAAAATCTAAACCTCGATCCCATCGAGGTAAGGAGGGAAGACCAAAATTACGATCAATATAGGTATGAATCGTTAACCCAGGCCATTCTTTAGATTTTGTTTTGATGAAGGCTGCTTTAAAGGGAAGGAATATCCTTTTATCTTTAGGAATGGGAGCATATTTCCAATCTCCGGTTGAACCGTGGGACTTATAAGCTTTGGCAACATGTCCTTTGATCAGGATTATCTTAAACCCATTGGGCAATGTTTTAAGATTACATTCAGATAATTTAACATCATAGTAAGTGAGATTAAGATATCCATTCTCTTGACAAGCCTCCTCTAAAGGTTGTCCGGAATATTGAAAGAGTGGCGGAGCAGGATCACCCGGGGCGTTGGCTGAATTTGTATTATTCACAACAAATTCAATTGTTGCCAGACCGCTCGCAAAATAGACTAACGGACTATGGAAATAAAAATGCTTCCCTAGACTTTCAGTCAAATTGCCCCCAAAGGCAGGATGCTGAAACGAGATCCCAAGCTTGTTGTTACTGGATTGTATCCAAAGATCGATATCGATGGGGAGAATTTGAAGACTATCAAGAATCGTTTGAAAAGCTTTATATTTTTCTTTGTTAAATAATTTTTTAATCTTTTCCCCTACAATGGGTTCTTGGCTTTTAGGTAACTCCGGGAGAAGTTCATAGTAAATGAGTAAGATGACCCGTTCATCAACATAGGGATCTTGGATCATAATTCTTTCCTCAAGCGAATAACCGATGGGCTGACCATAATATCCCGATAAAACTTCTTCAACTTTATAAGATCGAATGGCCTTCATTCCATTGATTTTTATAGTCTTAAGATTGTCGGAATTTCGATCATAATCTTGCGGTGAACCGATTATATAATCCACATCGCTACCTACCAGGATACAGTCCACCGGGCAAACACGTCTATCAAAAAATTGATCTTGAGGAGGTTTTTGGAATAACAAAAGAGGGAATTCGGCATCTCTAGGCCCTCCTTTTCTATTGTAAAAAATAAGATTTGATGGGTATTTAAAGGCCATCGCTGTTTTTTCATTTTTATATGTAGATAATTCATTCGAAGGGTAATATGTTTCTTTTGAGATTATTAATGCCCTTTCTTTTTTGAGATCTTTTTCTATGATTGCAGATCCTCCGGCTTGAAAAATAAAAAGAAGAAAGACACTCCCAAAGAGAGATAGCGTTGTAAGATTTTTAGAAAGGGGATTGCGATTATGCAAGGTTAGATCTCACCTCTTCATCGTTTTTAAGGGGTGTTTGATAATTAGGCTTTTAGTAATTTTTGAAATTAGCATGAGAAGATAAAATGCCGAAGGTGGGATTCGAACCCACAATCCTTTCGGAACTACGCCCTGAACGTAGCGTGTATACCAGTTTCACCACTTCGGCAAGATTTCTTATTGAAGTGCTGAAATCCTACAGAGCCAAACACGTTAAGTATTTGGCGAAACAAGATCGGCAAACATTTCCTTTTATTTCATTTTAGGATTAGCTACTCCCATTTCCTTCAATCGGTCGACAAATTTTAATGCCGTATCAATAAAGAAATCCATTTCTTCACCATCGAGGAGCCATTTTTCGACAAAAAGTTCAAACGACTTTCCCTGTATATTAAGGTAAACATACACCCAGCGCCCGAAATTTTTTAACCGTTGTAACCGGGCTCGAAGTTCAGGCGTCAGCACATCCTGAACAATCCCTTGGCAAGAAGGAGAAATATCTTCTTTGTTTATGATTTCAGTTCTAATAATAAAATTATCATCGAATATGGCATCGTTTAATTTAATTGGTTTTGAAAATAAGGGACCGTTTCTGAAAGTAAATGTTTGGCTATCTATTTGAATAGCATAATGTATTTTTAGATTAAAATAACACGATATTTTAGTCCCTATTTTGTCTAGCAAGGGAATATCCCGCTCGGGATCTCCGTGCCAGGACTCGGGTCTTAAGTTAAATTCGAAATAATATCTTGAAAAGATTAAAGAAGGCTCCGTTAGATGTAGATATTTCTCAACCCGGCCATTATGCTTGAGGGCTTGTTGTTCAAGAATTTTTAGATAGCTCCGGGTGCGGGGAAGAAATAAAAGCTGCCAGACGTAACAAAAAGCCAGAGAACCAAAGATTAAAATTAAATACCAAATCAACGCTTCTCCCCGATACTCTCGTAAAAGTGGCGCAACCTCCTTAAAAGATGTATAAATCCCAAAAACGAAAATGCACGCTGCTATCAGTATGAATATCTTATCGCGTGCAGTTTTTTTCATCTCTTATTCTTTACCCCTCATCCCTCGCCGCAATATCCAGTTTCGTTATCCGAATCCATGAGAGTATCAAGCACGTCAACGATATTTTCGCGTATACCAATTCCGCCAGTTCGGTACAATTTTTAATTTTAAAACCTCAACTTAATAATAATTCCTGCCTTTTGTTCCCAAGTATATCCATATGGGAAGGAGATGTCAACTAAATCCATTGCTTAAAGGGCCGCTTTACTGTTATAATCTCGCTAAAATATTGAATCACAGAGTGATTCTTAAGATGTCCGATGAAAATCGTTGCCACCAATAAAAAGGCCTTTCAGAACTTCCACTTATACCAGACTTGGGAATGTGGGATTGTCTTAAACGGCGCTGAGGTCAAATCCATCCGTAACCAAGGGATAAATTTTAAAGACAGCTTTGCCCGCCTCGAAGAAGGGGAAATTTACCTTTATAATTTACATATCCCACCGTATGCCCAGGCCAGTTACCAGAATGAAAATCCCGATCGGGAAAGGAAACTCCTTCTTCATAGGAAAGAGATTCAAAAGATTATTGGGCAGGTATCCCAGAAGAATTACACCTTAGTGCCAACCAAGATTTATTTTAATAGCCGCGGATTGGTCAAGGTGGAAATTGCTTTGGCTAAAGGGAAAAAACTTTATGATAAGCGAGAAGACATCAAAAAACGGGAGATTGAGCGGGGTCTTAAGAGGATGATGCGTCAGAAAAGACAATAGTTTGCTCACCCGTATAATTTAAGTTATAATTGGTTATGCCAAAGGACGGTGAGGCATGTTTTATTGTATCGGAATTTCATCTTTGAAATTCCGATACAACCACAGGGGGTTTGGGGGATTGTGGGCAATCCCCCAAGGGGTGACAGCGGAATCCCACCGATGAATAAGAGGCGGGATGGAGCGCCAGAGGGGCGATAGCCCCTATGGACAAGATAGTTGCCGAACGAAGTGAGGCCTATCTTGTAGCTAGGTATTCAAGGCTCTTAATAAAGCAAAAGTGAAATAGGGAGTGGCCGGTGGGGTCGCCAGTGGTCTGGCACGGTTATGAGCGCTTCACCAAGGGTTTGGCTTTAATTGTCACATTAGAAGATAGGAACTTGGCCAAGTTGTTTGATATCTTAAGAAAGATTGGGTATAACCCTATAGGGTCCCGGTAACAAGAGAGCAATTTATTGATCGAAAGCGAAGAGAAAGCGGGACGGCCGCAAGATTTGATTGACATTGTACGGTTAAATGCAACTGAGAAGTATCAGAGAGAAAAAGAAATTATCCCCAATAATGGTTCTTTCTTATAACTTACCACTGATTTCTAGGATATGGGGGGTGATTGGTCTCGACTTGAAGGGACAAGGAATAGGTGGCATGCCGAGGAAGCTTGGTGGGCCTCGTTAATCATCCAAGCAAAAATTAAACGCTGACTATAATCCAGTCGCGGAAGCTGAGGCGATTCTCGCCGAAGCAGTTCCCGCCTAATTACGGCGGGACCCTCTTATAAGAAACGCCCGCGGTCTTATAGGGGGTCAAAAGCGGGATAGCCCCGCCGAATGCCTTCGGCGGCGGGGTGAAACTTTAAGGAAGGCTAGTCCCGCCATACTTTGTTTGTCAGGGAAGGCGGGATGAATGAGAAAAGACAAACTAAGCATGTAGAGGCCTATTCAATGTCATTCAAGGACCGGGGTTCGATTCCCCGCACCTCCACCAAATATCATCAAGGCTACGGCTGGCTTCGCCAAGAAAACAGTCGTAGCCTTATTTCATATATCTTCGATTTAAAAAAGCAAGGGTTGTAAGCCGAAGGGTATCTTCCTAAACGATTTGTTGCTTGCCGCAAATGATGCCCGCCAAATGTGTTATAATTGTTCTAGATTCTCATTACTTTAAAGTACCCTAAGGGTGGGTCCTATTGGCTTCTTAGGGAGAAGGGCGATTCAGTTTACCACTTTAAATTAACCATGGTTGATTTGTTTTCAAAAGATTTATTAAAAAACCATATCGCGGACACACTTGAGGTGGGATTCAATCAATATGGCCATACCTTAGCGATCTCAGGGGTCTTGACCACAAGGCGAAGGGTGGTCTTTGTGAATTCTATCTCTATTGATTTAATCCATAAAAATGAAAAAAAGTCTTACGTTTTTGATTGGTTGACATTCCGACCCCATCGGTTTAATGTCGGTGGATTCCAAGGGATAGACCTGCAGATGGCCTCCAAATTCCTGGTGACGCCGGATGAGCCTTTTCAATATAATATCTTTTTCTCCGATCAAGCGAATTATCTTAAGATTAACCCTGTTTTATCCATCATCAATAATGGTTGGGAACAATTGATGGAAGGCAAGGACCCGGATGCAAAAAAAATTAACCACCAAAACTTGTTCAAACAGTATATTGAGAAACCCATGATCCAAGAGGCCATGAAAGAACTTAAAAAAGCCAATTACTGGAAATCGGGTGACTACCGAATCATCATCATCGTTTCCACCCGAAATCCGCAAGGGCAGATTGAATATAAAAAAAGCTTCAGCTTAACTGAAGAAGACATTAGAATGTTAGAACAAAATCCTCTGGCCATTGCTGCCGATTTGTGTAATCAGACGGCAATCCGGTATAATTTTGCTTCGGTAAAATTAGAGGACGCTGGATGAATGCTTTTGAAAGAGAAGGTGTCATAGGATAGGACAGTCCCTTACGGTGGATTGTTATTGATTCTATTGGACATTTATGCCTCCCAAGTTGTATCTTATCCCGAACCTGCTTTCATATGATGGGGAAGAGGATCTCCTTCCTTCTTACATAGCTCATAAAATCATCGATGTTCGGTATTTTATGGTGGAAGGGCAGAAATCTGCCCAACGTCTTCTTAAAAAATTTAAGCCCGCATTTCCTATTAATGATTGTGTGTTCTTTCCACTCAATGAACATACCCCAATGAAGGACGCTAAAAAATTTTTTGAAGAAGTTCGGGATAAGGATATTGGCATTATCTCTGAGGCCGGTTGTCCGTGTGTGGCTGATCCCGGGGAGGAGATTGTCTTATGGGCCCATCAAAGAGGTTGGGAGATCATTCCTTTGGTAGGGCCATCTTCCATTCTTTTGGCCTTGATGGCTTCTGGTTTAAATGGCCGGAATTTTGCCTTCCACGGGTATTTGCCAAAGGATAAAGAGAAACGATTGAAAAAAATCCGTGATCTTGAAAAGCGTTCTTTTCTTGAACAAGAGACCCAGATTTTTATGGAGACCCCGTATCACAATGAACAAATGTTTAGGGATATCTTGAGGGTGTGCCACCTTAAGACTCATCTTTGCATCGCCTGTGACTTGACTTCTCCTAGGCAATATATTAAAACCCTTTCGGTCAGGGAGTGGCAAAAGGTGAATCCTCTCATTCACAAAAGGCCGGCCTTATTTCTAATTTTAAGAAAAAAGGAAAAAGATGATTTTTAAGCTATTTATCGGCCTTAAAGGTTATCAAAAGTGAAAAGTAAAAATAATCAAATCAACAACCTTCCTGAATTATTCAACGTCTCCCGCAAGGCGGGCAAGGCCATTGTGGATTTTGGCATGATTGAAGAGGGAGACAAAATTGCGGTGGCGGTCTCGGGTGGCAAGGATAGTATTTCGCTTCTTCATGTTCTCCGTGATCGGCAGAGGATTTCGCCAGTTAAGTTTGAATTCACTGCCATTCATATTGATTTTGAATTTGCGGATTTTTCACCCGAAAAACTGATGGAATATCTTAAGGCAAACGAGTTCCCTTGCCTGATCGAAAAAGTCGATGCGCTTAAAGGTGAAAAGTGGGAAGATATCGATTGCTTCTGGTGGTCGCGTAATCGCCGCAAGGCCCTGTTTATTTTAGCCGATCGCATGGGTTTTAACAAAATCGCCTTTGGCCATCACCTGGATGATATCGTTGAGACGATCCTTTTGAATCAATTCTATCAGGGGGAGATTGCTGCGATGAAACCCAAACAAGAACTTTTTGGAGGGAAGATTGTGATTATCCGTCCCTTGGCTTACGTTCGCGAAAAGGAAATGAAACGCCTGGCGGAGAAATTAAAAATCGACTCTATCGGTCAATCCAAATGCGCCAATGATGGAACCTCCCACCGGATGAAGATTAAAAAAATGCTAAGAGAAATGGAAAAAGAAAATCCGGATATTGTGAAGAATATCTTTCGCAGTTTGCAGAATATAAGAACAGAATATTTACTAGCATCAACCCCAAAAGGTTAAATACTCTCATATTTTAGTGAACCGACCACATGAAATTCTAGATTTTTGGTTTGAAGGATTAAATGATGATGGCCTGATTGATAGGAAAGATCCCCGTGTCCAAAAATGGTTCACCAAAGATCCCCGGTTTGATTTTGTCATACGGGAAAAATTTGAACCGGATTTGATTAAAGCCAGCCTCGGACTGTACAAAATATGGGAGGAGACAATCCAGGGACGATTAGCGCTGGTCGTTCTTTTTGATCAATTCTCCAGAAATATGTATCGCGACAATTTTATGATGTTTGAGTACGATTCTCTCGCCTTGGATTTAACCGTTCTTTCTATTCATGAGAAAAAAGATCAAGCCTTATCTTTGATTGAAAGATTTTTTCTTTATATGCCGCTTATGCATTCGGAGGACCTTCGTATGCAAGAATTATCTCTTGAATATTTTGCCGATCTGATTGAGCAATCCAAGGCTAAGAGTCCTCAGAATATTGTTTACTATGAATATACCTTCGATTATGCCAAGAGACATTTTACAATCATTGAACGCTTCGGCCGTTTCCCACACCGTAATACCATCTTGAATAGAGATTCTTCCTTGCAGGAACTGGAGTTTTTAAAGCAACCCGGCTCCTTCTTTTAAAAAAAGAAAAGGTGATCCTGCTAAAGGGGGATTGCCTTTTTAGGAAATGGCATTTCAAATTTTTTTTTATATGTTATATTCTAAAGGGTAGGGGGCACGGCATGCCGTGCCCCACTGTCACGTTTAGAGAGAGTCATTATGACGCTTTTAATCTTCTACATATTTCTAGTTTTATTAGGGATCGCGGTGGTGAGTTATTTAATCCCCATTTTTCTTTTCTCTAAAGAGAAAAAAACAGAGGGATTCCCAACAGGAAGAAATCTAGTGAAAGACTTCACGCTAGCCCCACAGGCAGGCGGTCCTCAAAACCAAAATGAAACGGTTCCCTTAAAAAACCCTGAGCCATGGTCGATTGGGTCGATCCAAAAAGAATTTGATCAAGTCAAAAACGAGATCAATCATTTCTCATCATTCCAGGAACAGCGACCTCCGAAAACAGAAGCGGTCAAAGGATTTTTTGGACGAATCGGCTATGCCCTCAAATTGGTCTTTCTGGAAAAAGAAATCATTACATTTTCTTTATTGCAATGGGTGGCGATTGGCATTGGTTATTACCTCTGGGTACAGATGCTAGGGTGGATTCCCGAAGAGGTGTGGAGAAGTGCAGAAAAATCTGATGAAGGGTCGATTGCCGATGTGATTTTGATTGCCTGGTCGTTTGTTTGTGTGGGTGTGGCGGCCTTTCCCTTAAGTATTTTTTCCGCTTGCATGGGGGCGGTGCATTTTCTTCACAAACAGGGTCAACCTTCAACCATTGCGGCTTGTTTGAGGATTGTCCTGCCAAGAGCCTGGCCATTGTGGATATTTCAATGGATCGATGGTTGGATTACGGTTAATCAAATTCTAGAGCGTCTTCCTAAGAAGGACGATAAAACAACCCCCGCCGAACGCGCTTTAAGTGAGGCCTTGTATTTTGCTTGGAAGGTCGGGACTATTGGCATTCTTCCCAGCCTCATCACCGGACGTGGTCTGGTGGAATCTTGCCGTCAATCGATATCAATCGTAAAACACAAATTTAAAGAGGTTGTGACCCTCCGGTTGGGATATTCGGCATTGTGCTGGATTGTCGGGATTTTGGCTTACATCGGTACCATTTTCTTTTTTATTGCATTTGATGAATTAATTCCCAAAGGGAAAGAAGAAATCTATGGCCATGTTTTTACCTTCTATTTTTGGGCGGCGGTGCCGATTTTGATTGCCGTTGGCATCGTACAGGTTTTTTTAAGACCCATTTATCTTATTTCTGCTTGTGATATCTATTCAGATTACTTAGAAGAGAAAAAGGAACAGGTGATGCTGCCTCAACCCCCCGCTAAAAGCGTCAGTGCCTTAGTTGCCTTTTTGGTTCTTTGTCTCATCTTGGTTGTTGTTTTTCTTTATCGTCATCAGTTAGGCATCATGGATATGTTAGCCACTCCTTACGGACAAAAATATGTGCCTAGGTGATAATCTCACCAAAGCAGGGGATACGGCATGCCGTGCCCCTACGAATATCAACTTTAATGCGAGATGTTTAAGAAAATTTTTACAATCAAAGAAGCCAACCGCCGTCTGCCGCTCGTGAAAAAGATCGTACAGGATATCCTTAAGAAGGGTCATGAAATGCGGACCATAGCCGATCAATTTAAAGGGAAAGAGCCTCCGGTTGAGTATTTTAATCTACAGGCCCAGATTGAATTGTTGATGATGGAATTAGAAGATCTGGGCTGTTTCTATAAAGATTGGAATTTTCAGATTGGTTTAGTGGATTTCCCAGCGGTGATTGATGGCAAAGAGATTTTGTTATGCTGGAGGAGTGATGAAGAGAAACTGCAATGGTATCATGGTCTGGATGATGGTTATGCAGGACGAAAGCTCATCCCCGAAAAATTGTTATAATGGGATGAATTAAGGTCATCGTGAGAAATCCATAGAAATTTTTTTGAATTATGTTTACAATAAAGGCCTCAAAAAGAATCTTATTTTTAATCGTCATATTTATTTTTATATCTTCCCTCATGAGCATGAAAGATTCTAACGCAGATACAAAAAGTACAGGTAACAACTCGCAAAATTTTGAAAAAGCCACCTTCGCGGGGGGATGTTTCTGGTGCATGCAGCCACCCTTTGACCGATTGAAGGGGGTCAAAGAAACAATTGTCGGTTACACGGGTGGGCATAAGAAGGATCCTACTTATGAAGAGGTCTCTGCTGGGAACACCGGTCATGCCGAAGCCATCGAGGTCATTTATGACCCCAAAGAAATTCCTTATGAGGAAGTCTTGGAGGTCTTCTGGATGAATGTTGATCCCACCACCCCCAACCAACAGTTTGCCGATGTAGGGGATCAATACCGAACCGCTATCTTTTATCATGATGAAGAACAAAAACGCTTAGCGGAAAAGTCCAAAGAAGACTTAAGAAAATCCGGTCGATTCATAGAACCCATTGTCACTGAGATCACAAAAGCTGCGTCCTTTTACAAGGCCGAGGAATACCACCAGAAATATTATCAAAAAAATCCTTTCCAGTATAAATTCTACCGTTTGGGTTCTGGTCGTGATCATTACCTCAAGAAAACCTGGGCAGATCTAAAAAAAGAAAAATGAAGCATTTGGGTTAATCCTTTAGAAATTTCCCGCATTGATTATGGGATCAAGGCAATTTATTGATGTTAATCAAATCGCTCATCAAGCGATGGCCAATTATGGCTTCATTTCTCGCTTTCCTAGCAAAGTCCTCAAAGAGGTCGCAGGATTTAAAGAAGCCTTAAGGTTAAATTCATTAAACCATCCCCTTAAGGATCTTAAGGGCCTTTTGTGGTCATCGATCGATAATATTGAATCGCAAGATCTCGACCAATTGGAATATTGCCAACGTCTGCCCAACCGGGAAATCAAGGTGATGATAGCCATCGCTGATGTGGATCATTATGTCACTCAAGGATGCCCTACCGATCAGCATGCCTCACACAATGGAACTTCTGTTTACACGGGATTTAAGGTTTTCCCGATGATCCCAGAAAGATTATCAACGGATTTTTCCTCCCTCAAGGAAGGAGAGGAACGTCTGGCGATCATTATCGAATTTTACGTCAAAAAAGACGGAAGTGTCCGGCATGGGGAGGTTTACCAAGGGATCGTTCACAACAAGGCCAAACTTGTTTATGAGTCGGTGGGGGATTGGCTGGAAGGCCAGGGCCCTCTGCCGGAGAAGGTTTCCAATGTCTCGGGTCTCAAAGATCAGCTTATTTTGCAGGATGAGGCCGCTCAGCGCCTTAAATCTTTTCGGATCCAAAATGGAGCCTTGGAGTTTGAAACGATCGAGGCTAAGCCTATCATTAAACAGGGAGAAGTGAGGGACCTGGTTGTTAAAAAGAAGAATCGAGCCAGATATTTGATTGAGAATTTTATGGTCGCCGCTAATGGAACGATGGTTAAATTTCTTGAGGAGAAAGGTTCTGCTTATATCCAAAGGATCGTTCGCACTCCCGAACGTTGGGAAAGAATTTGTGAGGTGGCTCAATCCTTAGGAGATAGCCTCCCTCCAGAACCGGACGCCAAGGCTTTGTCCGATTTTTTGGCGGGACAAAGACAATCCGATCCTGAGCATTTCCCAGATTTATCTTTAACGATTGTGAAATTGTTAGGACCGGGTGAATACGTTTTGAAAGAACCCCAAAAATCAAAATTAGGACATTTTGGTTTGGCCGTGTATGATTATACTCACTCCACCGCTCCTAACCGGCGTTATGTGGATGTGATTATTCAACGGCTTATCAAAGCCACATTGTCGAAAGAAACCATTCCTTATTCCAAGGCAAGACTTCAGGAAATCTCCCAGTGGTGTACCCTCCGAGATAAAGCGGCTAAAAAGGTGGAACGTTTTATGCGTAAAGTGGCCGGGGCCGTTCTTTTAAGAGATTCCCTGGGAAAAATTTTTGAGGCTATTGTCACCGGAGCCTCAGAAAAAGGAACCTATGTTCGTCTTCTAAGTCCTCCGGTGGAAGGGAGGGTCATCCGTGGTGAAAAAGGGATGGATGTGGGAGAAAAGGTACGTGTTCGATTGATCAATTTAGAACCGGAAAATGGTTATATTGATTTTGAACGGGCAAGGCGTTAAGATAAGGCTACTCAATATTTTATAATCACCTAAACTTAATAATTTGATTTTTTAACATGTTTGAGACTGTTGCAATATTTTTTTCAATCCTCTTGGTAGCCTATGCCAATGGAGCCAATGACAATTTCAAGGGGGTGGCAACCCTTCTGGGGAGTAGAACTGCAAATTATAAGAAGGCCTTGAATTGGGCAACCCTAACAACACTCGCGGGTTCTTTCACAGCGATCTTTTTGGCCACTCAATTGATTTACACGTTTAGTGGCAGAACTCTTTTTCCTGATGATTATGCAATAAAGCGGGAATTCCTCTTGGCAGTCTCTCTTGCGGCCGGGGCTACTGTTTTTTTGGCCACCCGCTTAGGTGTTCCCATTTCCACCACCCATAGTCTAACGGGTGCCTTACTGGGGGCGGGATGGATGGCTTTAGGTCCGCAGCTTAATTATGAAAATTTGGGAAAAACTTTTTTGATCCCTTTAATTTTAAGCCCTCTTTTTTCTATCATCTTGACTGTGATGATCTATCCTCTTTTCCGTTATGTTCGCAAAGTTTTGGGGGTCAAACGAACCACGTGCCTTTGTTTGGAGGAAAGAGTTATCCCTATCCCGCAATTATCACAACTTAAAGAGACAAAGATTTCGGTGACTCAGTTGAGATCATTAGGAATTATTGTTGATGATAAAAAGAATTGCCAGTTACAAATTACCCAACACTATTCTGGTCAACTGTTAGGAGTAGATGCCCAGCAGGTTTTAGATTTTTTTCATTTTCTTAGCGCGGGAGCAATCTGTTTTGCTAGGGGACTCAATGATACTCCGAAAATAGTGGCCCTTTCTGTGGCCGCAGGAATCTTGACACCTTCCCTGAACATGAGTCTGGTGGGAATTGTCATGGCTATGGGAGGGATTTTGAGTGCAAAGCGAGTGGCGGAAACAATGTCTTATAGGATCACTGGCATGAATCATGGGCAAGGATTTACTTCAAATTTTATTTCGGCTTGTCTTGTTATCCTTGCCTCGAATTGGGGGGTTCCCGTGTCCACCACTCATGTGACTTGCGGTTCGTTGTTTGGAATCGGGCTCATTAATAGAAATCCTGACTGGAAGATGATTTTTTCTATATTGTCTGCCTGGATCTTAACCCTGCCTTTAGCTGCCTTTTTATCGGCAATCTTTTATTCAATATTTAAATGATCTGGTGAATTTAGAGCAGACGGGGATTTATTTTCCCAGCGTGTCCTCTCCTATCCCGGTCATACCCTGACTATCTGGTCAGGAAAGATGTTGAAAATTTTAAACTCAGTATTGAATATTCCTCAGCTTTTTCAAGAAAATGTCTGAATAAACCTAAGGGCGATCTCTCGTATTATCTATCTTCCTCCGAATTAATGAATTACATTTAGTATAATATATTTTTTATTATTCCGTATATGGTATAGATTTTGCTTATATTTATATTAAGAAAGAGGAATATTTGAATCCAAATTCCTTAATTCTCTGTTATTGAATTCTATCAAAAGGGATTAGATCTAATGAAAAGATGGGTGATCATTTTAGGTAGTATTATCGTCAGTCTGCTTTATTTTAACTCTCCGGCCTTCGCTTTACTAGATTATCAAATCAGCTTTGTGAGTACTACTGAGGATCCGGATCATGCGGGTTTATTGGGCTTTGATACATGGTTTCAATGGCTATATAAAGTCAATGTCATTGAAGGAGAAAAGCGAAATGGACTTAGCCACTTTACCCTTGAATTAGAAATGTGCATCGCAGAAGATGAAGAATTGCTGGCGGCGATCGCTTCCACGGCGGGTGCCAATGGAGTCGCTCCTAATGATGGGAATCTTTCTGGTCTTATGGGGAATGAATTTCGCAGTTACAATATTGAATCCGGTCTGGATGGTTCAACGGGTATTGAAGGAGTCAAATGGGAATTGCTTTCAGATAATTTTGAAGATGTAGGGGATTACGATTACTTTTGGTTCAGTGCACCGACAGATGAAGGAGGTTTGCATGATGGTGTTGTCAAACATGGACGAAATCTAACATTCCATGATGTTTTGACTCCTGGGTGCGATCATCATGTGATTCCTGAACCATCATCCCTATTTTTAATGGGATCAGGAATTTTGGGGGCATTTGTTGTAAGAAGGAAAAGAAAAAGGTCTTAAAAGCAAAAGCAACATCTTAACTCTCCAAAAAAGGCAACTCTTCAATGAAAGGGTTGCCTTTTTTAATTTCTCGAATTAGTCCTTTGTAACACACCTTATTGGTTTAGGAACCTCTTAAATAACAAATTTGGATCCAAAATATCCTTCCGATATTCAAGCTTTTCTTGTCTTCAAAAAATGATAAACAGCTTTCCTTATTAATAATTGGGATGATATACTTTATGACGGGTCCGGGTGTTTCCGACCCGTCATCCTGCCCGCCCCGACAAGCGTAAGCGGGCCGGGGACGAGCGCAGCGAGCAAGGATCTTTAAAAGATCCTTCGCTCACTTCCGTTCGCTCAGGATGAGCCCTCGGGTGAGGTAGCTTATAAACTCCCGAGGGCTCACTTTATCACTAAGAAGAGGTATCTCAATATGAAGTTATCTTACGGTGTTGGTTTATTAATTGCCTTTATCATCAATTCCCATATGTCCTGGGCCCAGGAGAAAGAAGCAGATATATCTCCCAAAATTGAATTTTTCCTGCGCGGGATACGCCAAGAACAAAACCAAAAGAAAGAAATCTCTGTTGATGGGCCTATGTATTCTTATTATTCCAACGGACAAATCCGATCAGTTAGAAATTTTAAAAAGGGAAGACTGGAAGGGAATTCCAAAATTTACTACCGGGATGGGACGTTGAAGGAAGATTTAAATTACCAAAATAATAAACTGAACGGCTTGTCAAAAAAATATTACCCCAATGGGAATTTGCAGATAGAGGAAGAATATAAAGATGATATTCGTAATGGTTTAACCAGACTCTATGATAAGGAAGGAATACTTCTAGAGGAAAGATATTATCAAAATAGTATTTTGAACGGTCTCTTAAAACGATACCGAAAAAACGGGAAATTAGAAGTAGAAGAAGATTATAAAGACAATAAAAAAGATGGGATCAGCAAAATCTATTTTGAAAGCGGCCCATTGCAATTTGAAAAGACCTATAAAGAAGGAAGACAAGAAGGGCCGGTCAAAAGTTATAATGAAAAAGGACAACTCGTTGCCGAAGGGAATTATAAAAACGATAAAAAAGATGGGATCTTTAAAACTTATTATGAAGATGGGATGTTATTTAACGAGATAACATTCCAAGAAGGCAAAATGGAAGGGGTTATGAAACAATACCGTAAAGATGGAAGTTTAGAATCCGAAACTGAGTACCTCAATGGCCAGATTGCGGGAAATGTGAAAAAATATTATCCCAGCGGAAAATTGGAGTCCGAAAGTCAGATTTACAATAACAAGCAAGATGGTATTTACAAAAGATACTATGAGAATGGCCAAGTTCAGGAAGAAGGAACCTATAATGATGGTAGAGTCCATGGGATGTTAAAATTTTACGATGATTCTGGACATCTTATCGAAGAACAGATTTTTGAATTTGATCAACCTATCGGGATTAAAAAATATGACAAATCCGGGAAGCTGATTGCAGAAAAATAATCCTTTCCTTAAATCTACTTTTTTTAAAGATTTGAGTCCTCTTAGTTTTGAGCAATTGATTAAAGTCCAATCTCAAAAAATTTTATCTGTGTAATGATAGCATTCTTAGATTTTTGATATCCCAAAAATATCATTTTAGGGAACGGTCAATAGATCGTTACCCCCCTT
>CAYJXI010000022.1:0-39380 GCA_964374105.1 uncultured Planctomycetales bacterium
TCAACTGAAACTATGGGAGTAAGAAGCCACCGACGAAGTCGGTGGTCATTCACTCGCACGTCTTTTAAAATTCTTTAGATTTCTGGGAGAGGTGGCCTCACCTATCTAAGGCATGAAGGAAGGCGGGACATTCCTGGATCCCGTGATTGGTGATCCAGCAGTTTCTATGGTTATCCTGCCTGCCCCGACCTGGCTATTGGACAAGCAGGTAAGAGGAAGCAGGCCGGGGAAGCAAATAAAGCGGTGATCCGCAATTTTCTTGGGAGAGGTGGTCCCGCCAATCTAAAGGCATCAAGGAAGGCGGGATATTTCTGGATTCAGTGATTGGTGATTCGGTAGTTTCTAGGATCACCATTGAAGCAAACAAAGTACTGATCCACAATTTCCTTTGGGAGAGGTGGCAGAGTGGTCGAATGCAGCTGCCTGCTAAGCAGTTGACCTGGGTAACTGGGTCCTCGGGTTCGAATCCCGACCTCTCCGCCAATATCATATTTGGGTTTTCCCGCCTTTCTAGACAATATATGGAAGGCGGGACCCCGCCAACGGCGGGGAGAATCCCGACCTCTCTGTTATTTCATTTTAACCCCAACCTTTCCTCTGGCTTCAATATCTCTTAAGATTGGATTTTAACTTTAAGAATTTGATAAAAAATTGGAAAAAACATTTGCCTGTTTTATTCGAGAACTTTATAATGCAGTCATATAAGTAGAATTCAATTAGGCATTTTGCTTTTGTCCTACGAGGGAGAAAATTTGAAAATAATTTCTATCTTAAGAGTTTTAAACATAGTGGTCGTACTGGGTTTAATCATCTATCAAAATGAATTAGTCCTGGCCTCAGATTTTAAATATGATCGAGCCGATATGATCAGCCGGGAACTTGACTGTGTGGCATCGCATCTGAAAGATAAAGAGAGTATTGCCTGGAGTGATGTATGTTATACGAAAGAGGAAGCCCAAAATGATTATGATCCCTCTCGGGATATTGTTATTGAAAAGGCCTTGAAAAAAGCGGAAAATAAAACAAAAGAAAATCCTTCCCCAAATCCTTTTGAGGATCTTGAAAGCCAACCTCAAACTCCTCCGGAAGATATCAATGAACTTTTAAAATTTAAATCCCATCAAACTACTGACAAAGCTTGGGAGACTCTGTCTGATAAACCTTTGCGCAAGAGCCGATTTATCGATAATTTTTTCTGGGGTAATCCGGCCAAGACCTTGGAAACTGAATTTAACATATTTTATGGATACAGAGTGGATGATGTAGATTTTAATATCGCCGGTGACATTCATGGGAATAATCCCAATATTATTTCCGAGTTAACCTGGAAGGATGTTGAGAGTTTTGAAGCGAAAGTCCACGGGAAAGTTATTCTTATGGAACATATTGTTTTGGAAGGATGGACATCCTATGGGACAATTTTTGATGGCGAAGTCCAAGACTCCGATTATTCTGGTAATAATCGAACGGGAGAATTCTCCCGATCGTTGGGTACAACAGATGAAGTAGATAATCTTGATATTTCGGGGGGCATAGGTTATCGTATCCATTTTCCTCAAGGCCGGGAATTCTTTTTAGTGGATGATCTCTATATGACTTTTCTCGGTGGCTATTCTCATCATGAAATGGAATTGAAAGATCGAGCGGGGATTCAAACTATTCCCAATTCGGGTCCTTTCAGTTTTCAAGGGACAAATTCGATTTATAGCCCGGAATGGGAAGGGCTTTGGTTGGGATTGGAATTAAATGGGAAAAGGAATAAATTCCTGGGAATGTTTAGATTTGAATATCACAATGTTGATTTTTCAGCAGAAGCCAACTGGTCCCTACGTACCGATTTCCAACATCCCAAAAGTTTTGAGCATATTGCCGATGGTTACGGCCTTGTTTTTAACTTCGGGATGGATTATGAAATCAATGACAACTGGACCATTAATTTGAGAGCCGATATCCAGGACTGGAAAACGGATAAAGGAATTATTCGGTTTTTTCTGGCCAATGGAGGACGTCCTGTTCAACAACTCAACGAAGTCAATTGGGAGTCCATGGCAATTATGTTAGGGACAACCTATCGTTTTTCGTTGTAAGAGTCATAAGATGATTTAAGGGAGAAAACAGGGAGGGGCACGGCATGCCGTGCCCCTCCCTGTTTTTTAAAATTCCGATGTTATTCAATAGCTTACATTTTTTTATATTTTTTACAATTGTTTTTGTTTTGTATCTAACTCTTAAGCATAAGTGGCAAAATCGTCTTTTAATTTTGGCAAGTTGTTTATTTTACGCGGCTTGGAATTGGAAATTTTTAGCTTTAATGTTTGTATCCATTACCACGGACTATTTCTGTAGTAATTCTATTTATCGATCGAATGATAAAAAAATAAGAAAGAGATGGCTGTGGTTAAGCCTCGGTGTAAACTTATCAATCCTTGGATTTTTTAAATATTTTAATTTTTTTCTTAACAATATCGAAGCGTTAATCAATCATATCCATCCCATCTCTGTTCTGTCGTTGGAGATCATTCTTCCGGTAGGAATCTCCTTCTATACTTTTGAAGCAATGAGTTATACGGTTGATGTCTACCGGGGGGTGATGAAGCCTGCTAAGAAGTATTGGGACTATTGTTTATTCGTTATTTATTTTCCTCACCTTGTTGCTGGGCCCATCATGCGGGCCAAGGATCTTTTACCACAAATTACTTCTCCCCGCATCTTGAAACTTGAACAATTTTATGAGGGTTGTTATCTCATCTTTTGGGGTCTCTTTGAGAAAGTTTTCGTTGCGGATAATTTAGCCAAGATCGTTGATCCAGTTTTTTCTGCATCCCCTCCCTTACGATGGGTGTAAGGTTCTTATCGCGATCTATGCGTTTGCTTTTCAAATTTTTTGCGATTTTGATGGCTATTCTAATATTGCACGCGGTTTGGGAAAGTGCATGGGATTTGATATTATGATTAATTTTAAGTGGCCGTATTTCTCAACTGATCCTTCTGAATTTTGGCGAAGATGGCATATTAGTTTGTCGAGTTGGTTGAGAGATTATCTTTATATTCCCTTAGGTGGCAATCGGCAGTCTGTCATTCTGACTTATCGTAATCTTTTCATTACGATGCTATTAGGTGGCCTGTGGCATGGCGCCTCTTGGACATTCGTTGTTTGGGGGATGTATCACGGCGTCCTATTGATAGGGTATCGAATAGGCAGTAAAGTGTTTACTAATTTTCGTTGTCCTGAAATTGTCTTTTTAAAGAAGATTTGGTTTATTTTAAAAGTTATGTTCTTCTTTCAGCTGGTATGTTTAGGGTGGTTGATATTCCGGGCAGAGTCAATGCTGCAGGTTGCTCAAATGCTCAGTGCAATCTTTAAGCAACCTTTCTCTGCTGGCGTGGCTCCCTTGGTAAAAGAATTAATATTTTTTATTTTCCTTCTCTTGGTGATCCAAGTCATTCAGTATAGGCGGGATGACTTATTGATTGTTTTAAAATGGAAAACAATGGTCCGGGCCATAATTTATTTCATCTGTTTTTATTCTTTTATGTTTTGGGGAGTAGAAGGAGGCAAGGAGTTTGTCTATTTTCAGTTTTAACGTGGCTGTTCAAAGAATGCCCAAAGCCTTTTTAATTGCTTTACTTATGGTTGCCTTTGCTGAGTCGGCGATAGTATATTTTGACAACGCATTATATTGGGACTTTTGGAATGGGGTCATGGCTAAAGTTAAGAATGAATTTTCTACGATGCCAGGGAACAATTTTGACGTTTTAACATTAGGGGATTGCTATAATCAAACAGCCATCATCCCCGCCGTCTTTGATCATCAAACAAACCTCACTTCTTTCAATTTTTCAACGAATTCTACTCGTACAATCATATCTTCTTACGTGATGCTTAAAAATTATTTGAAGGTTAATAAGCCCCCACAATATATTTTTATTGGTTTTTTACCACAAGTTTGGACACAAGAGAAAGCAGAGGTCATCCGTGATTATTTGTGGATTCTCAGTGATTTTAAGAAGCAAAATATTCAGCTTTTTATTAAAGAATTCGGCTTGATTAATACGGCCAAGCTTTTTGTGCCCTCTCTTAAGCATCAGGATTTATGGGAGAAAATTTCCTTGTCAGCAATTTTCTTCGGGATTCGACATAAGGAAGAAATAGAGGAGGATGTGGTGGGGTATCTTTTTCGATATAGGGGGGCGTTGAATGTTTGGGGGAACGCGGTCAATGTTGTTGCCCCGCCCAATTTAGAAAAATGCGGCACCTTAACTGTCAGCTCGTTTTTTAAGAAATACACGGAGGCTATTTTAAAATTGTGCCGAAAAAATGGTATAAGAGTTTTTTATATTATTCCTGCCGTTTCCTTTGAATGGGCCAACCAGGCCCAAAGATGTCATGATAATGATGAGATAAAAGTTTACTTAAATAGTTTGAAAAGGGAATATGCAAATCTAAAAATTTTAGAACCTCAAGAAATCCTTAAAGAAAATAAATGGTATTATAATGCACAGCACTTAAATTACCAAGGTGCGGTGCGTTTAAGCAGTTGGTTGGCAGATGTCGTTAGACAGGAGAACAATAATTTTTAAATTCAATACGCTAGAGCCGGTTTCATAACCTCTAAATCTTCCGTCTCCGATGTCATTCCCGTCCCGCCCCAGGCGGGAGGAATCTAGATCGAGGAGAATCCTTTTTGGATTCCCGACCTGTCTGCCGACAGGCAGGTTAAAGCATTCGAGAATGACAAAAGAGGGTTATGAAACCACCTCTAATCAACGTAGAAGATGATCTCATAAAAAGTTTGTATTTGTACTTCCTGGCGCAGTGATTTGATCCTTGGATGACGTTTAAGGATCGCGCTAAAGCATATTAAAAGGAGAGCGAGAGGACAGCGGAGGTGACTTCGTCTCCTACTCGTCCATCAGGACCGATGATCGATCAATCGCATATCTTAAAGATTGCAACCGAGCTTCGTTTAAATCATCAGCAAGTCCGGGCCACGATTGAACTCTTGGATTCCGGTTCCACGGTGCCCTTTGTTGCCCGTTACCGAAAAGAGATCACCGGAAGTTTAGATGAAGTTGCGATTTCCTCCATCCGTGATCGTATCAAAAATTTAAGAGAATTGGATAAAAGAAAAGAAACAATCCTTGCCTCGATTGAACAACAAGGGAAGCTGACCCCTGATCTTAAAGAAAAGATTTTGGCGGTAGAAGCTTTAAGTGTTTTGGAAGATATTTATTTGCCTTTCCGCCCCAAGCGGCGGACCCGTGCTACGATCGCCAGAGAAAGAGGCTTGGAGCCTTTAGCCCAATTGATTTTCGAACAAAAGGGAATTGATCTTCAAAAAGAGGCGGAAAGGTATATTGATCTTAAGAAGAAAGTCCTGACACAAGAGGACGCCCTTTCGGGAGCCAGAGATATCATGGCCGAGTGGATCAATGAAAACACAGAAGCCCGTTTGAAAATCAGAGAGCTGTATTTTGAAAAGGGGATTTTTAAAACACAGGTTATCCGGGAAAAAGAAAAAGAGGGGCAGAATTACCGGGATTATTTTGATTGGCAGGATAAGGTCAAGTCCATCCTCTCGCATCGGCTTCTGGCGATTAGGCGGGCAGAAAAAGAAGAGATTTTGATGCTAAAGATCCTTGTCCCTGAGGAAGAAGCACTTAAAATTCTAGAAGAATTATTTATGAAAGGTAAGGGAGAAGATTCACGGCAAGTTCAATTGGCCATCCAAGACAGTTTCAAACGGTTATTATCCTTATCCATGGAAACCGAAATACGGGTGGCCACCAAAGAACAAGCGGATAGAGAGGCCATTAAGGTCTTTGCCAAAAATCTTAGGGAATTGTTAATGGAACCTCCTTTAGGACAAAAGTCTGTCATGGCCATTGACCCGGCCTATCGAACCGGTTGCAAGGTCGTTTGTCTGGATAAACTGGGGAATCTTTTGCATCATGAGCTTATTTATCCAACGGGATCGCAAGAAGAGAAAAATCGAAGTGCTAAGATCATTCAAGATTTGGTGGAACGTTTTAAGATGGAATATATCGCCATTGGAAATGGAACGGCATCTCGAGAAACCGAAGATTTTATTCGTCAAATAGGATTACCCGAATCGATTCCGATCTTGATCGTCTCGGAAGCCGGAGCATCGGTTTATTCGGCCTCAGAGGTGGCGCGAGAAGAATTCCCTAAGCAGGATGTGACCGTGAGGGGAGCTGTTTCTATTGGCCGGCGGTTGATGGATCCTTTGGCCGAATTGGTGAAGATCGATCCCCAATCCATTGGCGTTGGCCAATATCAGCACGATGTGGATCAGGGATTATTAAAAGACAGTCTGGATGATGTGGTCATCAGTTGTGTGAACCAGGTGGGGGTGGAACTCAATACCGCCAGTAAAGAACTCTTAACATATGTTTCTGGCCTAGGACCGGCTCGGGCCCAGGCCTTAATCAATTATCGCAATACCAACGGATCGTTTCGTTCCCGTCTTCAACTAACAAATGTCCCTGGACTTGGCCCCAAGGCCTTTGAGCAAGCGGCGGGGTTCTTACGTATTCGCGAGAGCGAAAATCCTCTGGATGCCAGTAGTGTCCATCCCGAGAGCTATTTTATTGTGGATATGATCGCCAAGGACTTAGGTTGCAGGATCAACGATCTTATGAAAATAGAGAATTTAAGAAATCAGATTATCTTAGAAAAATATGTGACCGAAAAAGTTGGTCTGCCGACTTTAAGCGATATGAAGGCCGAACTCGCCAAACCCGGACGCGATCCTAGAGAACAATTTGAAATCTTTCGGTTTAAGGAAGGCATAAGAAGACCTGAAGATTTAAGACCGGGGATGAAGCTGGAGGGTGTGGTTACCAATATCACAAACTTTGGATGTTTTGTGGATATTGGAGTGCATTTGGATGGACTGGTGCATCTAAGCCAGCTTTCTGACCGTTATGTCAAAAGCCCGTATGATGTCGTGAAAGTTCATCAGAAGGTTACGGTGACTGTCTTGGAAGTGGATCTTGAGCGTAAACGAATCGCCTTATCGATGAGAAACAAAATTGATTTCCTTTTGGACAAATGAAAAGAATCAATTCGATTGTAGACATCCCCAAAGAATAATGTAAAAATACAAGCGCTTGGTTTTTTAAAAATCTTGAAATTTATTGCCATGAAGATTGCAATTTCTGGTTCCTCAGGAATGATTGGCTCGCATTTGCTTAAGACGCTTCCCCAACAAGGGCATCGAGTCTGTCGAATCGTTCGTTTTAAAACCCAGGAATCAGACGCGGGAGACATGGATTGGGATATCCTCAAGGAAACCCTTGATCTTAAGTCTCAAGAAGGAATAGATGTCGTTATTCATCTGGGGGGGGTCAATGTCGCTGATCATCGCTGGACAAGCCAATATAAACAATTGATCTTTGACAGCCGGGTGAAAGGAACACACAGTTTAGTCAAGGCCATTTTGAAGCTTAAAAATCGCCCAAAGGTATTTTTATCCGCATCCGCAGTTGGGTATTACGGAAATCATCCCTCTGACGTTACTTTGGATGAAGATTCAAAGCGAGGAGAAGGGTTTCTAGCACGTGTTTGCTATGAGTGGGAAGGGGCAACCAATCTCCTCTTCGGTCTTGGGATTCGGGTCATTTTTCTTAGGTTTGGGATGGTCCTCGGTAAGGAAAAAGGGGCCTTAGGTAAGATGCTTCCAATTTTTCGTTTAGGATTAGGCGGACCGATCGCAGATGGAACACAGGTTATCAGTTGGCTTTCCTTAAAAGAAATACCTTTGATTATTCACCATTTGCTTCTGCATGATTCGCTTCACGGAGCCGTCAATATGGCTTCTTCGAATCCGGTCACGAATTTAAAATTTACCAAAATCCTAGGAGCAGTCATTCATCGGCCGACGATCTTCCCGGTCCCTAAACTTGCCATAAAGATTCTTTTTGGGGAGATGGGAGAAAGTCTTCTTTGGGGCGGGGCAAAGGTTCTTCCCAAGCGCCTGTTAAATTCCGGTTATCAATTTAAATACGCAGATTTGAAATTGACTTTAGAAGACATTTTAGGATCATGATCAATAGTGAAACGGAATGACTTGAGGTGGTTTCATAACCCTCTTTTGTCATTCCCGAATGCTTTAACCTGCCTGTCGGCAGACAGGTCGGGAATCCAAAAAAGGATTCTCCTCGATCTGGATTCCTCCCGCCTGGGGCGGGACGGGAATGACATCGGAGACGGAAGATTTAGAGGTTATGAAACCAGCTCTTGTAGAATGATTCGATTATGATTGAGGCTTCGTATCACATTGCTGTTTTGATGATCAATATTTATATTCCTGCCGCACAGTCCTTGAAAGATAAACGGATGGTCTTAAAGAGTTTAAAAGATAAATCGCGTTTAAAGTTCAATGTTTCTATGGCCGAATTGGATGGACAAGATAAATGGCAACGAGCTTCCCTGGGATTTTCTATGATCGGAAATGATCAGAGGTATTTGGATAGTTCCTTGCAAAATCTTTTAGCCTATATCAATTCATTCCCGCAAATTGAAATTTGTGATCATAGCCTCGAGTTTCTGTGATAGAATGAACTGCCTTTTAAGATAAGTTTTCATCAAACAATTTAAGGATTTATGATGATGTCTTACCTTGTTCTAGCCAGAAAATATCGTCCCCAGACCTTTGCGGATGTGATCGGTCAGGAACATATTACCGAACTCCTTAAGAAAGCGATCACTACTAACAAAACCCCGCATGCGTATGTCTTCTGCGGCCCGCGGGGTATTGGAAAAACCTCTTGTGCCCGGATCTTGGCCAAGTGTCTTAATTGTCAAAAGGCCCCCACAATCTCTCCCTGCGGGGAATGCACGGGTTGCCGTGAGATCACCAATGGCAACAGTCTCGATGTCCTGGAAGTTGACGGTGCTTCCAATCGAGGCATTGATGAAATCCGTACCTTAAGGGAAAATGTGAAATTTGCACCCGCCTTTGGACATTACAAAATCTACATCATTGATGAGGTGCATATGCTCACGATGGAGGCCTTCAATGCCCTTCTTAAGACCCTGGAGGAACCACCCTCTCATGTCAAATTCATTTTTGCCACAACCGATCCCAATCGGATTCCTCCGACCGTTCTGTCTCGCTGCCAGAGATTCGATTTTAAACGTTCACCTTTTAAGTTGATTGTCGATTATCTAATCCAGATCGGTAAGAGGGAACATCTTGACATTGAACAAGCGGCCCTTTATTCCATCGCTAAGGCCTCGGCAGGAAGTTTCCGGGATGCCTTAGGGATTTTGGATCAGGTGAGTGCCTTAAGTGACCGAACAATCAAAGGGGAAGATGTCATTTCCATGTTGGGGATTGTGGAATTGGATCTTCTTTTTGAATTGGCCGAATCTTTAAGTCAGAAGAACTGTACAAAGGCCTTGGAGATCTTTGAGAGCATTATTGACAAAGGTAAAGACGTCAAACAATTGAGCAAGGATTTGATTGAACATTTCCGCAATCTAATGATTATCAAAATCGGCGGCAGATCCTTAGGGAAACTGCTGGATTATCCGGTGGATACTAAAGAACGCTATCTTAAACAGTCTGGAAATTTTACTCTCCCCGAGATCCTTTATGCGTTGGATCTTTTGATTGAATCTCAGGAATTGGTCAGGCTCACCGAATCCATACGCATACCTCTGGAGATTGCTTTTGCAAAGTTAACGATGGGAAAACCATTGGCTAAAGAAGGACAACCTAACCTTTCCTCTCCCGCAATAATCAAAAGTGAAACACCGCTTCCCACCGTCAAACAAGCCCGTGCTCTTTCTCCCGCAGCTAAATTTATCCCAACCGAAATTTTGAAGAATCAAAAGGGGGAGGTCAATATCTCGCCCTTGGGCCCTGGTAAAGAAAATGACGAGGCCGCCCAAGCCGTATCCGAAGAAGTGAATACAAAAGAAGTTATGCCCGTTGAGCTTGATTTAGAAAAAATTAAGCGCTCCTGGGATGCCTTGACTTATGCGGTGAGCCGCCAGAAGATGTCTTTGGCCACATACCTTCAGGAAGGGTTCCCCTTAGAATACAAGGAGCATCGTCTGACGATTGGATTCAGCCAAGAATTCCAGTTTCATAAGGAATCTTTGGAACAGAATGAATATATTCTTCTGGTTGAAAGAATTTTATCGGATAAACTCAAAACAAATATTGTGATCAGGTATCAGGTGATAGCACAAGAACAGCCCCCAGGAGAAAAACATATTGAAGAAGAACCCCTGATCAAGTCTACCTTAGAGACTTTCAAAGGTAAAATCATCAGCAAATGGCATAAGGATTAACGAGATAACACAAGTCACAAAGTCACAAGTTAAATGACACTAACACCTCACACCCAATACTCAATACCGAAAATATGGCCTATCCAAAACTTATTGAAAATCTGATTGAGCAGTTGATCAAATTCCCGGGGGTAGGAAGGCGCAGCGCGGAACGGATGGTTTTTTATATTCTTAATGGCCCTAAGGAATATGCCAAAGAACTGGCGGATTGTGTTCTTAAGCTCAAAGAACGTCTTAAATTTTGCCGGTTGTGTAATAATCTTACCGAGAATGAGGTGTGTGCCATTTGTCAGGATCCTGGCCGCGATCGTTCTCTCATCTGTGTGATTGAGAACCCTAAGGATTTGCTCGCCATCGAGCGGACCGGGACCTTTAAAGGACTCTATTTTTGTTTGCTGGGGGCGATCGCGCCAACCGAGGGGCGCGGTCCGGATGACATTAATCTCAAATCCTTAATCCAAAGGATTCAAGAAGAAAAGATTAAAGAGATTGTGATTGCCACCGACCCCGATACCGAAGGCGAGATGACCGCTCTTTATCTGACCAAGGAGCTGAAACCCTTTGGGGTTAAAATCACCCGCATCGGCCTTGGGATCCCGGTAGGGAGTGCCGTTGAATATGCCGATCTTTCCACCTTGACGATGTCCTTGACTTCCCGAAGAGAGTTATAAGAAGAGTTATAAAGAAGAAATTGACAATCAATAGATTTCGATTATAATTTTTCCACAACTCGGGTTGTTCTTTTACAGATCAAGAGAAAAAATTCCCCTGTAGCTCAGTTGGTAGAGCAAGTGGCTGTGAATGAGCCCCAAACTTACGGAACGAAGTGAACGTAAGTTTGAAGGGCGAATTCATCCCGAGCGAAAGCGAGGGATCAATTCGAAATCGCAGCTTTCTCGAGAAATCGGGATTGAAACAGCAGGCTAATTCAGGGAAGCCCTAAACCACGTTGGGTTTAGGGTAATCCTGAGCGAAGTCCTGCGTAGCCAAACGCGAAAGTAATTTGGCGAAGCAGGAAACGTGCAGAGACTATACACCTGCCATCCCGACTTAATGTTGGGATGAAGAGATAGTCCACTTCCGGTAGTAATATCGGGTTAAGTGTAACCACTGGGTCCGAGGTTCGAGCCCTCGCGGGGGAGCCAATTTGTAACACAGGCAGAACTCGTGTTTTAAGTGGTTCTGCCTTTTTTTATTCCCGTGGGAATTTAAAGTAATTCTTGCCCTGCAATCCTTTCCTGCTATATAATGCAACTCACTTAAATTATTTCAGAGAATACAACTTACCTGATTAAACCCGATGGATGTCGTAAAGGATTAGAGCGTTGACGTTTATTTTTGAGATGGAATCCATGATCCAACAAATTGCAACCACTGCTGTTTATGTTGCCAATCAAAAAGAGGCTGAGGAATTCTGAGGAAATGGTGGGACAGCGCCATTTTAAAAAGGTCACTGTCCCCATTATTACCATTATTAAGATGACATTTTTTCGTTTAAAAATCAGTGGGGTTGTCATTGGGGTGATCTTGCATTGTCTTTCATCTTATGCCGATGAGAAGACACCTACGCCGGTATTAAGGAAGGTGAAGGTCGGGATGGAGTTAAAGGTATTTTTCAAGAGATACCCCAAAGCTAAGGCGCGGACTTATCGAAAAGAGAAGACAGAAGAGTGGCTCACCTTTGATTATCAAAAGGAGCATTTGTTAACCTTTTATCTTAAAGATAATAAGGTCGCTGATTGGAAGCTTGATGACAGACAAGAAGTGATCCGGGAATACCTAAGTGAATTTTGTTCGCAGAGTTTTATTCAAAGTTATCCTAAGATTTACAAAGCGATCCAATCTGCGTTAGAAAAAATTCCCTATGAAATTTTTCTCTCCCTCACCGATCGGGCCCGCCCGGTGCTTTTTACCGAATATCACACCATAGGCGTGGGAAGGTTTGCCAATTCCTCAGAGATTATGGTTTTTAAAGATGACGCCCCTTCCTTTACTAAGGGACTGACCATTATCAAACTGAGTACAGAACTGGAAGAAACGGACTCCGCAGAAGACATTGAAGGGGTGATCCTGCATGAACTCGCCCACCGGGTTCTAGAACATTCTCAAAAAGAGATACGCACCTGTCAAAGGGAAAAAGAGGCCAACCAACTGGTCAAAACCTGGGGATTGGAAGAGGAATTCTTGAAAGCCAAGGCCAGGTTTGGCAGTAAGGATAAATTAAGCGATCAATGCCAATGATTAAAAGTGACAGTTGTCACCCAAAGGTGACTAGGGACCTGCCTCTATTTATTCATGGTATTAATCATAGAATGTGTTCTTAAATTTAAAGACCTATTCGATGATCCCAAAAAAATGGATTGATTTTATAATCTTTGTAGGTATCATTCTTACTTTTTTTATTAATGTTAACACGCTTAAATATGGACACAATTTGGGGTTTGATTTTAGTCAGTATATTATCCATGCCCGTAATATCCTGGAAGGCAAGCCTTATACCCATGGCATTAGTTTGGAAGATTACTTAGTTTTTCCACCGGGATTCCCATTTCTTCTTGTTCCCTTGCTTAAGATCTTTGGCCTTCATTTTCTTGCTCTTAAGATTTGGAATATCGTTTTTTGGTATTTAACGATTTGGCTTGTTTTTCTCTATTTAAGAAAAAAAACAGATATCTCCTTAGCCTTAGTGGGCGCGATGATGTTGGCAACCTCACCTTATTTTTTTATTTATAAACAAAATATTCTCTCCGATATCCCGTTTATGTTTTTTGCCTTTTGGGCGATTTATCTAGCAGAGAGAGAAAAAAATTTTACCCAATTCATCGTGTTCTTAATCGTTGCCTCATATGCCCTGTTGATACGTAATGCTGGCATAGCCCTTTTTGCCGCGGGTTTTCTTTTCTACGGTTTTTTACAAAAAGATTGGAAAAGGGCATGGCTTACAGCCGCGGTGTCCGTTGTTCTTGTTTTGTTGATAAAGTTGGTTTTCCAAGAAAAGCATATTTGGTTTTATGGTATCAGAGACTATCCGATAGTGGCTTGGCAAGGGATCGTCAATAACTCATCGGTGGTATGGCGGAGCCTTATGTTCCTTATCATCCCACCCTATAGCCTTTTCCCGGAATTTTTAAATAACTTTCTTGATCCTTTCTTAAAGTTTTTATCTTTTTTTGTTTATGTTCTTTTAGGTGGTATTTTCTTTTTCCATACGTTAAAGCGAGAGCTTTCTTTTTTAGGATGTTTTACCATTGTTTATATAGGCATCGTTTGCTTCATGTCCAGTTATCGAATAGATCCTTCTAATTACACTCGGCTAGTTTTGCCTTTGTTCCCTGCGGTGGTGATTTATGGGGTTATTTTCTATCAGAGGATATTGAAAACGAGCGGGAAGGCAGGCGATTTGAAAAGCTTTTGTGCCAAAGTGATAAGGTTGAGTATCATCGTCCTCATCCTTTTGAATGTTCTGAATATCCGGAGGGTTTATCTGTATAACGATGATGACCTATTCAATGAAGAAACCCAGATGATGTTTTTATGGATTAGAGAAAATACTAAGGAAGAGGATAAGTTCATGTTCTGGACCTATCCAACTCTTACTTTGATGACAGGAAGAATAGGGGTTCCCCCTTCTATAGGTTTTATTAAAGGAGAGCAGAACTTCCCGGAACGAATAATAAGATTTAAGATTGATTATGTCATTTTAACTAAGTCCTATGATCGACAGCTTGTGGATTTTCTCTTGACGCAAGAGGTCGCCAAGGTTGCGTGGGAGAACAAGGATTTCAAGATATTTAAGATAACTAAATTGAATTAAAATTTTAAAGGGACAGATTCATTAATAAAAGGTATCTGTCCCTTTTATACCCCTGAAATTCGATATTCAGTTTGACAAGGCAGGGAAATTATTTCATACTTTAAACGGAGTAAATAAGGGTTGTAGAAATCTTGAAGTTGGCTTTTCCTAGCTTTATCGTGATGTGCTTTTCAATGATTCTCTGCCATTATTTACTTTTAAATGCTTCAAGGAAAGGAGGAGTAAATAATGGTTAGAGGTAAAGTCAAATGGTTTAATAACCAAAAAGGCTACGGTTTTATCGCCACTGATACTGGTAAAGACGTATTTGTTCATCACACGTCTATTCAAGATGAAGGCTACCGGACATTAGAACAAGGTCAGGAAGTTGAGTTTGAAATCGAAAATGGTCAGAAAGGTGAAAAGGCTGTTAAAGTCGTAAGACTGTAGGATCTAAAGAAGGCCCGGGTAAAAATCCCGGGCCTTCGTGTTTATAGAAGTTCTTGTCCTGTAAAGAAAAGCCAACAACGGCTACTTTTACAGGATTTACTCAAAATTTAAATTTTATTAGAAAATCACTTTAACCTCTGTTATAAATTTAACAGAGGTTTTTTTGGGCTTGGGAATGTTCACAAAATGGAGTAAAAATAAAAGTGAAAGAAGTTTGAGTCAAATCACCTGTCCCTAAGTTCATCGTTTAATACGTTTTAGACGAGTCCCCCATAAAGAATATGTTAAATCAATTTAAGGATTTTAAGCTGCGCAATTTGATCATATTAGAAGTTTTAGTAGTTTGCTTTCTTTTATTACTCGCAGGTCTAGGGGAATATTTTCAGATTAAGTTGGATGAAGGCCTCTTCGAACAGATGGTGTCCTACCTCGTTTATCTGGTCGCCGGATTGTATATATACTTTAAGTTCAGGAAAATGAATATTCCCCTCAAAGCAATATGGGGAGAAGGGATGATCCAGCCCGGTTTTAAGACTGATTTTATCTGTTTTCTTGTCACTTTGTCGGCTTCCATCAGTTCGGTTTATCTCATTTTTTACCCACTGTCCTTTCTTATGCCTGATTTTGTTCAATTTTGGATTATTGAAAATGATTTTTTTTATACATCGGCGGACCAAACACAGCACCTTGTTTTATGTAATATTCTGGAAGCCTTTATGATCTCCATTTTCGGACCCGTGATTGAGGAAATCGTTTTCCGCGGGTTTATCTTGTACCGGTTTACTTTTAAATGGGGAACAAAAAGGGCGGTTGTTTTCAGTTCGCTGTTATTTGGGATTCTACACAGTGACCTTGTTGGTTCCTTTTTATTTTCGATGTTAATGTGTGTCATTTACTTGAGGACCCAATCCCTCTGGACAACAATTTTTTTCCATTGTGCTAATAATTCTTTAGTTGTTAGCCTGTATGCCTTAGAGTTTATCATAACCGGAACCTTAACGGAGGATACCTTGATAGATTTTCAGGCCGAAGTATGGCAGGGGATTTTGGCCACTCCCATTTTTATATTAGGATTTTATTATCTTTATCACAATCGTTTAAAAGATTTCCTTAGGTTGAAAACGCTGTACACCTTTTAAAGCTATTAAACTGACGGGTCGAGAAACACCCCGACCCGTCATGACCCCTCGGATAGTTTGAAAAACTCCCCGAGGGCTCATTTAACTTTGTTTTGGCCAAATAGGGGGATAGATTCATAGATTTAAAATGAAATTTTTAATTTATTTAGCTTGCCTTATTCATCTATGATAAACTCATAGAGAATATTTTTCTTAAGCATCATTTCAAATTATTTATTATGAAACCGTATCAACCTTACTTGGATTGGATTGATGACCAGTCGCAAAAGATGCTTGAGCTTGTCAGGCAATGGGCCAGGATCAATAGTCATTCCTTTAATCTCGAGGGACTTAAAAACTTATCTTTAGAATTGACCAAATCCTTTGCCGTCCTTTCTGAGGATATCCGTTGGGTCGCAGTTAATCCTATGGAATATATTGATTCTCGGGGATGGATTCAAACAAAACCTTTGGGCCAAGCCTTGATGATCAAAAAGCGTCCTTTTGCCCCTCTTCAGGTTCTCTTGATGTGTCACATGGACACGGTTTACCCAAAAGAAGATCAACCGCAAGAAATTGTTTTATCCGATAAGAACACCCTCAAAGGCCCGGGTGTTTGTGATGCCAAGGGAGGGATCGCCATTATGCTTAAGGCTCTGGAGGCCTTAGAACGCAGTCCTTTTTCTCAAAATATGGGATGGCAGATTGTCATTAATCCGGATGAAGAAGTGGGATCCCCTGGATCAAGGTTGCTTTTTGATGAGATCGTTAAAGATTCGCATTTAGGCCTTGTCTTTGAACCTTGTTTGCCCAGTGGAGACCTCATTGCCACTCGGAAAGGATCAGGAAATTTTACCTTGATTGTGCATGGTCGGTCTGCCCATGCCGGGCGTGATTTTGAATCTGGCAGAAATGCCATTGAAATCATGGCCAAATGTATTTCACAAATTGTGGTATTAAGAGAAAGTCGTCCCGGTTTAATCGTTAATATCGGATTAATCGAAGGAGGTAAGGCCCTCAATGTGGTGGCGGACATGGCTATTGCCCGTTTTAATATCCGTATTGATAAGAATGAAGATGAAGCCTATGTCTGGGTTGATTTAAAAAGGATTTTGAATGAATATGCCAAGATTGATGGGGTAAAGCTGGAACTACACGGGGGATTTTTTACCCCACCTAAAATCTTGGATGCGAAAACTCAAAGGGTATTTGAAGCCCTCAAACAATGTGCAAAAGATTTGAATTTTGATATCCAATGGCAACCCAGCGGTGGTGTCTGTGATGGAAACCGTTTGGCAGGTTTAGGATTATCGAATGTTGATACCGTGGGCGCCAAGGGGGGATTGATTCACAGTTCGGAAGAATTTTTGTGCGTAGATAGTTTAACCCAGCGAGCCAAATTGACGGCATTATTTTTGATGAAATTGGGTTCCGGAGAAATCAAAATCGAGGGAGAGTCTTGAAAAATGGCGGACTTGATCAAACAAAAATTACAGAATGATCCGAGACTGGCAAAGGCTCAACAACTTCTTAAGGAGGCCCTTTTAGAATATCAAAATCAGATCACCGGGATAAAGCAAGGAGACCCTCAACTAAAATTGGCTTATGATCGGTTCATTAAACAAATATCGGAATTGCGCGGGGGGAAATTGTATTATCCCTATTTATCCAGTGGCCTGGGAAAAGGAGCTTTGGTGGAATTGGCGGATGGAAGTGTCAAATATGATTTTATTACGGGGATTGGAACTCATTATTTTGGACACAGTCATCCCGGACTGTTAATGGCCAGTGTGGAGGCCGCTTTAGAAGACACCATCATTCAGGGCAATTTACAGCAGAGCGTTAAGGCCCTGGAAATTTTAGAAATGTTTGTTAAAGCCGCTTGTTTAAAAGGAGCTAAATTGAAACACTGCTTTCTCACTTCCTCGGGTGCGATGGCCAATGAAAATGCCTTAAAGATCATTTTTCAGAAAAAGCATCCGGCTAAACGATTATTGGCTTTCAGAAGAAATTTTGCCGGTCGAACCATGGTGATGTGCCAAATTACCGACAAGCCAGAAAACAAAGAAGGCTTACCAAAAGTTTTGGATGTTGACTATATCCCTTTCTTCGATCCAGAAAAACCTAAAGAAAGCACACAAGAGGCGGTCACCTGCTTACTGAAATATCTCAAACATCATCCGCAGGATTACGCGGGGATGATGTTTGAGTTGATTCAAGGAGAAGGGGGATATTATCCGGGGGATCGACAATTTTTTATTGCGATCATGGACATTTTAAAAAAGAATAATATCGCTATTTTCGTTGATGAGATCCAAACGTTTGGCCGTACCGCGGAGTTGTTTGCCTTTCAGCATTTCGGTTTGGATGAATTCATGGAGGTGGTGACAATAGGTAAGTTGACCCAAGTGTGTGCGACCCTCTTTACAAAGGAATATTTGTCTAAACCCGGATTTATCAGTCAAACCTTTACAACCAGTACCTCGGCGCTTTATGCCTCCCAGGTTATCCTCAATGAGATCCTTAACGAAGGATATCTAGGTGAAAATGGGAAGATCATGCGGCTTTCAAAATATTTTACGGAAAAACTTGAAAAAATTTCGCAACGTCATCCAGATTGGATGAAAGGACCTTTTGGTTTAGGGGCGATGATTGGGTTCACCCCTTTCGATGGATCAGAAAATTTAACAAAGCAATTCCTGCAACAACTTTATCAGAATGGTGTTTTATCCTTTATCGCGGGAGGTCATCCTTCTCGAGTCAGGTTCCTGATGCCGATCGGGACAGTGACCACCGTGGATATCGATCAGGTGAGTCTAATCATTGAGCAGACTTTAGGGCAAGTGGCAAATTCGATGTAAATGTCATCCCGGCGAAAGTCCTGCGGCTTTCGCTTAAGGACCCTGAGTTTATCGAAGGGTACGGATCCATAATGCCTTCATATGTTCTAGGGTAGGGATCCCCCTCGTATTTAATACGGGGCTAGTGCGGGATGACAAAAAGGGAGAATCTTAACTATGTTTGTAGTCCGCCCTGTTTTAGCGGAAGATTTGGATCAATTGTACAAACTCTCGGGTCTTGCGGAAGCGGGGTTAACAACGCTGCCTCACGATCGAGAAGTCTTGCAAAGAAAAATTAAAGAATCCATAAGAAGTTTTGAATCGATCGCAGATCGGCCGGGGGATGAGGTTTATTTATTTGTTTTAGAAGATTTAGATAAAAAAAGAGTCATTGGGACATCCGCTATTTATGCTAAGGTAGGAGGGTTTCAGCCGTTTTATACCTACAAGGTCCAGACCATCACCATCGCCTCCAAGATGTTAAAGGTCAAAAAAGATATCCGTTATCTTCAGCTTGTCATTGACCATAATGGCCCCACCGAAATTGGGACCTTGTTTCTTCTTCCGGAATATCGAAAAGAGGGACTGGGGCGTTTGCTGTCTTTAAGCCGATTTCTCTTCATTGCCCAATATCGACAATGTTTTGAGAAGGACGTCATTGCCGAGATGCGGGGAGTTTTTGATGAAAATAATCGCTCTCCATTCTGGGAATCTTTGGGCAAGCATTTTTTTGAAGTCGAATTTAAGAAAGCGGATTTATTTGTTTCTAAAGATAAAACTTTTATTGCCGATTTAATGCCCAAACACCCGATTTATATTCCCCTATTGCCGGCCAAGGTTCAACAGATCATCGGGAAAGTACACGAAAATACCCAACCGGCGCTTTATCTGTTGGAAAAGGAAGGATTTCGATACAAAGGAGAGATTGATATCTTTGAAGCAGGCCCTTTGGTTAACGCCAAGGTCGATTCGATCCGTACGGTTCGGCTGAGTCAGAGGGTAGTTGTGACCGATGTTAGAAATAAAGTAAGAAGAAAAACGATGTATCTCATCGCCAATGTTGATTCCTTTAAGGATTTCCGGGTCGCAATGGGATCATTAGATTTTGTTAAAACAGGGGTCTTATTGACAGCGGATATTGCGGATGCCTTAAATTTAACTGAGGGAAGCAAGGTTCGCGTGGCGCCTTTAAAATCATCAAACAAAATCAAGTATGGTTAAACGAAGTCTTTATATCGATGGTCGATGGACAGAAGCCCTTGGCCCTTTGTTAATCTCAACCAATCCCTATTCTGAGGAGAAGCTTTGGGAAGGAAATTGTGCTCAGGAAGAGAATATTGATAAGGCGGTTGAGGCAGCGCAAAGGGCATTTCCCATCTGGTCAAACCTGGACATCAAAGAACGAAAAAAATATTTGCAAGAATTTGCCAAGGAGTTGGAGCAACAGAAAAAAGATCTTGCCAGTTTGATCAGTCAGGAAACAGGTAAACCTCTCTGGGAATCATTGACGGAGGTTTCCGCCATGATTTCCAAGGTGGATATTTCCTTTAAGGCTTACGAAGAACGTTGTGGGGAAGCCTCTGCACCTATGGAAGATGGTTATCGTTATACCCGTTTTCGACCCTACGGAGTTGGGGTTGTTTTAGGACCCTTTAATCTTCCCGGGCATTTGCCCAACGGACACACCATTCCTGCTTTGCTTTCCGGAAATACCGTTGTATTTAAACCCAGTGAATTAACACCGGCCGTGGGGGAGCAGATGATGAAAATCTGGGAAAAAATAGGATTACCCAAGGGCGTCATAAATCTCGTTCAAGGCGCTCGGGAAACCGGAAAGCTTTTAGTGGAACATCCGGGAACCGCTGGTATTTTTTTCACTGGAAATGCCGAGTCCGGCAAGGCCATTCATAAATTTTTTGCCGGTCATCCCGAGAAAATCCTAGCCTTGGAGATGGGGGGAAATAATCCCTTGCTTGTCTTTGAGGTCGAAGATCTTAAAGCCGCTTCTTATCTAACGATTCAATCCGCCTTTATCACTGCGGGACAGCGATGTGTTTGTGCCAGGCGCCTTATTATTCCCCAAGGAAAAGAAGGCAATGATTTCCTTGACCATTTTTTAGAATTGACTGAAAATATTCGGGTGGGCCCTTATACTCAGAATCCCGAACCCTTTATGGGGCCGGTCATTTCTAAAGAAGTAGCCAAACGTTTGTTGAACGATCAAAAAGATCTGGAAAAAATGGGTGGTAAAATTCTTCTGGAAATGTCCTGCACGGGAGGAAGTTCAGCTCTCCTCACCCCTGGGGTAATTGAGGTGACAAACATTCAGGGTCGTTTAGATCGGGAAATCTTTGGACCGCTATTACAGGTCATTCGAGTTAAGGATTTTGAAGAAGCGCTGAAAGAAGCCAATCAAACGGTGTATGGTTTAGCCGCCGCCCTTTTGAGTGATAACCCAAAATTGTACAAGGAATTTTTTTTCAAGGCAAAGGCCGGCATTGTGAATTGGAACCGACAAATGACAGGTGCCAGTTCTTGGGCCCCCTTTGGGGGGACAGGGCAAAGTGGCAACCACCAACCCAGCGCCTATTTTGCCTGTGACTATTGTGCTTATCCAGTGGCTTCCATTGAAACAACAAGGGTAACGATGCCAGAAAAAATTACCCCGGGCATTGAATTACCCGCTTAAACCAAGGAGAAGGCCCATGGGAACATTAGATGAATTGCTTCAAAAATTATGGGATGACTACGCATCCACTAATAAACAAGCGGGAGGCATCTACAATCGCCTTAAAGCCAAAGGGGAAAGGATCGTCAATGACCATATCGCCTTTCGGACTTTTGATCTTTCCAAAGTTGGGATTGATGTCTTAGCAAAAACTTTTGTCAATTTCGGATATGAACCCAAAGGCGAATATACTTTCAAAGATAAAAAATTATTTGCCCGCCATTACGAACACCGGGATTCCAATAACCCTAAAATATTTATTAGTGAATTGAAAACAAAGGATTGTTCTGGTGAACTTCAAACCATTGTCAAGGAATTAGTCAACCAGATCCCTACCTCAACGGTCGAACGATGGGACTTTTGTGTCAGCGGTGTGCCCTGGAAGCCGATTTCCTATAAAACATATCAACAGTTGTTAGAGGAAAGTGAATACGCAGCTTGGGTGTCTGCCTTTGGTTTCCGGGCTAATCACTTTACCATCTATTTCAATGCTTTGAAATCGTTTAAGGATTTGAAGCAATTCAATGATTTTATAAAGCAGAGTGGTTATCAATTGAACACATCGGGAGGGGAGATCAAAGGTTCTTCTTTAGAATACCTGGAACAGTCCTCAACGTTAGCACATCCGGTTGAGGTCAAATTTTCTGATAGTAAAAAAATTATCCCGGCGTGTTATTATGAATTTGCCAGACGCTATCCGCTCTCCGATGGCAAGATCTTTCAAGGATTTGTCGCCAAAAGTGCCGATAAAATTTTTGAAAGCACAAATGTCAACCCTTCGGCTAAGCCCTCTAAAGGGCGCGGTTTAGCGTAAGGATTGATACTTAAGAACCCCACCGAATGTATGAAGAAAAACTGAAGGTGTTTGAATATAATTTCGATGGTTTGGCTGCTCCCACACACAATTATTCAGGACTGGCCATAGGGAATCTGGCCTCTCTTTTTAATCGCTACTCCATATCCTCACCGAAAAAAGCCGCCCTGGAAGGATTAAATAAGATGAAATTGCTTTTTCATCTTGGAGTTAAACAAGGGCTGATCCCACCCCAAGAGAGACCTTATTTGCGCGCCTTGCGCGAGATTTTAGGATATTCCGGAACAGACAAAAAAATCTTGGAGAGAATAACCCGCCATAATTTAGAACACCTTTTGATGGTCAGCAGTTCTTCTTCCATGTGGGTGGCCAATGCCGCAACTGTCTCGCCCTCATCTGATACGGCCGATCACAAGATTCACCTAACACCCGCTAATCTTATCTCCCAAAAGCATAGGTCGATTGAAACCCAAAAGACAGCAGAATTTTTTAAGATGATCTTTCCTGATCCGGATGTGTTCATTCATCATTCTGCGTTGAAGGACGATCCTCGTTTAAGTGATGAAGGCTCCGCCAATCATATGCGTCTTTGTGCTGAGCACGGCCAAAAGGGAATTGAGATATTTGTTTACGGAAAAAACGGGACTAAGGATCAGCCTAAAAAATTTAAAGCACGCCAGAGCCTCAAGGCTTCATTGCATATTGTTAAAAATCATCGTTTGCATGGGAAAGAGGTGGTACTGGCCCAACAGAACCCACAGGTGATTGATAGGGGAATTTTTCACAACGATGTGATTGCGGTTAGTAATGAAAATGTCTTGGTGTATCACACTCAAGCCTATGTCAATTGTCGCGATGTCATTCAAGAAATCCAAAAGAAATTTACGAAGGTGTCCAGCAACGATCTTTATTTGATTGAAATAACGGATGAACAGTTGTCCATCAAAGAAGCAGTGAATAGTTATTTTTTTAATAGTCAGATTGTAACCCTTCCTAACGGCGCCATGGTCTGGATTGCCCCCAAGGAATGTCAAAAAAGAAAAATCCAAAAGATCTTGGAAGTCCTGATCCAAAAAGATAATCCGCTCAAAGAGGTCTGTTATGTCGATTTGAATCAAAGTATGCTCAATGGAGGGGGACCGGCGTGTTTAAGATGGAGGGTTGTTTTAAACGAAAGAGAGGAAAAGGGGATTCATCCCGGCTGTGTTTTAGATCAAGAAAAATTTTCTAAACTTGAGGATTGGATTCACCGCCATTACCGGGACCAACTAAGAATTGAGGAATTGCGCGATTATCGACTCCTTCAGGAAAGCTATCAAGCCCTGGACGAATTAACCCAGATTTTGGGGTTGGGATCCATTTATGATTTTCAGAAATAGCCTCCGGGTGACAGTCACTAAAAGGTGACAGTGTCACCAAAAGGTGTACATTTGTTTGACAACCCAAGAATTATTCAGTAATATCCCCTTAAGTCAATTCATGGCTAAAAAGGGGACAGCGCCCTTTTCCGCCAGAGAGATATTCCGAGAGTAAAAAAGGGCGCTGTCCCCTTAATAAGGGAGGTCAGAAATGAAACTCACATCTTGGATTCCAGAATATTGGAATAAAGAACAAAGGGAAGTTTGGCAGAATCTCGAGCATCATTGGGAATGTTTAATCCAGGCTAAGATTGAGGAATTTTTGAAATACATTCATCCGGACTTTATTGGCTATGGGCACGAGAGTCCTATCCCGGTGGATCGACCTTGGCTGGAGAAATGGGTGGGGTTCTGGGCCCAATCCACCAAGATCGTGATTTGTGAGCTGCGTCCTATCCATATGAAGATCCATGGGGATATTGCTATTTTGCAATACTTGATCTTCACCATTGAACAAAATCAAGTCGATCGAGGCAAGCGTGTCATCCGCCGCTATACCATGACCTGGAAGAAACAAAAGGACCGCTGGGTGGTGATTGGCAGTCATAATAATCTGATGAATGATGCCTTGCGGGAATAACCTTGGAAAGGGGACAGCGCCCTTTTCTGACAGAGAGATATTCGGAGAGTAAAAAAGGGCGTTGTCCCCTTAATAGAATGAAAGCCATTAGAGTCCATGAATTCGGTGATCCTGAGGTTCTTAAGATAGAGGATGTTGATCCTTTGACACCCCAAAAAGGGCAAGTGGTGGTTCAGGTCAAAGCCATTGGGGTCAATCCCGTTGATACGTATATTCGTTCTGGGTCTTACTCAAGCAAGGTGCAATGTCCCTTTACTCCTGGCTTTGACGGCGCAGGGATTATTAAAAGACTCAGCAAAGATGTCAAGACATTTAAAGTAGGACAACGGGTTTTTGTCGCGGGAAGCCTAACCGGTACCTATGCTGAAGAGGTCCGGTGTCTAAAGAATCAAGTCTATCCATTACCAGCTGACCTTTCTTTTGAACAAGGGGCTTCCATTGGGATTCCTTACTTAACGGCTTATCGCGCTTTGATGATATTAGCCTATCCTAAGGCTAAGAAGACGGTGCTGATCCATGGAGCTAGTGGAGGGGTGGGCCTAGCCTGTGTTCAATTGGCTAAAAAGGCTCGCTTAAGGATTATCGCTACGGCTGGAACTGAGAAAGGGTGTAATCTTTTGAGAGAACAAGGCGCCCACCTTATTCTCAATCACAAAAAAAATGGTTATTTGAATGAAATCAAAAATTTTACAAAAGACAAGGGTGTGGATATTATCCTAGAGATGCTGGCTAATGTCAATCTGGGGGAGGATCTTAAAATTCTTGCCTTACAGGGACGGGTGATTGTAATTGGAAGCCGTGGTCCTGTTTCCATCAATCCTCGCGACTTGATGGTTAAAGAGGCCTCCATTAAGGGATTGGTTGTCTTGAACACTATCGAAAAGGAAAGAATAAAAATTTATAAGACTCTGATTAGAGGATTGGCAGCGCAGGAGCTCAATCCCGTGATCGGGAAAGAATTCACTTTAAAGGATGCCCCCTTGGCGCATAGGATGATTTTAGAGTCAGGGGCTTATGGAAAAATCATTTTAATTCCTTAAAAGAAACAGTTTCCTGTTTAATTTTTAAAGAAAGAGAGGTTTTTATGCAAGAGAAATTTAAAGCTTTTCTTACGTTGGGAGTCGTTGTCTTATTTTTGTTTCCATTTCCGCTTTGTGCGGTGAGTGATGAGAATCCCTTCACGGTGAGAATGAATTCCCGTTATCTTCCGGAAAGTGATGTGAATGCTATGTCGGGAGAAGTGGAAATCGCTGAATCCGAATTTGAAATAGAATATGAATTCAAGGCCTTTGAACAACTCCCGGTGACCTTATCTTTAAAACAGACGCATATTGATATCAATGAAAATCTCCCGGTGACTTTGCCTTCGCGCCTGGAGGGGAGGCAATTTGGATTCTCTACCAAGTTTCCCATTCCTTATGTTGACCTCGAGCATTATTTTATGGGGGTGGATATCTTCCCTTCTTTGTATACCGATGATTGGGATTGGGAAAATAGTGCCTTTCGCATTCCTTTTCGGGCCTATGTGATTTATAAGCCGAAGGAAGAGTTTATTCTAGTGGGAGGCGTTTCGGTCCGCATCGATTATGACGAAGAGGTTTTGCCAGTGATAGGCTTGATCTACAAACCCAATGATCGATTGAGCTTTAATCTGGCTTCTGATGATCCCAATATCACCTATAAAATCAATGATACAACGAGTGTCTTTATGGAATTTGGTTTTCGGTTTGACGAGTATGAAGTGACCAGGAATGGGATTAAGGGGGTTGTCTTAAAATACAAAGAAGCCAGCAGCGGTGTGGGTGTCAAATACGGTGTTTATCAAAATCTGGAGGCCTCCTTGTCGGTGGGCGGAGTTGTCAGCCGCCGGATCCGTTTCCGCGATGATGTCGGAAAAGTAGAACCCGACAGTGTGGTTTATGGGCGAGGAAAACTAGAATACAAATTCTAATAGGAAACAGTTTTCTATTTGACGATTTTGATTTGATCACCTATCTTTGCTTTGAGAATCGCTTGCGCAGATCCTTGATTCGTAGCAATTTCCAGAAAGCCCATGCTGCCTAGGATGGCCAAGAGCTTCCCCTTCTTCACCTCTGCATAAGAAGTCCTTAGACCTCGAATCGTTTTGTTCCTGAAATAAATAGTCAATTTTGTGGGTGTACCAGCAAGATGTCTGGCTTCAATATTGGTCATAAGATTTCCAAAGCGATCAATGGCAATGATTTCCCCCAAGAGGGTTTTTGATTTAACCCATGGGTGGGGCCATGTTAATTTCTTAAGATGGAGAATCCGCGGCCCAAAACTTTTTGGTGCAAGCCCTTTCGATAAATGGGCTGCCACCGGAGCAAAGACATCCCTTCCCTGAAAGGTGTGAGAGACAGGGTTAAGAAAAAATTGGTCGTTTTTGATTTCATAAATACAAGAGGAAGCATTAGAGATAAAAATTGGATAAAGGATTCCATTGTCGGGAGCCACAAAGGTGTAATTTTTAGTTTTTAGAATGATGGCCTTACGTTTTGACCCGACCCCGGGATCAATAACGGTAACAAAGATTGTTTGGGGAGGGAAATAGGTATAAGAAGTTTTTAGGACAAGGCTTCCCTGGAAAATATCCTGCGGTGTGATCCCGTGACTTAGGTCAATCAGGACAACACGGGGCGTAATTTTTAGGATCACACCCTTCATGACCCCCACAAATGGATCGGTTAAACCAAAATCCGTTAATAAAACAATGGGAGGTTTCATCCTTGTTTATTATACCGATATTTATTAATGTGAAAAATGAATTCACGAACATTATTAATCCGGTTTGACGAAATGCCGATTATGCTATAATTGACTGCAAATGAAAATCGAAAGGAGGACATGATGGGAAAATTCATTAAAGTGGCCAGCAAAAACGAAATTCCTTCTGGTCAAGCCAAGGCGGTGGATGCGGATGGAAAAAAGATAGCTGTTTTCAATGTCAATAATCAATACTTTGCCATTGATGATGAATGTACACATGCCGGGGGACCACTGTCCGAAGGAAGTCTGGAGGGCAAAACGGTCGTGTGTCCTTGGCACGGGGCAAGCTTTGATATCACAAGCGGAGAAGTTTTAGGTGAACCCGCAGATGAAGGAGTCAAAAGCTATAAGGTTATCGTTGAGGGAGATGATATCAAGGTCGATGTTGGTTAATTTGTTGAAATTCATAAATTCTCATGAAAAATTATCAACAGGATTTTGGCCCCTTTGAGGGACACATCTGGCTTAACAGTGCCGCGGAGGGACCTCTCCCTAAAGTCTCGGTGGAGGCCTTAAAAGAGGCCATTGAATGGAAGATCAAACCTTTTCATTTGACCAATCAAAGGTTTCAAGAAGTTCCCAAAAAACTTAAAGGCTGTATTGCCCGCCTTCTCAATGTCCACAGTCAAGATGTGATTTTAGGAAATAGTGCTACCTATGGAATACAGCTTTTGGCCAATGGAATCCTTTTTAAAAAGGGAGAAGAAATCTTGATTATGCAGAATGATTTTCCTACCAATATTTTACCGTGGCTTGCCCTGAAAGAAAAGGGAGTCATTGTTAAACAAATCAAATCGCAATATCCGGTTATACAACCTCAAGAATTATTTCAACACTTCAATTCTGCTACGAAATTGGTTTGTCTTTCTCATGTTCATACCTTCAGCGGTCATAAAATTGATATTGAAAAAATCGGCTTAGAATGTCGAAAGAGGAGTATTTATTTTGTGGTGAACTTCTCCCAATCCTTAGGTTGTCGACCGGTTGATCTTTCTTTGCTTTCTGTGGACGCCGTTACTTCGGCTGGATTCAAATGGTTGTGTGGCCCGTATGGTACAGGGTTTTGTTGGATGACTTCTCAATTGAGAGAAACCCTTCAATACAATCAGGCTTATTGGGTCAATCGCCTTTCTCAAAATCAATTGCAGAGTAGTGAGGAAATTCTCTTGTCACCGACAAAGGAAGCCTTTCAGTATGACCTTTTGGGAACGGCAAATTTTTTTAACTTTGTTCCATGGGCTGCTTCCATTGACTATTTATTAAATGTTGGTATGGAAAGAATTCAAAATCACATTGATATCCTCGTTGAAAAAATTATCGAGGGACTAGATACGAATCAATATATTTTTATCAGTCCCAGAGAATATGAAAAACGGACCGCATTAGTTGTTTTCTGCCATAGGGATAAAAGCAAAAATCTTATTTTGTTTGAGAAACTTAAAAAGGAAAAAATTTATATTGCCCTTTGGAAAGGGAACTTAAGGGTCGCCCCCCATATTTTTAATACTCAAGAAGATATTGAGAAACTCTTACATACTCTCAATCGAACTCTTCCCTAAATAGAATATTCATTTTAGTATAAAAAGCTTAATAATTTCCTCATTATTTTTGCCTTTAGAGCCCTTTTAGTGAGGGGCTGTACCTTTCTTTTTATTGGGATTTTTATATGTTACACTTTAACTAGGTATGGTTATTAGAGTTAGTTAAAGGGAGATTATCAAATGAAGCAAAAGAGGTTAATAATACTGGTTATCACTGGCATCTTCACCATGATTTTTTCCAAGAATTCCTATTCTTTATTAACTGAACATCCCTTAGATATATTTGATCGTGGAATGAAAACTTTGAATTCTTATAGAGGGGAGGCAACTACCCTTTACGAAGCAGAGAAAGTCTTTAGTAAGTTGCTTGAACAATTCCCAGACTCTCCTTTTGGTTATTTAGGGTTATCAAGAGTCTACAAGATTGATGCCTATCGGCATGGGCGTCGTTACGATATGCAAAAGATTCGTGAGGAAGCTTTGCCTTTTGCAATCAAGGCCCTTGAGTTAGGTCCTACTATTAAAGCCGTTCATGAAAATTATTCCCATTTAGAGGAAATCTTTGAAAGATTCGATTTGGACCAAAGAAAAATTAAGGAACACATCTTTTTACATCCGGATAGTCCCGAAACTTATTTTAAGGTAGCTAATTTCATTCAAGACCAGAACGAATATGAGAAGGCACTTTTATATTATCAGGAAGCCCTTAATTTAAATCCAGCCGATTCCTTACGACTTAAAATTCTAAAAAGGATCGCCCATATCTATCTGAACGAATATCAGCAACCCCTTAAGGCTATCGAATATTATCAAAAAGCTCTTGAAATACAGATGGATTCAGCCGTTTTGAATGAATATCTGGGTCTGGCTTATTTTAAAGCCAAAAATTACAAATCGGCTATAGAAAGATTATCAAAATCTCTTTCTTTAGTAAAGTTATCAATGCCAGAATATCACTTGATGCAGGCCAAAGGTTATTTGGCAGAAGAGGAAGGTAAGATCGAAGAGGCCATCAATTTTCTGGAAAAAGCCTCTGTGTATGGAGAGAAAAACAGCGATCTTCATTTCAAGCTGGGAAATCTTTATTATAATATTGCCAACTATGAGAGTGCCTTTAAACATTTCCAGAAAGTCATAGCTTTAAATCCGCAAGAAGCTTATGCGTATTATTATGCAGGTCGGTCTGCTTACTCCTTAGGAAATACCGAGACAGCGATATCTTTTTATAAACGATATTTACAGCTTCGATCCGATTCTCAAGAGGCTGATTGGATTCGGAAAAATATACCGGAATTTTCTCAGAAATAATTTTAGAGTTTTTTCTAACTCATACTGTTATCAAATAGAATTTTAAGTTTTAAATTTTCCTTTATTTTTTAAAGCCTAAGTGTTAAAATACTTCTAAGCCACGGGGAGAAAAGTGAATTTTCTTCAAACCGTGGTTTTTTATTTGGTTTTAGGATGATGATGAATACCGAATTTAAGAAAAGATTAAATGTCCTTATAATTGAGAACAACCCTGTTGATAATAGGATGTTAAAGGGAATGTTATCCAAATCTACATACGGTTCCTTTAAAATTCAGGTTTCGGAAACACTCAATCAGGCTTTTCAACTTCTTTTCCATCAAAAATTTGATGTCGTTTTATTAGATCTTAATCTTACCGATAGCAAGGGGTTAGATACTTTAAAGAAGGTGAATAAAAAATTCCCTCTTATTCCTATTGTCGTTAACACCGGAGAATATGAAGATGATGTAGGACTTAGAGCGGTAACCTGTGGGGCTCAAGATTATTTGATTAAGGGGAAATATAAGGCGTATGGCCTCAGCAAATCTTTGTACTATGCTGTTGAACGAAAAAAAGCCGAACAAGAACTTAGGATTGCTTATAATCGACTCAAAGAAGCCCAGTCTCAACTGATCCAAGCTGAAAAAATGAATGTGGTAGGAGGATTAGCCAGTGGGGTGGCCCATGAAGTGAAAAACCCTTTGGCTACGGTCATTTACGGGGTTGAGTTTTTAAACACCAAATTGGAAACTCAAGATGAACAAATCAAGTTAACGTTAACAGCCATTAAAGCAGCGGCAAATAAAGCTAATGAAATCATCAAAGACCTATTAGATTTTGCCAGTCTTTCGAAATTAAAGAAGGCACCGGAAGATCTTAATTCAGTGATCGAGCAGGCCTTAAACCTCATTAAGCACCATTGCGACAAATACCGTATTAGAATTATTAAAGAGTTCTCCGAAGATCTCCCAAATGTGAAAATCGATAGGAATCGGATTGAACAGGTCATGATTGATGTGATTTTAAATTCAATCTATGCCATGATGAAAGAAGGCGGCACCGTAATCATCAAAACTTATCCTAAGAGGATTACCAATCCTAAAGATGAGTTTTTGAGTCGGCTAAATGGAACACTGAAGGTCGGTGATTCTTTAATTGTTGTTGAGGTAGATGATACGGGACCGGGCATCCCCGAAGAAAATCTTCCCAAAATCTTCGATCCTTTTTTTACAACCCGAAGGGCCGCGGGAGGGGTGGGGTTGGGTTTATGTATCGCTCGTACGATCATGAGCAACCATCACGGGTATATTTTGTTAGAAAATATTAAAGGGGGTGGAACGAGGGCAAAACTCATTTTTAAGAATTAGAAAGAGAAAGGGGGGGGGTATGGAAAGAAAGAAAATACTTGTTGTGGATGATGAATTTGGTTTCACGGAAATGGTAAAATTAAATTTGGAGGCGACAGGTTATTTTACGGTGATCATTGAAAACAGCGGTAGCAATGCCTTTAATAGCACCCTTCAACATAAACCCGATTTAATTTTGTTAGATGTGATCATGCCCGATCTAGAGGGTCCCGATGTCGTTAACCAATTGCGTTCCCATGATCAGACAAAGGATATACCTATAGTTTTTTTCACGGCAACTGTCACCAAGGAGGAAGTGGAAGCGCAATCGGGATATATCGCGGGTCATGCCTTTTTAGCAAAACCCGGCACTTTAGGAGAACTCCTCAATTGTATCGAGCGACAGTTGGCAGTCGCCTAAATTCCTTCTTTGTTATCCCCATTTTTTTCCGTTGTTGTCTTAAAACTGCCGAATTAAATTCTTATTTTTCAAGTCCGATAGCAATCTTCCTGTGTTATAATAATTTCCAATTTCAATATCTATCGATGATGAAAAAGATTATTAAGATACTAATCTTTGCAATAGGACTGGTATCAATAACTTGTGCAGGGATTACCGATGAAGGCACGGATACCCTCGAAAAGAAAAACTTTGAAAAAGATGGAATAACGTTTCTTATTAGCCAGGTTCACGTAGGGGAGTGGACTAAGGAAACGGAAGGGTCGCTTCCCGAATCTGAGACAGTCAACTTCAAACTTCAGCAAAAGGTTCCCATGTTGGCGGTGACAATTGATTTAATCAATAAATCCTCTTCCAAAAAGCTAGATTTAACTCAGAAAATGCAATATGAGCTGAACGACGAATTTGGGAATGCTTATGATCAATTAAAAATTCCCATGGAATATACTGATCCGGTCATTTTTCCTAATAAAAATTACCCAAGCTTATATCCCAATGAAAAATTCCGACAAACGATTTTTTTTGAAGCGCCGATCAAATCTAGCCAAAATCTAAATTTGTCGATCTTGGCTAAGAATCTTGGGATGGAAGAAGAAATTCTCCTTCCCTTGCCGGAGGAAGTCATTGGCGCCATAACGGAATATTATAATTCGGAGAAGACATTTTCTGACAATGACTTACTTGTTTTAACACCTCAACCCGGTACCAAGGTTTATACTGGAGAAGTCGTCAATATTGAAGTAAAAATTAAAGAGGGTCTTCAATCCCCTCAAAGTGTGTATATTATTTCCCAAGACTATACCTTAGAAGATGAACGATTGATTTACAAATACAAATTGAAAATTCCTGCCGATCAAGTTTTAGGGCCCTTTACTGTGCTGGTGATTGCCAAATGGAATACCAAGCCCGAGAAAACACTCCTTTCGAAAACGATCCTGTTGGAAGTCATTGATCGAAAAAAGGAGTGTGAGGAAGCTTGTTTAAATGAAGTCAGTAAAAATCATTAATATATTTAATTTAACGATTTTAGTAAAATTGAAAAAATTTTATCAAATCTCTTTTTTCACTTATTTGATCCTACATTTGCTAACGCAGAAATTATCCGCAGAAGATATTTTCTACCGGTCTGAGCATTATAATAATTACGGAATAACCTTGTTAAAAGAAAACAATAAGCTGGCGGCTATTGAGCAATTTATTAAGGCCTTGATCAGTGATCCAGGAAATGCTTTAGCCAAAAAGAATTTGCTAAAAATTGCCAAAAGCGGTGCTTTTAAATCTCACGGGTCGGAACTAAAAATTCTCCGGTTGATTGATTTAATTGATTATATTGATTTTCTTCATTCCCGGATTATCTATCTGGAATCTCAAAATGATCGATTGATCAAATTTATCTTTGAATATGTTAAAGACGAAACCATTGTCTTAACCACCCAATCCATCCAGAATGATAACAAAGACGAAATTGATCTTAAATCTATGCATCAAGAGCTCTTTGGAGACGCTCCAATGATTTCTTTAGACCAACTTGACTTTTTGAATGAGAATTACCTGAGTATAAAAGACCGACTTGTGGAAAGATTAAAGGTCCTCCAAGGTGCGAATGATCAATTGCGGGCCTTCAAAATTTCTTTCTTAGGTCAAAAAAACCAAATTGTCAGGAGAAAGCACACTGATCAAATCAAGCGAAATATTTCTAGCATTCAAAGGCAATTGACAAAAAAAGATGAAATCCTTAAAGATCAAGAACAGATTTTAAGAATTTTAAAAGAGGAACTCGATTCAATCCGCAAAGACTTTGCTTTGCTCAATGCGAAATTCCAACAAACTGATCAGAAAGTCTTGGCCCTGACAAAGGAGTTGGCAGGAACAACTTTGGAGCTGTATGAAAAGGATCAAACCTTAATGAATAAATCGGATCGCATTTCTACGTTAGAAAAGGATTTGCTCGAAGCCAAAGAGAGGCTGAGTCTGGTTCAGCGCATTATTAAAGATAAGGATGATCATATCGACAAATTGGAAGAGGAGATGCTTTTTATACAGAAAGATGTGCACTCTAATACCCAATTTCAAAAAAGTGAACAGCAAACCATTAAAAGGGTACTTTCTCATATCAATAAAAAATTAAAGTATCAAACCGAACTCAATTTGGCCAAAGTCAATCTGCTGGAACAACAGCTTCTGATTCTACAGAAAAAGTACAATGAGATAGAAACAGCGGTTCTTGATAAAGACAAAGACCTTTCGCGACTGGAAAAGGAATTTCAATTCCGAGGTAAAAAATTATCAAACTTAAAGAAAATTGCAACCTTAAAAGATCAGAAGGTCTTTGAATTAAACGGAGTCGTTGAACTATACAAAGGGAGACTCATCGATACTCTGGAATTGGTCAAAGAAAAAGAAGAACGGATTTTACAGCTAGAGAAACAAATTCACGAGATCAATTCTCAGTTTAATGATTTTGATATACGGACGTTGGGACAGTTTTTTCAACAAAAATTTAAATTCATTTCAGAAGATCGATTACCTGTCAATCAACCGGATTCCTTGGGAAGGGGCAAGATCAAGATGAGCCTCGATCAGTAAATCGAGAACAGTTCCTTACACTATATGAACTTAGCCAAACTAATAAAAATAGCTTTGATAGTTTTTTTAGCACAAGTATTTTTAACGCCTTTTTCCTGGGCAAATGAGGTACGGGATGCCGTTGTGAAGGTTTATGTGACTTCCAATCGCATGGATTATTACCGGCCGTGGCAATCCCTGGGAAGTGAATCAACAACGGGATCCGGATGTGTGATTGCGGGCAACCGTATTCTGACCAATGCCCATGTTATCAGTGATCATACCTTCATTCAGGTACGTAAGGAATCTGATCCTAAGAAATTCATCGCCAAAGTCACTGCCATCGGACACGATTGCGATCTGTCCATTTTGACAGTGGAGGATCCTGATTTTTTTAATGGTATTCCTTCTCTCAAATTCGGTGAATTACCACAGTTGCAGGATACTGTTACTGTGATCGGTTTTCCCATGGGAGGGGATAAACTCTCCATCACCGAAGGGGTTGTCTCACGGATTGAGATTGTTTCCTATATTCAGAGTTTAAAAAAGTTATTAGCTGTCCAAATCGATGCTGCCATCAATCCCGGAAATAGCGGTGGACCAGTTCTTCAGAATGGCAAATTGGTCGGGATTGCCATGCAAGGGATATCGAGTAGCCAGAATATCGGGTACATGATTCCTATCCCAATAATTAGTCACTTCCTTAAGGACCTTGAAGATGGACGGTATGAAGGCTTTCCCATAGTTGGCATCGATTCTCAAAATACAGAAAATAAAGCCTTAAGGTCGTTTTATGAGATCGCTGATCTAGAGGGAGGCGTCTTAGCAACGCGGATCTTGCCATTTTCCTCTGCCGATGATCATATCAAAGAAGGAGATGTGATCTTAGAAATCGATGATATTGCCATTGCTGTGGATGGAACATTTGAATTTCGAAAGAATGAACGTCTATCAGCTTCTTACCTAATTAGTGATAAACAAATTGGGGAAAACATCAAAGTCAAATTGAATCGTAAAGGGAAAATCCTTGCCGAAACCTTCTCTTTGATTCAATACGGAGGGTTAGTTCCCGAACCGCATTATTTTGAAAAGCCACCCTACTATATTTACGGGGGATTGATTTTTACGGTATTAAGTACGGATTTATTGCAATCTTGGGGAAATGAATGGTGGAAAAAGGCGCCTTTAGATTTTGTTAGTTTTCTTATGGGGAGTAAACGCTTAAACGAAAAGAGAAAAAAGGAAATCGTTGTCTTGTTGGAGGTCCTCCCGGATGATATGAATATTGGTTACCATGAATTACAGTCTCAGGTTATTACCAAGATCAACGGACAAGAATTTGATTCTTTTAAAGATTTTGTAACGCTCATTGAAAATAACCATGATGACTATATTATTTTTGAAACGGAGCTGAAAATGCCGATCATCTTGAAAAATGCAGATATTGCGCAAACCACCAAAAATATCTTAGAGCGCAATAACATCCCCTATCAATATTCCAAAGATGTAGCAGAATGGTTAGGTACATCCTGGGGTAAAGATTAGAAGAGCCATTTCTTCCTGTCATTTGTCTTATCAGAATTATGAAGTATAATAAAATTCCGAATGCCGATTTTTCCATTTCCTGTATCGGTCTAGGGACATGGGTATTTGGGCATGAGGGTTGGGGAAAAGTTAAAAAGGAGGAGTGCCAGGAGGCCTTGTCTTCGGCTATTGATCTAGGGATAAATTTTATAGACACCGCACCTATCTACGGAGATGGCCTGGCAGAAAGAATCGTTGGCCAGATTATTAAAGATAAGCGGCATCAATTGATTGTTGCAACAAAATGTGGTTTGATTAAAGAGGACAAAAAGGTTATTCATAACCTTAAAGGCGAATCGGTCAATGAGGAAATTGAGGGATCCTTAAGAAGACTGAGAACGGATTACATAGATATTTATCAGATTCATTGGCCTGACCCTCATGTCCCTCTTGAGGAAACATTTCAAGCCTTGAACCTTCTTAAGAAGGAAGGAAAGGTCAGGCATATCGGGGTTTCTAATTTTAGTGTAGATTTATTAAAAAAAGTCAATCAACTTACTGAACTCATTACGCTTCAAAGTCAATATTCTTTGCTGGAGCGTTCCTTAGAGAGGGAAATTTTACCATATTGTCGTCAGGGGCAAATTGGCGTGCTTTCTTACGGTGCACTCGGGGGTGGGCTTTTAACCGGGAAATATACAACTCAGCCCCAATTTAAAAATTCTGATGTCCGAAGTTTTTTTTACAAATTTTATACTGAGCAGCAATTCCCTAAAATTCAGAAGCGTCTTGAACAACTAAAACAGATTAACAAACCTTTGAATCAAATCGCAATCAATTGGGTAAGACAACAGCCGGGAATCACAAGTGTTATTGTTGGTTGCCGAAACAAAAGGCAGGTTGAAGACAACATATCATCCATAACGCGGGATTTATCCGAAGAAGAGATGAAATTGATTAAAAATATTTTTCCATAAGTTAAAAGATCATCCGTATATGATACCAAGTGTTTTCCAAATCCAAAACCATATTCAAGAGCATTATTCCCATTTAGGAATCAATAAAAGGCAACAGGTCGTTCGGTTATTGTTCGAGATCTCCAAAAGGGAGAAATGTGATTTTCAAGCCATCTTGAATGACATCAAAGGGGTTTCGCGATTCCCAGATTTAAAGCATTATTTATTGAAGCGGCGATTCCCCAATCTTAATAATGAAGAACGTCAGAATCATTATCCATTAACGAATTTGGAAATCGACCCTAGGGAACAGGTCCATATCAATTGCTCATTGAAAATTCAACCGCAAAGATTTTTCATTGAAGAATCAACTTTGAACACAAATCTGGTCAAACGTATTCAGATAAAATTCCCTTCCGCAGATTTTCACTTCATCCCTAGCTATAAAGAATTTACAGGGGAAAAGCAATTTGGAATTTTAGAGTATAACCAACGTTTAGTGAACTTTTTTATTATTAAAGAAAATTTCGATTTTTATAAGCGATGTCCCTGTTCCTGCAAATCCGTTTCTTGTGGCTATTATGTGATCAATTTGGGGAGTGGTTGTGCCTTTGAATGCACATATTGTTATTTGCAGGATTATATCAACTCTCCCGGGATTGTGATTCCTGCCAATATTGAGGATTTTTTTGAGCAGTTTGAATACTATCAACATAATATTCGCTTAGGTTCAGGAGAGCTCACTGATTCTTTGGCCTTTGATCACATTACAGAGTTTTCCCCAGTGATCGTTGAATTTTTTAAAAGATACCCGAAAAGTAGCTTTGAGTTTAAAACAAAAAGTAATAATATTGACTTGTTACTCACTATCCAGCCAGCAGATAATATAATTATTTCTTGGAGTATCAATCCGCAAAATATCATTGAGAGTACCGAATTTTATACCGCATCCCTTCAAGAGCGTTTAGAGGCAGCGGGGAGGTGTGTTAAAGCAGGATATCGGGTCGCCTTTCATTTTGACCCCCTGATTTATTATCCTAGTTGGGAAGAAGATTACTTTTGTTTGGTTGAAGATATTTTTAACCAGATCGATCCTGCCCAGATTGCTTGGATGAGCCTGGGGACACTGCGGCTGACACCGGGGCTTAAAAAAATCATTGAAAGTCGTTTCCCAGAAAATAAAATTCTGGATGAAGAATTCATTTATGGTTATGATGGAAAATTGAGATATCCAGAGGAAATAAGAAAAAAGATTTATATAAAAATGCTGTCCTGGATTAAGCAGTTTAAATCAGACCTTTACGTTTATTTATGTATGGAAGAAAAGTCCATGTGTCTTAAGTGTGAAGCTTTTCCTCTTAAAAAGGAGCAAAGATTGTCCCATGTTGTCTGATCAAAAAGAACAAATATATAAAACTTATTCGGGATTGTTTAGAGTGGGAGAAGAACTGATCGATTGGACTTTCAAATTGATGGAAGGTTTTAATAAAAAAACAATCCTTTTAACGGCTCTGGCCCCACACCAAAGAATTTTTTTATTTTTTTTCACCCGTGCAGTCAAGACCTATTCTGCCATCTTTTATCTATGTCAAGAAGGATATGGACAGGATGTCTCAACTTTATTGCGGAGCCTTTTAGAAAATCTTATCACTTCCAAATATATTTTGACGGATCCTAAAAGAGCAGATCAACTTACGGCCCGGTTTGTTGATTATAAATGGGTAATTCTTAAAAAACAACTATCGGAAGAGGAACCTTTGATGTCACAATTATCCCAAGGGAAAAAAGAAGCCTATTTAGAGAAAAGGAAATTGATCTTAGAAGGAATCGAAAAATTTAAGAAAAAATATCTGATCACTTCCGATAAGGCTTTATTGACCTGGTCTGGAAAAACAATCAAAGATATGGCCCAGGCTGTTGATTCTCTGTGGAAGGAAGAGTATGAGTCAACATTTCGACTATGCTCCCGATTTTCCCATCCCAGTATCTTGGGTGATAAAGAATATCTTATACAGAAAGAAAATCAATTGGCCTTTACCTCCGTCCCCTCTAATGTAGGAATTTTAGATAACCTTAAAAAATCAACTAAATATAAGTTTGAATTTCTAAAAGATTTTAATAAATCATTTCAATTAAACTTTGGCAAAGAATTAAGTGTTTTAGAGAAAATGCTTAACTCTCCTTTCCAAGAAACGCTTAACGATTTCGAATTTACCCATATGGAAAAAAAATCTCGGCCTGCACTAAATAAAAACTGTGTTATTCAATTTCAATTAAGCAAGTCTTCACTTAAAGGTTTTTCTTCTAATCAGAATAAAACTACTCAAATCTAATCTCAATAATCTGTCTATTAGCTAATTAACATTGTCCGACTTTGTCCCTGTCCAAGTGTGTCTATTTCTGTCATCTTGACAGAATTTCTGTTCAATTGTATAAATCTCAGGACTTACGCGTTTGGCCAGTTTCTTAGGATTCCCCTGTGTATAGGGAACCACGAGAGGCGTCCCAACCGGGCAAACGCGTAAGTCCTAAATCTATTTGTTATTCTTTGAATTTAAATCTTTTTAGTATCGAGGGAACTAAGTTCAGTTTTAAAAAGAAAATACACGCATTCCATCTAAACCTAATTGAATATCTGAAATGATTAATAGTGTATTGCTTGAATTCCTCGAAAGCACTGAGATCCTCAGTAAAATTAAAGATCTTTTTTCCAACCTTTGTCAACTTCAGTTAGAAATTCGCGATCTCAATGGGTATCCACTTCAGTTTTCTCCACTGACAAATTCATTTAAAAAAATTAAAAATCGAAAAAACGGCTTCTTTTGTAACTGTCCTAAAAAGAGTT
>CAYJXI010000023.1:0-38729 GCA_964374105.1 uncultured Planctomycetales bacterium
CGAATATTCCCGCGAAAGCATGATTTACGATAAGAAGCGGCTGATGGAAGAGTAATCAAATTTTGCCTTGCATCTCTTTACAAAATTTGAGTTGATGAGTAATTCGTGCCAAGGGTTGGTCCAACGGTAGCCTGGAAAATTTTATTAAAGTAAAAAAATTATTGACATGGTGTATGGCATACTGTATGTTAGTGTATGTATGAAAGAAACAGCCATTTCCAATAGAGAGCTTGAAGCCATCCGTGAAATCCGCAATTCCCTCATGCGTAGAGGTAAAATTCCTTCCGTCCGAGAGCTGATGAATTCTTTAGGATACCGCTCCCCGCGTTCCGCCGCGGTCCTTTATGAAAATTTAGTCGAAAAAGGCATTTTGCGCCGCAAGCGAAATGGGAATTTTCAGTTTGTTAAAGACGCTGCAGAGAATGAAAATGTCCGGGCGCAGACCGTTGATGTTCCTTTGGTAGGGGTAGTTGCTTGCGGCGCTCCAATACTTGCGGAAGAAAATGTTCAAGGTAAAATTTCCGTCAGTACCAAATTAGCCCGCCCGCCGCACCGGTACTTCTTGCTTAAAGCCAAAGGCGATTCCATGGATCAAAAGGGCATTAATGATGGTGATTTAGTTCTTGTCCGTCAACAGACAACTGCAAAAGACGGCGATACAGTCGTAGCGCTCATAGATAATGAGGCGACAATAAAAGAATTTCGCATAGGTGGTGAGACTTTTGTTTTAAAGCCAAGATCAAAAAATAAACAGCATCAGCCGATTGTTTTGACGAAGGATTTTCAGGTGCAGGGAATTGTTGTAACAGCGATTTCAGAATTTTAATAACAATTTCAAAGTGTAGCATCCCCTTTACAATTCCCCCTCTGCACATTGATGAAACTAGAGAAGGGAGGACAGGATTGACTATAAAATTTCTTAAGTAACTGTAGTTTAAGTGGTTAGTTTAATATATATTATCCAAGGGGGAAATAAATATGTTGAATACAAATTGCTATCCAGTTTCAATCGACGATATCCTGTTAAAGACTAAGAGAAAAAATAGTTTTAGGAATGATAATCAGGTAGATTTATTTGATCGGAAACGTATTAGAGAAATAACCAATGAATTTGGCGAAAGGATTACTCGTGTTGATGGAGATATTCCATTGAATTTAGAAGTTAAGGATCGGGATAGATTTCTTTTTATTAGTTATGATCAGAGCATTTTGACCCATGGGTTACATAAGTATCCTGCCAAATTTTTCCCTGAATTACCAAGATGGATAATCAAGAAATATTCTAAGGAAGGCGATATTATTCTTGATCCGTTTGCTGGTAGTGGCACAACGAATGTGGAAGCCCTTTTGTTAAAAAGACATTCCATTGGCGTGGACGTTGATCCTTTCTCTCGATTTCTTGCCAAAGTTAAGACTACGCCATTAGTGAAGAATGAAGTTGAGTATGCTAAAGAAAGTATTCTCCGGTCAATTGTAAACTATGTCCCCAATAAGGTCTCAGATGTTGATATCCCCAATTTCCCTTATAGGGATAACTGGTTTCGAAGGGAAATCACTTTAGAATTAGCTTATTTGAAGAAAAAAATTTTAAAGTTAGAAGTCACTCAAAATACTAAAAATTTTTTTCTAGTTTGTTTTTCGTCAATTTTACGGACAGTATCAAATGCCGATGATAATTGTACCCGAACAGTCGTCAGGAAGAAGTTGAATAAGAAAATATGCCCCACGGATGCCTTAAAGAAATTTGCAGAAAAAGTGCTTCTTAATACTCCGAAAATAATAGAGTTTTCCCAAAAATGTCCGAAGAATATAAACGTTTCGTTTCCAGCGGATCAAGATGCGAAGAATTTGGGTTGTTACTCCGAGGAATATTTCGATTTAGCTTTAACCTCCCCACCCTATGCCAATGCAGTTGATTATCCACGTACCCACCAACTTGAAATTTATTGGTTAGGGTTTGAAAATGGATCGCTTACTCCTTTAAAGAGACAACATGTGGGAACAGAAAGTGTTTTATTGGAAGATTATAAAGAATTGCATAAACTTTATATCAAAGAAGCGGATCGAGTAATTTCTAGAATTTATGCTAAAGATCCTAGGAGGGCGTTCATTGTTTATAAATATTTAGCCGATATGCGGCAGAATTTTATAGAAGTGTATAGAGCTTTAAAAAAGGGTGGCCGTTATGTAGTGGTTGTTGGTAATAATAAAATACGTGGTGAACTATTTGAAAATTGGAAATATCTAATGGAGATCGCAGATCTTATCGGATTTGATATAGAGTGTTACTGGGGATCTGAAATCATTAAGCATTTTATCAAAGTACCTAGATCCGAAAGAATTAATACGGATTGGATACTGGTTCTAAAGAAATAATTTTTTTCAAAATGTCCATTGATAAGCAAACTAAAGGTAAACAGGCTTCCGTTGACGGTTTTGCCCATGAGCACATCGTTTGTGGAATTTTGATGAAGAAATACCAGAATGTATCCCTCGTTGATCTGCCGTTATCTACCTATGACATCATTATTGTTTTTAAAGATTCCAGTGGGAAGGAGCATATTATCAGAGCTCAGGCGAAAACAGCAACAAAATCAATTAGCTTTACTGGTGGGGGTCCGAGGTGGAATCGATCGGACGTATAAGTCAGATGTTAAGAAATATAAACAGTCAACTATAACGTCTGATGTAGTCATTGGAATACACCCCAAAGGGTTGGATGCTTTTGATCTTTATTTTGTTCCAACTTGTATTATCGAAACATTAAAGCAAAGTAGCATTTCTATCAGCAAACTCGAAAAACTTAAAAATAATTTTGAGATCTTGGAGAAGTGTAAGGATAAAAAGTTTATTTTAGAGAAGTTTAAAGAGTTTGGGATTATCTAATTTAAAAAAATGAAATATTTTTTATTCATTTCTCTTCGTTGTGGATCATGTAGCTCTCACGTCTTCGGTGAGGTCGCTCATGGAAGAGTAAAAGCCATTCCTTTGACCGCTGTCATCGCGGCCTCAAGGAAGGGTCCCTGAAAGACTCCAATGCCGACGATCCCGGAAATGGCAATGAAGAGGACCAATCGGACCGGCCAGGATACTACGATGGGGGAGGTAACGCGAGGCGGATCGATGTAAAGCCGCTTAACGATCAGAAGGTAGTAATAAAGAGAAATAATAATATTAACCGCTCCGATGAACGCCAGCCACAGCAAACCGCTTTTGATCGTGACCACAAAGAGAACAAATTTCCCAAAAAATCCCGCCAACGGAGGCACGCCGGCCAACGACATCAGCGCAATAAAGAGCACACAAGCCAGAAGACCGGAACGCTGGGACAGCCCTGAATAATCCTCAATCTCATCACTTTTGACGACCAGGAAATACAGGACAATGACCAAAAACGCGGCCAGATTGGTAAACAAATATCCCAAAAGATAAAAGCTGATGGCCGAAGCTCCCATCGCCGATCCCGCCGCCGCGCCCATCAGAAGATACCCTGCGTGTCCAATACTGGAATAGCCGAATAATCTTTTGATATTCTTTTGGAACATGGCCGCGAGATTACCGTAGCACATGGTCACGGCAGAAAGAACCGCCAGAGGGAAACTCCACTCACCATGCCAGGAAGTAAAAACACCGAAGAAAAGACGAATGAGGATCACAAATCCGGCCGCCTTTGATCCAACCGACAGCAGGGCGGTCACGGGTGTCGGGGCGCCCTGATAGACATCGGGAACCCACTGATGGAAGGGAACGGAAGCGATCTTAAAACCCACCGCAGAGAAAATGAGAACCAAGCCAAGCATAATCATGGGGTTCATGGGATGGGTGCCGACATACCCTTGAATAGCCGCGAAGCGCGTCGATTGGGTGGCCCCGTAAAGAAAACTGACGCCGTAAAGGAAAAATCCCGAGGCCAGGGAGCCCAAGATCAAATATTTCATCCCCGCTTCAATGGAAAGCTTGTCACTTTTAAGGTAAGCGGTCATGACATAAAGAGAAATCGTCAGTATCTCAATCGAGATGAACAAGAGGAGAAAATCAGCGGAAGAAGCAATGAAGCACATCCCCAGCAAGGCCAGCCACAATAACAGATAGAATTCACTTCGGCGCTGGCCGAAAGACTTAAAATACTGCTGTGTCATGACAAAAACGAAAACCATGACCAAAAGAAAAAATCCCTTGAAGAACCAGGCCAGAGAATCCATCATGAACATCCCGCCAAACGTTTCTCCCGTGAGATTGCGCTTAAAGAGCCAAAACCCCAACATCCCCAAAAGCCCGATAAAGCTTAAAATGCCGACCCAGTCCTTCCGGGCCTTAGGGATCAAGACATCAATCACAACCAGCAGCGAAAGGATGCCGGTGATGAGCAATTCTAACAAGATTAAATTCCAGTGAATGACGGGAAACATATTGTCCTTTAAATGAGCCCCAAACTTACGCCTGCCTGACGGTAGGCAGAGAACGAAGTATTGAGTGAACGTAAGTTTGCTGGACGAATTTATCCCGAGACACAAAGTGTCGAGGGATCTCATTAACGAATCGAAATCATAGAAACTGGTAAAGTTGTTTTTGGGTCCTCCTGCCCGCCCCGGCGCTTTCCTAGCCCGTCGTCCTGGCTTGCCAGGACGGGCGCGGATTTAAACGCAGGCCGGGGCCCGCTGACTGTTAAAAGCCGAATATTTTCTAAAATCGGTTTTGTCCCTGATTCAATGTTTCTCAAAATCAACGACGGCCAGAAGCCGACGGCAAGTAATGTTATGAGCAACATAAGAAAGGGAAATCTCTGTAACGGTGTTTGGGCATCGGTCAAATTCGTCCAACGGGGATTCAAAGGCCCCTGAAAAGCAAGACGGACCGCCTTAAGCATGTAGACGGCTGTGACCACAATCCCCAAGACCGCTAAAATAGCCTGCCAACGGTAACGATCCCAGGCCCCCAAAAGAACCATAATTTCAGCGACAAAATTCGCGAATCCGGGCAATCCCGCGGAAGCCAAGGCCACCATGGTGAAACACGTCCCGATAAACGGCATCCGTTTGGCGAGACCGCCCAATTCATCCAGATTGCGGGTATGCGTTTGATCATAGAAAAATCCCACCAAAGAGAATCCAAGAGCCGCCATAATGCCATGGGCAAACATTAAAAAGACTACACCATTGAGACCGATGGTATTCATACAAGCCAGTCCCAGCAGGATGTATCCCATGTGGCTGCAGCTGGAGTATCCCAAAATGTACTTCATGTCACGCTGGGTCAGTGAGATAAGCCCGCAGTAAAGAATATTCAAGACCGCCAGATTGGCCACCAGCGGCATCCAGGTTTGGGCGGCCTGGGGCATCAATTGGATGCCTAAGCGAAGAATGGCATAAGCGCCCAGTTTTTTAAGGACACCGGCATGCAGCATACTCACCGACGTGGGGGCGGCCGCGTATCCAATCGGAGACCAGGTATAAAAAGGCCAGAGAGTCACGATCACACCAAAACCGACGACAATGACCGGGAAAATCCAATTCTGTACCTCGATGGGCAAAGGATGGGTGGCCAAATGTTGTTGAATCTGGACGAAATCAAACGTCCCTAAACCGGTCGCATGGTAAAGGGCCAATAAAGCAACAAGGGCGATGGCCGCACCAGCCGTTAAATAAAGAGTCAATTTCATGGTGGCATATTCTTTGTGCGTGGATCCCCAAACCCCAATGAGAAGATAGACGGGGATGACCGCCATTTCATAAAAGAAATAGAAAAAGAAAATATCCAGGGAAAGGAAAACGCCGTAGACGCCGATGACCAACATCAGGTAAAGAATGTAATATTCTTTGACCCGCTCTTTGACACTTCGCGTCACCAGAACACCGGCGAAAGAACAGAAGCCCTGCAGAAGGAGGAGTACGGCATTAATCCCATCGAGGCCGACGTGATAAGAGATCCCCAAAGGCACGACCCAGGGAATTTTATCGACAAATTGATAACCGCCGGCCGTAGAGTCATACGCGGCAAAAACCCAAACGGATAAGAGAAACGACAGCAGGGCGGCGGTGTTAGAAATTCTTTGGATCCAAGAGACGCGATTCTGCGGGACCACGAACAGAAGAGCCAGGGCTGTCGTGGGCAATAAAAGGATCCAAGAAAGTGGATGAGGGATCATCATAGATTTATCAGTGTAAAAAAGAGATAAATGATTCCAAGAATAAAAATAGAGACATAGAACTGGACCAAACCGGTCTGAAGATGGCGAAGGGCATCGCCGCTTACTTTCGCGGTGCCCGTCACTCCGTGAATGCCGAAGCGGACAATAAAAACCTTTTCAATCCAAAAGAAAACCATGGCCACGGACTGTTGTACGCGGTCAACATACCAAGTATAGACTACGTCGAAATAGTATTTATTTTTTAAAATGGGGTAAAGGAATCCAAGCCCAATTGTTAACGGGTCACGCGCCGGGCGTTTTAGGTAGATCACGTAAGAAATGATCAACCCTAAAATGGCAGCACAAGAAGAAACCAAGGCCACCTGGATATTCAATTCTGCATGTGCCGCCTCCGGATGCAGGAAATGAGGGATCCCCAGAAACCCTCCCGCGACGGAAAGAATCGCTAAAAAAATTAACGGAAAAGTCATGACCGCTGGAGATTCGTGGGCATGGTGTCCATGGTGGTCAGAGGCGGGAGCCTTGCCCAAAAAGGCAATCCAGCACAGGCGCCCCATATAAAAGGATGTTAAGCCGGCGGTGAACGTCGCAACCCAATACAGCAAGGTGTTATGTTCAAAGGCCAAGGCTAAAATTTCATCTTTACTCCAGAAACCGCTCAAGGGGAAAATACCGCAGAGAGCCAGGGTCCCGATGAGGAAAGTCCAACCCGTAATCGGCATTTGCCGCAAAAGCCCCTGCATTTTCCAAATATTTTGTTCGTGATGAAGAGCGTAAATTACGCTCCCGGCCCCAAGAAACAGAAGCGCTTTGAAAAAGGCATGGGTGGTCAAGTGATACATCCCCGGGACAGGTCCTCCTAGACCTAAGGCCATCACCATAAAACCCAACTGGCTGAGGGTGGAATAGGCCAGGATTCTTTTAATGTCATCCTCAACGACAGCGAGAGTCGCCGACAAAAATGCAGTGATCGCACCGATATGCGCAATCAGGGAAAGCACCGGCGCGGCCGGTTCAAAAAGAAAGAACGTGCGCGCCAGGAGGTAAATCCCCGCCGCCACCATCGTTGCCGCGTGAATCAAGGCGCTCACGGGTGTAGGCCCTTCCATGGCATCTGGCAGCCACACATGAAAGGGAACTTGGGCGGATTTACCAACAACACCGCAGAAAATCAGAACCGCCACCACATTCAAGAGATGGGGATCTAACTGGTGAATGACCCCGGGCAAATCAGTAAAAAGAAAACTTCGGCCATTCCCGAGGTCGGAAACACTCCACAATAAAAGAATCCCGCATAAAAATCCGAAATCGGCGACACGGTTGACTACAAAGGCCTTGACCCCGGCATCGGCCGCGGAAGGTTTCTCATACCAGAAACCGATCAGGAGGTACGAACTTAATCCCACCAACTCCCAGAACATGAACAGTTGAATGAAGTTATTGGATAAAACAATCCCAATCATGGAAAAAGCAAAAAGACTTAAGCACGCAAAAAACCGGGGCATGCTCGGGTCTTCGGCCATGTATCCTCGGGAGTAGATAAAAATGGCGCTGCCAACACCCGTAACCACCAGCAGCATCATGATCGCCAGCGGATTTACCAATACCCCGAAGTTAATGGTCAGCGAGTCAATATGAATCCAGGTAATGGAATGCTGGAATTCGGCGGGATGAGCGTGGCGTATCTGCATGAAAAGCAAAACGGTGCAGACAAAAGAGGTCAATATCCCCGCAATGGCGAGAAAGGCACTGTAAGTTTTGGAGCGTAAAAAGAAAAGGGTTATGATTACGCAGGCGACCAGAGGTGAAAAGAAAGCTGTCCAAGCCAAGGGAGGATTTACCATTTCAGGTCCTTTAATTCATCCGCTTGGATGGTGGAAAGATGACGGTACATGAGTACGATAATCGCCAATCCGATGGCCACCTCGACCGCGGCGACGAGAATGACAAAAAACACGATCAATTGTCCCGTGTAATCGCCATTGAAGCGGGAGAAGGCGACAAAAGAAAGGTTGGACGCAGCTAAAAGAAGCTCTAAAGACAGAAGGATCTTAAGCGCGTTGCGGCTTGTCATTACACCCACCACGCCAATCGTGAAGAGAATACCGCTTAAAACAAGATAATGCCCTAGTCCGATCATAGGTTTCCTGTACTCTGTTTCATGGCGCTGACTCCCTTCCCGCTGTCTTTAAGGCCCCCTTAGCTAAGGACACAATTCCGAAAACCGCGATTAACAAAAGAAAAGAGGTTAATTCAAAGGGAAGGAGATAATCCGTAAAAAGAATTTTACCAATGATTTCGATCGTCCCGCGAATCGAAGAGGGCTCCCTGGCGTGAGCCGCCACCGAACCCATGATGACCCCCAAAAGCTCGGCTAAAAACATAAAACCGATCAGCCATCCCAGCAATCGAAACCGTCTTTGCTGAACAGAAGTGAATGTCGGCGCATTGAGGTTCAAACACATGACGACAAACAGAAAAAAAACAAGGACAGCTCCGGCATAGACCAGGAGTAGAACCATGCCAACGAAAAAGGCTTCTAGAAGCATAAAAAGAGAAGCCAAGGAAAAAATGACCACAACCAATGACAAAACGCTGTAAAGAGGATTGCGCGCCAGGACAACGGCCAGGCTGGCCAAAATCAAGACACCCGCAAAAAGATAAAAGAAGAAAGGAGGCATGTTTTTTTCAAAAAATGTATTTAAGAGTTTGTGCTATTGCTACATTATTTACATTATTTCCAAAAAATTCAACTATAATTATTAAAAATTATTAAAAGTTAATGCGGTTTAATAAAACATTTCTTCCCTAACCCCACCGGTTCCAGGCTACATTTTTAATAGAGCTTGTTCGCTTGTCCTTGTAGCTATGTTTAAACTTTCCACTCCCAGCTCTTTAAGAGTATCAATGACTCTCACGACCTCTTGAAAGCGGCAGGCTTGATCAGCGGCCACGACAACCTTAAAATTTTCATTTTTACTCAATAGAGCATTAATTTTTTATTATCTGCAGTAGAAACTACGCCCGTAACGCATTCTAAAAAAAATTGATTAAATTAAAATCCTATGTATAATTGAGGTCTACGATTCAATCTCAAACTAACAAGTCAAAAATTTTTATTGAGCCCTGCGGTTGACCGTATGTTACGATGGCTCGTGACGGCTTTGAACATATTGAAGAAGTTGCATGGATATGAATAAGATTAGGGATGGTTGCGTTATAGGACAACAATGGAGAAACTAGCGAAAGCATTAGTTAAGCTGGAATAAATCGATTAAAATACTGGCGTTAGGAAAAAAATACCAAAGGAAAAAGAATGAGAAGGAGACAAGCTTACAGCGCCGTTGACGGTGCTTAATTGTCCTTAATATGGAGATGAACAACGAATAAAATGCTGCTATGAACTCTGCAGGTAATAATAGAACGCTTCGGTTGAATGATATCACCCTCTTTCGGGACCTTCCCACGGAAGAGAGAAATGCCATAGGTAAATGCTTGAGGGAAGAGACTTTCAAAAAAGGGGAAATCCTTTTTTCTGAAGGCACAGTTTGCGAGCGGATTCTTATCGTTCAATCAGGTCGCGTTAAAATATTTCGGCTCTCTTCATCAGGCCGTGAACAAATTTTGGAGGTTTTGGAGCCCGGGGATACATGTGCCTGCAATCCTGGACAGGCCCATTGGGCATGCTCATCTTCGGCCCAAGCGCTAACTGATTGTACGGTTTGGACTCTATCCCGTTTTAACTACGTTCAGATGATTAAAAGTAATTCTCGCATGGCTCATACTTTAAACCGTATTTTTGCTGAGAGGCTGTGCCGGCTTAGTTCTCTGATTGAAACGGTTTCCATGGATGATCCCCGCAAACGACTGATTAAATTTATATTGGAAATGGCAAACCATCAGGAATGCCAGTGTTCAGAAGAAAACTGCATTTGTTTAACCATGACACAAGACGAAATTGCCCAACGATTAGGTATCACACGGGTAACCGTTGCTCGCCACCTTCAGCAATTGAAAAATTTGAAGTTCATATCCTCCCAGGATCGTCGAATAACCATCCTTGATAAAGAAGGGCTTCAAAAAGCTCTGCTTTAATCAATATCACACCTAGAACTCACAACCACTTAAATTGAAATATTTTGATTTTGTATCTCCAGATACAGATTTCAGAAACGCTTTTTATTATACTATTGCCGAGAATCAAACATATCGTGAGGTGCGCAAAATGGATATTCTTAAATCTTTTGAGGAGGAGAAAAATTTTGTTCTTGAAAAACTTGATCGACTTTATGACTCAATACAAAACCTTCATTACGAAGGGAAAATGTCCCTGCAGAAAAATACGAAGATCATTAATGAAACGGTTCAGCATTTAAAGCCCATATTAACGAATCACATGGATCTTGATAATCAAGTCATCTTCCCCTTTGCTGGCAAGCATATCCCGATTCTCGAACCTGTGATTAATTTTTTGAAGGCCGAACGCAGGGAGTTCATCGCGCAATTGGAGTCATTTGAGGTCCTGTTTCAGGAATTTAGTCAACGCAGCAATAGTTCTGTAAATTATATGCTCCTTGAAAAATTGCGCGAGAAAGGCGTTTATGTCGTTTGTATTGTGAGAAATCATATGCAAGCAGAAATCGAAGCAGTTTATAAAGTTCTCGATCAAAAACTTAAGTTAGTTGAAAAGAAAGGATTATCCCATTTGATACAAAAGTGTATGAATGACAAAAAAACGATTTCGAACATAACCGGCACGGTGAATCGTATAAACCGAATTCGACTATAAGAGCGATCCCTATATAGATTTTTTGATTATGAAATTTAAAAAGGAGGAAAGGCCATGGCTGGATATTCTCAAAAACTTTTCCAATCATTTCTTTTTTCATTGATGTTATTTGCGATGGCATCTTTTTCTTGCGAAGCCTCGGATGGGCCTTCAGGGGGCGACTGGGAAGAGCGATTCAAAGCCCTCGAGAGCCGCGTGGGAGAACTTGAAGCTGAAAACAGTGAACTTAAGGAAGAACTCAAAACTCTAAAAGCACAACGCCAGTCACAAGAAGCTCCCGTTTCTGGTTCTTCGGATCAGATTACCACTCTCGAGGAGCGTGTGACTAAAGTGGAGAAAGGATTATCCAAACAGGTTCAGGTGGGGACGGGAACATTAAAAATTACCGGACTTCTGCAAGGATGGTATGTGGTCGATCAGGATGCCAATGACCGCTTTCGTTTGCGCCGTTCTGAATTTAAATTTGGGGGAAAAATCGCCGAAGAGCAACCCATCGAGTATACCGTTATGATTGACCCCGCTCAGGTGACAGAAGATGCAACACGGAAAAGTATCTTGCAGGATGCCTTTTTTACTTTGGGGTACATCCCTCATCATACCATTGACATCGGTCAGTATAAGGTCGGCATCGGGGAAGAGGGAACACGTTCCTCCACCAAGATTGATACCATCGAGAGGGCTTATATCTCAAGAACTTTTGGTGATCAGCGGGATATCGGAGTCCGCCTGTCCGGCAAATGGCCATATGTGGATTACAACGTGGGTATTTTTAATGGTTCAGGTATGAACCAAGCCGATGCGAATGATCAAAAAGATATCACCGGACGGATGGTTTTTAAGCCTTTTAAAGATAACGAGAAATTAAAAGGTTTGGAAATGGGGGTCTCCGGCTATCATCGGCCTACCCATGGAAATACTTTTGCCAAGAAAAGACTTGGGTTTGAATCACGTTATGAATACCAGAAGTTGTCCATTAAAGGCGAGTACATGAGCGGACAGGGGACTGCTTCATCAAGCGCGACGACTGAAAACAGGATTTTGGCCAACGGTTGGTATGGGCAACTGGGGTATTATTTTATCCCCAAACTGCAAGGGGTCTTAAAATATGAGCAGTATGATCCTAATGAAGAGGCCGTGAATGATAAGGTTCAAGAGACCACAGCAGGTTTAAATTATTTTATCGAAAAATACAATGCCAAATTGCAGCTCAATTACATTCATAAAGATGAACAAAAAGCAAGCGACGTTAATAACGACCAGGTTATTGGCGCCATCCAGGTGGCCTTCTAGAGGGAGGAGAACGTATGGATGAAAAAAAACTTTCTAGAAAAGACTTCCTCAAAGGCGCTGCGCTGACAGCAACAGGAGCTGCTCTCTCATGTGCAGCCATCACTAAAGCTCGCCTTGCGCCTCCCACTCATGACCCAACGGGTGAAGAAACAATCCGCGTAATCCCTGAAACAAGAACCGTTCCTAAGACGGATTCTTCCGATCCACTTATCCGCATGCAAGAAGAATTACGGAAAGCCATGGCCAAGCCAGTAGAACAAAGACGATGGATAATGGTCATTGATACGCGAAAATGTGTTGGTTGCCATGCCTGTACGGTTTCATGTATCGCTGAAAATAAACTGCCTCCGGGTGTTGTCTATCGCCCTGTTATTCAGGAAGAGTTCGGTAAATTCCCTAATGTCCAACTACGGTTTTTCCCTCGACCTTGTATGCAGTGTGATAACCCCCCTTGTGTTCCGGTTTGTCCGGTGAATGCCACCTGGAAACGTCCTGATGGTATTACCGCCATTGATTACGATAAATGTATCGGTTGCCGATATTGTGTGGCCGCCTGTCCCTATGGCGCGCGCACCAGTGACTTTGGGCATCATTATACGGACGATACGCCGGAAAAGCAGCCTTATGAAGAATTGCCTAATCATGAATACGGTAAATCATGGAACCGAGAAAATCATGGTTCACCAGTGGGGAATGCGCGTAAGTGTCAATTCTGCCTTCACCGTTTGGAAAAAGGTCAACTACCGCAATGTGTGACGACCTGTATAGCCAGGGCCAATTATTTTGGTGATGGGAATGATTTGGACAGTTTGGTTGCACAGAAAGCCCGAGCAGCCAATCAAATCAAATTATTGGAAGAAAAAGGGACCAAACCAAAAGTTATTTATTTAGTGTGAGGACACAATGAAAAGAGAAACCATTAATATTCTAAAATTTTTGTGGGGGATTGCCTTCATCTTGGGTGTCATAGGAGTTGTGCAAAAGTTTACAACCGGTGAACGCTTGGCCGGTTACGGCAGTTACGTTCCTTGGGGGTTGTGGGTAGCTGTCTATTTTCATGCTATTGGCATCTCTGGCGGCGTATTTGCGGTTGGCGTTATTGGCTATCTTGCTAATATAAAAGGCTTGAGAGAAAATTTGCCTTTAATTATTTGGATTTCTATGACGTCTCTTATGACCGGAATGGTTGCCATCTGGCTTGATTTGGGTAAAATGTGGCGATTTTATCGAATTTTAACAGATCCGAGTTTTACTTCAATGCTGGCATTTAATGCTTGGATGTATGTCTTCTTGCTTATAACGGCAGGGATATGTTTATATTTGAATAAACATAAAGTTTCTTCGGATGCTATCAATGATCGTTCGGGTTGGTTAGTTCCCCTCTTAATTACAGGAATTTCCATGTCGATTGCGTATCCGAGTCAAAGCGGAGCTTTGTTTGGTGTTGTCAATGCCAAACCGTATTGGAATTCTGCTCTGTTACCGATTATGTTTCTCGCCTCGGCAGTCGCTTCCGGTTCCGCCGCCTTGCTTCTGGTCAATACCTTCATTGTCTCTGAAAAACTTTCTCCCCAATGTCAACCGATGCGTTATCTAAGAAGTGTAACCATCGGAGCCGTGATTGCCTATTTAATCGCTGAATTTTCTGAATTTAGCGTCAGCTTTTGGGGGCCGACATCGCATGGCCGAGAGTCACTGGAATTAATTCTTTTTGGCCCTTTCTGGTGGGTTTTCTGGATTGTCCATTTAGGAGGAGCTATAGGGGGTTTAATATTGCTCTTAAAAAAATCCGTATCAACAGTGGGAACAGGTGCATTTTTGGTCGTCTTTACCTTTATAACCACACGATTAAATATTCTCATCCCTGGCCAAGCTGTAGCTGAGTTAAGGGGATTAGGGGAAGCTTTTTCTCATCAGCGATTAGGTTATTATTATCAAGCAACACAAAACGAGTATCTGGTAGCTCTCTTCTTAGGCGCTTTGGGTGTTGGGTTAGTTTACTTAGGCATAAAGAAATTGATCTGGAATGAATCACAGGAGGTAAACGCATCATGAAAGGCAGACAATACAGTGAATCCCGGAAACGTTTTTTAAAACAGAGCGCTTTTCTCGGTGGTGGTTTGTTGGCAAGCGTGCTGGCAGGAGAGAAGGGCGCTGAGGCTGTCCAAAATTCTATTTTGAAAAGCAAACGGCAGGATACCGAGTATGAGTTAAATGATCCTGAGAATATCATTTATTCGGTTTGCATGAACTGCAACACCGGATGTGGAATTAAATGTAAAATTCAAAATGGAATTCTGACCAAAATTGATGGCAGTCCGTACAACCCCTGGAGCCTTTTCCCCCATCTGCCTATGACAACCACGCTTGAAGATGCCGCCAGGATCGATGGGGGGCTGTGCCCCAAAGGACAAGCAGGAATCCAGAATGTGTATGATCCTTATCGTCTCCACCGAGTTTTAAAACGCGCAGGGAAACGCGGCGAAAATAAATGGCAGACGATCTCATTTGAACAGGCGATTACTGAAATCGTGGAAGGCGGTAAACTATTTGCGTATGTCTCTGGTGAAGAAAACCGCATTGTCGAAGGTCTACACTCAATTATGGCTCTCAAGGATGATGCGGTTGCTAAAGACATGGCTCATGATGTCAAATCAATCTGGGATGAGAAAGATGTCGAGAAGAAGAAAAAACTAGTAAAGGAATTTAAGGGCAAATTTAAGGATCAACTTGATAAACTCATTGACCCTGAACATCCTGACCTCGGACCGAAAAATAATCAGTTCATCATGGCTTGGGGACGGATAAAAGGTGGCCGTAGTGACTTTATGAAAAGGTTCGGTTCCGGTTTTGGTACAACAAACATGCATGGTCATACAACCGTTTGCCAAGGATCATTGTATTTTACCTGCAAGGCAATCAGCGAACAGTATACCGCGGGGAAGTTCAGCGAAGGTCAAAAGTTTTATTGGCAGGCGGACACTGAAAACGCAAAATATATCCTTTTTGTCGGTGCTAATTTATTTGAAGCGAATTACGGACCGACGAACAGGACTGTCCGACTTACGGAAAATTTGGTTAATAAATATACCAAAATAGCTGTTGTGGACCCGCGATTTTCTAAATTAGCCAGTAAAGCGGATAAATGGCTGCCGATTAATCCCGGTGAGGACGGGGCACTGGCTATGGCCATGATTCGCTGGATGATTGATAATAACCGGATTGATAATAATTTTCTTAAAGGGGCTAATAAAGCAGCAGCAGAAGCCAATGGAGAGACTTCCTGGACAAACGCAACGTGGTTGGTTGAAATCAAAGATGGGAAGCCGGGAAAATTCGTCCGTGCTGCGGATTTGGGGCTTGCCTCAGCCGAGAAACGCACGATTCCTGATCCCAAAAATAAAGAAAAGACAATCGAATATGAAGAAAAATTCTTCCTTACCATAAAAGACGGCCAACCCGTTGATTTTGACCCCAATGATGATAAGAATGCCGTTGATGGTGATCTCTTTGTTGATTCAGAGATAACCTCTGCGGACGGCCAATCAAAAGTTAAAGTCAAATCAGCATTGCAGATTCTCAAGGAGTCTGCAGATGAGCATTCTTTTGAAGAATGGTGCCAAATCACAGGGCTTAAACCAAAGGATGTCCTTGAGGTGGTTAGCGAGCTAACGAGCTATGGGAAAAAAGGTGTCGTTGACATTCATCGCGGTGTCGCCCAACACACCAATGGGTTTTATAATGTCTTCGCCTGGATGACGGTCAATATGCTTTTAGGCAATTATGATTGGAAAGGCGGCTCGGTCAAAGCGACGACATATGGCTATGATGGTTCAAAAGGAGGAGTTCTTGATCTCACCAAAGTTCCTGGGAAAATCACTGCCTTCGGTGTAAGCTCCATCCGTCATGAGACTCCTTATGATAAAACCACCATTTTTGAAGGATACCCAGCCAAGAGGAATTGGTATCCGATAGCCTCTGATGTTTATGAAGAAATAATTCCGAGTATCGGGGATGCATATCCTTATCCTATTAAAGCGTTATTTCTTTACATGGGAACGCCTATTTATGCACTTCCGGCAGGGCATACGAACATTGACGTATTAGTGGATGTTAATAAATTGCCCCTATTTTTCACAAGCGATATTACAGTGGGCACTACTTCGATGTATGCGGATTATATTTTTCCTGATTTGACGTATTTAGAACGATGGGAATTTCAAGGTTCGCATCCGAATATGCCCAATAAAGTTCAGCCGGTCCGTCAGCCGGTGGCTGCACCGATTCCTGAAACAGTAAAGGTTTACGGGGAAGAGGTGCCGATTAGTTTTGAATCACTTTTAATGGGGCTTGCTGAAAAGCTGGACCTAAAGGCTTTTGGCACAGATGCATTAGGAAAAGGGAATAATTTTTATCGTCCGGAAGATTATTATCTGCGCGCTGTCGCCAATGTTGCCGTGGGAGAAAAACCGGATATGGCTGACGCTGTTGCTGATGCTGATGCAAAAGAATTGGATCTTTTTATAAAATCTCGAGGGCATTTGCCAAAATCTGTGTTTGATGCCGCTAAATGGAAAGCGGTTGTTGGTGATACCCTCTGGCCGAAAGTTGTTTATATCCTTAACCGCGGGGGTAGATTTCAGGAACATGCAAAAGCCTTTGATGGAGAGCGGTTAAAAAATACTTATGCTAAATTGCTCAATCTTTATCAGGAAAAAACAGCCGGGAACAAATATGCTGGGACGGGTAAATCCTATTGCGGGATTGCGGCTTACATTCCTCAAAGGGATTTTCTGGGCAATACGTTAGAGAAGCAGGCGCAAGGGTATGATTTGCATTTAATTACCCACCGGACGATCACAGCAACAAAGAGCCGGACAATAGGCAATTATTGGCTTCAACCAATCATGCCAGAAAATGGGTTCTTAATGAACCCGCAGGATGCAGAGCGGTTAGGGTTTAAACAGGGGGATCATGTTAGAGTGGTCAGCTCAACCAATTTAGAAGGGGAGTGGGACCTTAAAAATGGCCGGCGAAAGCCCATGATAGGGACATTAAAGATTACCGAAACCATTAAGCCCGGCGTCATCAGTTTTGCTTTGGGGTGGGGGCATTGGGCAACTGGGGCAGAGGATATTATCGTTGATGGGAAAATCATCAAAGGTGACCCTCGTCGTTCTACGGGTGTTCATGCCAATGCGGTGATGTGGACAGATGGGAGCTTACGTCATAATACATGTTTGCTTGATCCTGTAGGAGGAAGCGTGAGTTTTTATGATACAAAGGTAAAGCTTGTGAAGGTCTAACAAAAAGCATCTGTGAATACTCTCTGGAAAGTTTTTCCAGCGAAAGGGGTGCAAAATGTTCGGATTAGGAATGCCAGAGCTGATTGTCATCTTTGGCATCATTTTGATTTTGTTTGGAGGAAGTAGGGTCGTGGATATTGCCAAGGGATTGGGGAAATCTATCAAAGAGTTTAAATCCGCAATTTCTGATGACAAAAGTTCTGACCAAAGTAAAGCCTAATTCTATAGCGCTCCGAGTCTTAGGGCCTAAGTTTCGCTCTCATTCTAGGGAATATGGCTAAAGACCGTTTCGGGGTATTAAAGGGAAACCAAATACCCTCCTCGTAACTGCTGATAAAAGCAGGTCAGCCGCCTTCGTTCAATGTTTTTCACGTTGAACTTCGGCGAATGATTTGGAAAGGGGCATATGGCACAGGAAGATAAACAGCTTTCATTTTTTGAACATTTAGACGAAGTTCGGCAGCGGCTCATCGTTGTTGCCATTTGCTTTACAATCTTTACAGGACTGTCTTTTTATTTTGTAGAAGACGTTCTGCATCTTCTTAAAATACCCGCCGGCCCTCACTTAGGAACACTTTCCGTTTTTAGTCCGCCAGCCGCCATTCTTGCCTTTATTAAAATTGGATTCTTTACCGGTTTTATCCTCATAACCCCCATCCTTTTGTATGAAGTTTGGATGTTTATCCTTCCGGCGCTTGAACGAAGGCACGCACGTTACGGTCTATTATTTGTGTTATCGGGTGTCGTCTTGTTTATGGCTGGTATTTTATTCAGTTTTTATTTTTTGGTCCCGACATCCTTGAAATTTTTGTTCAGTATTGGTAAAGGGGAATTGCAATTCATTATCTCTTTGGACTCATATGTCTCTTTTGTGCTTCTTTTTTTGGTGGCCGGAGGAGTGGTATTTGAGATGCCGGCGATGGTCTTTATATTGGCCAAACTGGGAATTTTAACCGCTCAAAAAATGATCCGCGGCTGGAAGATAGCCATTGTCGTTATTGTCGCCTTAGCTGCGCTTTTGACACCGACGCCCGACATTATTAATATGGCCTTAATGTCTTTGCCGATGTTTCTCCTTTATATTTTATCAATTGGAGTGGCGGGATTGGCACAAAGGCGGTGAATTGTTCGCCAATAAAACGATTTTATAATACACACTTTAAAAGGGGAGGGGACATGGAAGCAGTATCTACACCACCGAAGATGTATGAAACGTTTAACAAGCGTTATCCCAAACTCAAACAGGCCTATGAATTGATTGCCCAAGCTGGTAAAGACGGCCCGTTGGATGAGCGGACAGCAAGGCTTATTAAACTCGGGATAGTGATGGGGGCCATGCGGGAAGGGGCGGTGCATGCGAATGTGCGTAAGGCCTTAACCTTGGGGATATCGACAGAAGAAATTGAGCAGATTGTATGTTTAGCAGCTCGAACGCTGGGGCTCCCGTCAACGGTGGCTGTTTATTCGTGGGTTCAAGATGTCCTAAGGAAGGAAGAAAAATAGGAACCATGCTTTTAAATTTCTGAGAGGTGACGATGAATACTGGCTGTTCAAGATCTTGTTTAGTTGATAATTACGGACGAGTCATGCATAAATTACGCGTCCAATTGACGGATGCCTGTAATTTCAGGTGTTTTTATTGCATGCCTCCTGACGCTCGGTTTCTTTCTTCTTCAGGGTGTCTTCGCGTACCGGAATTAATTGGGATATGTTCGGCATTAGTTGATTTGGGGATTGATGAAATAAAGCTTTCCGGTGGTGAACCAACAATAAGGAAGGACTTTGATGATATCGTCCATAGCTTGTCTGATCTGCCGTTAAAGAAGCTTGGGGTCACAACCAATGGATTTTGCCTTGAAGAAAAGCTGTCAGTCCTGAAGGATACGCGTTGTCAGCACATCAACGTGAGCCTTGACAGCTTGAGGGAAGAAGGATTCCAGGCCATAACCCAGGCCAATCATTTTAGAAATGTTTACCGGGGAATTCTTTCAGCCCAAGCGATGGGATTTCATCTTAAAGTGAATATTGTCCTCATGCGGGGAGTTAATGATCAGGAAGTCTTTGATTTCTTGGAATTCTCCAGAAAACATAATATTGAAGTGAGATTTCTGGAATTGATGAAAATTGGCTGTGCCCGGCTGAACCATGAACGTCATTTTATCCCAGCAAAAGAAATCATTGAAAAAATAGAAGAACGCCATCCATTAACTCCTCTTTCGGTCAACATGGATTCAACGGCATTTAATTTTGTCACTGATCATGGGGCCAGAGTCGGTTTTATTGCTTCGGAATCGCAGCCGTTTTGCGGGTTTTGTTCGCGGCTTCGTTTGACCGCAAGTGGAATTTTAAGATCCTGTTTGATGTCAGAAAAAGGGATTAGTTTGAGGGGAAAGGACAGGTCACAGTATCCTGAGATTTTAAAATCTGTAATAGCCTTGAAGCCGATGGATCGCCTGGAAAAAATCGACCAGCCCATGTATCAAATTGGAGGATAAATGGATAAACAATTAGATTCCCCCGGCCTTCACAGGCGGGGGAATCTAATTATGTGATTACCGTTTGCGATAACGCTAAAGAGTCCTGTCCGATCTTTCCCGGTGTGAAACCAATACATTGGCCGTTTCCCAACCCGCCTCATGGGCAGGGGCAGTCGGAAGACGTCATCAATGAATTTCGCAAAGTTCGTGACATGATTCATAAAAAATTCCGGAGTTTTGTTGAAAAAATTGTAGACATATTGCGCGCCAGGACAACGGCCAGGCTGGCCAAAATCAAGACACCCGCAAAAAGATAAAAGAAGAAAGGAGGCATGTTTTTTTCAAAAAATGTATTTAAGAGTTTTTGCTGTTGCTACATTATTTACATTATTTCCAAAAAATTCAACTATAATTATTAAAAGTTAATGCGGTTTAGTAAAACGTTTCTTCCCTAACCCCGCCGGTTCCAGGCTACATTTTTAATAGAGCTTGTTCGTTTGTCCTTGTAGCTATGTTTAAACTTTTCACTCCCAGCTCTTTAAGAGTATCAATGACTCTCACGACCTCTTGAAAGCGGCAGGCTTGATCAGCGGCCACGACAACCTTAAGATTTTCATTTTTACTCAATAGCGCATTAATTTTTTGTTTCAATTCTTTATTTGTCAGTACTTTATTCTCAAAATAAACGACTCCTTCGCCTGTAATGGTGATATACGCCAGCTTGGAATTTTCAATCGCATCTTTACTGGAAGCCTCCGGCAGTTTGACCTCGATATAACTTTGAGAAATTAAGGGCGTAGCTACCATGAATATGATCAGCAAAACTAAAATCACGTCCGTAAAAGGCGTGATATTAATTTCCGCCATTAGGTTTTGTGTTTCGTGAATGCGTCTCATTTAACTTTAACCGTTTTCTGGGCTTTGATAAGGCTTGCTGTTTCTGAGGCACACAATTCCATATCCATAACAAATTCTTTTACTCTTTTAATAAAATAGTTATAGGCCACAACGGCAGGGATGGCGACAAAAAGGCCGGCAGCGGTACAAACCAAGGCCTCGGAAATACCATGGATGACGACATTAATCCCCCCTGATCCGGCATGATAAATATCCTGGAAGGTCCTGATAATCCCTAAAACCGTCCCCAAAAGGCCGATATAAACCGCCGTACTTCCGATCGTCCCCAAAATGGCCGTGCGGCGTTCCAAATCATGGATTCCAACGACTATTTTTCTTTCCATGGTCTCGATAATTTCCTTTTCATCCGAACCGCAAGAATTCAGGCCCGCCTCAGCGACAAATGAAAAAGGCGTTGGGGTATTTTTACAAATCGTCAGCGCCTTCTGAAAATCGCCTTTTTCCATATGTTCGCGAATCAGCTGCATAAAAACGGCCCTTTGGACCTGCGACCGTCTATGGTAACAGAAAAGTCTTTCCAGGATCACGGCAACCGAAAATATTGAACACAGGACGAGCACATACATGACGGGCCCGCCGGCTATTACGGCTTCCCAAATAGTGAAATTATTCAACATGTTGCACTCCCTTAAGTGGATGGCGCATCAGATAAATATAAAATCCCTGGAGATACAGCGGCAAAATTTTTGAGCAGGGCTAATCAATGTGAATCCGGCGGCTGTGCCGACCTTTACATGATCCCCGGGATTAATACCTCGGCCTTGGGTAATACAAAAATTCACCATAAGTTATTTTATATAATTTTGATAATAAGTATATATTTTTATTTGTTTATTTGATTAATATTAAATGGGATAGGAAACAAAGACAAATCAAGAAAAGGTCAATTTTTTGATCTTATAAAGAGTCTAGAATAAGTTGTTTTCCTCTTCTGAAAATTGTATAATCAAAACCTATGACTACTTCAACACCAAACAAAATCTTTATCGAGACCTACGGCTGACCGATGGTGCAAGTACCGTACGACGATTTTGGGGATTTTAAAGGGGTTAAGTGATTTGGAGTGAGGCAGTTGCAACGGATTCGTCTGTTACTGTAAATTATTTCCAATGTGCTATAATGTGCCCTAATAGGAAGCAACGGAAACCATTTTCTGAAGGATAATCTATGCTTTTAACTATTACTAATAAAACAAAGCCTGTATCTGATTTAGGTTTTTTGCTGCATAAACATCCATCTAGAATTCACTCATTTTCCATGTCTTTTGGAGAGGCGCGTATCTTTTATCCCGAAGTAAATAATGAAAAATGCACAGTCGCACTTTTATTAGACGTTGATCCAGTAAAACTTGTTCGTGGCAGCCGTACGAAATCACACGAGGGAGGGTTGTTGGAGCAGTATGTTAATGACCGACCGTATGTAGTTTCTTCTTTTTTGAGCGTTGCAATTGCAAAGGTGTTTGGAAGTGCATTGTCTGGTAAAGAGAAAGACTATGCTGAATTAGCAAAAAAGCAGATGGAACTAGAGGTAAAGCTGGCTGTAATCCCGTGCAAAGGTGAAGAGAGCCTTTTGTATAGATTATTTGAACCTTTGGGATATAAGGTTAATATACAGTCGCATTTGTTAGATGATAAGGTTTTGGATTGGGGAAAGAGTCCTTATTATACCGTTGACCTTAATTATACAGGCAGTCTAAGCGAACTTCTTTCCCATCTCTATGTGCTTATTCCTGTTTTGGATAATGAGAAACATTACTGGGTCGCTGAGGACGAGGTAGAAAAACTTTTGCGTCACGGTGAGAAGTGGCTTTCAACGCATCCTGAACGTGAATTGATTGCCAAACGTTATTTGAAACATCAAAGAAAATTGGTTCGCGACGTATTGGCGCGGTTAGTAGATGAAGATAATCCTGATCCAGATCAAGTTGCAGAACTCCATGAAAAAGAAGAATACGCTATTGAAAAGCAAGTTGGATTAAATGAACAGCGTCTTAATTCGGTTATTACCGTATTAAAGGATTCCGGTGCTCAAAAAGTAATTGACTTGGGATGCGGCGAAGGTCGTTTGCTTAAGGAGCTTTTGCCCGATAGGCAATTTACTCAAATAGCAGGATTAGATGTGGCTTTTCGGTCTCTTCAAATAACCAAGAAACGCCTACAGCTAGAAAGTTTGGCTCCGAAAGTAAGAGATCGGCTGAAACTATTACACGGTTCTCTTTTATATCGTGACAAACGATTATCGGGTTATGACGGGGCGGTTGTCATGGAAGTTATCGAGCACCTTGATCCACCACGTTTAGCGTCCTTTGAACGTGTTCTATTCGAATTCGCTAAGCCAAAAACAGTAATAATTACGACTCCAAATATTGATTATAACGTTAAGTTTGGAAATCTCCCTGCGGGAAAATTCCGGCATAAGGATCACCGTTTTGAATGGACGCGGGAAGAATTTCAAAAATGGGCAAAAGGTGTGGCTGATAAATTTGGTTATTCTGTTCGTTTCATGCCAATAGGCCCGGAGGATGCACAATTGGGCGCACCTACGCAAATGGGAGTATTTTCTTAATGAAGATTACTATTCCTGAACTTTCACTTGTGTTATTAATTGGATCTTCCGGCTCCGGCAAGTCGACTTTTGCCAAAAAGCATTTTAAGCCAACTGAAGTGATTTCTTCTGACTTCTGCCGTGGGCTTGTGTCGGATGATGAAAATGAACTTTCTGCAACTAACGATGCATTTGAAGTTTTACATTATATAGCGGCTAAGAGATTAGCTCGGGGCAAATTTACCGTCATTGACGCGACGAATGTTCAACCAGAAGCGCGTAAACCTTTGGTTGCTTTAGCGAGACAATATCATTGTCTGCCAGTCGCGATTGTGTTGGATGTGCCGGAAGATGTATGCCACGAGAGGAATCGCGATCGTCCCGAGAGAAGCTTCGGTAAGCACGTCATTAAACAACATGTATCGCAATTGAAACGCTCTTTAAGACATCTTAAGCAAGAAGGATTTCGACACATCCTAATATTAGATACTCCAGAAAAAATTGAACAAGCTATTATTGAGCGCACGCCGCTTTGGAATAATAGACGTCATGAGCACGGACCTTTTGATATCATTGGTGATATTCATGGGTGTTTTGATGAATTAGTCGTTTTGCTTAATAAGCTGGGGTATGAGATAAAGACTGAAGATAATATGAAATTTACTGTTCAACGCCCCGAAGGAAGAAAAGTCGTTTTTCTTGGGGATATAATCGACCGTGGGCCTAAGATCGTTGAAGTTTTACGCTTAATTATGAGTATGGTTCAGTCTGAAGTAGCACTCTGTGTCCCTGGGAACCACGATATGAAACTTGTTCGTAAATTTCGGGGGAGGGATGTTCAGGTGAGCCACGGTCTCGCAGAAACTCTTGCTCAATTAGAAAAAGAAAGTAGCGAATTTAAAGAAGAGGCGATTAATTTCTTGGATAAGCTGGTAAGTCATTATGTATTTGATGATGGGAAGTTAGTTGTTGCACATGCAGGGATGCGAGAAGAGATGCAAGGGCGTGGGTCAGGGAAGGTGAGGGATTTTGCTTTATATGGGGAGACAACAGGCGAGACCGATGAATTTGGTTTGCCTGTTCGATACAATTGGGCTTCGGAATACCGCGGCAAAGCGGTGGTTGTATACGGACATACCCCTGTGCCTAAACCTGAATGGCTAAATCATACAATTAATATTGATACGGGATGTGTATTTGGAGGAGCATTAACTGCTTTGCGTTATCCCGAGATGGAATTGTTATCTGTTCCATCGGCAAAGGTTTATTGCCAACCGGTTAGGCCGCTCGTTACCGAGGAAAAAGAGGGTTCCAATCTTACCGCGCAACAACAACACGATGATGTTTTAGATATTGATGATGTGATTGGTAAACGCATTATTGAGACTAGATTCAGGGGGAGGGTAACTATACGCGAGGAGAACGCCATCGCTGCTTTGGAAGCAATAAGCCGTTTTGCCACGAATCCTAAATGGCTTATTTATTTGCCTCCTACGATGTCTCCATCCGAGACTTCCAAAAGACCTGATTTATTAGAGCATCCCCAAGAAGCCTTTGCCTATTATCGTAAAAATGGTGTGGCGAAAGTTGTATGTGAGCAAAAACATATGGGCTCACGTGCAATTGTTATTGTTGGAAAGAATGAAGATGCTGTACGAAGAAAATTTGGGGTTGTCGATGAAGGCATTGGAACTTGCTATACACGAACTGGCAGGCGATTTTTCGATAATAAAGAACTCGAAAGGGAACTGTTAAACAGGATACGAGTCGCGCTTGATAAGACTAATTTTTGGAATAATTTTCAAACCGAATGGGTCTGCTTAGATTGTGAATTAATGCCTTGGTCAGCTAAAGCCCAAGAGCTTGTGCGTGAACAATATGCTGCAGTAGGTTCATCTGCCAAGGCGTCACTGGAACCCACAATAGAAGTTTTAGAACAAGCTGAGGCCAGAAGACTTGAAATATCAGATATTGTACAGAAATACCAGAAGCGTTCAGAGATGGCCTTGCGGTATATCGATGCTTATAGAAATTATTGCTGGCCTATCAATAATATTAACGATTATAAACTTGCGCCATTTCACATCATGGCTATTGAAGGCAAGCTCTATGTGAATGAAAATCATGTTTGGCACATGGAAACTATCGCCAATATTTGTTCCCACGATAAAGATTTATTGCTAGCTACGCCTTTTAAAGTTGTGGATCTCTCAAATGGGTCGAGTGAACAAGAGGGAATTCTGTGGTGGGAAGAGCTGACTGCCAAAGGCGGGGAAGGAATGGTGGTAAAGCCATTTGATTTTGTTTCAAAGGGGAAGAAAGGGCTCGTTCAACCGGCCTTGAAATGCCGCGGTAAAGAATATCTTCGTATAATCTATGGCCCCGAATATACGGCTCCTGAAAATTTAGAACGATTGAAGGAAAGAGCATTAGCTTCAAAAAGATCGTTAGCTCTTCGAGAGTTTGTTCTCGGCATTGAAGGATTAGAGCGTTTCATCAATTCTGAACCCCTTCGAAAAGTCCACGAATGTGTATTTGGTGTACTTGCGATGGAAAGTGAACCCGTAGATCCCCGCTTGTAAGATTAATAGGCAACCTTAAGGTTAGCTAAAAAGCGTCCTTTTGGTGTTAATGAAATGGAGGTGCCTATGGACGAAAAAAAAGGGATCTGGTTGTACGTAACAAAAAGGGCAAAGTTGTTAAGGTTTTTCCTTATGGCAGCGAAGAATGGCTAAGATACGAACAGGTTTTGGAGATATTAACTGAAGCAGCCAAGAAACACTTAGATAAGCTACTCACCAAAAAGAAAGAACGCGAAGAAAAAGTAAATCAAATATTAGATGAGCCGGATAAGAAGATTATCCGCAAGGCGGAAAAGAGAAAATTAAAAAGATACAACCTCTCACAAGCAGCAAGGATACTTAATGTGCCAAGGCAAACTTTATATTACTGGATTAAGAAAGGTCGGGTTAAGCCCTGGCGCGACTATAGACGGTATCCTGTTTTTACAGTTTTTGACATAGAGAAAATCATTAAATGGCGCAATACTATAAAATTGAGCAAAGAACCGTATGTTAGAAGGGATGTCGATAATTTTCTGTAATACCTTAAGTTACAAAGAGATAAATCAAAAAAGCATTTATTGTTTTACAGTTTTTGACACCCCTTCGTGAGAGCTGAAAATTTCTATAACATTTCAGCAAAGAATAAGTTATGACAAAAAAAGTATTTATAAAAACTCTGGGATGACCGTATGTTACAGTGGCTCGCGACGGTCTTGAGCATTTTGAAGAAGGTGCATGGGTATGAGTGATCTGCTGGATGACAATGGAGAGGATTGCTCAGGCAATTGTAACGTTATAACAATCAAATAGTTATAATAATTTAATGGGAGAATCTTCATATACAAATAATGCGCATCTCTCGGATTTTAAAGGGTTCAGTAATTTAAGTTACTGAAGGTACATGTGATGGTTGGGCCGCCATCTGAAGAAATTCAAGAGGCGGTCTTTTTTTGCTTTTAACCGCCTTCCCGAAACGAAAAGGAGGCGTTGTTATGGGCAATGATCCAGCAAACTGGCTCGTATTAGGTATCGTTGTGGCGTTTATTTCGTTTGTTGTGTGGGTAAAGATTAGTTCTATGAGAGAAGAAAAAAAGAATGAGCAAAGTAAAAAGGAAAAAGAGACAGGAAAGTAGTGGTAAAATTATTAAAACCAATGAGAATTTCTTTGTGAGTTGAGAGGAATATGGTTCTTGTTTTTTGCTTACTTTTAATCGCCGGAATTATCGGAGGCCAGCTCTTTGATTTTTCAAGAGTTCATGGAGTATTGGGATTCTTTACTTCGGTTTGTTTGGCCTATATTATGGTTGAAGTCGGCCTTGAATTTTCTGTGGATAAAAGAAAGATCAGAAGTTATGAGTGGGATGCTTTTGTTGCTTTTATGGCCGCCCTGATTCCCGCTTTTTTATGGTTTTTATATTTTTTCATATTTCTGCACAATCCTTGGCGTCCATCGTTGTTGTCTGGACTTTCCTCGGCTCCGACATCGGCAGGTGTTCTTTTTTCGATGATGCTGGCGGCCGGACTGGGAGCCACATGGGTTTTTAAGAAGGCTCGGACTTTGGCGGTGCTGGATGATTTGGCGACCATCCTATTATTGATCCCGATTCAAATCATCATTCACGGATTTGAAATTCAATCGATCATTATTCTGTTTCTTATTAGTTTATTTCTATTTGCCTCTTTCCGCTGGCAGAATACGCTCCCTTGGCCGACAGGTGAAGTCTGGCTTTTGTTGTACGGGTTTATCTTGACGGGAATGGTTCTTCTTATAAAAAAGACGACCAATATTCATCTCGAGGTTCTTATTCCCGCGTTCATGTGGGGCTGTTTGGTTCATTTGCGCAAAGATCACCATCCGCCCGAACCGCGATTAAAGTTATTATCTTTGGATTCTGTGATCAAAGGCGCCTTTATGCTCCTTGTCGGTCTGTCTTTCCCAAGGGTTGAAATCGAATCCATCCCTTGGAAGATAACCATTGGACATGTTCTGGCGTTGACTGTATTATCAAATTTAGGAAAAGCTGTTCCTGCTTTTTGCTATCGCAGGGAGGCTTCTTTAAAGGAACGATTGGCTTTAAGCGTTGCGATGTTTCCCCGGGGTGAGGTCGGGGCCGCAGTTTTGCTCATCGGGTTGGGATACGGTTTTGGTGGTTATGTGAACACTCTAGCCATGTTGAGTCTGGCCTTTAATCTTATTTTAACAGGTATTTTTGTCGCTATTGTTATGAGATTAATTGGTGAAAGGAGCGGAGAATGAAAGTAGCTTTACGTTTGATATTTTCCTTAATTACTATTGTCGCTCTCGTCGCTTTTTCATTTTCTGTCTGGCAAGCGCGGCAAGAAGAGTTGCGTCTTAAGAATGAACTTGAGAGACGGGCAAGCATCATCGCTGACAGTTTAAAGATGTCTGTTGAGCCGCTACTTTTAACGGATGATACAAAATATCTCCAACGCATTGTTGATAAATTTTCCAACCGTGAAAAGTTGGTAGGAATTGCTGTTCATGATGTTCAAGAAAATCTTATTTTAGCTTCTTCTGACCTTAAGCCAAAGTTACAGGAAAATCCCAAAATCATCGCGCCTAATATTCAAGAAGTCGAGAGGATGAATACGGAACATGGAGATTTTATCAATTTTGGCAAAGAACAGTTGCATGCCTATTCCGTTCCTTTATTGAGCAATGAAAAAGTAAGCCATGTTCTGACGCTTTTTCATGATTCAGCTTATATCCAAGAACGGGTGCGTCGAATGTGGATAAATAGTTTTTGGCGGGCTGGAATCCAGGCTTTTTTGATCGCCCTTGTGACGGCGATTCTTGTTTACTTAAATATTATGTCACCGATTCGAAAAACGACTGAGTGGATTAAGAAGATCCGTAAAGGTGAAGCTCCTGAAAAATTTGATCCTAAAGGCCAGCAGCTCCTAGGGCCCCTTGCCAATGAAATTACGAAAATGGCCAAGAGTTTGGAAATGGCAAGACTAGCGACCGAAGAAGAGGCCCGGTTGCGTCACTCAACGGAATCCCGATGGACTCCCGAGCGGCTAAAAGAATTTGTCCGCGAGAAATTACAAGGCCGGCCGCTTTTTGTTGTTTCGAACCGTGAGCCGTACATGCATATTCGTAAAGGCAAGGAGATTGAGTGTATTGTGCCGGCGAGCGGTCTGGTGACAGCTATTGAACCGGTTTTGAAAGCTTGCGGAGGGACATGGATTGCGCAGGGAAGCGGAAGTGCCGACCGAGAGATGGTGGATAAGGACGACAAGTTAAAAGTTCCTCCGGAAGAACCTCAATACATTTTGAAGCGGATATGGGTGGATAAAAAACTTGAAGACGGATTTTATTCCGGATTTTCCAATGAAGGATTATGGCCGCTTTGCCATATTGCTCATACACGGCCGATTTTCAGGGAGGAGGATTGGGCAGCTTATAAGACAGTCAATCAAAAATTTGCAACGGCAGTGTTAAAGGAATTGGAAGGAATTTCTGAGCCAAACGTCCTCATTCAAGATTATCATTTTGCATTGATCCCGGAAATGATTAAGGCCAAACGGCCTGATGCGAGGGTCGCTATTTTCTGGCATATTCCTTGGCCTAACCCAGAATCGTTTGGCATATGTCCTTGGCAAAAAGAAATTTTACAGGGAATGCTGGGGGCTAATCTTATCGGTTTTCACACCCAGTTTCATTGCAACAATTTTATTGAATCAGTGGATCGGTTTTTGGAGTCGCGCATTGACTATGAACATTTTACGGTCAATAGGGAAGGTCATACCGCTTGGATTAAGCCATTTCCAATAAGCATTGATTTTAATTCTTCCAACGGCAGTTCTTCTGAAGTTAAGGATACAAAAGAAAGTCTCTTAAAGAAACATAATATTCAAGCCGACTACATTGGTGTGGGTGTTGATCGTTTGGATTATACCAAAGGAATTGTCGAGAGATTTCGCGCCGTGGAACATTTTCTCGAAAAGAATCAGAAATACGTCGGGAAGTTTACCTTCGTGGAATTAGGGGCTCCCAGCCGGACGATGATCCCAAAATACAAAGCATTTATTGATGAGGTTGTGCAGTTATCTGAAAAGATAAATGAGCGTTTCAAGACTAAAAACTGGCAACCTATTTTGCTTTTGATGAAGCATCATAGCCATGCAGAAATTTCCCCTTTTTATAAAATCGCCGATGTGTGTCTAGTGACATCACTTCATGACGGCATGAATTTGGTCGCAAAAGAATTTGTATCGGCCAAAGATAATGAACGGGGGGTTTTGGTTTTAAGCCAGTTTACCGGAGCATCCCGAGAATTAAATGATGCGCTTATAATAAATCCCTATGACGTCGGACAGACAGCGGAAGCAATAAAGATTGCGTTAGAGATGCCTTTGTCTGAACAAATGACAAGAATGCAGCGGATGAGGCAGACATTGCAAGTCAACAATATTTATCGATGGGCGAGTGAATTAATTAAAGAATTGGCGCAGGTTAGATTGGAAAATCAGAAGGGAGGATCCGGTGGAGCATCTTAAGAATATTTTGGATTTAGTCATATATCAAAACACAATTCAAAGTTATGTCTTGGCCATTGTGACGTTCCTTGGATTATTGCTCACATTGACTATTTTAAAGAGATTTTTAATTAAACATTTGAGCCGGATTGCAAAGAAAACCACTACCGATTTTGATGATTTTATTGCGACACTTTTATCTCAAATCGGTTTGCCTGTGTTTTGTGTCGTTTCTCTTTATTTTGCCGCGCTGCCGCTTAATCTTTCAGAAACAATCCATGTGTTCATTCGTTACTCATTGGTGATTGTGGTGACGATCCGTTCTGTTTTGCTTTTTCAGGAGATTGTTCAATATGGGATCAGCAAGGCTTATCGCCAGCGGATGAAGTCGGATGATCCGTCTGTTGAATTGATGGTAAAAAGTATTACAGGAATTGCCCGTTGGATTATTTGGGTAATGGCGGTAATTTTTATCCTTGATAATCTGGGAGTCAATATTTCGACCTTTGTTGCCGGGATTGGCATCGGCGGCATTGCGGTTGCGATGGCTTCACAGGCTATTCTTGGAGATGCCTTCAGCGCTTTGTCGATTTTTTTGGATCGTCCATTTGAAATTGGCGACTTTATTATCATAGATGACCATTTAGGAACCGTCGAACACATCGGCATTAAAACAACTCGGATCCGCAGTCTTTCCGGTGAGCAACTCGTCTTTTCAAACTCTGATTTAACAAAAAGCCGCATCAAAAATTACAAACGCATGGATACACGTCGGGTTGTTTTTAAAATCGGGGTTGTTTATCAGACACCACCTGAGAAAGTAAAAAGAATTCCTCAATTGGTTAGAGATATTTTTACACGCATGGAAGGAGTAAAACTTGATCGTGTGCATTTTCAAAGTTTTGGAGACTTTTCGCTGGTTTATGAAATCGTGTATTATGTCCTCTCGGCGGACTACAACATTTACATGGATAAGCAACAAGAGATTAACTTTGCCTTGATGGACGTTTTTGAGCGCGAAGGCATTGAGTTTGCTTATCCAACTCAAACGCTTTATGTAACAAAAGAAGGCGCAAAATGAACAAGGGTGTAATGTACGGAAAGCCTGATGAGGTTGCGCATGAAGCATCTTTTTAAAGAATGGAGCAGGGTTAAAATAGAGCTGGAAAATAGATTTCTCGCTATCTTTTTAGATTACGACGGAACGCTAACCCCCATTGTCGAGACGCCAGATCAGGCCATTCTTTCGAAGGATACCAAAGTATTACTTAGGGAATTAGTCAAAATACCGGATTGTAAATTAGCCATTATCAGCGGTAGGTCTCTTGCAGACATAGAACGGTTGGTCGGTATAAAGGAAATAGAGTATGTCGGTAATCACGGCCTTGAGATGGGCGGTTCTGCGATTAATTTCGAGAGTTTACTAACACCACAATTTAAGAAGATCATGGAGCAAATAAAATGTGATCTTAGCGCACAGTTGGCGGTTGTCAAAGGTGCTCTTGTGGAGGATAAAGGCTTAACCTTAAGTATTCACTATCGGTTAGTGAGCGAAAAGGATATTTCTAAGTTTAAAAATATTTTTAATCAGGTTACACAGCCCTTTGTATCCAAAAAAGAGATTTGGATTGAGTTGGGCAAAAAAGTCTTTGAAATAAGGCCGCCCGTTGAATGGGGCAAAGGCAAGGCTATTTTGTGGCTTCTTAAAAAAGAACAGTATGTTTCAAATAAATTTAAAGTTTTTTCGATTTATCTGGGTGATGATCTTACGGATGAAAATGCTTTTGCGGCAATTAAAAATAGTGGGTTAGCCATTCTCATCGGTAGTGCTAAATCTTCACATGCGAAGTATTATCTAAAAGATACGCAAGAAGTTGCCCAATTCCTAAAAGAAATCTTGGAACTTAAAAAGGGGATTTCAACATGCCAGAGTTAACCAAAGCCAAAGAACCGTTTCGTTTTTACACGCGGCTACACTTATCCGGATTAACGGGATTGAAGGCTTCAACGCTTGAACAATTCTTAGAGCTCATCAAGGAAGTATCGGGTTCCTGTATTTACCATCATACCCACCGGTTTTTACAACAACATCAATTTTTATCACCAGAGCCTCCCAACGATTTTGCTTATTGGGTGACAACTATTTTGGGGGAAGAAAAGCTCGGTGAGAGACTTGCCAGCATTGACACCATCCAATATTCAACTATCCGTAGCCTTCGGGAAAAGATTGCGCTAACGATACAGGATTATTTAAGAGATCGACCGTTGGCTAAACAGAAATTTGCCGATACAGATGAAGAATTTCATTTTATAAAATCTGTTAGCTTTGTAATCCCAACTAATTATGTGGCGGAAAACCTTAAAGAGTTTGTTGATATTTTGGATAAAATCACGGTTGACTCAATATATTTTCATATCTTTGAAGCACGTTTGAGGCTTGAGAAAGGGAAGAACGACTTTTCTAACTGGATAGAAACTTCCATAGGAGAAAAGAAATTGGCTGATGCTATCTCAAAACTCGATCCTTACACTTACTCGATGGAAGATTTGAGAAAGAAAGTAATAAAGATAGTTAAGGGGAAATTATAATATGGCAAAAATAAACGAATATATTCCTATCGTTGGTCAGTCGGTTGTAGATGACCTTGGGCTTCTATCTGAAAAATTAAAAGGCAAGACCATCCAGCATGTTAATTCGACAGCGGTTGGTGGGGGGGTAGCTGAAATCTTGAATCGAATGGTTCCGCTTCTTAACGAATTGGGGGTGAATACGAAATGGGACGTGATTAAAGGAGGCGAGCAGTTTTATGAGGTGACCAAAAAATTTCATAATGTCCTGCACGGGAGGGAGGACGTTGTTACTCAAAGAGATTTTGAAGTCTTTCTTGAAACGAGTCAGAAAAATATAGAGGAAATGGAAACTTATGGCGATATTATTTTTATCCACGATCCACAACCCATCGCTTTGATCAAAAAGAAAAAAAACAATAAGTGGATTTGGCGCTGTCATGTTGATGTGTCGAATCCGCATGCAAAGGTATGGGAGTTTTTAATGGGATTCATCGTTGATTATCACGCCACAGTCTTTTCGGCCCCGGCTTTTTCACAGCAATTGCCTGTACGGCAATTTCTTATTGCCCCTTCAATTGATCCTTTAAGTGATAAAAATAAAGAGTTACCTCAGGAAACAATCGATGCTGTATTGCAAAAATACAATATTTCTGACGATAAGTCTATTATCACGCAAATTTCACGCTTTGATCATCTCAAGGATCCGACTGGCGTCATTGAAGCCTATCAACAAGTTAAAAGATACAATGATTGTCAATTGATTCTGGCTGGTGGTGGTGCGAGCGATGATCCGGAAGGCATCAAGGTCTTAGAAGAGGTTAAAGGGAAAGCCAAGCAGGATCCGGATATTCACATTTTATTATTGCCCCAAAATGATATTGAAGTAAATGCTCTGCAACGGGCATCAACGATTATCATCCAAAAGTCGATCAAAGAGGGGTTCGGTCTGACTGTTTCTGAAGCTCTGTGGAAGGCCAAGCCTGTCGTTGCCTCTAACGTGGGTGGTATTCCTTTGCAGATAACGCATAAATTTTCTGGCCTTTTGTGTAATTCTGTTGAAGGAGCCGCTTTTTCCCTTAAACAGCTTTTAAATAGCCCAATGTATGCGAAAAAATTAGGTGAGAACGGCCGGGAACATATCCGAAACAACTTTCTTTTAACCCGCCATCTTAAAGAATACATGCTGCTTTTTCTTTCGCTTTATCATTCTGAAGACGTCGTTTATTTATAAGAGAGGGCATAATATGAGATTAAGCGGTTGGATTTTTATGATAACGGCATGGACGATCATTTTGAGCATGGCCTTTTTTTGTTTCAGCAGGATATTCAAGAAAAATAAGCTGGATTAATAGTAGCAACCATCTCAAATTCCACCTGTTGTATTGCGTTTCTACCAGCGTAGCCATTTTGTTCCCTCCTCAGCAACTAGGAAATGAATAAAAATATTTCTTGACTCTCCAGTATACTGGAAGGTGTATACTACAATCGAGGTTAAGCAATGGAGAACAATGGAAAATTTATTGGAGAGCTAAGTAAACGGACAAACGTGCCAATTAAAACGATCCGTTATTATGAAAATTTCGGCCTGCTGGGTAAACCGAAAAGATCCGAATCTGATTATCGGGTATACAACCAAAGAGATGTTGATAAATTATTGTTCATCAAAAAAGCCAAAGATTTAGGTCTGAAACTCTTAGAAATCAAGCAGATTATTCGGGGTGCGCAAAGAGGGCTCAGGCCTTGTTGCTGTCTGGTGCGAGATTTATTTACAAAAAAAATCAAGGAATACGAGGATAAGATTGCGGAGCTTCATAGAACCAAAAAGCGATTGGAAAAAAAGTTAAACATATGGGTCAAACCGAAACAGGCGAAGAAGATGAAATATTCGGTATGCCCGCAGATCGAAAAAGAATAAGCAGAATTATGAAAAGCATATTCGGTGTCATCTTAGTGTTTATATTTATTTCTGTCGCTTGGGCGCACGAACCTATTTTCGGCCTTGGCCCTGAAACAATTTATAAGGGAGGGATGGGGATAGAAACGGAATTCGAGTTTGACGATAACGGCTCCGATCGGGAACAACGCCTTAATTACGAATTGATCTATGGATTTACGGAAGATATTGCTTTAACCCTGAAAGTTCCCCAGGTGATTGATAAAGAATCCGGTACGCAGTCTTCCAGCGGATTAGGGGACATTGCCCTGCGCGGGAAATACCAGTTTTTCAAAAAGGACACGCTGGGCACCCAGGACAAGGCGACGTTGATATACGGTCTTGAATTCCCAAGCGGCGATGAAGATAAAAATCCGGCTTTGGGCAATGGGGCAATCGATCATCTTTTTGGATTAAGTTTAGGACATGAGTCCACCATCCTCTACGGCTTTGCTACTGGAAGATATATATTACGAACGGATTCAGGTTCGTTGGATAAAGGTGACCAGGGCTTGTTTGATTTTGCTTTTGGATTCCGGCCATGGTTACGACCATATAAATCCTGGGATTTAGTTGTTCTGTTAGAAAACAGTTATATTTGGACGGGTAAAGATGAACGCGGCAGCGTAGCTGTGGATAATAGCGGGGGGCAGAAATTACTTATCGGACCCACGTTTCTTTGGTCTATTCGTAATATCATGGTTAAAGGCGGGGTGCAGTTTCCTGTTTGGGAGGATCTTAATGGTAATCAGGAAGACACGGATTTTCGCTCGATTGCGGCATTGGAATATCATTTTTAAGGGGTGAGGGCTATGAGAAAGCAATTATTGATCAAAGGATGTTTAACTTTTTTATTGGTGTTCAGCAGTCTTTATTCCGCTTGGGCACAAGAAAAACAACTTATTTTAAGGGTTGACGGTTTAGCATGTCCTTTTTGCGCATACGGCTTGGAGAAGAAAATGATGGCCATACCGGGGGTTTTATCTTACGACGCGGATTTAGAGAAGGGAGAAGTGTATGTTGGCTTACAGGGGGATGCGGAAATTGATGTCAAATTTCTGACAAAGGCCGTTAAAGAATCCGGATTTACGCTACGTAAGGTATTTATCAAAACGGCAGATGGTAAAAAAGAGTTAGACATTGAAAATGGATCATGACAATGAAAGAACGAATCTTAAGCGTTTTAAGTTTATTCGGTTCGACAGGGACGCTGTTATGCTGTGCCCTGCCGGCGGCAATATCCATTATTGCCGGTAGTGCCGCGGTGGGTTCTCTGATTTCAGTCTTTCCTTGGCTGATCCCCATATCCAAATATCACAATTGGATTTTTTTGATTGCCGGAATTTTGCTTTCCATGAACGGGATTCTGGTATTTCGTCCAAAGGGAAAAATTGCATGCTCTATAACAGGAGGCAAGGGCTGCGAAGCAGCAGGAGGCTTCTCTAAAGGGATGTTTTGGATTTCTATCGCTCTCTATAGCATAGGGGCCTTTTTTGCTTATGCCTATGTTCCGATTGTAAAATTCTTAGTCGGAAAGTAAAATAAATACACCCTAATAATGAAACGAAAGGAGGCAAAACAATGAGCAGGAAAGTTATTAGTCTCTCTGTGATCGCCGTGGCTATATCAGCCTTTTCTTTTGCTTATGCCATAACGGCATGGGCAAACGGAGGAGGGTGTTGCGGTTTTTGTAACCTTCCTTAAAATCGGCGGTTATTGATGGCTCAAATATTGTTCGCACAATGTTTGAGCCATCTCTTTTCTTAATCACTTTAGGAAGGATGTAAAAATGACAAAGAAAAATTTTATTATATTGTTAATACTTGTCTTTGTAGTATTTTCCTTAATTGGTATCAGCACGGCATTGAATAGATCAGGCAAGTTAATTATCACTCCTGCAAATTGCGGTTCATCCGATAAAGAACGTATTCTTCCGGCGTATATTCCTTATGATGATACGCTTCGCTTATATGGCTCTGACAACATTGAACAATATCCAGCATCGACCCCGTCACGCGGCGGTCAATAGTTTTAGCGAAGCGTGTTTCATTTAAAGTTAATTGAAGCATTAAAATATCCTGCTCATCAAACTTATAGGCGGAATGCTAAAATTAGTTGAAATTCTATAAAAAATCAGGCAGGGTTCTCCTAAAATTGATTAACCGGATCAATTAAAACAAAGGAGGAACCCATGCCCATGAGTAATGTATCAAAGAAGCGGGGGCCCGCCAAGACAAAAATTAGCCAAAAGCGGTGGGTGGCAATGGAGCGGGTTGTGGAGAGTTACAGCAAGGAGTTTGATGTGAAGATGGCGGTGATTCAGGAGTTGATCCCACTGGGATTACGGGCGGTTGGTGAGGAGCTTCAGTTGGAGGTCAAGCGGCTGGCCGGAGAAAAGCATGCGCGTGGCGGGGAGAATGCCCGCTGGGGGCGACAGAACGGGTCGGTGTATTTGCGGGATCAGAAGTTTCCGATTCAAGTTCCGCGGGTGCGAAATGTTATTGCGAACAGGGAGGTTCAGCTCCAGGCGTACCAGCGGCTGCAGGCGCCGTTTGCCAACGATGGAGATACGATGCGCAAGCTGCTGCACGGGTTGAGCACGCGCAAGTATCACGAGAGCGCCTCGCTGGCGGCGGAGGCATTTGGGATCAGCGCGTCGAATTTGTCGAAGCGGTTTAAGCGTGGTTCGGCAGATAAACTCAAGGAACTGCAGACGCGGCGTTTGTCGGGATATGATTTTGTCGGGATCTTTATCGATGCCAAACGTTACGCTGACGACGGGCTGATGGTAGCGCTGGGGGTCACGCTGCAAGGGCAGAAGATTGTCCTGGGCGTTGAACAAATTCACAGCGAGAACGCCAAGGCTATCGAGCAATGGTTCGACCGGCTGGTTGCGCGGGGGATGAAGGTTGAGGACGGGATTTTGTTTATTATCGACGGGTCTAAAGGGATCCGCAAGGCGATCAGCCGCAAGTTCGGTCCTTGGGCCTTGGTTCAACGCTGCCGCTGGCACAAACGCGAGAATGTAATCTCATATCTCGACGAGTCACAGCAGGAACTCTGCCGCCGGCGTCTGCAGGAGGCCTACGCCAAGACCACCTACAAAGAGGCCAAGGCGGAGTTGGAGAAAATTCATCAAGAGTTGACGCGGGTGAACGAATCCGCAGCCAACAGCCTCTTGGAAGGGTTCGAAGAAACATTGACGCTGCACCATCTGGGTCTGGCACCAGAACTCGCGAAAAGTTTGAGCACGACCAATTGTATCGAATCGCTCATGTCACAGATGGGCCAATACACGGATAAGGTTGACCGCTGGCACAACAGCAACCAGATCCTGCGCTTGGACAGCCACGGGATTGATGGACATCGAGCCGCGGCTCAACAAGATTCAAGGCGCGAAATATTTACCGGTACTGAAATACAAACTGAAAGAGATCGTGCAGAAACGATTGGAGAAACAACCGTCGGCGGAAACGCTTGAACTGGCTGAGGTCAACTGAAAAACAGCGGGGGAACCCTGCGGAATTTCAACTAAAAAAGCATTGACCCGTCAAATGCTCCTCAAAGCAATGTAAATAGTCAAATTTTAAATGCGCTCTAGGAATTCCCCGCCATTGATGGCGGGGAATTCCTAGAAGCCATCTCATAAATACTGTTTGAGTAAAATAATGATGCATCCCAGTTGG
>CAYJXI010000024.1:0-36319 GCA_964374105.1 uncultured Planctomycetales bacterium
TGTTAATAATTCAAACGATAAAGAGATTAAGAGTAAAAACTTTTGACAATACCGACCACCCAATAAAGGAGGGGATATGCAAAAACAGATTTTTTGTTTTCTTTTGATGATGACTTTCCTTACCAGTATGTCTATCGCCCAGGAGCAAAAATCCCGGGATCTGGAATTTGACTTTGAGATCACCTTGAAAGATATCCCGCAGAATGCCTCGGAGCTCAAAATATGGATCCCGTATTTGCCAGAAACTCCTTACCAGATTATCGAGGAAGTCAAGATCACCCCGCAAGTGGATTCCGCAATTACCTTAGATAAAACTTACCGAAATAAAATCCTTAATTACTCTTTTAAGAATCCCAAGGATTCTCATCTCAAATTGAGTGTGCATTACAAATTAAGACGTCTGGAATATTCCAACACATCCCTGAACTCCTATGGACATAACAAACTTGCTGATGAGAATATCGATATCTATCTTAAGCCAAACCGCCTGGTTACAATCAGCCCTAAAATCAAAGAGACGGCTGTTGAGATCACAAGAGGGAAAGAAACAACCTTAGAGAAAGCCAGGGCTATTTACGATTATGTCTTTGAAAATGTCGCTTATGATAAAACAACTCCTGGCTGGGGAAATGGCGATACCGAAAGGGTGTGTTTGGTCAAGGCCGGCAATTGTACGGATTTCCACTCTTTATTTATCTCTCTGGCCCGCGCGAGTGGAATCGCGGCCAAATTTGTCATTGGAGTCCCCCTTTCTGATAAAAAGGAAGACGAGATCAAAGGTTATCATTGCTGGGCCGAATTTTATGAGGAAACCCTAGGTTGGGTGCCGGTTGATATCAGTGAGGCCTGGAAGGATAAAAGCAAAAAGGATTATTATTTTGGGACCATTGGGGAGAATCGTATTGAATTCTCTCAAGGAAGGGACATTATTTTAGAGCCCTGCCAGAATGGGGAACCCTTGAACTATTTCTTTTACCCCTATGTAGAGGTGGATGGCAAAGAATTTAAAAATATTGACATTTCCTTGAAATACAAGGATAATTTGCAAATCAAAGGTTAACCAATTTAGGCATGAGGCCTAAGAAGGCTTTTAAAAAGGAGGAGTAGTATATGAAAACACTCATCAGAATTGCCTTGGCCCTTATGTTTGCAATAGGGGTAAGCCAGCTAACCATGGCGGCAGAACATGGGGGAGAAGAACAAGCTGGCAAGGAGCATGGTGGAGCAGCCACAACCACTGAACCGGCGGTTGAAGATGCAGGGAAAGAACACGGTGGCGCAGCGACTCCTTCGGCTGATCAGATTCGCAAGGCCGTGGAAGATCACGTTAACGCCAACCTCAAGGACGGTAACTTTGAGATCAATGATCCCAAGACGGGCCAGATCCGAAAGCTCAAATTAGTTCGGGTGCATGATCGAGTTGGGAAAACCGGGAATTACTATTATTCCTGTACGGATATGCAGGATGTGGGATCGGGAGATCTCCTGGATCTTGATTATGATGTGGCAGAACAAGGCGGAACATTAACCGTCGTTGATGTCCGTATTCACAAAGACAACGGGGTCCCTCGCTATACTTATGATGAAAATGATAACCGAATTCCCGTTGAGGAAGTGGAATCCGATAAGGGAAGTCCTGCAGGAGAACCCGGTGGAGAAGGCGTGCAGGAACATGGCGGTGAGACACACAAGGAACACGGCGGAAATTAATAGTTGAATTAGATAAAGCAATAATAATCATTTCGATGATCTTAAGAGAGGTTAGTTGAAAAACTAACCTCTCTTTTTTTGTCTGCAGTAGAAACTATACCCGTAAGGCTATGGAGTGAAAGAGATCCGCTATCGTAGGTATGATAGAATAGGCGGCATGGAATACCGGAAACTGAGTCATACGGTTTACTATACACGATGTCATATCGTGATCAGGAAATACATCGAGTGGCAAGGGAAAGAAGATAGCGGACAAGCGAAGCTTGAATTTTAAAAGAATGCTACAGCCGTGAGGCCGTAGATTATTTTACCGTGACTGTACTACTGGTCACGAGATGCGTATAACCGTTATTCAGCAAATAACGGAATTCATACGTACCGGGCCGGGAGATCACAAAGGTCGTACTTCCGCTGGGCTGGCCGCCCGTATATTTATAATTGGTATAGGAATAATTCGAAGCGCCTACTTTATATAGTCCAATCCAATCATAGGAAGAGGTTTTATTGGACGGCACCGACCAGGTGACCGTCACATTTTGTCCGGCACTAATGCTGATTGGGCTGGCGGTTAGACTCGGACTTTTCACGGTCACCGTATTGCTTATAGCCACACTTGTATAATTATTATTGTGAAATAAGCGAAATTCATAATTCCCCAGTGTCGTGGGAGCCGTGAAGGTCGTGCTGCCGGAGGTGGTGTTGCCGGTGTAACGATAAGCGAGGTATTGATCGTTGGATTTCCCCACTTGATAAAGACCGACCCAATCACCGGCCGTCTTTTGGTTCGTGGGGATGGTCCAATTAACCGTAATCGTTTCACCCGGGAAACGCGTGGAGGGAGAGGCACTCAAGCTGGGAATCAGTTCTAGGCAAGGAGGAACCATATTCGGCATCCCTCCTAAGGTAGCCAAGGCCTCGCATTCCTCTTTATTGACATCTAATCGGATAGCTTCTACGAAAGCCCCTCCTCCTTGACCACCACAGCTTAATTGATCCTCACTTTGATCATTCCCTGGGGCAGGGTATGGTGGCGGGATGGCCTGTCCCACTTGAAAAAGAAAGAGTAACGTATAAACAGCATCAGAGATATCCAGTTCTCCGTCATCATTGGCGTCACCGGCATCATTACAGACTAAGGGCGTTCCTTCTTGAAAAAGAAAAGCTAAAGTATAGGAGGGGTCAGAAATATCCACTGTTTTGTCATTGTTGGCATCTCCACGGAGGAATGGTTCATGAAAAACGTGGTCTAACACCGATCGTCCAGGAGGGAAGTTTTTTCTAATGCATCTTTGCCCATCGCTGTCACAGAATGTGATACTGCAAGATTGCCCACAATAGAGATTCCCTCCGAGGGTGTCTCCTTGAAATTCGGCATAGACCTGTTGAATATTCTGCTCTGATTGAAAGACACTTTTGCCCGCAAATGAAAAATTGCTACCGCCTCTGGCGAAATACGAGGACAGTTTTGTATTTTTAGCCCGCGTAAAGACGATATTGGCATCGCTGTTGATCTGTCCGAGGGTTGTCGTGCCCGGCAGGATCTTGGTGTACACAGTGTCCTCCAGGAAGCTATTGTCTTGGCTCAAAGAAAGTTTGATCCCAGCAGCATTAAGCGATCCGTTGACAGCCGTTAAATTCGGCATCGGCATCGAGTCGGTGCGCGGATATAAGAGGGAGATATAAGAAGCGTCTGTTGCTTTCATCTGCGCTCGGATGTAGGTGTGTTCCCTTTCGCAAAATTGGCATCCGCCGTTACTTGTTTCAAAATCCGGCCCCTGTGCTTTGGCGATCGTCATCGGACTGGAGGCATTCAACTGGACACGCAGTTCAACATTCCCTATCCCTCCATTAACCCTGGGCGTGATCCAGGAGAGGAGTTTTTCTGCTCCATTGATCGTCAGAGTTCCCTTGGCATGTAGACTAAAATCATAGTTATGTTCCTGACCGGCGTCCATTGTATCAATGACGACGAAGTAATCGTTATCATTCATATCGAATAAACCCTTCACAAAGATCGCGGTCCGGGTCACTTGGACTTGATCCGCTAGGGGACGGTCCTGCCACGGGGTTGTCCATTCGTTCTTGGCTTGATCAAAATGGGTATGGGAATGCCTATACATTGTTTTGTAGGTGACTGTATCAAGTTGAGGTGTACTGAAATAATCTGGCTGGAGTATAGAGGGATCGAAGTAGCGGAAAACTCCGTTGGGCCCTTTCTGATCGATAGAAACCATGTTGTGGGCCATACTGGTCACCATCCAAGGGTTGGTGGTGTGGTTATAATCCCATGAACCGTATCCAGGGTCAATCGCCAGCAGGGTGCCATGCGCATAAAGAACGAAACTGGCGTGGTCTGATTGCGAATGGGCAGAAATACCCGGTAGCTGGGCCCCAACAAGATGGATATAGCTGGAATTTTCCGTCCAGTCTTTACGGAAGATCGCGTGCCCTGATTCCACAAAAAATTGAGTCGGTGTAGGCAGAACCAACCCCGGTGATTGGGGTATGATTACTTCCTGATAAAAAGACAAATAGAGAGGGGCATCCGTGTAAAACATTTGGGATTCGTTTAAGGCATTGAAGGATATGCTATTCTTCAGTGTCCCAAAATAGCCGGCATAATTGAATGCCGGACGAGCTACGCGGTTGGCGTCTGCGAAGCTGGGCAGATACCCATCTGGCATTCTCATACGCATTGTTGCCTCAAAGGATTTATAGACCATTCGGTCCAGAAAAAGGTTCATGCCGGTCAATTTTTCATAAGAGAGAAAGAAGGGAAGGAAAGAGCTCAGAGTATAGCTAAAATAACCATTTCCTTCCACAAAAACCCCATCGGGGGAGAAGGCCCGGATCGGCAGTCCCTCGTAATTCACATGATTCGGCCGGCCGTAATAAGCATAGCGGATGGCCTCCAGGCCGGTTGCAAGCCATGCTTGGGCATTGGCATGCTGGGGATAAGCCAAAGCCGCATAGGCGATGGCGGCTGCCGCTTTAAACTCGTGATTGTTGAAATTGACATTGTTAAGATCGGTAAAACGGTTCCTGAGGGTAGTCATCCAGTAGTTTGCCTCTTCGGCAATCACTCGCTGATATTTATCCTTTTCTGTTGAGCTGGCCGTGTCGAAAATCAGGTCATAGCATTGAAGGTAAGGGATGAATCTTTCCGCCCGATGACCCCCTAGCGAACTATTGGATTCTTTAACGATAGAGTCAATACTATTTAACTTGGCGCGCACCTTATCGGCCAAAGATCGGTCTTTGGTCAGTTGATAATAAGTCCCCATCATCACCGCATATTTCAGGCCGTTTGACTTATCATTAATCAATTCTTCCGAACTCGCTTTGGAAACGCCTTTCAGTTGGTTATACCATTTGCTCCATGGATATTCGTTGATATGAGATAGGATGGAAGAACGATCGAATCTACTTCCATTGCTGGAGGCGTCCGAATGAATGAACAGATAAGGGTGTGGCTGGGAAATCTGCAAGGGAGGTGGATTTTGCGTCAATAGGTCCTGTGTCTGAACAGACTCCACCAGCGGCTGTTCGACAATCGTTGGAATACCGTATGTTGTCTCAGCCCAAAGAATTATGAAGAGCAATTCTTTAAGTGGGAAAATAAATTTTTTCATATATTGGTCATTTCAAAGATAACATCCAATTAAGGGCAAAAAAAGGGGGAAAAGGCTTTTTAAAGAAAACGCTTTTAGAAAGAGATCAGAATCGGCTTTAAGAAGTTGATAGATCGTTTTTCTTCGATATAATGGACTTATGCATATCAAGCCATTCTCTCTTTCTAATCCTAAAAATCTCCGGGTTTTTGAATTTATTCTTGTTTTAAGTGTTGCCTACTTTGATTTTCTTTCCTTATTTTTTATGCAAAGACAAATATTTGAACCAATAATTACAGCTTCTGGGTTCGTTATAATGATGATACCTTCGATTTTTTGATTAAGGTCTCAATAAAGGTTAAAGAACTATGCTCAAGATGAATAAACCTTGGTTTTAGAAACCGATTCTAATAATTGTTTGAAATTTCAAATAGTATCTGTTAAGATGCTTGGCGTGATTTTTGTAAAACCTTTTTGGAAGCCTTGTTATGAAATTCTACGCTGATGTTCACCTGCATTCCCATTTTTCCCGCGCGACCAGCCCAAGTTTGAATCTTGAATATCTTTCCCTTTGGGCCCAGCTAAAAGGAATCCAAGTTGTCGGCACCGGTGATTTTGTCCATCCGGGATGGTTTAAGGAATTGAAAGAAAAGCTCGAGCCTGCTGAGGCCGGTTTTTTTAAACTCAAACCCGAGTATGAGAAAAAAACGGCTGGAAATGTTCCGCCTTCCTGTGAGGGAGAAGTCCGCTTTATGCTCTCCTGCGAGATTTCCAATATCTATAAAAAAATGGAAAAGGTCCGTAAGATCCACAATTGTATCTTTGTCCCCAGTTTTGAGGCGGCCACAAAAATCCAAGCTAAACTAGGGAAGATCGGAAATCTCTCTGCCGATGGCCGGCCGATCTTAGGATTAGACTCCCGGGATCTTCTTGAGGTCGTGCTTGAATCTGATCCCTTAAGCTATCTGATCCCGGCCCATATTTGGACCCCTTGGTTCTCAGCGTTGGGATCAAAAGGCGGGTTTGACCGCATGGAGGATTGTTTTTCTGATTTAACCAAACATGTCTTTGCAGTGGAGACAGGATTGTCATCGGATCCTCCGATGAACTGGCGATTATCTCAACTGGATCCGTTTGTCTTGGTTTCTAATTCCGATGCCCATTCACCTCCGAAACTCGGCCGGGAGGCAACGGTTTATGATACCGAGTTTTCGTATCAAGGAATTTACCGGGCCCTTTCGGATCCCAAAGATAAAGGGTTGCTTGGTACAATCGAATTTTTTCCTGAAGAAGGGAAATACCATTACGACGGCCATCGGGATTGTAAGATGCGCCTTCATCCCAAGGAAACAATCAAAAACAAAGGCCTGTGTCCCCAATGCGGCCGGCCAGTGACAGTGGGCGTGATGGCGCGGGTAGAAGAATTGGCGGATCATGGAGAAGGACGCAAATCCCCACGGTATCGACCTTATGGAAATTTTATCCCTCTCCCAGAGATCATTGCCGAGGCCAGGGGGGTACAACCCAATTCCAAAAATGTTGAGCTGGATTATCACAAGATCCTTTCCAAGCTAGGCAATGAACTTTATATCCTTAAAGAGGTCCCCATTGAAGAGATTCGAAAAACAGCCGGATCCCTGATAGCCGAAGGGATTCGCCGTACGCGGGAAGGCAAGATCCACATCGCGGCCGGTTATGACGGTGAGTATGGGACAATCAAAATCTTTGAAGAAGGCGAACGCGAGGTCATCGAGCAGCAGATGACGTTGTTTTAATACCGTCAAACAAACACCCGGTGTTTGTTTGAACAGGCAGATTTGAAAATGGACATTAAAAAAATAAGAAATGTTCATCTTTATTTAGGCTGCTTTTTTGCCCCGTTGATTATCCTTTTTATTTTTACTGGTGCCATTCAGACTCTGGGCTGGCACAATCCCAAGTACGGATCTTACGATCCAAATCAGGGCACGGTTCCTTTAGTCTATGAACCTTCTTCCTTTATAAAAATTGTCACAACAATGCATATGAACCGAGGTTATAAATTGTTTTGGTTTCAGACAAGCAACATTTATCGATATTTTGTCTTAACCATGGCCTTCGGTTTATTGGTAACCATCATTCTGGGAATTCTGATGGCCTTTAAATTTACCAACCCCACCCTTGTCTGGTTCATGTTAGGAGGCGGTATCCTCGTTCCCATTTTGCTGATATTATTAAAATAAAAGTTTCAACTACCCTCGTTGGATTGATGGATATTAAAATTATAAAAAAAAGAATTACAGAAGTAGAATTAAAACAGATTGCGGAAGATTCTTTTGGAGATTTAGTTAAAGGAGTCGTTGATATCAATCTAAGGATGATGGCCCTGGGAGGGGAATTGCATGCGGATTGTGAGAGCGTCTTATTGGCCAATGGGTCAAAGCAACCGGATCTTTGGGGATTTAATATTTATTTAGATAGCTCAAAAGAGGATCGCATTGAGTTTATTTCTTTTATCAATATCCGACCTAAGAATGGGAATCGTTCAATGGAAATTTTAGATAAGAATTTGCGTAGTAAGATGAAAGAGATCATTGATTTATTGATCGAATAATATGGATCCATCGCGCTTTAAACAATTATCTTTAGCCGAACAAATGGGGAATATTGGCAGTGAATTGGCACGTATGCAACATTGGGAAAATCTAGATGATCCGCATCAGCGAGAAAAGGCTTTTTTCCGAGCCCTAGAGCTTATCGATTTGACCTTAAGTGATTCCCGCTGGCAAAAACGTTTAAAGGAAATCGCTCGTTTAAGGGAAGTTGTTTGTGACTGTTACTGTGGGCAGAAAATTTATCATGCGGTTTTAAAAGACATTGTGGAATACTGTACAAATTTCGCAATCTATGCAAGAAGAAGACTAAAAGTTACTTTGCAACCCAATTGAATAATCACAAAGGAGAGGAAGATGAAAAGTTTAGAGGTAAAGCGCCATAAATTCAAGACATTGGCCATCTTCTATGGCATCGGTGTCCTTATTTTCGGTTTATCCCTTAGGCCGATCAAGGCCGAGGAAACAACGGAAACTCAAAAATCCGGAATCCTGGATCAGAAGACCTTTGTCGGTGAGATGGGTGAGGTCGGGAAAGATAAAGGCGATAAGGACGAATTTATTTTTCAAAACGGCCAGTTTCGCTCAGCCGCCTGTGATCCGTATGGTTTTGGTTCCGGGGATTATACGGTCAAAGAAGTAGGAAATACAATCACCTTTGAAGCCGAAACTGAAAGCCCAAGCGATGGGATTATGAAATGGAAAGGGACTATCAGAGGTAACACGCTCGAGGGAAAGGCCAACTGGATTAGACAAGGCAAAAATCCAGTTGAACATTGGTTTAGAGGGACTCTGAAAACCAGTGCATAAAATTTGGATTTTATTAAGGAGATTTCAAGGACAGGCTCTTTTACAAAATTAGGTCAGCCTGTCCCTACATTCCTAAAAATTTCAACAAAGCCGTATGCAGACCTTTCTTCAAAACTTACCAGCTAATATTAATCCTTCCCAATGGCAGGCCATTCGACACCAAGGCAGTCACCTCTTGATTGTTGCTGGTCCCGGAACAGGAAAGACTCATACTCTAACTTACCGTATGGCGCAGGTGGCTTCTCATCTGGCTGATCAACAGAAGATTTTAGCCATCACCTTTACCAACAAAGCCGCGGATGAGATGCGCCAGAGGTTACAAAAGTTAAACTTATTAAACGAGCGACCCTTCGGCTTCGTTCAAGGCGAACGATCTACAAGCAACGAGGAACAAATATTTGTTGGGACATTTCATAGCTTTTGTCTTAAGATTCTGCGTCAATTTTATAAAGAAGCAGGGTTACCAAAAGATTTTTCTGTTTTGGATCCGCTAGAGGTCGAAGCCGTCATCAAGGAAGTTTTTCCACAGTGTAGATTAAGGGAACGAAGGATTCTTCTTGAGCGGATTTCGCAGATAAAGACAAGGGGTGATGGCCCACAAGACGAAGATATTGCCATTTATAACAAAAAATTAAGAGAAAAGGGGATGTTGGATTTTGACGATTTGCTTTCGGAAACATTGAGACTGTTTCAAAGGAAGGCTAATGTCCTTGCGGAAATCCAAAAGACATTTGTTCATATTTTCGTCGATGAATATCAAGACATCAATTCGATCCAGCATGAACTTTTAAAAAGCCTGGTAGGAAAAGAGGTTTTCTTGACCGCCATTGGTGATCCCAATCAGGCCATTTATGGATTCCGAGGAGCGGATGTGAGGTTTTTTGGGGGTTTCTCTGCGGATTTTCCCGGGGCGGTGATTCTTTCCCTCAGAGAGAATTATCGCAGCGCTAAAAATATTTTATCGGCCTCCACTCAGGTGATTGGCAAAGCCCGAAGCCAATTTGTCCCAGACCTCATCGCCCGGATCTATCATGAAGGAAGGCTCACTATTTACGAGGCCATGACCGATAAGGCAGAAGTAGAGTTTGTTGTACATCAGATTGAGAAACTTGTGGGCGGCACCAGTTTGTTTTCCAAAGATACCAAACGGATCACGCCTGAGGATTTTGGAGAACGAAGTTTTGGGGATATGGCAGTGTTGTATCGATTAAACAGCCAGCGAAGGACCTTGCAGGAGGCCTTGGATAGAGGTGGTATTCCCTACCGGGTGTCGGGTCCAAAATCTAAAGAATTGTTTGACCAAGTTTGCCCCTTAAGAGGGGAGGATATCGAAATCGATAGTGAGAAGGTCTCTTTGTTGACTCTCCATGCGGCTAAGGGATTGGAGTTTCCCGTTGTGTTTATCGTGGGTTGTGAAAATAATTTATTGCCGCTCAACTTAGAAGGGATGAAGTCTAATCCAGAAGAAGAAAGAAGACTTTTTTATGTGGGAATGACCCGGGCCAAAGAGCGGTTGTATTTAATCTATTCCAAACGCCGGAATCTGTTTGGAAAGACCTATGAAAATGAACCTAGTGAATTTCTTGCCGATATCGAAGGGAGTCTTAAAGAGTACGAAGAGGCGGTGAAAAAATTTAAACGCCGAAAAAAAGACAAAGACCAGATGAAATTGTTTTAGGAGGGGCATGGCATGCTCGCCTCGCTTCGCATCGGCGAAGCGGGTCGTGCTCCTCCTTTTGATGCCAAATTTTTATAGATTTCTTTAGAATCTAATGTTAATATCATTTTAATTTGTTAGAACATTTTTAAAGGAGGCCGTTATGGATTTTCGAGATTGGAAACCGCAAGAGATCATTAATCCCTTCAAAGGATTTAATCTTAAAAATATCCTCATTCCCATTCTTCCTTTCCTCTTTCTTTTCTTTTTTTTAACGAATTGCCTGGTTTATGTCAAACCCAATGAATATGGCATAAAACAAATCAATATCGGGTTTAAACGGGGGATCCAAAGACATGTTTATGAGGCGGGATTACATTTTATCATGCCGTTTGGATTTGAGGTCATGCACCGATTCCCGAAGAATATTCAGGTCTTTGAATTGACCAATTCCCCCACCACGGCCGCTCGCGGGGCCAGGCTCGCCAAGGCGGCCCATATCCAAACCTCTGATGGATTTTTTGTGGATGTGGATGTGAGTATCCCTTATCACATTATCGATTCCTATCAAGTGATTACAACGATTGGTCCTGGAAAACTTTATGAGGATAATGGGATTGTTCCCAGAGTTGAAGCTAAACTCAAAGAGGCCTTAGGCGAAATGACAACTGAGGAATTTTATAACAGTCCATTAAGGGCCCAGAAGGCTACCAAGGCCAAAGAATTGTTAAATAAGGAATTGCATGGCAAAGGCTTGGAAGTCGTTAATGTGCTGGTGCGTTATTTTCACTATAGTGAAGAGTTCCAGAGAAATATCGAAGAGAAGAAACTCAAGGACCAGTTAGTTTTTACCAACCAATCCAAGGCCAAGGCCTCCAGCGAAGAGGCCATCGTAAGAAAGGTGAGAGAAGAAGGGGAAGTCAAGATCAGGGTCAAATTGGAGGAGGGCAAGGCTTATGTCATGAAAAAGATCGCTGAGAAAGATCTTTATGTCCGCAGCAAACGGGCCGAGGCCGATCTTCTGATGAAATTGGCCGAGGCCAAAAAGACAGAGTTGATTAATACCGCCTATCAAAAACAAGGATCCGAGAAACTCATTGGTCTTAAAATGGCCGAGGTGTATAAGGGATTGGATTTGATTATTTTGCCTTCGGGAGGAGAGAGGGGCATCAATCCGCTGGATTTGCAGAATTCTTTAAGGCTCTTTGGTGTGATTCAGTAAAATAAAGGTTACAGTCACTTTTAAGAGGAGGAATTTATGTCGAGATGGAACTATTTATTAGGATCAATTTTCCCTTTGCTCATCATTTTTGCCGTTGTTTGTTTTTTTCCTCATTCCGCGAAATCAACGGAGGTAGGGGTGAGGGTGATCAAATGGTCGCCGTTTACTAAAAAAGGAATTGTGCAAGAGGTGTATCCACCGGGGGCAACCTATTTTTTCCCCCTCATCTTTAATGAATGGTATACCTTTGATACCCGATTGCAGAATATTGAAATGACCGCCATTTTAGATCGAGGGTTACGCAAAGAGCGAGATGATCTTCTTTTTAAAACAATTGATGGAAATGATATTAGTTTGGATGTGGTGATTTCCTATCGCATCGATCCTCCCTTGGCGCCTCAGATCTTGGAACGGGCCGCCACCAGCAATGAAGAATTGGAAGAAAAGGTTGTCCGTACCATCACCAGGAGTATCGCTCGGGATATCTTTGGGGAATTAAAGACCGAAGATTTTTATGTAGCCAATAAAAGAATCGAGAAGGCTGATGCCGTAAAGGCTGCCCTGAATAATTTCCTTAATCCTTATGGAGTTATTGTGGAGAGTGTCTTGCCGCGGGATTATCGTTTTAATCCGGCCTATCAAAAGGCGATTGAAGAGAAAAAGATCGCTGATCAATTAACGGAACGTTTCAAATCCGAGGCTAAGGCGACAGTCGAGGAGTACAATCAGAAAGTGCAACAGGCTCAAGGTGAAGTCAACAAAATGGTTGCGGAGGCCGATGGGGAATACATGAAAGCCAAAATCTCTGCTGACGCCTACTACGAACAGCAATCTTTGATTGCCCAGGCCATCGAAAAGGAAGGTCAGGCCGAGGCCAAGGGAATAGAGAAGATGGTAGAGGCCTTAAACAGCTCCGGTGGGGAAACCATGGTAAAAATCAAATTGGCCGAGGCCCTTTACGGCAAAAGGATCATTCTTCTTCCGTTTGGCGAGTCCGGAGGGATTGATTTAAAGACAACAGATATCAATGATTTATTAAAGCTGTATGGCGTTAAGAAATTGGCGGAATAAAAAAGTGAAAGATTTTATTTAAGAATGGGAAGGATAAATAAGGGGATGGAAAGAACGACCCATAAGATTCCTTCAAAAAGGTTAAACTTGGCAAGAATATCCATTGATTTGAGTTAAAGACTTGAAGGGTAATTCACAGATTATCTTTATCTTCTTACAGTTTTGAGAATCACATCGACCGGGTGGTATTTATTCAGGCAATAGAAGTGTAGTCCCGGTGCGCCACCAGCAAGTAATTCCTGGCATTGCCGTATAGCAAATTCAATCCCTGCCTGTAACATTTTTTCCTTGTCTTCTTGAATCGGCTCAAAGATTTTTTTTACTTCCTCGGTAACCGTGGCCCCGCACAATTGGCAGAAACGCACCAGGTTTTGATAATCGGTAATGGGAAGAATCCCCGGGATGATTCGGGTCTGAACTCCGATTTTTCTTAATCGTTTGACGTAATCGAAATAATCCTGATTGTTAAAAAAAAGCTGGGTAATAACATAATCTGCCCCATTGTCGACTTTTATTTTAAGATACTGAGCATCCTGTTCTCGATCCGGACAGAGGATATGCCCTTCCGGAAAACCCGCTACCCCAATTCCAAAATAATCCCCAAAATGTTGGCGGATAAAACCACACAATTCACTGCTGTATTTGAAATTATTTTCTGTTGGCGTCCAGTTGGGATTATCTTTGGGAGAATCTCCTCTTAAGGCCAGGACATTATTGATATCTCGACGCTTGATATCTAGCAGGATATTTTTGATTTCCTCTTTTGTATGCAAGACACAAGTCAGATGCGCCACACTGATTGTTTTGTGCTTTTGCTGAATATGTTCAACGATATCAAAGGTTTTATCGCGGCTGCCACCGCCTGCCCCGTAGGTGCAGGATATGAAATCCGGCTTTAATGTCACCAGTTGTGCTATTGTCTGTATGAGTTTTAGGTAACCTTGGTCGGTTTTGGGGGGAAAGAGTTCAAAAGAAAAGGTGTATTTTTTTTCTAAAAAAAGATCAGGGACTCGTTTCATAACTTTAAGGGTCAAGATATCTTTCGGATCAATGAACAGATTTCAAAGAAAAAAATGGGGATTGTCTCCCTTTTTGTATTAAAATGATGAACCAGAAAGGCACTCGCTTACGCTCGTGCACTATCTCCCTTCAGGCCCCGCCAGAGGCGGGGGAATCGGAATTTCAATTTATTGAAATTCCCATGTGATAAAAAAGTTGACTTTAAGCTGTATTTTAATCAAACTTCCAGCAATTGTCATGTATATTTTAGGAATTAGCAGTTTCGCCCATGAGGCTTCGTGTTGTCTGCTGAAAGATGGTGAAGTTCGAGTCATTCTGGAAGAAGAACGATTCAACCGCCAAAAACACACTTGGGAATTTCCTTTAAGTGCCATCAAGGAGTGCTTGAAGAGGGAAGGAATTGGGATTCAGGACATCGATACCTTCACTTTTTTTTGGCAACCTCTAAGGGAGATCACCGGGAATTTCATCCACTTCTTAAAACAATTTCCCACGAGTTTTAATTTGCTTAAATCTCCTTCAGGAGGTGAAGAATTATCTTTATTAAAGCGAATCCGATTGATGCAGCAAGTGGAAAAAGAAATCCAAACCCATTTTGGGTTAACCCATGCATCTAAGTTTAATTTCATTGAACATCACCTATGTCATGCCGCCAGTGCTTTTTTTGTTTCTCCGTTCAAAGAGGCAGCGATTTTAACCATGGATGGAAGGGGCGAATCGACAACGACCTTGATGGCAGTGGGCCAAGAAAATATCATTCGAAAGATTAAGGAAATCAACGTCCCGCATTCTTTAGGGCATCTGTATGCGGCCATCACCGATTATCTGGGATTTAAACCTTTTTTTGATGAATGGAAAGTCATGGGGATGTCGGCCTATGGGAAAGAGACTTATACTAAAGATTTTGAAGATCTATTGAAGTTGACAGTGAATGGGGAATTTCGCTTGAATCTCAAATATTTTTGTTTTCATACCCATGGACGATCTCAATGGCTAAGCGATTTGTTTCTTCAGAAGTTTGGCCCTAAACGCAATCCTGAGGAGCCCCTTCAAGAGAGACATTTCGATATCGCCTATGCCCTGCAGAGATTGATTGAGAAAACGGGGGTGGAATTGGCTCAGTATCTTCAGGTCATAACGGGTCTAGAAAATTTATGCATGACGGGCGGGGTTGTGCTAAATTGTTTGATGAACAAAAAAATTATCGAACAAACGAAATTCAAAAATTTCTTTTTTCAGCCCATTGCCAATGATGCCGGAACATCTTTGGGGAGTGCCCTGTATTTTTATCATCAGGTTTTAGGCAAAGAAAGAAACCATTCCTTTGCTTCTGTGTATCTGGGAAATGAGTTTGATAATGGGATCATAGAAGAAGCCCTTAAAAAGAGAAATGTCAAATATCAATTGAGTCCGCATATTGCCAAAGAGACAGCGCGTTTTATCGCGGATGGGAAAATTGTCGGATGGTTTCAGGGGAGAATGGAGGCGGGGCCCCGGGCCCTTGGGAACAGAAGCATTACAGTTTCGCCCCTTGATCCCAAGATGAAGGATCGCCTCAATGAAAGAGTTAAAAAAAGGGAATTTTTCCGCCCCTTTGCCCCTTCCGTATTGGAAGAGAAGGTCCATGAATATTTTGTTATGCCTAAAAACCAATTGTCCCCCTTTATGATTGTGTTAGGGGATGTCCGGGAAGATAAAAGAAAGATTATCCCCGCAGTCACCCATGCGGATGGGACCGCGCGTGTCCATACAGTGAATAGAAAAGTCAATCCACGCTTTTGGGAATTGATAGCAGAATTTGAGAAAATCACGGGAGTGCCGGTTTTATTGAATACCTCATTCAATGAAAACGAACCCATTGTCTGTACTCCCGATCATGCGCTAGATTGTTTTTTAAGGACAGAGTTCGATGTGTTGGCCATTGGCGATTATTTGGTAGTCAAAAGAGAATAAAATGTAGGGGCACGGCCCGCTACGCCGATGCGAAGCGAGGCGAGCATGCCGTGCCCCTACTGTTGCCTTGGAAGGGGGGCATATTATGGATGTTGCCATTATTACCGGCTCGGCTGGCTTGGTTGGATCCGAAGCCGCAGAGTTTTTTTCCAAAAAGGGTTTCAAAATCATCGGGATCGATAATGATCTTCGCCAATATTTTTTTGGGAAGGAGGCCACCACCCTTTGGAACAAAGAACGGCTAGAGAAGAATCTTCCCAATTACATTCATAAAAATATCGACATCCGGTCTTTTGAAGATTTAGAGATGATTTTTAAGGAATATTTCACTGATATCAAACTCATCATTCACACCGCCGCTCAACCCTCCCATGATTGGGCGGCCAAGGATCCTTTAACGGATTTTAGTATCAATGCCAATGGCACGCTCAATCTTCTGGAGTTGACACGAAAATTTTGTCCCAAGGCAGTATTTATTTTTACCAGTACAAATAAAGTTTACGGAGATTTGCCGAATTCCCTGCCTTTGATTGAACAAGTGACCCGGTGGGATTTAGGGATTGATCATCCTCTCTTTGAGGGAATTAATGAATCGATGAGTATTGATTGTTCCAAGCATTCACTGTTTGGGGCCTCCAAATTGGCAGCGGATATCTTGGTTCAGGAATATGGACGTTATTTCGGGATGAAAACGGTCTCTTTCCGGGCTGGGTGCCTAACTGGGCCTAAACATTCCGGGGCAGAACTGCATGGGTTTTTAGTATACCTCATGAAATGTTGTGTGACCGGTAAACCTTACACGATTTATGGGTATCAAGGAAAGCAGGTCAGAGACAATATTCACAGTCTTGATTTGGTGAATGCCTTTAACTGTTTTTTTCAATTGCCGCGTTGTGGGGAAGTTTATAACATCGGCGGCGGGCGAAAGAATAATTGTTCACTTCTCGAAGCGATAGAAATTTGTGAAAAGACCACCGGTAAGAAGATGAATCCCCAATACAATGAAGAACAAAGAAGCGGCGATCATATTTGGTATATCAGTAACTTGCAGAAATTTAAAAAACATTTTCCTTTTTGGGAGCAACATTATTCGATTTCCCAAATGCTAAAGGACATTTACGAATACAACGTCTCTCGTTGGGAAGAAGAAAACAAAATTTGAGATGAAATCATTAGCCTCCCATTATGATCAACTTGCCGCCAATCGGGATAAGTATCGAGCGAAAAACGCCTACTACTATTTTCTCCTGCATAAAGAATATCAATATTTTGTTCCTCCTCAAAAAAAGATCTTGGAGGTGGGCTGCGGCACCGGGGAGTTATTGAATGCCTTAAACCCATCCTTAGGAGTTGGGGTTGACATGAGTCCTAAGATGATCAAGATCGCTCATCAGAAATTTGAACATCTCAAATTTTTTGCAGGTGAGATTACCAATCTAAAGATTGAAGAAAAATTTGATTACATCCTTTTGTCCGGGCTTGTGGGTGAACTGGAAGATATCCAGCAATTCTTTAACGATTTAAAACGTTTCTGTCATATCCACACCAGGATTATCATTGAGTACTACAGTTATTTTTGGCAATATATCCTTAAATTGGCTGAAAAATTGAATCTTAAGATTCCCCAGATGAGACAAAATTGGGTGACTTATCAAGATATTGAAAACTTCCTTGCCTTGACCGGCTATCAACCTATTAAAAGAGAAAGGTGTTTTCTTTTTCCTAAAAATATTTGGTTGATCAGTTATCTTTTAAATCGATATATCGCCAAACTCCCCTTTTTAAATGCCTTGACCTTAAATCATTTTGTTATCGCCAGACCCATGTGTTCCTTTGAAAAAGATTTCTCGGTCTCCATCGTCATCCCCTGCCGGAATGAAAAAGGAAATGTGGAATCAGCCATCAGCCGTACTCCTTTCTTTGGGACAAAGCAGGAATTTATTTTTGTGGAAGGCGGCTCCCGCGATGGCACTTACGAGGAAATAGAGCGCGTTATTAAAAAATATCCCAAGAAGGATATCCAGTTATTTAGACAATCAGGGAAAGGAAAAGGGGATGCCGTTAGAGTTGGGTTTAGCAAAGCCAAGGGGGATATTCTCATGATCTTGGATTGTGATTTAACTGTATGCCCCGAGGATCTTCCAAAATTTTACGAGGCCCTTAAGAATAATCAGGGAGAATTCATCAATGGTTGCCGTTTGGTCTATCCCTTAGAGAAGGAATCGATGCGGTTTTTAAATCTGATCGCCAATAAGCTTTTTGGAATATTCTTTTCTTGGCTGTTAGGTCAGCGTTTTAAAGACACTCTTTGCGGGACGAAAGTGTTGTTTCGGCATCATTATGAGGAATTGGCCAAAAATCGATCCTATTTTGGGGATTTTGACCCCTTTGGGGATTTTGACCTCATTTTTGGGGCCACGAAATTGAATCTTAAGATGATTGAACTCCCCATCCGTTATAAAGAACGTCAATACGGGCGATCCCAAATCCAGCGGTTCCGGCATGGATTGCTATTATTAAAAATGTGTTTGTTTGCGATGAAGAAAATTAAATTTAGATGGTAAGCTAAAAAGGTTTGTTCCCCTATCTACACCTATGAGGAGGACATGGTTTGTCTTAACGAAGGCACAATTTTAAAAACCACTTGACTTTTTAACTCTGTTTGATTATATTGATCGCACAACAAAAAGGAGGTCGTATGCTGGCTATTGGATTGCTGGTTTTGGGGATTGCTTCAAGATTTATTGTTCATCTGCCCAATTTCACACCGGTCATTTCGATTGCCCTCTTAAGCGGTGTCTATATTAAAGAGAAGAAACTTGCCCTGATCTTGCCAGTCTTTTTGTTAATACTAAGCGATTTGATCATTGGTTTTCATGACACTATTCTTTTTACCTGGGGAAGTATGATTTTGATTGCTCTTATCGGACGAGGGTGTCGAAACAATAAAAATTTAAAGTCAATCCTTTTGACCAGCTTTCTCTCCTCCCTTTTATTTTTTATGGTGACAAATTTTGGGGTATGGTTTGTGTCAGGGTGTCAGGGTCTTTATCCAATGACAACGCAAGGATTATTCACATGTTATCTTGCCGCCATCCCTTATTTTCGAAATGAACTGATAAGCACGTTGTTGTACAGCGGGGTTTTGTACGGACTTTATGAGGTGATTGCCAAGCGGGTGAAGAATACCCGTTTTGAATATATTCTCTTATCTTCCAAATAAGCTGCTCTTTTAAATTATTGAAAATTCTGTACTGGTTATCCGAGGGAATCGGATATTGATAGGGAAATCCTGTGAAAGTCAGGAGCGGTCCCGCCGCTGTAACCCCGCTTATCCCGCAAATGAGGAACTAGAGTGGGGCAAGTCAGAAAACCTACCAGTATTTTAACCATGGGATACTGCGTTTAGACAGTATTAGTGGCTATAGATAATAGGGACTAAGGAAGAAGGGTGCACTCCCAATCGATTAAAAACGGTTGGGATTTTTTTTTGCCCCTTAACCTAAAAGTGACAGTCACAAAAGAGTAGGGGCACGGCATGCTCGCCTCGCTTCGCATCGGCGAAGCGGGCCGTGGCCCCTGCGGTCACCTCAAATTAAAAAAGGAGTCAGTCATGCACAGAGGAAAGATTATTCTTTTCATTGCTTTGCTTTGGGTGGGGATATATAACAACGCGGAAGCTCAACTTCCGCAAACCGAGGAGCCGATCGATTTAGGAGAAATCGTTGTCACCGCCAGCCGAATGGCCCAATATGATTACAAAATCACCGGGAATGTGACGGTGATTAGCAGAGAAGAAATTGAGGCCTCTAACGCCAAAAATGTTCCCGAATTGTTGAAGCAGCAACTAGGGGTGAATGTCTATGACAATAATTCCCTGAAGACCGCTAGAATCGATATCCGAGGATTTGGAGATACAGCCGCGCAGAATATCCTTGTTTTGGTGAATGATCGAAGGATCAATGCCATTGATATCTCTGGCGCCGATCTTATTCAAGTTCCCCTGGAGGCTATAGAACGAATTGAAGTCTTAAGGGGAGCAGGATCGGTGCTCTACGGCGATAATGCGGTTGGCGGGGTCGTCAATATCATCACCAAACAAGGTGAGGGAGACTTATCCGGCAAGGTTAGTGCACTCAACGGAAGTTATGCCACCAGCGGCACCGATATGGAAGTTTCAGGCTCTAAGAAATTTCAATGGCTGGGGTTACCCAATGATGTTTCCTACTACGTTTACTCTAAATATTATGATACAAAGGGGTATCGCATTAACAGTGATCTCTTAATTAAGGATTACTCAACCCGATTAGCTTATAAAGTTTCGGATAAGTTGACCCTGGATTTAAATTCGGGTTGGCATGAAGATGACCAGGGGCTCCCGGGGGGGCTCAATGATACGGAATTAAGGACCCTGGGCCGACGCGGATCCGCTGATCAAGATGATTTTGCCTCAACCAAGGATCGGTATGTGCAGCTGACCCTCGATGCCAAACCCTGGCCAGAAGATATTTACTTTGGGGAATTTGTCTTGGATCTTTATTACCGCAATCGGGATGTCTTTGATGCTTTTTTCACCTTTGGGGAATCTTCGACCAAACGAAAAATCGATACCAAGGGAGTTACGGGTAAGTATATTTTCGATCGAATCCTTTTTAATCGGGAGGTCAATTTTATTACCGGGATCGATTTTTATGAACATGAGAATGATATCCGAGGAAGTGGCAGCAATCCGGATGATTTAACGATTTCCAAAGATGAGTATGGAATCTTTGGATATTTACAGTCCGAAACAGTCGATGATGTTTTTTTAAACGGAGGATTGCGGTTTCACAGTGCCAATTATACCTTCACGCAAAGGAATGCGGTTATGAATCAAGAAGAAACACCCGAGGAATGGGTGTGGATGGGAGGATTGAAATATGAATATAGGGAAGGGTCCAACATCTACACCAACGTCCAAAAGACCTTCCGTTTCCTCTCCACCGATGAGTGGTATAGCTCGGCTAACTTTCCCGATTTTGGGATCAGTCCGGGATTGAATACAAACCTTAAACAACAGACAGGAATACAGTATGAGGTGGGGATTAAACATAGTTTCGATGAAAAGATTGTCGCCAGTGTAACGTCTTATGTGATGGATTTGAAGGACGAAATCTTCTTTAATCCGGTCGGGTTTAAAAATGACAATTATGAAAAAACCCGCCGCATTGGAATTGAGTCTGGAGCGGATGTCGATATCCTCAAATTCTGGGATATAGGGTTTTTAGATAAATTGAAATTTTTTACCAATTATACCTATCAGATCCCGCGTTTTAAGAAAGGGGCGAATGACGGCAAAGAGATTCCCTTTGTTCCCCGGTACCAGGTCAGCAGCGGCCTCATTACCGGATTCTTTGATCATTTTGAGATGTCCTTGATCAGCCGTTTTGTCGGATCCCGATTTGCCATCAACGACACCTTAAATGCTACACCTTCCATCAAGCCTTACTATGTCACCGATTGGAAATTGAGTTACAACCTTAAAAATTTCGAATTTTATGTAGGTGTTAATAATATCTTTGATGAGAAATATTTTGTGTATGTGGTTAAATCCGCCTTTAGCACTACCAAAGACCATTTTCCCGCTCCTGAGAGAAATTATATTTTAGGAGCGAATTTGAAGTTTTAATCTTTCCCCCAACACCCGGTGTTTGTTTAACACAAACACCGGGTGTTGGGAGATGACATCGGGTGTGGGGAGGGGGAGAATCATGAAACAAGCCATCTTCAGTTGGAGCGGGGGAAAGGATTCCTCTCTCAGTCTTTATTATTTATTAAAAGAGCAAGAATTTTCTATCCGTTATTTAATAACGACTGTCAATGAACAATTCCAAAGGATTTCTATGCACGGGGTGCGTGTGGAATTATTGGAAGAACAGGCCAAGAGCCTGGGTATCCCCTTGCATAAAATTTTGGTTCCGGAAGATCTCAATATGGAAGTTTACGATTCGTTGATGGAGAAGACCTTATCGGGTTTTAAGAAAGAGGGGATTGATTATTCGATCACCGGGGATATTTTCTTAGAAGATTTGCGGAAATACCGCGAGGAACAATTGGCTAAGGTCCATATGAAGGCCGTCTTTCCTATTTGGGGAAGGTCAACAAGAGAGTTAATGAAAGAATTCATCCAATTGGGTTTTAAAGCGGTGATTGTCTGCATCAATGAAAAGAATCTCGATCAATCATTTGCCGGCCGGGAAGTTGATAACAATTTTATTAAGGATCTTCCTTTAGGTGTAGATCCCTGCGGTGAATATGGAGAATTCCATTCCTTTGTCTACGATGGTCCGGTCTTTCGTTATCCAATTAAATTCATACGAGGAGAAATCGTTTATCGCCAATATAGACCTGTTTCCCGGCCTCCTGCCAATGACCAGCAAGGAAATTTGAACCCTTCCAATCAAGACCCAAATTTTGGGTTTTGGTATTGTGATTTGATCCCACCCAAGAACTGACAATCCTCCCAAATTATTGTTTGAAGGTTGTTGGATAGAATAAGAACGTTTTTAATCACTATTCCCTTAATCTTTTGCCGGTGTCACCAAAAAGGATCTTTTATCGAAATTCAGGAAACGTTTAATCAAATGAAAATTTTGGCATGACTATGAAATCATATGTGTTACCAATAAAAACCCCCTTAAGAATGAAAATCCTTTTGGTGTTTGGGGGAATATTTCTTACCTTCATTTTACTGGAAGTTGGATTAAGAATAGGAGGGGCGATATTCTTCCTCTTTCAGGAGAAGGCTAATCGGATAACATCAGATGGTAGAAAGGAATATCGGATTTTATGTGTCGGTGAATCCACAACGGCTTTGGGAGGTGATGATTCCTACCCTTCCCAGCTTGAGGTTGTTTTTGATCAGAAATATCCTCAAATGAAATTTGAGGTCATCAACAAAGGTGTTCCAGCGACTTCATCGGATCATTTGCTATGGGCTCTGGAAGATCAATTGAAAAACTACCAGCCCGATATGGTCATTGCCATGACAGGAATCAATGATTGGCATTTTGACATCCATGTGCCCGAAACCTTTTTAGGAAGAGTGAAATTCCTGATCCTTGATCGATTTAAAGTGTATCGGTTAGCCGAACTTATTCGAGACCATCTAAAAAATAAATTGAGTGAGTGGAAGCCGCAAATTAGGCAGGAAGGAGGAGTTGCGCAGGAAGGAGGAGTTGCAAAGAAACCAAAAGTCGAAAAAAAACCTGAACAAGTCCGCCGGCAGCTTATCAAAGATTATCATCCCTTAACAATTCGTAATTATAATGATATGGCCGAAATGGTCTTAAGCCGTAAGGTCAAATTTGTGGCGATGCAGTACCCTTTGAGTGATATCCAGCCTTTAAAGAAGATCCTTTGGACTAAAAGAAATGTTGTTTTCGTAGATAACGAAAAGATCTTTCAGCAGGTTCTCCAAAACGCCAAATTCGATGATTATTTTGAAGATAAATTTGCGGAGCACTTCGGGCACTGTACTGCCAAAGGTAATCGTTTAATCGCAGAGAATTTAGCCAACGCGATTTTAGCCAATTTACCTAAAGAATATAAAGAAGCGGAAAATGTCTACCAAAGATGACTGCCAGTTGCCTAAAATCATATTAAAATAAGGTATAAATAAAGGGGGCCACCGCTGATGATTGACAGAAGATAAAGATGAGGCCCAATAAAAACAGAATAATGAAAATCGGTGCCAGCCAGTATTTTTTCCTGATTTTCAAGTAATCGCAAAATTCTCTGAAAATCCCCAGTTTAGACATACGATCTCCTTAAAATTGTTGTTGATAATATTGTTTATCAAAGGCCTTGGGTGGCCTGGGAAGCCAATAGGAATTCTTTTGACGATTGATCTTTTGCTCTAATAAATCCTTCCTTAGAATTCTTAACATAACACCCACTAGGCCAAAAATTGTATAAAAAAGGAGTGAAAGAATAAGAGTCGTTATAACACCCCCGATGGTATGGGCTAATTTCATCCAGAGGGTGTAAAGAATTTTTAAAAAGGATTGGCAGAATAACGTTAAGATAAGAAAGATCCCCGCGGCAAAATATAAGGAGATGTCAATCCAGTTGAGGCCATCATGAAGATAGATACGTGTCGCAAAGAAGGCAAGGATCACCGCCATTCCGTAACCAAAGACCAATAATTGTTTTTTTTCTTTGTTCATTGCTCAAGTGGTTTATTTAATCTCAGCGAGAATTCCCCGCCTTTATTTAAGGCGGGGATGAGAGCAAATTCCAGAAATGAAATTTCTGGACAACGATTAGCGCCAACAGCGCTTGAGACAGTAAGTTCCCCGCCTGTGAAGGCGGGGGAATCTAATTAAGCTGCGGCTTGTTATTCCTGCGAAAGCAGTCCCGCCTTGGCGGGACCGCTTAAAGCGGGAATGACGGTTTATTAAACGCCTTTGAGGGCTTAATCCAACTCCTGTGAGATGTCTTCCTTTTTATATTTATCCTTGTTAGGTTGTTGGGTCTTGTCAAAAAGGTAATTACCCATCACTAGATAATCTATATTGGTACACATAAAACAGCGATACGCATCCTCCGGGGTACAGACAATCGGTTCTCCTCGGATATTAAAAGAGGTATTGATGATCGCAGCGCACCCGGTTAATTTGTAGAATTCCTCGATGATTCGGTAAAAAAGTAGATTGGTTTGGGCTGAAACGGTCTGAATCCGAGCAGAATAATCCACATGGGTGACGGCAGGGATGAGGGAACGCTTCACTTTCAGCTGCTCAAGACCATCTCTAAATTCTTTTTTTGACTCCTCAATAATTTTGTCGGTCTTGACGTCAGCCACCAGCAGCATATAAGGGCTGACAATGTTCAGATCAAAATAATCGGTTGTTTTATCTTCCAGTACACTGGGGGCAAAGGGTCTAAAAGATTCACGGAATTTGATTTTGAGGTTGAGCAGAGATTGCATTTCCACAGATCTTGCATCGGCGATGATACTCCTTGATCCTAAGGCCCGGGGACCGAATTCCATCCGGCCTTGAAAAAGCCCAATTACTTTCTGATCTGACATCAGGCTTGCGATTCTTTGGGGTAATTCTTGATCCGAGAGTTTTTCATAATGAACCCCATTGCTTTTGACAGATTCGTAAATATCATCGTTAGTATACAAAGGACCCAAGAGAGATCCTTTTTGTTGATCGGTCTGATTATCACTGATTCTGAAATTATCCAAATAACGATACCAGATAAAAAGCGCTACCCCTAAGGCCCCGCCTGCATCCCCGGCCGCCGGCTGAATCCAGATATTTTTGAATCGGCTTTGCTTTAAAATCTTCCCATTCCCAACACAGTTCAAGGCAACACCTCCCGCCAGACAAAGGTTCTCCTCTCCCGTGACTTTATGAACATGATTGGCCATTTTGAGCATAATCTCTTCTGTGATTTCTTGAATGGAACGGGCAATATCCATATCTTTCTGGGTGATCTTGGATTCGGGTTTCCTGGGTGGTCCTCCAAAAAGTTTTTCAAATCGCTTGTTCGTCATCGTTAATCCGGCACAGTAATTGAAATATTTCATGTTCAGTTTAAAAGACCCGTCTTTTTTAATATCGATCAGTTCTTCCTTTATAAGATCAACGTACTGGGGCTTTCCATAAGGGGCCAGCCCCATGAGTTTGTACTCTCCCGAATTGACTCGAAATCCAACATAATAGGTAAAGGCCGAATAAAGAAGTCCCAAGGAATGGGGAAATTTGATCTCGGAGAGCAGTGCAAATGAGTTTCCCTGCCCTTTTCCAAAACTGGTGGTGGTCCATTCGCCAACCCCATCCATCGTTAAAATCGCCGCCCTCTCGAAAGGGGAGGGATAAAAGGCACTCGCCGCATGGGATTCATGGTGTTCAGTAAAAATGATTTCGCCATTGAATTGAAGTTCCGTCTGGATAAGATCCTTGAGAAAAAGTTTCTGTTTTAACCACAAAGGCATGGCTTTAAGAAACGATTGGATACCCCACGGGGCATAGGTAAGATAAGTATAGAGAATCCGCTCAAATTTTAAGAAGGGTTTGTCATAAAAACCAACATAATTTAAATCTCCCGTTGTGATCTGTCCTTCTTTTAAACAGTATTGGATCGCGCGGGAAGGAAAATTAAAATCATGCTTCTTGCGGGTAAAGCGTTCTTCTTGAGCGGCGGCAATGATCTCCCCATCCTTGACAAGACAAGCCGCACTGTCGTGATAGAAGGCCGAGATTCCCAGAATGTAGATATTCCTTTTGGATGACATAACTATACTTCCGAGAGAATTTAAAACGTCACCTACAAACACCGGGTGAGTAGAATGATATTGGTAAAGAAATCATAAAAGGAATGACTTTGTTAGTCAAGAAGAATTCATTTGCACTTTTTCAAATCATTCCCCTTGACAGCTTAATGAATCAACTTATAATGAGAATGTTCGATTATTGAACATAATGCACATATTGTCCATAAGTGTTCGAGAAGGATGATGTCATCCATTCGCCATGTCCGCTTGGCTTAAAGCGTAAGCGGGCTAAAGGGAAATAAACCGATGCTGGATGAAAGAGAATTTGAACTTGTTAACATCATTGGGGCCAAACTGGGTTCCAACCAGCGAGATCTATCCCGCCTTTTGGACCTCTCCTTAGGACAGACCAATATGTTAATAAGAAGATTAATAGCCAAAGGATATATCCGCATAACTCAATTGAATAAACGTAAAGTCAAATATCTTCTCACTCCCAAAGGCTTAGCCGAGAAGATGCGAAAATCCATCCGTTATACCTTGAAAACAATCAATTCCATCAGTTTAATTAAAGAACGTATCAGAAGTGTGGTTACCCAGCTTTACCAAAATGGGGAGAGAGATTTTATTATTTTGGGGAAATCCGATTTGGCCTTTTTGGTGGAAATGGTTTTCAAAGAATTGGGTTTCAAGGAATATCATCTTACTTATGTGGATTCATTTCCTATGCATGATATGAAAGGGGCCCTTTTGATTTGCAAGGAATTGCAAAAAATCGATTCCCCCAATTCCCGGCCAACGGTTAATCTGATTCACGAGTTGGCTAAAGACGACCAAATCGTTAACCAAAAAGACATTTAAAAAAGGAAATGAAAATGTTAGACAACAAATCTATTTTGATCACCGGAGGGACGGGATCGTTTGGCCAGATGTTCACCCGAGTTGTATTTCAACGGTATAACCCTAAAAAGGTCATTATTTTCAGCAGAGATGAGTATAAACAATACGAGATGTCCAAAATTTTCCCGGATACCAAATATGAGATTCGTTTCTTCTTAGGCGATATCCGAGATAAGGCCAGGCTCTATCGGGCCTTTGAGGGAGTGGATTATGTCATTCACGCGGCGGCCTTAAAACAGGTGCCGGCTTTAGAGTACAATCCCATGGAAGCGGTCAAAACCAATGTCATGGGAGCGGATAACATTGTGGATGCCGCGATCGACCGGGAGGTACAAAAAGTGATTGCCCTTTCGACCGATAAGGCCGTTAACCCCATTAACCTCTACGGGGCAACAAAGTTGGTGGCTGAGAAAACCTTTGTGGCGGCCAACGCCTACGCTGGAGGTAAGGTCAAGTTTTCGGTGGTCCGCTATGGAAATGTTATGGGTTCGCGGGGAAGTGTCATTCCTTTATTTTTAGATTTCAAACGCAAAGGGATCAAAGAATTTTTGATTACGGATCTACGCATGACCCGATTTTGGATCACCTTAGAAGAAAGTGTCGAGTTAGTTTTAAAGGCCTTGGAAAATGCGCTGGGAGGGGAGACGTATGTTCCCATGATCCCTTCCATGAAGGTTGTGGATTTGGCCAAGGCTATCGAACCGGAATGCAGTTTTAAAATTATCGGTATTCGTCCCGGAGAAAAAATCCATGAGTCTTTGATTTCCGAGGATGAAGCTAGGAACACAAAGATTTTCAAAGACACCTATGTCCTCCTTAATCCTTTCTTTGAAAATGAACGAGTCCGTAAGGTGTACGATGCCTGTCCTAATCCAGCAGAAGGATTCATTTATCGGAGTGATAAAAATGAGAAATGGCTTACGATTGAAGCCTTAAGGGAATTGATAGGGATTTATGAAAACATACCCGTATTCACATCAGTGGATCGATAACGATGATGTCGATCAAGTTGTGGAAGTCTTAAAATCCGGCTGGCTCACCCAGGGTCCAGCGATCAAGCGATTCGAAGATAAACTTTGTGAGTATACCGGCGCAAAATATGCGGTCTGTGTTTCCCATGGGACGGCGGCCCTGCATTTGGCTTGTCTTGCGGCAGGGATCCGAGCAAAAGACGAAGTCATCACCTCGCCCTTAACATTTGTTGCTTCGGCCAATTGCGTTTTGTATTGTCAAGGCCGGCCAGTTTTTGCTGACATCGAAAGAGATAATGGTAACATCGATCCAACGGCAATTCAAAGGATCAATAAGAAAACCAAGGCGATTATCCCAGTTCACTATGCGGGATACCCTTGTGATTTGATGGAAATTAATCGGCTCGCTAAAAAAAATAACATTTTGGTGATCGAAGATGCCTGCCATGCCTTGGGGACGGAGTATAAGGTCAATGGGCAATGGATCAAAATAGGCTCCTGTCAACACTCGGACATGGCGATTTTTAGTTTTCATCCCGTCAAATCCATAGCGACCGGTGAGGGAGGCGCCATCCTGACGAATCGTCAGGATTTTTATGAAAAACTGCTTATCTTAAGAAGTCACGGCATAACGAGAGATCAGGAAAAATTTAAAGCGAAAAATTCGAAGGAGAATGGGGACTGGTATTATGAAATGCAAGAGCTCGGGTTTAACTATCGCATCACGGATATCCAGTGTGCCTTAGGGGTTTCCCAAATGAAAAAAATTGATCAATTTATCAAGCGCAGGCGTGAAATCGCCAGGACTTATCAAGAGGCCTTTCAAGGCAACGAATTCTTTGATCTACCACCGGATCCGGAACAATCGGACAGGAAATCCTGTTGCCACTTATATCCTATTCGATTAAGGAACCGTTTTAAAAAGAAGAAAAAAGAGATATTCCATCGGTTAAAAGAATTGGGTTTGGGAGTTCAGGTGCATTATATCCCGGTTTATTGGCAGCCGTTGTATCAGCAATTAGGGTATCAAAAGGGATGGTGTCCGAAAGCTGAGGATTTCTATGAGAGAGAAATCAGTATCCCCCTTTATCCTGCGATGAGGGATGAGGACGTGAATTTTATTATAAAAACTCTCTTTAAGACTTTTGGGGAAATGTTTTCTAAGGTGGTGGTGGAGATCTCAACCTAAAGGTTAACGTCTTGTGCAACTTTTTTTATAAAATTTCCTCTCCCTTGGGGGAGAGGAAAAGTCGCACACAGCGTTAAAGGTTAAATAAAATTTAAAGGAAGGGTTTTAAGTGAAGCTTGCCTTAGGTACTGCTCAATTTGGTTTAGATTACGGGATCAATAATAAAAAAGGGAAGGTCCCTAAAACCGAGGTGTTCAAAATCTTAAAGACCGCCTTTGATCATGGAGTAACCGTTTTGGATACGGCCTATGGTTATGGAGAGAGCGAAAAGGTCATAGGAGAGTTTATCAGTGAGTTTGGGTCGCCTTTTCATGTGATCTCAAAATCCCCCTCCCTAGATCAAAACGGATTAAGGGGCATGGAAAATAAATTTTATGAATCCTTGGAAAGGTTGAATCTAAAAAGAATTTCTGGTTATCTCATTCATCAGTTTAAGGATTATCAGGATCATCCTGAAATGTGGGATTTGTTAGAACGTCTTAAACAAAAGGGGTTGATTAATAATATTGGGTTCTCTCTTTATTTGACTCAAGATTTAGAAACCATTTTACGCAACAGTTTAAATGTGGATATGATCCAGATTCCTTATAGCCTATTTGATCGTCGGTTTGAGAGTTTTTTCTCAAAACTGAAACAACGGGGAACAAAGATTTTTGCCCGTTCCGTCTTTCTGCAGGGACTCGTCTTTTTACAACCCAATGACTTGCCCTCTCATCTAAGGAAAGCTAGAGCCACATTGGAAAAATTAAAGAAAATGACAACAAGCTGGGATGTCCCGATCAACGCCTTGTGTTTGAATTTTGCCTTATTTAACCCTTATGTGGATTATGTGATTATAGGAGTTGATCATTTAAGACATTTTAAAAAAAATCTGGAAGATCAGAAATATTTAGAAAAGTTAAGGGATCTTAAACCGCAAATGGATCCCTTAAAGATCGAAGATGAAGATCTTCTCTTGCCTTATCAGTGGGGAAAAAAATGAAAACAAGAAATCCTATTATAGGCCCAAGAATTCTCTTGGAATCTTTAAAGCCCCAAGACATCACACAAAATTATGCGAACTGGATGAACGATGATGAGGTCGTTCAATATACCGAAAGTCGGGGGAAAAATTATACCTTAAAGGATCTTAAAAACTACATCCACGAAAAAAATGAAAGTCCCCATGATTATCTTTTGGGAGTCTTTTTGAAAGAAAATCGGGAACATATCGGCAATATTAAGATCGGAGGAATCGATCTAAACAAAAGAAGCGCGGATATAGGAGTGATGATCGGCAATAAAAAGGTTTGGGGACAAGGGTTTGCCACCGAGGCCATTCAACTGGTGACCCAGTATGCCTTTGAGAACTTAAATCTGGAGAAATTAATTGCCGGTATGTTAGAAAATAATATAGGGTCATTGAAGGCTTTTTTAAAATCCGGTTATAGACAGGTGGATCGTCAAAAGACAGAAAAAAGTTTTAACGGTAAAAATGTCGATTGTCTCTGGATGGAACACTCCCCAACAAACGACAAAGAGAAAAAAGAGACAAGGAAAAAAATCAATGCAGGCGCTCTGCTCTGGGAAAAAGCAAAGCAAATTATTCCCGGCGGCAATCAACTCCTTTCGAAACGTTCTGAGATGTTTCTCCCTGCCCATTGGCCAGCGTATTATAAAAAGGCCAAGGGTGTTGAGGTCTGGGATCTGGATGATAACCGATATATCGATATGAGTATTATGGCGATTGGTGCCTGTGTACTGGGATATGCCAATACCCAAGTTGATGAGGCAGTCAAAAAGGCTATTGATCAAGGGAGTATAACGACTCTCAATTGCTATGAGGAGTTTGAGCTGGCAGAAAAGTTAGTTGAGCTTCATCCTTGGGCCCAGATGGTGAGATTCGCCCGCACGGGAGGGGAGGCCAATGCGATTGCGGTAAGAATTGCCCGGGCGTTCAGTAAAAAGGACAAGGTTGCCTTCTGTGGTTATCATGGCTGGAGTGACTGGTATTTGGCAGCCAATCTCGCTAATTCCAAAAATCTTGATGGGCAATTGTTGCCCGGGTTATCGGCGGTAGGGGTGCCACGTGAACTGAAAGGAACCTCTATCCCCTTTCATTATGGTGATGTCAAGGAATTGCAATCCATCGTTTCAAAGAATAAAAATAAAATTGGCGTTATCATTATGGAAGTGGCCAAATACAAAAGTGTGGACGTCCCCTTTCTTAAGAAGGTGAGAGAAATGGCCTGCGAAATCAAAGCGGTTTTGATCTTTGATGAGGTCTCTTCTGGGTTCCGGGTCACGACCGGAGGCATGCATCTTTTGTATGATGTTGAGCCGGATATTCTGGTTTTAGGGAAAGCCTTAGGGAATGGTTATCCCATTTCCGCCATTGTGGGACGAAGGGATTGTATGCAGGCCGCCCAACAGACTTTTATCAGCTCTACTTTTTGGACCGAAAGGATTGGGTTCGTGGCAGCCTTAGCCACGATTAAACAATTCGAAGAAAAAAAGGTTGCTCCTTATTTGGTTCAGATGGGAAGTTACTTAAGAAGAGGTTTAGAAAAAATCTTCACCGATAAAAAGCTAAATATTGAGATGACGGGACTTCCCTCTGTCCCTATCATGAATATCAAAGAAAAGGATCCCCTGGTTATTAAGACTCTCTTTACTCAAGAGATGTTAAAGCGAGGTTACTTAGCCCTGAATATCATTTATGTTTCCTTGGCGCATACCAAGGATATTGTGGATCAATATTTAGAAGAGGCGGATTCTGTCTTTGCGGGAATCGCAAAAGCCAAGAAATCCCATAAATTGAAAGATCTTCTGGAAGGGCCGGTGTGTCACAGTGGGTTTAGCCGGTTAAATTAAGGAATTTGAGTTTGGCAAATTTTTCCTTAAAATTCCCCTCCCTCGATGGGAGGGGATAGGGGAGGGTGAAGATTTAAGTTGTCACCCCCATCTTACCTCCCCCATCGAGGGGGAGGAATAAAGGTCTAAAAATTGCCAAACTCAAGTTAAGGGAAACAAGCCATGATCTTAAGCGTTGTTCAAGCGCGGATGTCATCGACCCGACTTCCTGGTAAGGTGATGAAGGAGATTTTGGGAAAGCCTTTGATAGGCTATTTATTTGAGCGACTCGCCTATTCCAAAAGAATCAACAAAATAATTTTGGCTACCTCGAGAAGTAAGGAGAATGATCCGTTAGCCCGTTATGTGAAAGACATCGGTTTTGAAGTCTATCGGGGAAGCGAAGAGGATGTCTTAGAACGCTTTTATTATGCCGCCACAGAATATAAACCCCAAACAGTTGTTCGAGTGACGGGAGATACGCCCTTGATTGATCCAAAGGTTTGTGATCGACTGATTGATTTCTTTTTGAGAGAAACGGCTGATTATGCCTGTCTCGGCAAAACTTTTGCGGAAGGTGTGGATTGTGAGGTGTTTTCCTATTCGGCCTTAGTGAAGGCCTATCAAAATTCAAACAAGAAGTCCGAGAGAGAACATGTGACGCCCTATATTTATAATCACCCGAATCTTTTTAAAACAGTGACGCTGGAAAATAAAACAGACGATAGTCGTTTGCGATTTACGGTTGATGAACCAGAGGATTTGGAGGTGGTTAACGCGACCATGAAAGCCCTGTATGAAAAGGATCCGGTCTTTTCTCTGGATGAGATCAAGGAATACTTAACTGCTCATCCGGATATTGCCCAAAAGAATACTCAGATCATCCGAAATGAAGGATATATAAAATCCTTGAAAGAGGATTCGAGGATGAGAAGTTAAGCGGATTTAAATTCGCTTGAGGAGGTTTGAACAGCAGTGCACTGTTAGGCAAATTTTTGATCCAATAAGTTATTCCCCTCCCTCGATGGGAGGGGATAGGGGAGGGTGATTGTCGATATCCTCACCCCCATCTATCCTCCTCCGTCAAGGGGGAGGAAATCCAGAAATTTATCTGACAGTGCAGTAGTAACGAAAAAACGGTTTAAAGGAAGGATTGAACTATGCATCAAAACGGATTTCGGATTGGATCAAAATGGATTGGAAAAAGGCATCCCTGTTTTGTCATTGCCGAGGCTGGCAGCAATCACAACGGGGATTTAACAACGGCTAAGAAACTCATCGCAACCGCCGCGCGAATAGGGGCCGATGCCATCAAATTCCAGCTTTTTAAAGGAGAGGAGTTATCCGCGGAATCGAAAATTCAGGAGATCTTAAGAAAATATGAATTCAAAAGAAAATGGTTAGATATACTCAATGACTATGCTAAAGAAAAGGATATTATTTTCTTTGCCACACCTTTTGATGAAAAGGCAGTGGACGAACTGGATTTGATCGATGTCCCAGTTTTTAAAATCGCCTCCGGAGACCTAACCAACTTTCCTTTAATCGAATATATTGCCGATAAAAAGAAACCCATCATCTTGTCCGTGGGTGTGGGGACTTTAAAAGAGATTGAAGAGTCATTAAAAATTATTTATCAAAGGGGCAATCACGGGTTAAGTTTATTGCATTGTGTTGCCGATTATCCCACCCGAATTGAGGATGTCAATTTAAGGGTGATTGAAACCTTGAGATATAAATTTAAGATCCCCATTGGCTTCTCGGATCATACGATGGATTCAATCATCCCTGCCTTAGCGGTCAGTCAGGGGGCCTGTATCATCGAAAAGCATTTCACTTTTTCTCGGAAAATGAAAGGTCCGGACCACTCCTTTGCTTTGGAGCCGGCAGAATTCCAACTGATGGTGGAGAATATAAGAAAAGCAGAAAAGGCATTAGGAACAGCCAAGAAGGGAATCACCCCAACCGAACGAGGGGTCCTTAAAACAGGGCGAAGGAGTTTATACGCCCGAAGATTTATCCCTCGAGGCATGATGATCCAAAAAGAAGATATCGCTATTCTTAGGCCCAATCAAGGGATTCCCCCTTCGGATTTAAATAAAGTGATCGGTAAGATGGCCAAAAGGAATATCTCTCTTTTTGAAGCCATTCACTGGAAAGATCTTGATGGGAAGTAGGGGCACGGCCCCGCCTTTGCCAAAGGCTACGCCGGGGCGGGCATGCCGTGCCCCTACTCAAAGGTATAAGGCAAATGGTTTATTCATCAATACCGAAAATCCTTTTTAAAGTTTCTGGTTCAGACAGGTTAGGTTTTGGTCATATCCGAAGATCGATCAGTTTAGCCGGAGAGATGGCGAAGTTGATCCCTCAGGACCATATCTCCTTTTTTTGCGATTGTACTCATCAAAACGTTAAAGAGTATCTAAAACCATTTTCCTTTTACTTAAACGGGAAAGGAAATTCTCTTTTATTAGATTATCTTAAAAAGAGTCCTGCGGATATCCTGATTATGGATGAGATAAAGGAGAATCACAAGTTAAGTCAGGTATTAAAAAGTTTAAGACCACAGATGAAGATCGTGGCCCTTGATTATTTCAATTACGACAATCGTGTTGTGGATATCATCATTAATCTCTTTAATCATAATGAAAAGGTGAAAGATCCGAAAAAACGGTTCTCGGGCCGCTATTACCAAGGATTGCAATATGCGATTATCCGTGAGAGTTTTTTCCCCTTGCTTAAATTGAAAAAACTCATAAACCCCAAGATCGGGAAGGTTTTGATTTCCTTTGGCGGCAGCGACCCAAAGGGCAATACCCACCACTCCTTAAGGTTGCTTCAAAAAATTGACTATCAGGGCAAGGTGGATATCATTATTGGGCCATTTTTTAAAAATATTGAGAAAATTTTCCAATCCCTGAGAGACAAAAAATTTGTATGCTCCCTCCATAAAGAAGTACACGATATGGAACGTTTTATTTTTCAGGCCGACATAGGTTTTATTGGATCCGGGACAACGATCATGGAATTTTGTAGTCTGGGGACACCTTCTGTTGTCATCCCGCAGAATGATCGGGAAAAAAAATTTGCTCTTTCCTTTGAAGAGCAAGAGGCAGTCTATGTACTGACCAATCCCCAAGCCTTATCCGGCATCGAAGGAGTCAAAGAAATTTTTCATAATCAATCATTACGCAAAACAATGAGTACCCAAGCCAAGAAATTGGTTGATGGAAAAGGAATAGAGCGCATTTCTAGGATTATTTTAGAGAGGGTGAGATGAAAAAAAATATTTTTTTCATTGGGGCAGGGGCATACCAGTTTTCCGCCATTAAAAAAGCAAAGGACATGGGGTTAACGACTATCGCCCTGGACGGCGATCCTCAGGCCCAGGGTTCCTCAGTTGCAGATTTTTCTTACGTGGTTGATGTAAGGAACAAGACCGAGGCCCTCAAGATTGCCAAAAAACATAACGTCCATGGTGTTTTAACGATTGCTTCTGATATTTGTGTCCCAACGGTGGCTTATGTGGCTAAAGGGATGAATTTACCTGGGATTGATCCCAAGGTGGCAGAAGTTGCTACCAATAAATTCCTTATGCGGAAAAAGTTTAAGGAATTCCATTTACCGAGCCCCAAGTTTTTTCCCGCCAAATCTTTACCCGAGGTTAGGCAGATTGCCTCTCTTCTTAAGTTTCCCTTTGTCATCAAGCCGGTGGATAATGCCGGCAGCCGGGGGGTGAGTGTGGTCACAAAAAAGGAAGCCCTTAAAGAAGCCTTTGAACTGGCGAAAAAGAATTCCCGAAAGGGAGAGTTCATTTTAGAAGAGTTCATTGAAGGCATCGAATGCACAATTGAGGCCATGACGTATCGGGGAAAGACAGAAATCTTAGCGATTTCCGATAAAAAGAAACCCGATGGAAAGTACCGTGTGGCAACCGATTTAATATATCCCGCGGATTTCCCTCGTGAGGTCATTTCCGAAATTAAAGGAGTGATTAAACTCGCTATCAAGGCGATCGGTATAGAAATGGGCCCTACTCACAGTGAGGTGATTGTGACCCCCCAAGGGCGTCCGGTTTTAGTGGAAGTGGCGGCTCGCGGGGGTGGGTTTAAAGTCTTCTCGGATGTCGTTTTTCTAGCCTCCGGTGTTGATGCGGAAAAAGAAACGATCAAGATGAGCCTCGGCTTACCGGTCAATATCAAGCCCAAATTTGAAAAAGGGGTGGTCTTGCATTTTTTTGCCCCTCCGCCGGGCATCCTGAAAGAAGTCATTGGATTAGAAGACCTCAAATCGATTCCGCAAATCGAGGTAGGTTTATTTAAAAAAGTAGGCGATAGGATTCCGCCTTTGGCAACCGATGGAAGCCGGACCGGTTATTTGATTTCTTGGGGAAAGAGTCGCAAAGAGGCTTTAAAGAAAGTTCAAACCGTAGAAAATAGGATCAAATTTGTTGTGAGGCCTGGTAGTGTCAAAAGTTCTATGAAGAATCCATATAGCAAGGGGTTGAAGATATGA
>CAYJXI010000025.1:0-973 GCA_964374105.1 uncultured Planctomycetales bacterium
TTTTAATTAACGATATTTTTATCTGAACTTTGCGCTTTAACTAAAAATATTATATATTTTAATTAACCGAATGTTCAGAGGTGATTCTTTCATGTCCTTACCCCTAAAAGCCCAAACGACATTAGAGTATCTTACTATCATAACCCTAGTTACGGTAGGGATTTTAGTAATGTCTCCCTATGTTATCCGATCCATCAACGCTTACTTTAAGACCGGTGATGATGCTGTTGAAGATTCATTTTCAGAAGAATTTAAGCAGGCCCCGCAAACCGGGGTAACCTTGCCAGGTTGTGACTGTCCGGAATGGGACGAATGTGTTCCAAATTCTCCAGGATGCAGAATCACCAAAGGCTGTGGTACCAGCAGCCCCTGCGGGAGGCGGGAAGAGCACTGGCAAAGGGTATGTACTCCGACAGGTTGTGAGGTCGATCTTATCCGGTTTGGAATCAATCTGCCGATGTTTGAATGCCGGCCCAATACGACCGATGCGGGCTTTCAGTGGTGCTGCGAGGATTGGTTTTTCAACATGGAATGTCAAGGTGGGCTCCAGGATCCGGATGGCGCAGGGGGACCGTTGTTGGGGAAATGTTGCAGTGTGAATGCCATTCGAGCTCCGGGGGGAAGATGTCCGGATGGCCAGGTTGCGAGAAAAAGGTTTTGTGGGGAAGCCAATTTCCCTCAGTATGATTGTTTACAGGATCCAGGTTGCATTTTTCAATGTATGGGTGTTTTAGATGAAGATGCTGATCCATGTGATCCCGGTTGGAACAGGGATTTGGTAAGTTCTATGGCTATTAAACATGTCGATCCGGGTGGCTGTACGGGAAGAAAATGTCAGGCCGAATGTCATCCCGGATATATCGCCGCTAACAATGGCGCTAATTGTTTGAGGTGTATTCTGGGTGATACAATTCAGTCAAATCAGTTCTATGGAGATACCGAGGGCATATGGGTTGGGGCTGATTGTCCTAGT
>CAYJXI010000025.1:1073-35811 GCA_964374105.1 uncultured Planctomycetales bacterium
GGTTATGTCATGACGGGCATCTGGACCACCAATGTTGGTAAAGGAGGGCATAATTGGTGGTATCCCAATTGTCGAAGGTTACGGGCAGGATGCTTTAGCGGACGCAGTTGGGATTCTTCGGGTTCTCTTTTTTATGAAGATACCGAAGGTAGATGGGTCGGGGCTGATTGTCCTAGTGGTTATGTCATGACGGGCATCTGGACCACCAATGTTGGTAAAGGAGGGCATAATTTCTGGTACATTAAATGCAAGGAGTTAAATCCCGGCAGTTGTCTATTTGGGAACACCTGGACCTCGCCTCAATTTTATGAAGATACCGAAGGTAGATGGGTCGGGGCTGATTCCCCATTCTGCTATGTAACGTATGGTGTCTGGACAACTAACCTGGGAAAAGGGGGACACAATCTTTGGTATATCAAAAGTATGGAGTGACCCGCAGAGTTCAAAATCCGATTTATTGAGCCCTCGGGGAATTTTTACCTGCCTGCCGGCAGGCAGGTGCTACCTCACCCGAGGGCTCATGACGGGTCGGCAACACCCCGACCCGTCATTTATTCCAATTGAATCAAATCCTTTGATTGTTAATAACTTTTCAATCAGGCAATCAAATCAATAATTTAATTTTGGAAAGCCAAAGATCAAGGAGTCGTCTCTTGGTTATTGCAAAGACAAGATTAAATTTTTGATTCCCACCTGTTGTGCAACTTGAGGAAATTGCTATAATGGTAACTAAATTCCTCCTCTGCCATCAGGCAGGCCTGCCTATCGGCAGACAGGCTAAGGGGTGGATAATCTAAGGAAAAGAGAAATGTTTAGAAAAATCATTTTTGGGTTAGTCCTCCTTATTGGAGTGACGTTCGGGGTTATGCTTTGGCAAAACAGAAAAATCTCGGATACCGATTATTTATCCGAGGCAAATGACGTGCCGCGTCTTCTTGTCGTGATTGTTGTTGATCAGATGCGGGCAGATTATTTGGAAAGATTTGAAGATCAATTGACCGGAGGACTGAAAGATCTTCTTAACAAGGGTACTGTTTTCACGAATGCCCACCATGACCATGCAACCACAGCGACATCGTGCGGTCATGCCACCCTGTTTTCGGGGTTGCATCCCAGTTCCACCGGAATCATCGGTAATATGTGGACGGACAGTTATAAACGCCGAAGGGTAAAATCGGTAGAGGATAAAAAATATTTCCAATTTGATAATGCCCTGCCCGGGGTTTCACCTCAGCATTTGAATGGATCGAATTTGGTTGATTGGCTTCTTTCTCATTACCGAGAGGCTAAGGTCGTTTCTATCTCAGGGAAAGATCGGTCTGCTGTCTTAATGGCAGGGAAAAAAGCAAAACAAGTTTATTGGTTTAATAACAATGGAGGAGGGTTTACCACCAGCAGCTATTATCAAAAAAGACTTCCGCGCTGGGTTATTGAGTTTAATGATCAGAGGATTCCCTTCCAATGGAGAGGACAGGAATGGTCGCTTTTGCTTAAGGATGATGCCTACCAGGCCTCGGCCCCAGACGATTCAAAAGGAGAGACGATAAGCCCAGGTTTTGGGCGGACCTTCCCGCATAAACTTCCCTTTGATCCCAAGCAATTCTTGATTTTTTTTAATAGGACTCCGTGGATGGATGAATATACCTTAACTTTTGCGAAAAAAGCTATCCAAGAAGTCCGATTGGGGGCTGATCAAATCCCGGATATTCTTGCCATCAGCCTGTCGGCTACCGATTCCATCGGCCACTTGTTTGGTCCCGATAGCAAGGAAATACATGACCAAATCCTCCGTTTAGATCGAATGCTCAAAGGTTTTTTCCAATTTTTGGATCAACAGATTGGGATGGAAAATGTCTTGGTCATCTTGACATCCGATCATGGGGTGATGCCTCTGGTGGAAACTTCCCTTAAACAGGGACGATCCGCTAAACGATTCCAATTGGACAATCAGGTCCGATCCTTTGCTAAGATCCTTGAAGAGAATTTTGGAAAAGGTCGATGGATCTTGGATTATCAAGATGAGAATTTGTATTTTGACTATTCTACGGTTAAGAAATATAATTTCTCAACAGCACAGTTAGCAAAATTCACGGCCGAGTATTTTCGACAATTGGAAGAGGTAGAGCGGGTTTATACAAAAGAACAATTGATCAGCCGTGACCCTGTGGTTGATACCATGGAGCGCCGTCTGCGCAATGGTTTTCATCTGGAACGAAGCGGAGATGTCCTCTTGGTTTTTAAACCGTATTATTTAGAGACAGTTTATGCAGAGGGCACAAGCCATGGCTCACCTTATGATTATGATACTCATGTGCCTTTAATTTTCTTAGGAAAAGGTTTTTCAGCTGATCGATTTGACAAGGAGGTCCATACGGTTGACATTGCCCCAACCATTGCTGCCGTTTTGAAAACCAAACCCTTAAATCCAGTAGATGGAAAACCTATAACCAATTTGAAGTAAGAAAGAGATACAGCTGTAGCTTTAGAGAAAAAGTCGTGTGTCCTGATGAATGTGCCAATGAATGTGAGAAAATTATTCCTTATTCAAGGTTTCACCTTGCTTTTGGTTTTCACTTTTTCAGGATGTGATCGGGTTTATCGTTTATTACATAAAGAAGGCGCCGAAGAAAAGCAGGTCTTGGGAGAGATTAATGTTAATGAACCCAATCCCAATGTTATCAAAATTCAGAAATTATTAAAGCTTTACGGATATCGAATTGGAAAAGTGGATGGAATTTTGGGCGGGTTTACCCGCAATGCGATTGGAGATTTTCAGAAAGATCAAGGGATCAAGGTTTCCCGATTTGTGGATAAGGCTACCTGGGAACAATTGCAACTTTTTGAACGTCCTGGCCTGGTAAAGGAAGGGGAGCTCAATAAGTTGGCAGTGCAGGCGGCCTTAAAAGAGGCAGGTTTCAATCCCGGCTCTCTGGATGGAAAGTTTGGACCACAAACCCAGAAAGCGATTCAACAATTCCAAAAAGCAAAAGGATTAAAATCCGACGGAAAAGTAGGGTACAAAACTTTAACCAAGTTAGCGGAATATCTCCCAGTTATCACCCCCGGGGCCGCCCCCTAGAGGTGATAATATCATTGGAGGGGCGACCCGCCGGCTCACCCCTACTATTTCGCTTTCCAGGAGACTTTTCAAGGAAATTATGATATGATTTCTCACATTAAAGTTAAAGTGGCAGTCATTAAAAAGCTGTCACCTTTTGGGAAATGAAAATACACGAGTTTCAAGCTATCGAAATTTTTAAAAAGGCAGGAATCCTTGCCTGCGAAGGAGGGGTGGCTACCAGTTTTTCTGAGGCGGAAAGAATCGCTGATCATCTGGAGTATCCGGTTGTTTTAAAATCGCAGGTGTTAGCGGGAGGACGAGGCAAAGCCGGCGGTGTTAAGCTGGTTAAACGAAAAGAAGATTTAAAGTCGACTTTTGAAAAGATCCAAGGGTTGACGATCCAAGGCTTCCGGGTTGAACGCATTTTGATTGTTCGCGCTCTTGAGATTAAACAGGAGTATTATGCGGCCATTACCGTTGATCATACCCGCAATGATGTGGTCTTGATCGCCAGTTCCGAGGGCGGGGTTGATATTGAACAGACCGCTAAAAAAGCCCCTCAGAAAATTCATAAATTCTATCTTCAAGGGAAAAAAGAAATAGATCAAGAACGGTTGTCCCCATTTATCAAGGTTGTTTTTAAGGACGTATCAAGTCAAGAACAAGGCACTCAGATTTTTCAAGCCCTCCTTAAGGTTTTTTATCAATTCGATTGTTCCTTAACCGAGATTAATCCTTTAGTAAGAGATACAAGCGGACGGCTGATTGCGGCCGATGCAAAAATCAATTTTGATGACAATGCCTTATTTCGGCACACCGAGATAGCACTTTTAAGTGATTTAAAATTTGAGGACCCGGATGAATTGGAAGCCAAAGAAAAGGGCTTAAGTTTTGTAAAAATGGACGGGAATGTTGGATGCATTGTCAATGGCGCGGGATTGGCCATGGCCACCATGGATGTGATTAAACTTTTAGGAGGAGAACCAGCGAATTTCTTAGATGTAGGCGGAAGCTCAAATCCCGAGAAGGTTTTAAATGCCATGAAGATTATCTTAAGGAATCCCAAGGTTAAATCTATTTTGATTAATATTTTTGGCGGGATCACCCGTTGCGATGATATTGCCAATGGGATTATCACCGCCAAAAAAGAATTGAATTTAAGGGTCCCGATCGTTGTGCGTTTAACAGGGACAAATGAAGAAGAAGCCAAAGAAATTTTAGCCAAAGAAAACATGCAGATCTTCTCAACGATGCGGGAAGCAGTCAGAAAAGCTGTGGAATTGGCAAAATAGAGAGCTATCAGCTTTCAGCTATCAGTCAGGGATATAGTTATTTTAAAACTTTAGACTAACTGAAAGCTGATAATTGATAGCGGATAGCTAGCATATATGAGTATCCTCATTAACCAAAACACCCGAGTTCTAGTGCAGGGAATCACCGGCCGGGATGGGTCTTTTCATACCGCACGGATGTTGGAATACGGCACAAAAGTTATGGCCGGGGTGACCCCTAACAAGGGAGGACAAAAAGAGCAGGGTGTCCCGGTGTTTAATACGGTGGCCGAGGCTAAGGCGAAAACACAGACCAATTGTGCGGTCATTTATGTTCCTGCCAAATTTGCTAAGGCTGCTATTTTGGAAGATATTGCCGCGGGAATTGAATTGATTGTCTGCGTCACCGAAGGGATTCCTGTGCTGGATATGGTTGAGGTTCAAGTAGCCCTCAACAAAAGTTCGTCTCGATTGATTGGGCCGAATTGTCCAGGAATCATATCCCCGGGAAAATCAAAGGTCGGGATTATGCCGGGGCATATCCATAAACCTGGTCCTATTGGGGTTATTTCTCGAAGCGGAACTTTGACTTATGAAGTCGTATACAATTTGACCCAAGAGGGTCTTGGCCAATCCACTTGTGTGGGATTGGGGGGAGATCCCATTATTGGGATGCGATTTGTGGATGCCCTTATACTCTTCATGAAAGATGAGGAAACCAAAGGTATTATCCTGGTAGGTGAAATCGGCGGTGAAGATGAACAATTGGCCGCCGAATTCATCAAGTCAAATGGCTCCAAACCCATTATCGGCTTTATCGCCGGCAAAACCGCACCTAAGGGAAAACGCATGGGCCATGCGGGCGCGATTATCTCTTCAGGCTACAGCACCGCAGAGGCCAAGATTGAGGTGTTAAAAAAGGCGGGTGTTAAAATAGTTGATTTTCCCGATCAAATCCCTGTCCAATTAAAGAAAATTTTTTAGATCTTACTCCTATCCCTTTTAATATAAAATAGTTGAAATACACTCTTAAGTTGTTAGTATATTTGAGTGTGATTGGGTGTCCTCAACAAACACCCGGTGTTTGTTAACCAAACACCGGGTGTTTAACGTACTCCTTCAAATCATCAATGGTTAAGATCCAAGTCAAAGGAAGAAGAAAGGTTTTAATCATTGGCGCCGGACCGGCTGGAAGCGCCCTGGCTCGGTTCTTTGCCGAAGGTGGTTGCCAGGTGGATCTTTATGAAAAGAACTCCTATGTGGCCGGGCACACTTACGATGAAGTTGATGAACATGGGATTCGGGTTCATCGTTATGGCCCGCATTACTTTCGAACGGATGATGAGGGTTTATTAAAATGGCTGTCTCGATTTACCGAATGGACCCCCGGGCGTTACTATGTCCGTGCCCAAGTCAACGACCGTTTGGTGTCCATGCCGATCAATCTGGCCACCATATCGGATCTTAAGGGTCATGTCTTTACCCCCGAAGATTTTCAAAGTTACCTTGAGCAAAATCGGGTTAAAATCGAAAACCCCAAAAATGCAGAAGAACAATGTCTTGCTCTGCTTGGCAAGGAACTCTATGAGGCTTTATTCAAAGGTTACACGATCAAGCAATGGGGGATTCACCCCAAAGATCTTTCCCCTTCTGTGACCGCGAGAATTCCTTTACGTTTCAACTGGGATGAACGATATCCATCGGAAAAATATCAGGTCATGCCCAAGGCTGGTTATACCAAGATGATCCAAAATATCCTCAAACACCCCAACATTGTCTTGAAGCTCAATACTCCTCTAGAATCTCAACAGATTTTTTTACTCAAAAAGAAATACGATACAACCATTTATACCGGCCCGGTCGATACTCTTTTCAATTACAAATATGGTCGTTTAGGTTATCGTTCCTTACGCTTCGAATGGAAATATTATCGAGATATCCCTTACGTTCAGCCCTGTGTTCAGATCAATTATCCGAATGATTACGAATACACGCGTACCATTGAGATCAAGCATGTGACGGGGCAGATTTGCAACGGCACCACGGTTTGTTATGAATACCCGCAAAGTGAAGGCCCACCCTATTATCCCTTATTGACTGAAGATAATTGCAAAATCTATGCTAAATACGAAGGCTTAGTCAAGGAAGAAAAAGCCAAGCCTCATCCGATCCATTTGATTGGTCGGTTAGCCGAATTTAAATATTTCAATATGGATCAGGTTTTTGTGCGTGCCCTGAATTTAGGCAAGCAGATTTTGAAAGATTTCAAAGGTGACAGTCACCAAAAAGTGACTGTCACCAAAAGGTGACTGTCACTTTTTTATGATTCAACAGATTATCGGCCAACAGAATGATATACCTAAGACATGCGCCATCATTATGCCGACTTACAATGAAGAAGAGACCTTGCCCGCTGTTGTTGAGGAATGGTCAACGCTCGCTAAGCAAATTAACGGGATGCTGGTTGTGATCAATGATGGCAGTAAAGACGGGACATTGCCTTTTTTAAAAGAGGCCTGCCAACACAATAAACGACTCATTGTCATCGATAAGAAAAATTCTGGGCATGGGCCGAGTTGTTTATTAGGTTATCGATGGGCCTTTAAAGAGGGATTCGCGTGGATCTTCCAGACCGATAGTGACGGCCAAGTCAAGAGTCGAGAATTTTTCAAGGCGTGGGATTTAAGAGACCAACATGACTTTATCTTTGGTTTGCGGTCTAACAGAAGGGACGGGTGGATTCGTTACTTCATTTCGCGGATATTACGTGTGGTGATCCTTTTTATTTTTGGAGTCAACGTGCCTGACAGCAATGTCCCCTTTCGCTTGATGAATAGAGAAACTTTGGGGCCATATCTTAAAATTATTCCAGATCAGCTGTATTTAGCCAACGCTTATTTAGCGATCCTTTTGCAACGTTCCCCGCAAAGGATTCATTGGATTGAGATTTCCTTTTACCCCCGTCAGGGAGGAACGCCATCGGTAAGGTTGCTTAGGTTTTTTAAAGTGGGCTTAAAGGTTACAAAAGAGTTTATGGCCATGCGTAAGGAGTTCAATTTGGCTGTCACCAAAAAGTGAAGGTTAACTTTTGTTAAGAAATTCATTGATTATTCAATGAATACGTGTTTATATAAAAGCTGATAGCTTAAAGCTTATATGAAGATCAAAGATCATGGAAGATAGACGAAGGGTTCATCGGATCGATTTTGAATTGCCGCTCACTTTTAAGGTGGGTGACTCACAACAAAATCTGTCGATAGCGACAACCGTGAATATCAGCGCCGTAGGACTGTGTTTCGTTACCAAAGAGGAATTGCAAAAAGGACAGCAGTTACCTATCCAAATCCAATTGCCTAATCAGGAAAAGGTCGTTATCAATACCAAAGTTGTTTGGGTGAAGGAAAAAGGTATCTTGCGAGATAAAGAGTATGCCATCGGGGTGGAGATTATTGAACCCATGAAAAAAGAAGAGGCTAAATTCATCAAATTTTTTGCTAAAGAGCTTTCTTCTCAATACAAAAAAGACACAAATTAAGTATCGGATGACAGTCGCTTTTTGATCATTGTCACCTTCAGAATTCAGTAAGCCCTATGCGGACGGAAAATATGAAGACAATAGAATTTTTGAGTTTAATTTGCCATTTTGCCGGCCTTTTTTCTGTTTTCATCGGAATGGTAGTGGCCTTTATGGATGTGCTCAACAATGATTTTCGGCATGTCCAAGTTGGAATTTACATTTTTGCTACTGGTTATGCCTTGGTCAAAATCTCCGCCAAATTGTCTGAAATCCTGCTTACAGAAAAATATGATGAGAATAAGTCGATGTTAGAAAAAAGGGGTTAGCCCTTCCCAGTCTATCAATCCATTTCCTTTATTCCTAATATCAGTGGGTTCATATTTTTAATCAGGATAAAGTAAATCATAGTAATCCTCTCAAAAAATAATATAATATCTGAGGGGTCGGGGAGTCCCTCGACTTCGCTCATCCCGCCAACGGGCGGGAGGAACTTGTCGAAGGATTTCCGACCCCTCATAAACCCTCGGGTAAGGTATCAACAGAAACTCCCCGAGGGTTCATATAATTAAAATTGAATGCATCCTATGAGAAACATAAAAAACGTTTATATCTCTTCCGTCTATCAAAACGCCGGCAAAACAACCGTGGCTTTGGGGTTATATAACCTATTCCAAGAGCGAAACTTGAAGACGGCTTTCCTTAAGCCCATTGGTCAACAAACCGTAACCGTGGATGATCAAGCTATTGACAAAGACAGTTATCTGATTGGGGAGGTTTATCATTGTCGTAGAAGATTAAAACATATGAGTCCGGTGACGATTGGTCAAGGGTTTACGGAAAAATATATTTTTAATCCGCAGAAAGAGGTTTTGCTCAACAAAATCAAGGATGCCTTCAATAGTCTCGTCAAGGGAAAGAAGGCCATTATCATTGAAGGCACTGGACATGCGGGGGTGGGTTCGGTTATTGATTTGTCCAATGCTGATGTGGCGCGGCTGTTAGGATCCAAGGTTATCATTGTCAGCGAAGGAGGGATCGGACGAAGTATCGATGAAATCATTTTAAACAAGGCCCTTTTTGATCTAAGGGAGGTAGAAGTTTTGGGGGTCATTATCAATAAGGTGTTGCCGGAGAAATACGATAAGATTAAAAATGTGCTGGCGCAGGGTCTCTCCAAGAATAAAGGAATACGGCTTCTGGGGGTCATCCCGTTAGATCCCCTCTTAAGCGCCCCTACGGTTGAGCAGGTGAGGGAACTTTTGAAACTGGAATTATTATGCGGTCAGGAAAACTTAAGTCGGCGTGTGCATAACACCATTGTCGCGGCCATGGAACCTTATAATATGGTCAATTTCTTAAAGCATGGGGCTTTGGTTTTGACTTCTGGGGATCGGGTCGATAATATTTTGATGGCGGTGAGTTCCCATCTTGTGACCCAGGGTAAAGAAATGCAGGTCTCTGGGATTATCTTAACAGGCGGTTTAACGCCCAACACCAAAATTGTTGATTTACTTAAAAAAAGTAAAATATCGATCTTGTTGTCGAGTGACGATACATATACGGTTGCCGCTAAGATTGAACATCTGATTTGTAAAATTCAGAAGACCGATAGAGACAAGATCTTAGAAGCCAGACAGCTAGTCAAACAATACGTGGATGTGGATACGATTTTGAATAATCTTTAAAGAAGGTAGGGGCGACCCGGCAGGTCGCTCCTTAAGGGTTTGAAATCTAGCATTTCGCAATGAATTTAAGGTTAGGATGACGATGAAAACCACCTTAGATCCAACTTACATCATCGATGGCTTAAGAACAGCGATTGGGGTCCCTTTTAAGAGCCTCAAGAATTTTACTGTAGCCCAGATGTCGGCCTGTGTTTTTGAAGAGTTGATTCAACGAAACAAGATCAAAAAGAATCTGATTTCTGAGGTGATGATGGGTATCTCGGTGCCAGCCGGAACCGGACAGAATTTTGCCCGTAAGGCGCTTGAGCTCTCAGGGTTACCTTTGACTATCCCCGCTTATACGGTTGGATATGTGTGTGGTTCGGGTCTACAAGCGGTTATATTTGCCATCCAATCCCTCCTGACCAGGAATTCTAAAATCGTCATCGCGGGTGGGGCAGAAAGCACTAGTCAATCGCCTTATTTGATTCCTAGGGAGGAAGAGGGGCCCTCCAAAACAAAAAAGTCAGTTGATAGCATGAAATTTGATGGCCTGTGGTGTTCCATGACAGGAAAATCAATGGGGGATCTCTGTGAAGATCTGGCTCAACAATATAGAATTACAAGACAACAACAAGATGTGTATTCTTATGAAAGCCATTGCAAAGCCTATTTGGCTAAAATTAATGGGAAATTTAAAAACGAGATTGTTCCCATCCCCATTACCAAAAACCGCATCTTTGCCTTCGATGATCGAACAAAACGAAATACCAGTTTACAGGCCTTAACTCAGCTTTCCACTGCGTTTCGTAGGGATGGGACAATTACTGCGGGAAGTTCTTCCGCTCCCTGTGATGGGGCTTGTGCTCTTGTTTTGGCTGGTAAAGAAACCGTGGAAAAAGAGCTGTTGGTCCCCCGCGCCCGTATTTTGGGATATACCTCCATTGCTCTCAGTCCTGAGAGGACCTTTGAGGCCGCAATCCCCGCCGTCGAAATGTGTTTGGATAAATGCGAACTTTCATTGAGTGACATTGATTTATTTGAAATCAGTGAATCCTTTGCCGCCCAAGCGATCTTAACCAAGAATAGGCTAAAAATTCCAGATGAAAAATTAAATATTTTTGGGGGAGATATTGCCTTAGGCCATCCTTTAGGTGCAGCCGGGGTGAGAGTCCTTGTGACATTGCTCCATGCCTTAATCAACCAAAAAAAGAAGAAAGGCTTGGCCAGTGTGTGTCTTGGCGGAGGAGGGGCCATCGCCATAGCCATTGAGGTTGTTTAATCTCAGCGAGAATTCCCCGCCTTTATTTAAGGCGGGGATGAGAGCAAATTCCAGAAATGAAATTTCTGGACAACGATTAGCGCCAACAGCGCTTGAGACAGTAAGTTCCCCGCCTGTGAAGGCGGGGGAATCTAATTACACCCCGGCCTGGCACCCCGGGTGTGAAAGAGAGTTGATGATGAGCGAAGCAGATTTAAGCTATTTTATTAATAATCCCGTTTTCGTGAGATACAAAACCCGATTTGATTTGGCTAGTTTCAAGCCTCAGAAACAGCTTAAGTCGGTTTATGTCAATGAACGCATTGTGGAAATTCCTTTTGCGATCTATTGTTTAAGTGCTCTGTCTAAAGAGCAAGAGATATTGGATTTGGGTTGTACCGAAAGTATTTTACCTCTCTATTTAGCCGGATTAGGTTATCAGGTGACAGGATTGGATTACCGCGTTTATCCGTATTTTCATCCGAATCTCAAATTTGTTCATGGAAATATCTTGGAACTTCCCTTTGAGAAAGAGAGTTTTGATGCGGTTTCTTGTATTTCTACCTTAGAACATATCGGCATAGGTTTTTACGATAGAGTTAAGAAAAAAGAAGGGGGTTCTCCCAGCCTTCCCCTCCATTTAAAGATTGAGACTGATCAAAAGGCTCTAGAAGAGATCTGGCGGGTTTTAAAAAGGGACGGGATGTTTGTTTTCAGTGTCCCTTTTGGTATGGCACAAATGAATCGTCATCAGAGGATTTATGATAAAAAGGCCTTGGATGAACTTTTTCAAAAATTCAAGATAGAGGACAGCCGATTTTTTAAAAGCGCAACCGATTCTAGGCATCGATGCAATTACTGGGAGGAGATTGATCAATCCCTCGCAAACCAGGTCAAATCCGAAGAAAAAACCAACTGTGTTTGCATGTTAAGGGCAAGAAAGGATTAGTTTCTTACATCATTGACCCGCTTCATTCCCGTATTTTCAATACAATCGATTGAGAGAAAATTTCTTTTTGTGATAAAATAGTGACCTCAAAGTTTGAAAACAATCCAAGGTGTGTTTATGACCAGTACAATTTCAGACAATAAGCGATTAAATATTAGTCAAGCCGAAGAGATCAAGATTCTGCGAAAGATTGTGGACATTACTTGTTCGGATCTAGATCTCTCCCGAACCCTCAAGGAGATTGTCCAGATTGTCAATGAGATCACGAAAGCGAATTCTGTCTTTATTTATCTCTTTGATGATAAAAAGAAGAATCTTATTCTCATGGCCTCTAAAGTCCCTCATCAAAAAATGTTAGGCAAGATCAATTTGAAAATTGGAGAGGGAATTACTGGTTGGGTCGCCCAAGAAAAAAAACCGGTTGCGATCAAAAGAAACGCTTATCAGGATTCTCGATTTAAGCATTTTGATCTTTTGCCGGAAGATAAATATGAGGCCTTTCTTTCGGTTCCGATTGTGTACAAAGGGCAAGTGAGCGGCGTCATCAACGTTCAACATAAAAATTATCATGAATATGCTGCCGGGACAGTCAAACTTATTAATACCATTGCCAAGCAGGTGGGCGGGGTTATCGAACATGCCCGCCTCTTTGAAGAAACGAAAAAGAAAGCCACTCAATTTGACAGTTTGACAAAGGTCAGCAAATCCATCACCTCAGAGGCCTACTTGGATGAGATTCTAAACCTCATAGTGGTTGTCACCGCTGAGATGCTCAATTCCAAAATTTGTTCTATCATGTTGTTGGATGAAAGAGGAGATGAATTAGCCATTAAAGCCACCCAGAGTTTAAGTGAAGAATACCGGAAAAAGCCTAATGTGAAGGTCAACGCCAGTATTACCGGCGAGGTGGTGAGGATAAAAAAGCCGATCACTGTTTATGATGTTCGAAGCGAGGAGAAATATTTTTATCGCGATTTGGCTATCAAAGAAGGCTTAACCTCGATGTTAGCCGTTCCGATGATCGTCAAGGACACGGCCATAGGGGTGATCAGTGTCTACACGAAGAATCCCCATATCTTTAAAGACGAGGAGATTGAGGTGTTGCAGATGGTCGCTAATCAAGCCGCCGTTGCGGTGGAAAATACCAAGCTCATGGAGGAGACTTTAAAAGCCAAAGAGGCCTTGGAGACGCGCAAACTCATTGAACGCGCCAAGGGCATTATCATGCGCATGAACAATCTCTCTGAAGAAGCGGCCTACCGAGTGATCCACAAAAAGAGTATGGATTCCTGCCGCTCGATGAAAGAGATTGCGGAATCGATTATTTTGATGGACGAAATTCGTAAATGATCTAAGTCTGATAAGAAAGGTCTTAACTATACCGAAAAACTCCCGCCCCATGAAAAAAATCGTAAAATCCATCATTCTTCTGGATGAAAAAGTTATTCAAACTCAGTTATTCAAACTCGGACTAGCCATTTTTAAAAAAGCATGTTATATTTGAAATGTACTGTTTGGAGTAATTGATTCCCATAAATTAAATATAATTAATAAGGAGATTAAAAAATGAGTCATCAGAGTCAATTGAACTTAAGGGCGTTGGGGGTCACCATCATTTTTGCCATCTGTTTCTTGATAGGGATAGGGGTGTTGCTTCCTTCCAAGGCCACCGTTTCCAGTTATGCCACGATTGTGAGCGGAAAAACTCTAGGAGATTATAATTATAACGGCGTGGTTGATTTTGATGATATTATGCTTAAAGTCGAAGATATTCAACAGGATGCTGACAAGTGCATAACCTCAAAAGAAGTCAGTAATCTCAAAGCCAAGGATGGGAAGAATAGAAATTTTTCTCGAGGAAATGAATCCACCAGACGGTGCAAAGTTGGCCTCTATTGGGTTCAGGGAATAACCGTCGATGATGTGATCTTGCTAATGCTGATGGTTTTTACCGATAAATATAACAATTCCTCAGCGTTATGTTATACAGGAGACTATGCCGACGTTCCTTCTAATCTTCAGCCAACAGTTTCCATGGAAACCTGTCCTACCTCAACCACAACAACTACGACCACAACCACGACGACAACATCTTTGGGAACCACGACAACGACTTTCGCTCCCTAAAGAATTTTGACTTTTGAAAGTAAACTGAGACAAAACCCTCTCATGAAAATGCGAGGGTTTTGTCTTTGAAGCTTTACAAGACATTACGAACCAATCCATTTTAAGATTTTGCTGTCTTTGTCTTCATAGACACTTTGAAAATATTGCGGATTAAGGAGGGTTAAACTAAAATCTTTATCTTCTAAGCCTTCAATATCTTCCAAGACACTATCGCCCTTGCTAATGAGTTCAATGTGCCTTAAGGCCTTTTTGGAGAGAAACACATGGGTGCATTTGTATCTTTGCAGGATCTCCTCTATCTCAAGAGGATCAGCAGTCGTAAAGACCGAATAGATATCCTTTTGGACTTTCCATCCTTCACTGATATAAGGGATCTTGACATTTTTTAAAGGGAACATGGATCCCATGAGGGACTTGCCCCCACAGATGCCGCCAAACATCTGGGCAGTGAAATATTCGGTTAAGATTCGATCGGTGGGTTTTGAATTTTCCCGAAACCACCAGGCGGCCTTGATTTCTTCGATTTGCATTTGGGGATTTCGAAAACGGCCAAAAAGGTTGTAATTTTTGAGCATATCCCCTAAAAGTAGCGAGCATAAAATAATTAAAAAAGCGGCGGCTGTGACCTTCTTTGGTTTCAGATGTTTGAAGAAGTTGGATTGCATGAGTTGATGAATCATGAGCGCAAAACATACCGCCAAGGGCTGGGTGAGAAAACAATAAAAGCGAAACCCTTCAAGGGGTTTGACAATATTGACCCAAGTGAGGTCCTGACGATTGATGAGCTTCAGGATCCCTTCATTATGCGATTCAATCATAGGAAAAAGAGCCCAAAGGACAGGAATAAGATAAAAGGTCGGGAAGGCCTTATTGTGTTTAAGAATATAGAGAAGAAGGAAAATAAGGGACAGATGTCCCAATATCGCACTCAAGAATCCATAATGCTTCAAAAAGGTTAGCCCTTCCCAAAAGGCCGAGGAGGTGGTTAAGACCTGTGTCCACCACCAGTAGAGGTTATGGGGAAGCCACCAACCCATGGTTAAGATCTGACTTAAGCCAATAGGAAAAAGGAGATAGAGGAATTTTTTGGGTTGAGTTTGACTCTCTAGGATAAGGGCTAAATGAACCAAAATCAAGATAATGATGAGATTAAAGACGCTTAAGTGAATAAGAAAATTGATGGCTAACAAGATTCCCATAAAGGTGAGATGGGTCCATTGATTTTTAAATAAAAATTCATTTTTAAGAAATTTAATCCACAGCATAATCATGACAGGAATGAGAAAGAGAGTAAAGCTTTGCAACGTGCATATCCCGCTCCAGAAAATGAATGAGGGTGAGAGTTGCAGAAAAAGTGTCGCAATGACAGCAACCGTTCGGTTAAAAAGATAACGGCAGAGAAAATACATCGGTAAAATCGTTGTGGCCTCAACGAAAGGCATCACCCTCGATGCGATGGTGGGAAGATCCAGAGAAAAGAGTTTGCTTAAAAAGGCCAGAAAATACACGGCTAACGGGTTGTACCAAAAGGGAACCTGTCCATAGGCCTCATAACGGATATCCCATTCGGGGAGGCTGCCGTGATCCAAGAGGTATTGGGCTAAACACAGACGATACCAAATATCCGCCTCAAAGGTCAAAAGGTGTGGATGAAGAGTGAAGCGCGGGTACAGCCTTAAAAAAAGTCCGGAAAAGTAAAGAAAGGCAAGGTAGAAGAATTCTCTTTTTGTTAAGGAGATCGACATTTTTTGGAAAGGCGATGGATTTAAATCAAATTTATTTATCAATAGCTTAAATAAATTTTTGAGAATAATCAATCAAATGATAAAGAAAAAGGGGACGAAAATTTTTTAAAGAAGGGCTTGACAATTAAAAAAAGACCCGTTATACTTCATTTAGTTTCAGGGCAAAGAAGTCCTCTTTAAGGCACAGAAGTCTTAAAGAGGCTTTTTTATTGTCCTTAAAAGGGCAGAGAAGTTTGACTTTCCCAAAAAATCTTATCTTAATTAGGGAGCGTCGGATTTTTTATTATTAGGTCATTTACTTAAGAGTCCTGTTGATGGGGCATTGAAGCCCTCTTTAAAGCATAGGTGCTTTTAAAGAGGGCTTTTTATTTTGCTAATAAACTTAAGGATTAAGGAGGATAGATATGAGATTCATTAAAATGATTATAATTATGTGTTCCTTTTTCATTTTAGCTGATCCCGGTTTTGCTGAGGTGTGTCTTAAGCCCGGCGTTGAACCACATGGTTTTAGAGACATCAAATGGGGGACAAAGATTTCTCAACTTCCCGATATGAGAGTCAATTTAAAGATTTTCAATGGACCTACAAAATACAAACGTGAGGATGAGGATTTGAGATGGGAAAATGCAGAACTCAAGGAGGTTTTTTATGTAGCTGATCAAGATGAACGTTTTTATGCGGTTGAGGTCTTTACCAGTGGGGATGGAAATTGGGAGAAGATAAAAAATACCCTCACGAAAGAAATGGGAGAAGATTATCGAACCGTAAAAAGGAGGTCCAAGGATATTTTTGAATGGAAAAACGATCATCTTAAAGTTACGTTAGAGTATTCCCAAAAATCGAAGGGGACAAAGCTCAGCATAAACTATTTACCGGGGCAAAATGGGCTTGGCAATTCTAAAGCGGGCCGATGCTGCGGGATCATTTAAAAAAATTTTAATTACACAAGTGTATTAAGAAAAAGATTTTTTAGGAGGGTTTAGGGAAAAGGAGGCGGCTTAAGATGCGAACTCAGTCGTTGATAAGAACTTCACCGAGCCTTTTGTATCGAAGAATCAATCACGGGTGGAACACTTCCTATTATCATCTTCTTCTGAAATGGTGGCGTAAGGGCAGAAGTCCATGCTTACAAGGAAACTATAAAAAAATTTCTAATAACGCCCCGAAGGGGCCAGAGTTCCACGGGCATGCCCGTGGGTATCTACATTTTGAGGCGTTGAAACAAAATACTCAAATAAATTTGAACGAGAGATTTAAGGTAGCGTTAGAGCTCTTAATTGAATGATTTCTTAAGACAAATCTTAAAGCCGATGACGCAGAGTTAAGGTCTAGTCAAACGTTTTTATTATTAAGGTAGAGCAGGAATAAACTTTGGGACATTGAGGTCCTTTTTTAGCCAGGGAAGGTTTAAAAGAGGACTTTTTTATTTGCTTATATTGATGGAAGGGAGGAGAACAATGACATGAATTCAGTAAAAAGATTTTGATTGAATTGGTTTTTGTAGTGTTAAAAGGAGGAAAAAATGTTAAATAGATTTTATGAATTCCTTAAAAGAAAAATTTTGTTGATAGGACTGGTCTCGTTGTTTTTTACGTTACCGGCTTGGGCAGCCGATGAACCGGTGACCTTAGAATCTCTAGCCGCTTCTGTCGAAGAAAAAGGGGTTGTGGCCGATACCGTCTGGACATTGCTGACCGCTGTTTTAGTTTTCTTTATGCAGGCGGGATTCGCTATGGTCGAAACCGGTTTCACTCGTGCCAAGAATGCCTGCAATATCTTGATGAAGAATCTCATGGATTTCTGTTTTGGAACAGTGGCTTTTTGGGTGATGGGTTTTGGGATTATGTTCGGCGTGGGGAATGCCTTTTTTGGTACCAGCGGATTCTTCTTAAATGACAGCGGAGGAACTTTTGCCTCCCTTGATTGGACGAAGGTGCCCTTGGAGTGCAAATACTTTTTTCAATTAGTTTTTGCTGCCACTGCCGCCACAATCGTTTCTGGAGCCATGGCCGAGAGGACTAGATTCATTGCCTACATTGTCTACAGCATAGTCATCAGTGCCATTATTTATCCAGTTTCTGGCCATTGGATCTGGGGTGGGGGTTGGTTATCGAAGTTAGGCATGTGGGATTTTGCCGGATCAACGGTTGTTCATTCGGTCGGTGGATGGATGGCCTTGGTTGGCGCCATCATGTTAGGACCGCGGTTAGGCAAATATAATCCTGATGGATCATCCAATGCTATTTTTGGACACAATCTTCCTTTGTCCACTTTGGGAGTCTTCATCCTTTGGCTGGGATGGTTTGGGTTTAACCCAGGAAGCACCATGGCCGCAGTTCCCAGTATTGCTCATATCGCCACAACCACTAATATGGCGGCCGCCGTGGGTGCCATTTCTGCCATGATAACCTCTTGGGTGATGTTTAAAAAATCGGATATTAGTATGGCCCTCAACGGCACCTTGGCCGGATTGGTTGCGATTACGGCCCCCTGTGCGTTTGTTTCTGTTGCCAGTTCGTTTTGGATTGGGTTAATTGCTGGGATCCTTGTCGTTTTGTCGGTCATCTTTATTGATAAAGTTTTGCATGTCGATGATCCTGTGGGGGCTATCTCTGTGCATGCCATCTGTGGTGTTTGGGGTACCCTATCCCTTGGCCTTTTTGCCGAAGATATCTTTTCCCCCGGAACGACAGGGAATGGTTTGCTTTTTGGCGGAGGAGCCAAGTTACTCATCGCTCAGCTGATTGGCATTGTATCTGTTTTTCTGTGGTGTATGGTGGCCGGCTTCCTTCTCTTTTATATTATTAAAAAGACAGTGGGATTAAGGGTTGACCGTGAGGAGGAATTAAGAGGCCTGGATATCGATGAGCATGGGGTGGAGGCTTATGCAGGGTTTCAGATCTTTACGACCCAATAACGTTCCCTTTAAAATAAGCCTGCCTACCCCCGCCTCTGGCGGGGCAGGCGGCAGGCAGGGAGGGAAAAATCATGGAAATTCAAAGTGTCGGCAAAAAGAGAATTCAAGCCATCACACGAACATCTGTACATCTGTTATCCCATCGATTCAATAACAACTGGGGGACTTCATACTATGCCATATCGATGAAGTGGTGGCGAAGAAGGAAATTGACTCTATTAAAAGGAGGGATTCAAAAATGAAATTAATTGTTGCGATGATCCAGCCGTATAAATTGACAGATGTGAAAAAGGCCCTTTTTGATGCGGATGTCCACAAAATGACAGTCACCAACGTCCTAGGGTGCGGACAGCAAAAAGGCTACAGTGAAACCTATCGTGGTGTTGTCCACGAGGTGAATTTGCTTAAGAAGGTGAGGTTGGAGATTGCGGTGAATGAGGATTTTGTTAAACCCACTGTCCGGGCCATCATCAAGGGCGCGAAAACCGGCAACATTGGGGATGGCAAGATTTTTGTTTTAGATTTACCTCAGTGTATTCGGATTCGCACGGAAGAAGAGGGAAGTCCTGCCATAGGATAAAAAAGCTGTCAGTGTTTAGATTTCTTTAAGTTTGGGAAGTGGACAGATTGATTAAACTCAAAGGAAAAACTGTTGACTTATTCGAGTAGCCACCTCCCCATCAAGGTGGGAATAGTTGAAGGGTCGACAATCAAATTGTTTTCCCCTGTCTTAGCTGGGTAGGCCGCAAGGCTTTTGAGAAAGCTTGAATTCGCGGGCAGCCTTTTCTCCTCCTTATCTTTGATGATTTTTATGAGGATTCTAGATAAGGCAGGCTGCCCTGTTCTAATAAATCCCGTTAGAGAACATAGTTCTCTAACGGGATAAATTTGAGTGAGTGGCAAGGAAGTCACTCTTTTTTATACGTTTCGGTGAAGAAACAACCGGACAAAGAAGCCCAATGGCCTTAGATTAGAAAGGAATTGGGCTTTTCTTTTTAAAGGTTTTCATTTTAAAAGCCTTATGCTAGGTCTTGAATAAAGTCTGCGCCCCGCCTCTGGCGGGGCAGGGAGGGAGCATTTGTTATGAATGAAATCGAGAAGTTCAAACAAGAAAAACACGGGTTTGATGTCTGGCCGGATGTCCTTCAATATGCCCAATCAGGAACGCTAATGAAAGATATTCCCCAATCCGATTTGGAAAGGATGAAGTGGTACGGAACTTTTTATCGTAAACGCGACGGGGAAGGGAGTTACATGTTAAGGATCAGGATCCCCGGCTGTGAATTGACCTCCCAACAGGCCAGAGAAATAGCGCATATTGCTTATGAATATGGTTACGGGATCATCGATGTAACCACCCGTTCCAATTTCCAAGTCCAGGGGCTTGATATCACAAAAGTTCCTAAGGCCTTGGAGCGGTTAAACAGAACTGGTTTAACAACCAAACAGACAGGGCTCGATAATATCCGTAACGTCAATTGTCATCCCTACAGCGGTATAGATGAAAGGGAATTGATCGATACTCGTGATCTCTGTCGAAAGATTACGGATTTGTTTATTGACAGCCGGGAATTTTCGGATCTCCCTAGGAAGTTCAATATCTCGGTTAACGGACATCCTTTCCATGCGGTTCATTATTGGACTCAGGATATTAGTTTTTTGGCGTATCGAAAAAAAGACGGGAAAGTCGTGTTTCAATTGCTCATCGGTGGTACCCAGGGCCAACGACCGCATCTGGGATGGCATTTACCGGTTTTGGTTGATTTAAGCCAGGTGGTTGCTGTGACCGCGGCAATTTTGCGATTGTTTCGAACGAAAGGATCAAGAGAAAAACGAGATCAGATCCGGTTTCGTTATCTGATTGAAAGGATCGGTGTGGGAGGGGTCTTGGATCATTTAAAGGAAAATTCGGATTTTCCCTTAGAATCCTCTGATACTCCGACTTTACCACCATCAGGGCAGGAAGATTTTTTAGGTTGGTTTAAACAAAAACAAGAAAACCTCTGGGCCCTGGGGATCTGTATCCCCGTGGGTCGATTACGGTGGGATCAGTTGGAAGGCATGGGTGTCATTTCCTCCCGGTGGGGTGACGGGACACTGCGGACAACGCATGATCAAGGAATGATTATTCCCAATATCTTGACACATTTTAAAGAGGAAGTTATCTCAGATTTAGCCCGGTATGGATTGAGTGCAGAGAGCGACTCTATTACCCGCAATGTTATCGCCTGTACCGGTAGGCAGTTTTGTAATCTCGCGGTTACGGAAACCAAAGGGTATGCCTTGCAGCTTATTGAAAAGCTTCGAAAACGGGCACTTGTTTTGCATGGTATCCGTATTCATATGAGTGGATGTTTAAACGCCTGTGCCCAACATCATACCGCAGATATTGGGCTTAAAGGTGTTAGGGTGCGTCGGATCATGGGTGCGAAGGATGGTTTTGATGTTTTCTTAGGAGGCGCGATCAATCGACAGGTGCAACTGGCCCTTCCTTATAAAGCGGGTGTTGATGTGGACCAACTTCCTCATGTGATTGAAGAGGTGATTCGAGAGTATTATTTGCAGCATAAACCCGGTCAGACCTTCAGTGATTTTTGGCGAGAGCGGTTGGATGGGGCAACACAAGTCAATGTTTTAGAAAAGGATTACCGTCCTCCAACGTGGATTTGTGAAAAATGTGAATACAAACATTTGGGAGAGGACCCGCCGATTTTTTGTCCGAGTTGTTCGGCCCTGCGCAGACACTTTGCTCGGCTGGAAGAATCAACCAACGAAAGCGTGCAAGCTAAGGTTGGTGCTTTTCAGCAAAAAGAAATAATTGAATCAGCAAAAGAACAATCATCAAGCGGGCAAACGAAAAAAACAGAAGGTGTTCAAGAGTTTCAGAAAGTCGCAAAATTTTCGAGTATTCCTCAGGGACGGGGGCTTTGTGTGAAGGTCGATGAGAAAGAGATAGCCCTTTTTCGTGTGAATGGAAGTATTTGCGCTATTGACAACCTCTGTCCGCATGAAGGTGGTTCGTTAGCTGAGGGAGAGATAAAAGATCAGGTGGTCACCTGTCCTCTTCATGCCTGGAGGTTCGATGCGTGTACAGGCGGTGGGATTGACCCATCGGATCAGAAGGTGGTACGTTATGAAACAAAGATAGAGGGAGAAGATGTTTTTATCAAATTGTAAGGATCGCGAAATGAAAGAAAGCAGGTAAAAATGGACATTCATAATAAAGCTACTCGCATCAATCTTCTCGATTTTAAAACAGTTCCTATGCGGGCGTTTCATACCACTTGGTTGGCGTTCTTCTTGTGTTTTTTTGGATGGTTCGGCATTGCACCGCTCATGCCAGTGATTCGAGAAGATCTGGGACTTACGAAAACGCAAATCGGAAACACCATCATTGCTTCGGTAGCTATCACTATTGTTGTTCGTCTGATCATAGGGTGGTTGTGCGATAAAATTGGTCCCCGCCGGGTTTATTCTGGTTTGTTAATTTGTGGATCAATTCCTGTTATGGCAATCGGTTTATCGCAAAATTATGAGACGTTTTTTTGGTTCCGTCTGGCGATTGGGGCTATCGGAGCTTCTTTTGTCATCACCCAATATCACACCTCGGTTATGTTTGCTCCTAATTGTGTAGGGACAGCCAACGCCACAGCCGCAGGCTGGGGGAATTTGGGGGGCGGGGTAACCCAAATGGCGATGCCTTTGATTTTAGCCTCTTTTTTACATTTCGGTGTTAACGAATCGTTAGGATGGCGCTTGAGTATGTTGGTGCCAGGTGTCGTGCTTTTGATTATGGGAATTTTGTATTATCGATTAACTAAAGATTATCCCGATGGGAATTTAGATGAATTGAAAGCCAAGGGGCTTGTTCCTCAGAAAAAAAAGACGGCCGGAAGTTTTCTTGCGGCTGTCAAAGATCGCCGGGTGTGGGCTTTGTTTTCTATTTACGGGGCTTGTTTTGGTATGGAATTGACCATTAACAATATTGCCGCTTTGTATTTTACCGATATTTTTCATTTAGCAATTGGGCAGGCGGGATTGGTAGCAGGCTTATATGGTCTTATGAATATGTTTACTCGCCCTTTAGGTGGAATCATTTCGGATTGTTGTGCGATTAAAGCAGGGTTAAGAGGAAGAGTTCTGTTTTTGGGGATAGCACTTTTCTTTGTTGGAATTAGCCTAATCATTTTTTCGAGAATGACTGTTTTGTCGTTTGCTATTGCCGCCATGATGCTTTCTGGATTGTTTATTCAAATGAGTAGTGGGGCTACCTACTCGGTTGTCCCCTTTGTCAACAAAAAGGCTTTAGGGGCGGTAGCGGGGATTGTTGGCGCCGGCGGCAATGTGGGCGCGGTTCTCTTTGGATTCTTCCTTAGAATTGAGGGGTTAAGTTATTCGATGGCTTTATTTTATTTGGGATTGATTGTCATTGCCGCTTCCGCTTTTTCTCTCATGGTCAAGTTTTCTGCGGAGGTGGAAAGAGAAGTTAAGATAGAATTTGAGGCGGCCCGTGCTAAGAGGCTTCAACCACAAACTGCGTAGAATACCTTTTTCTGTATGATGATCCCTAGAAATAACAAGGGGTGATTTTCTATGAGTGAGAATCTTGTGAAAGAATTTGAAGAACAAGAAGGGTTGACGGCGGTTGAGAAGTTTGCGGTTCAACATGACCTGCGGCAGATCCCACAGGATCAACACATTTATGAAGAATTGATCCCTAAAAAGAACCCCGGACCTGGGCAACAATATGCCTTTGAAGTCAATCTTGACCAATGCACCGGCTGTAAGGCCTGTGTGGTGGCCTGCCATCATGAAAATGGATTAGAGGAAGATGAGACTTGGCGATCGGTTGGTTTAATACATGGCGGGACAACGGAAAACCCCGTCATTCAGCATGTCACAAGTAGCTGTCATCATTGTCTTGAACCGGGTTGTCTTACCGGTTGTCCAGTTAATGCTTATGAGAAAGATAAAGACACCGGAATTGTGAAGCATCTGGATGATCAATGCATTGGCTGTCAATATTGCACGTTTACTTGTCCTTATGATGTTCCCAAATATATTCCTAAGAAAGGCATTGTGCACAAATGCGATATGTGCATCAGCCGATTAAAGGTCGGGGAGGCTCCGGCCTGTGTTCGGGCTTGTCCGAACGGGGCGATCCGCATTACGCTGATAGAAAAGGGTGAAGTCAAGGAGAATCCCAAGGAGTTCGTTAATATTCCCGATGCACCGGATCCACATTATACACGGCCCACAACCCGTTATCTCCATCAAAAGGAATTTCCCGGGAACACGATCTCAATGGACTTTTATTCAATCAAGCCGGCGCATTCCCACATCCCTTTGGTTCTTATGCTGGTGCTCACTCAACTTTCGGTGGGGACATTTTTTGTTATTTTATTTCTGAAGGATTTTATTAGGGAAAATTTGCATGGCGCTACTTTAAGTTTTTATGGATTAGTTGGGTTTAATGTAGGCCTTTTGGCCTTGTTAACGAGTATTTTTCATTTAGGCCGCCCCCTCTATGCCTTTCGGTCCGTGATCGGTATTAAACATTCTTGGTTAAGCAGGGAAATTGTTGTTTTCGGGGTGTTTGCCATGCTCGCTATGGTTTATGCCTCAAGTTTTTGGATGGATCCTTTGAGAAAATTTTGGGGAGTGACTTTGATAGAAAAAAATGTTCAATTTTACCAACAAGAAATGCTTTTGGTTATTACGACTTTTGTCGGGGCTTTGGGTGTTCTTTGTTCAGTCATGGTCTATAAAGTCACACATCGGCCTTTCTGGGATCATCCAATGACGACCATGAAATTTTTTCTCACCACCGGGATTTTGGGATTATCGACAATTCTCATAACGACAATGATATCTATAATCTTCTTTCCTTCGGGTTTAGGGTTGAGCCGGGTTTTGACAGAATTGATCTGTCGTTTGCTTTTCATCTTAACTGCTCTGAAGTTAATATCAGAGATGACCATTTTGATTCATCTGGGGGATCGAGAGATAACGTCCCTTAAAAAAACAGCCATTCTGTTAATCCACCCTCTTAGGTCAATGACATTAAGGCGTTTATTCTATGGTATCGTGGGAGGGATTTTCTTACCTTTTGTGTTGATATTGAAGCATATGGAGTGGGGGGTTGAGAGACTTGTGGTTTTATCTTTTTTGATTTTTATTTATTCTTTTGTAGGTGAATTCTTAGAAAGATATTTATTTTTTAAAGCCGTTGTTCCGCTGAAAATGCCGGGAGGAGTACAGAGTAGTTAAAGAAGATACCAAGCGTTCCATTAAAGGGGAGATTCTTAAGAGATGAGAAAAAGAGTTCCAATCATTAAGAAAATGCAGAACCTCTTCTATCAAAAAGAGGGCAGGTTGAGTCAGGAATTAGTGTTGGAGTCCTCGTTATTGGGTCTGGGTAAACTCCCCAAACGGCTCTTGCCTGATCGGACGATCAATCTGGTTTGTGGCTTCTGTTCGACAGGATGCAGTTTAACTGTTCATATAAAGGAGAACAAGGCGGTGAATTTGACTCCAACAAAAAATTACCCCGTCAATCTGGGTGAGGCCTGCCCTAAAGGTTGGGAGGCCCTTTCTCCTTTAGGGTCCCAAGATCGAGCAACGACTCCTTATCTGAGAGATCATTCCGGAAAACTGACAGCGGTTGATTGGGACACCGCCCTTAAAACATTCGTTTCTCGTTTTAAAAAAATTCAAGAAAACTATGGGAAAGAAAGTATCGCTTTTTTAAGTACTGGACAAATCACAACCGAAGAAATGGCTCTTTTGGGGGCCCTAGGAAAATTTGGTATGGGAATTTTGCATGGGGATGGAAATACAAGGCAGTGTATGGCCACCTCGGTGGTGGCGTATAAACAATCCTTTGGGTTTGATGCCCCACCTTATACTTATAAAGATTTAGAGGAATCGGATGTTTTGATCTTGGTAGGATCCAATCTTTGCATTGCCCATCCGATTCTCTGGCAAAGGGTGTGTCTGAACCGGCATAAGCCCGAGATCATTGTCATTGATCCCAGAAAAACCGAAACAGCCATGGCGGCAACGAAACATTATCAAATCATGCCTAAAACAGATCTTATTTTATTTTATGGATTGGCCCATATCCTAATAGAGAAGGGATGGATCGATAAAAAATATATTGAAGAACACACCGTTGGTTTCGAAGAGTTTAAGGGCCATATAAAGTGTTTTTCCCCACCTAGGGTAAGCCAAGTTACGGGTATGAGTATTGAACAACTTTATGAATTTGCCTCGATGATTCATCTTGGTCAACGGGTATCTTTCTGGTGGACGATGGGGGTTAATCAGGGTTATGAGGCCACCAGAACCGCTCAGGCCATTATCAATCTGGCTTTGATGACAGGAAATATGGGAAGACCGGGAACGGGTGCCAATTCTATCACCGGACAGTGTAATGCCATGGGGTCAAGGTTGTTCAGCAATACCACGAATCTGTTGGGTGGTTATGATTTTTGTAACCCAGAGCATCGTCATAAGGTATCCTCGATTTTAGGAATTGATCCCCAGCTGATTCCTAAAGAAAATAGTTGGGCCTATGATCAGATCATTGAAGGCATTTTGATGGGTAAAATAAAAGGGCTTTGGATTATCGCCACGAACCCTGCCCATTCCTGGATTCACCAAACCGAATTTCACGAGATTCTTAAACGTTTGGAATTCCTGGTTGTTCAGGATATGTATTTCACAACTGAAACCGCCAGGCTAGCTCATTTGATATTGCCGGCGGCCGGGTGGGGGGAAAAGGAAGGGACAGTGATCAACTCAGAAAGACGAATTGGATTATTTAAACAAGTGGCCAAACCCCCTGGCCAAGCCTTGGCTGACTTTGAAATTTTTAAAAGAATTGCTCAGCAGTGGGGATGCGACGACCTTTTTGCCAAATGGTCATCGCCAGAGGCGACCTTTCAAATCTTAAAGAAACTTTCTAAGGACATGCCTTGCGATATCACAGGCATCAAGGATTACCAAATGATTGAAAATAGCGGTGGCCTCCAATGGCCATTTCCCGAAGGGACTGAATTTAGTAACAATGAACGTCGATTATTCGAAGATGGGAAATTTTACCATGCTGATGGAAAGGCACGGTTTATTTTTGCAGAGGTAAGATCGAATCCTGAGCCAATCGATGATCACTACCCCTTTATCCTTTTGACCGGCCGAGGGACTTCTTCCCAATGGCATACCCAAACCAGGACCGGGAAAAGTGCTATTCTAAAGACGATGTACCCTAAAGATGTTTATGTGGAAATCAATCCTAAAGATGCAAAGAAAGTGAATATTCAAGAGAATCTATGGGTTTATGTTTCAACAAAAAGGGGTATGGTGAGAGCCCAGGCCATGATCGTTTCCACTTTAAAGGCGGGACAAATTTTTATGCCGATGCATTATGAAGAGACCAATAAGTTGACTTTCCCAGCCTTTGATCCTTATTCGAGGCAGCCGTCTTATAAAATTTGCGCGGCAAAAGTATCTTTAACTCCTTATGATTGATTTTAAAAAACATCAAACGGCTTGCCTTGTTTCCATAAATAGGTTTTTAAACCAGCGCAATTTTTGAAGAAAATGTTGTGATGAGCAAGTCTTTAAAGGATAAGTCAGCATGCTTTTTTAAAAAAAGACAAAGATCCTTGGGAACGATAAAGTTAAGAGCCAGGCCAAAAATTTTCTTGACAAAATTTAAGACCGATTATATACTCTCACTATTCTAAAGGCATTGAAGTCTTTAGATAAACTGCTGGGCGGATCAACAATCTGTTTTGATCGTCGGGAGAAGAAGTTTGATTGATCGCGAGTTAAATGAGAAAGCCTTAGTCCCAACCGAGATCCAGCAGGCATCACAGGGCAAAGGAGTCCTCTAAAAAACCTCTATGGTTTTTAGAGGGTTTTTTTTGGCAATGCCGTCCAAAAGAGGCTCTCAGGCAAATTATTTGAACTCCTACTATCAAGTTTAAAATCTAGTTGTAAATGCGAAGGGAGAACGCTAATGGAGAACATTAATACAGGTGATACGGCGTGGGTCTTGGCCTCATCGGCCCTGGTTATGCTCATGACCCCGGGTTTGGCCTTTTTCTATGGAGGCATGGTCAGACGTAAAAATGTCTTAAGTATTCTCATGCAGTGTTTTATCATTTTGTGTGTCATTAGTCTACAATGGGTACTTTTTGGTTACAGTCTTGCCTTTGGTCCAGGAAACCCATTTATTGGCGGATTGAAATGGTTGGGTTTATCAGGTGTGGGACAGGAACCTAATCCGGATTATGCCGCCACGATTCCACATCTTGCTTTTATGATTTTCCAGGCGATGTTTGCTATTATTACGCCTGCTTTGATCATTGGGGCGTTTGCGGAGCGAATGAAATTCTCAGCGCTCGTTTTATTCATGATTTTATGGGCCACGTTTGTCTATGATCCCATTTGTCACATGGTTTGGGCGGTGGGGGGATGGGTGAGAAATATGGGTGCCCTTGATTTTGCCGGCGGAACCGTTGTCCATATCAATGCGGGTATTGCGGCCTTGGCATCGGCTCTTATCATTGGGAAAAGAACAGGTTATGAGAACAGGCCATTGCCGTTGCATAACATGCCACATGTTGTGTTAGGCGGGGCTTTGCTTTGGTTTGGGTGGTTTGGTTTTAATTCGGGAAGCGCTCTTGGAGCAGGCGGACTGGCAGCGAGTGCTTTTGTTGTAACGAACACAGCTGCTGCCGCGGCGGGATTAAGCTGGGCCTTATTAGAATGGAAATTTACTGGTAAACCAACGATGTTTGGGGTTGTGACCGGGGCTGTTGCAGGTTTGGTCGCAATAACACCAGCGTCTGGTTTTGTTGATACGATGGCGGCAATTTGGATTGGGTTATTGGTCAGTGTTTTTTGTTACTTTGCAGTCGGGATCATTAAACCCAAACTCGGATACGATGATTCGCTGGATGCCTTTGGTGTGCATTGTGTTGGCGGAGCCTGGGGGGCGATTGCGACCGGGATTTTTGCCTCCAAGGCGGTCAATCCCGCTGGAGCTGATGGGCTTCTCAATGGAAATCCGGCGTTGGTTTTAATCCAATTGAAAGCGGTTTTAGTCACTTTGGTTTATTCGTTTGTTGTGACTTTCGTTATCCTTAAAATCGTGGATGCAATTTTTGGCGTAAGAGTTACCTCCGAAGATGAAGTCATGGGTTTGGATTTGACCCAACATCACGAACGGGCTTATACGATTTTGGAATAATGTTTTTTAGATCCAATCTCTCAAGAGGGAGAGGTTAAGGACGTTATTTTTAATATCGAGTTGCTAAAATGATTCTTTTAGAGTCAAGCCTGTTTTGTGGTAAGCAGGTTTAAAGAGAAAATAAGGAGGAAGTTATATGAAGCTCATTATTGCTATTATTCAACCTCATCGTTTGGAAGAAGTAAAAAAAGCTCTGTATGCAGCGGATGTTAACTTGATTACTGTGAGTGAAGTTCTAGGACACGGGCGACAGAAAGGAGTTGATGAATTTTATCGAGGCATCAAGGAAACTGGGAATCTTTTAAGAAAGATTCGTCTAGAGATAGCGGTCAATGAAAACTTCGTTGAACCCACGATCAATGCTATTATCAAGGGGGCGCGGACTGGCAAAATCGGTGATGGAAAAATATTCGTCGTTGATTTGCCTCGATGTATAAGAATTAGGACAGGTGACGAAGGTTCCCAGGCTATCGGCTGAAAAATATTAGTTTATTAACCAATAAAAAAGGGAGAAGGAAAATGACTACACTCGTGACGAAGGTTGACAGGCGGGTAGGAAGACAGTCCTCGGCTAATACCTTCGAAACCAAACAAAACCTAGATGGAAAAACCAAAACCATCAAAACAATAGTTGAACTTATTAAGAAGAACAATATTCAAGTTGTGGACCTTAAGTTTAACGACTTGCCCGGATTGTGGCAGCACTTCTCAATTCCGGCTGCTGATATCATTGAAGACACCGACAGTCCGACCAGCATCTGGAACGATGGGATCGGATTTGATGGGTCAAGTATCCGTGGTTTTCAGAAGATTCAAGAAAGCGATATGATCTTGATGCTGGATCCTTCAACCGCCGTGATTGATCCGGTGTGTAAGATCCCAACAGTAAGCATCCTTTGCGATATCTTTGATCCGGTGACAAGAGAGGCTTACACGCGTGACCCGCGTTACATCGCCAAAAAGGCTGAGCAGTACTTGGTGAAAACCAAGATCGCGACCACCAGCTACTGGGGTCCCGAAGCGGAATTCTTTATTCTCAATGATATCCGGTTTGATCAAACGGAAAACAGCGGATATTATTTCATTGATTCTGATGAAGGTGAATGGAACACCGGTCGAGATGAAAAACCCAATTTGGGTTACAAACCCAGATACAAGGAAGGCTATTTCCCGGTACCACCGCACGATTCTCTACAGGATATCCGTTCTGAGATCATGTTGACTTTAAGAAAAGTCGGGGTCCCGGTTGAGGTGCATCATCATGAAGTGGCAACGGGCGGCCAATGCGAGATCGATATCCGCTACGGCACCTTGGTTAAAATGGCGGACAACATGCTTTGGTATAAATATATTATTAAGAATACCGCCAGAAAATACAATTTGACCGCTACTTTCATGCCAAAGCCAATTTTTAAGGACAACGGTTCGGGTATGCATGTGCATCAGAGTTTGTGGAAGGATGGAAAGAATATGTTTTTTGACAAAAAGGGGTATGCCCTTTTAAGTGATCTAGCCCGATATTATATTGGGGGTTTACTGAAACATTCTCATGCCTTAATGGCTTTCTGCGCTCCTACGACTAATTCTTATAAGAGACTCGTTCCGGGATATGAGGCGCCGGTGAACCTGGTCTTTTCGCAGAGGAATCGTTCGGCAGCGGTTCGTATCCCCATGTACTCTAAGAGCGAAAAATCCAAGAGAATCGAATTCCGACCCCCGGATCCTTCCGCTAATCCTTATCTTGCTTTTGCCGCGATGTTAATGGCAGGATTGGATGGGGTCAAAAATAAAATCGATCCGGGTGATCCGATTGACAGGAACATCTATGAACTTCCTGAGAATGAAGCTAGGAAGGTCCGAACTGTTCCTCGATCATTAGAGGAAGCTCTGGAGGCCTTGGATAAGGATCGCAAATTCTTAACTGAGGGCGATGTCTTTACCGACGATGTCATCGATATCTGGATTGACTATAAGCATCAAGTGGAAATCGATGCGATACGATTGCGTCCACATCCTTATGAGTTTCATCTTTATTTTGATATTTAATGAACGCTGTTAAGCTTTCCACACTTGTTCCTTTTTTGCTTCCTAAAGCCTAAAGAGGGACATGCCAATTGTAGTCGAAGTTAAAGCTATCAGTCCTTAGGATTTTGGCAATCAGATTTAACTTTTGAACATCTGAAAGCTTAAGGGCTGATAGCTTTCTTTATCTATAAAGGAGATCATAGCCAAATTACCAAATTGTCATTCCCGCCTGCCTACCGTCAGGCAGGCTTGCCGGCAGACAGGTCGGTCCCGCCAAGGCGGGACTGCTTTTCCGCCTGAGGCGGACCCGCCTCCGGCGGGCGCAGGCATGACATTGGATACAAAGAGGTAGCATTTCCCCTCGACCAGATAGTGGTTTTATGATCCTATTTATCAAGCATATTGAGATTGAAGGGCCCGAGACTATTGGCCGATTTTTTCAGGACAAAGGATTCCCTATGAAGGAGGTTGACTTGAGTTTAGGGCATTCTCTACCCAAAGATGATACTGACTTTCAAGCCGTTGTCTGTTTGGGGGGTCCTATGAATGTTTATGAGGAAGAAAAATATCCATTTTTAAAAGAAGAAGATATTTTTATCAAAAAAATTTTACAAAAAAGAATCCCCTACTTAGGGATATGTCTGGGGGCACAGTTATTAGCGAAGGCCTGTGATGCGAGAGTGACTCGTTCCCCGGTTGAAGAGATTGGATGGTCAAAAGTTCAGTTAACTCCCAAGGGGAAAAAGGATCTGCTTTTTTCCAATTTGGGAGAGACCCTGGATATCTTTCAATGGCATGGGGATACCTTTGCGATTCCTCAAGGTGGAGTCCTTTTAGCCACGGGTAGGGCGTGTCCAAACCAGGCGATGAGAGTGGGACGATCGGCCTGGGGCGTGCAGTTCCATTTTGAAATAACCGATAAAAGTATACGAGATTGGGCGGATGAGTATTTTAAAAAAGGGGATGTCTTGAATAGAAAAAAAAGACAGATGCAGGATGAATACAAAAAACTTAAAAATCCATTTCATCGAATGGCCGACACGATCGCAAACAATTTTCTAAACATTATCACACTAAAGTAGTTACCACTGAAAAAGTGGTAACTAGTGGGGGGATCATAAGGGGGGTTGCACGCAACCCCCTTATGGGGTGACAGTGAGTTCCGACGGAGTCGGAACGAACGCCAGAGGGGCGTGAGCCCCTATGGAATTAGTTAATGATGGAAAACAGGGTTTTTCAGCGTTAACTAAAGTAGGGGCGAGCCGGCGGGTCGCCCCTGTTGAATGACATCCCGCAGGTGTGCATCCGGAACCTAACCCCCAGGTGTTAAAACGCACGTTACACTGAATATGATGAGAATTGCCCTCGCACAAATCAATACGACAGTTGGTGATTTATCGGGAAACAGCCGAAAGATCCTCGACTACGTTTCTCTGGCAAAGGAACAAGATGCGGATTTGGTGGTTTTCCCTGAGCTGACGATCACCGGTTACCCCCCAGAAGATCTTTTGCATAAAGAATATTTTGTTGAGGACAATAGGAACGCTCTTTTTTCTTTGGTCAAAATGATTGAAAACATTGTCGTTATCATTGGATTTGTGGATAGTGATAGAAAGAGAAGAATCAAAAAGAATCCGAAGTCTGGAATTATTCCTCAGCCAAATTTATTTAACGCGGCCGCGGTGATTTTCAATCGCCAAATCAAAGGGATTTATCATAAAAGAGATTTGCCTAACTATGGTGTCTTTGATGAAAAACGTTATTTTAGAGAAGGCCAGAATAATCCTTTGTTTTTATTCCAAGGTTGGGGCGTGGGAGTCAACATCTGTGAAGACCTTTGGACGGAAAACGGGATTTATCAACTTCAGGCAAAGAAGGGGGCCAAGATCCTTATCAATTTGTCGGCCTCACCCTATCATTTTGGCAAGATCGAGCAGAGAGAAAAACTGTTAATCCATCGCGCTAAAGAGAATCATGTTTATGTCTGTTATGTCAATTTGGTTGGCGGTCAAGATGAGTTAGTGTTTGACGGGGGAAGCCTTATTGTGAATCCCCAAGGGAAAATTTTGGCTTTGGGTCAACAGTTTAAAGAGGATATGATCCTCGCGGATATTGAAATCAACGCACGCCGCAAGTCTAATTCAAAATCAATGATTCGTTTATCTTCTCTTCAACCCAGGCAAGAAAAAAAGCCTTTAGATACACATTTAGCTAAACGGTTAAGCCAAAACGAGACAATTTATCAGGCTTTGATTCTAGGAACGAGTGATTATATTCGAAAGAATGGTTTTAGTAAAGTGGTGGTGGGCTTAAGCGGCGGGATTGACTCATCGCTGGTGGCTGTCATTGCCACCCAGGCCTTAGGGAAGGAGAATGTGATAGGGATTTCTATGCCCTCTCAATTCACTTCAAAAGAGACTAAAATGGATGCCAGGAAACTGGCTGAGAATTTAGGGACTAAGTTTTTAGAAATCCCTATTCAATCTATCTTTGAAAGTTATCTTTCGGTTCTTAAAGGTGAATTTCAAGGACAAAAATTCAACGTGGCCGAGGAGAATCTTCAAGCCAGGATCCGCGGCAACGTCTTGATGGCCTTCTCCAATAAGTTTGGTTGGCTTGTTTTAACGACCGGCAATAAAAGTGAAATTGCGGTTGGGTATTGTACATTATACGGGGATATGTCGGGAGGGTTTGCCGTCATTAAAGATGTCCCCAAAACAAAAGTTTACGAAATTGCAAAGATGATCAATGAACAGGAAGGAAGGGTCATTCCCGAAACGGTGTTTGCTCGTCCCCCCACCGCGGAATTGCGGGAAAATCAAAAAGACGAAGATTCCCTGCCTCCGTATCCTGTTTTAGATCCATTGTTAAAGGCTTATGTCGAGGAACACAAGTCATTGGCCACTATGCTTAAATTGAACAGCAGTAAAGAGCTTATCAAATCGATCATCACTATGGTTGATCAAAGTGAATATAAGCGCCGCCAAGCCCCTCCGGGGGTCAAAATCACTCCTCGGGCTTTTGGGAAAGACTGGCGTCTTCCGATTACCAACAAGTATAAGGAATTCAATCTTTAAAGATTGACTCTCTATGACAAGAAGACCACAGATGACACCACACATCCGAAAAGTACAAAAAGGGCTTATCCTTATACTACTTTTGATTCTTCCGCAGCTCTCATTTGCCGACCACAACCCGCCGCTTAGCTGTCTACGCAATTTCATTCGCGGGGATTCCAACTTCGACGGGCATGTGGATATCTCGGATGCGGTGCATATTTTGTTGTATCTTTTTGCGGGACGGGCTGCGCCGCAGTGTGAGGAGGCCACGGATGTGAATGATGACGGAAGTATCAATTTGGCAGATGCGATCTACCTTCTAACCCATTTGTTTCGAAGAGGCCAGGCCCCACCGCCTCCGTATCCTGATCCCGGGCCGGCAGAGACAATGCCCCCAAGGATTTTTAATATCAACCCAACTTCCGGGGATGAGGTGACCAACCTCCGGCCGACCATTCGGGCAGAGTATTCCGATGAAGGCACGGGGATCGAGGTCAGCAGTGCCCGGCTGATTTTGGATGGAGGGGATATTACCGCCCAATCCACCGTCACTGCCGCATCCATCAGTCACACACCAGCTGCTGATTTAGCTATTGGTTCTCACAGTGCAGAGTTCAGTGTCTCGGATCGGGCGGGGAATGTGACTTCTGCCAAGACAGTCTTTACGATCAAATTACCGGCCTTGCCGCCGGACTTAGTGCCAATCGGCAATCAAAGTGTTCCCTTAGGAACGACGCTGAATCTGCAACTTAAGGCCACCGACCCTAACAATGATCCGTTGACCTTTTCGGTTCTGCCTCTGCCGTTACCGGAGAATGCGGGTTTTAATGCCTCGAGTGGCTTATTTAGTTTTCATCCAAGCGTCAATCAGGTAGGAAGTT
>CAYJXI010000026.1:0-35413 GCA_964374105.1 uncultured Planctomycetales bacterium
CGCTGGAAGCATCTTTTACTCAATAAGGGGGGTAACGATCTATTGACCGTTCCCTTTTTCCAAATAATCCAAATATGGTTTTTAACTCATCCCTGACTGCGGCAGGCAGGCCTGGCTGTCCCCATCTCTGGTGGTGGTAGACGAAATAAAAAAAATTATGTGAATTCAAATGCCGTTATTGACTCCCAGAGTAGGTTTCTATATAATACGACATATTTCAATGTTTTTACCTTTTCATTCGCGATCTTAGGAGAAAATCCATGAAGTCAAAATCCTTAGCCTTGGAAACGAAAAAAAAATTAAAAACAAAATTTGGGAACATCTTTATCTATGATATCAAGAAAATCACCAAATTAGGACTCAAGGATCCTTATCATCTCCCCTTTTCAATCAAGATCCTTCTAGAGAGTGCTTTAAGAAATTGGGATGATTATCAAATCACCAAAGATGACATTACCAAGATCTCTCAGTGGCAACCCCAAGGTCTTCCGATTACGGAAATTGCCTTTAAACCCGGGCGTGTCATTTTACAGGATTTTACCGGAGTTCCTTGTGTTGTGGATCTGGCGGCGATGCGCTCTGCCATTAAACGCTTAAAAGGAGATTATCTTAAAATCAATCCCCAGGTCCCTTGTGATTTAGTGATTGACCATTCGGTTCAGGTGGATGCTTACGGGACCAGACAAGCATTTAACATAAATCTAAAATATGAATTTGAACGAAACACGGAACGTTATGAGTTCCTAAAATGGGGACAGAAGGCCTTTGAAAATTTTCGGGTCGTCCCACCGGGCACGGGAATCGTTCATCAAGTTAACTTGGAATATCTTGCCCAGGGGGTTCTGAAAAAAAGGATGGGAAAACAAGTGATTGCCTATCCGGATAGTTTGGTAGGAACAGATAGCCACACCACCATGATCAATGGATTGGGTATTGTGGGCTGGGGGGTGGGGGGTATTGAGGCGGAAGCGGTTATGCTAGGAGAGCCCATTTACATGCTCCTTCCCAAAGTTATTGGGGTTAAACTGAGCGGTCAATTGAAGGAAGGGGTCACCGCTACTGATCTTGTTTTAACGGTTACCCAGATTCTTCGTAAGAAAGGTGTCGTTGGAAAATTTGTGGAATTTTTTGGTGAGGGGATCAAATCTTTGAGTCTCCCTGACCGAGCCACTATTTCCAATATGTCTCCGGAATATGGAGCCACCATGGGTTTATTCCCCATTGATGGAGAATCAATCCGATATTACAAGATGACGGGTCGATCTTTGCCTCAGGTGGATCTCATTGAACGGTACATGAAGGACCAAGGCATGTTCTATGACCCCAAAGGTCCCCAAGCCTTGTTTACCGAAGTCATGGAACTGGATCTTTCCAAAGTGGAACCCAGTTTGGCGGGCCCTAAGCGTCCGCAAGATCGGGTGCCATTATTTTCCTTAAAAAAGTCTTTTGCGGATTCCTTACGTGCTCCTTTGAAAGAACATGGATTTGGCTTGGCTGATGTTGATCTCTCAAAATTTGCCATCGTTGATAATGGGAAATCCCATAAGCTCACTCATGGCTCGGTTGTTATTGCGGCCATCACCAGCTGTACGAATACCTCAAATCCTTCGGTATTGATTGGGGCGGCTTTATTGGCCCAGAAAGCGGTGGAAAAGGGGTTGTCAGTCCCTTCTTACATTAAAACGAGTTTTGCCCCTGGCTCGCAAGTGGTAGAGGAATACATCCGAAAAGCCAAATTGATGCCTTATTTAGAAAAACTGGGATTTTATATTGTCGGTTACGGATGTACAACATGTATAGGAAATAGCGGTCCACTTCCGGAAAATGTCGCTAAGGTCATTCAGGAAAAGAATTTGGTTGCCGTAAGTATTTTGAGTGGGAATAGAAACTTCGAAGGGCGAATTAACCCTTTTACTCAAGCAAGTTTCTTGGCCAGCCCTCCCTTGGTGGTAGCTTATGCCTTAGCAGGAACAGTGAATATAGACTTAACTAAAGAACCCTTAGGGAAAGACAAAGGTGGTCTTGACGTTTATCTTAAAGATATTTGGCCAGCTCAAGCAGAAATTAATAAGATCATTGAGAGTTTCGTTAAACCGCAAGTTTTTCGTTTGCGGTATAAAAACGTGACATCAGGAAATACAAATTGGAATTCTATTAGACTTAAGAGATCAGAAATTTATGACTGGAACAAGGAAAGCACTTATATCCAGGAGCCACCCTATTTTGCCAACATAAAAAGAACACCTGATCCGATAAAAGAAATTAAGGGAGCTCGGGTTTTGATTATGGTGGGGGATTCCATCACCACCGATCACATTTCTCCGGCTGGGGCAATACCAGTCGAAAGCCCCGCGGGAAAATATTTGATGGAATTGGGTGTGGAACCCAAAAATTTTAACAGTTATGGTGCCAGACGCGGAAATGATCGAATCATGACCAGAGGAACTTTTGCCAATATTCGTTTAAGAAATCTTCTGGCACCGGGAACCGAAGGATCTTGGACAATTTATTTCCCGGAAAAAAGAAAAATGAATATTTATGATGCGGCACAACTGTATAAAAGGGAGAAGACCCCCTTAGTTGTATTGGCAGGGAAAGAATATGGATCGGGTTCGAGCCGAGATTGGGCGGCTAAAGGAGCGGCTTTATTAGGAGTGAGGGTTGTCTTGGCGCAAAGTTTTGAACGGATTCATCGAAGCAATTTGGCGGGGATGGGAATTCTGCCTTTAGAATACAAAGAAGGAGAGTCGGTGGAAACATTAGGTCTTACGGGACAGGAAATATTTGATTTTATCGGCGTAGATGAAAATTTAAAACCCCGGGTGGATATTACCGTGCTGGCAAAATCCTCGGATAATTCCTCAAAGGAATTTAAGACCACTTGCCGGTTAGATACACCGGTTGAAATTGATTATTTTCGAAATGGAGGAATCTTACAAACCGTTTTAAGAAAATTGACTTAAAGCTAAGCTGATATGAGGAATCAAAATGCCTAAAACCATGTACGATAAAATCTGGGAGGCCCATCTGATTGTAGAGGATAAGGAGACCACTTCCATCGTCTATGTTGATCGTCACTTAGTCCATGAGGTCACGAGTCCACAGGCTTTTGAGGGGTTACGGATCAGCAAACGAAAGGTCCGTTGTCCTGAAAAAACCATTGCCACCATGGATCATAATGTTTCCACCAAAACTAAAGATTGGGCTTTGGTGGAAGAGACTTCACGAATTCAGATGGAGACCTTAGCCAAAAATTGTAAGGAGTTTGGGGTCCGTCTGTTTGATTTTTCTCATCAGGATCAAGGAATAGTCCATATCATTGGACCAGAATTGGGAATCACTCAACCAGGGATGGTAATTGTTTGTGGAGATTCGCATACCTCCACCCACGGGGCCTTTGGGGCTCTGGCCTTTGGGATCGGAACCTCGGAGGTTGAACATGTCTTGGCCACCCAAACCCTGCAACAGAAAAAAGCCAAATCCATGCTTATTCACATAGAAGGGAATTTAGGGTTTGGGGTCACCGCCAAAGACATCATTTTGTATATCATTGGGAAAATCGGCACTGCTGGGGCAACCGGATTTGTGATTGAATATGCTGGAAGTACCATATCTAATCTTTCTATGGAAGGCCGTATGACGATCTGTAATATGAGCATTGAAGCAGGAGCCCGGGCAGGAATGATTGCCCCGGATGAGAAAACTTCTCAGTATATCTATGGACGCGACTTTACCCCTAAAGGCAAATATTGGAAACAAGCCTTAGCGTATTGGAAAACCTTGCCTAGTGATCCCGGGGCTAAGTTTGATAAACTGGTAAAAATTCGTGCCCAAGATATTAACCCCCAAGTCACATGGGGAACAAGCCCGGGGCAGGTCGTTTCTGTAGAAGATTCTATTCCTGACCCAGAGAGTTTTGTGGATCCTGTACAAAAGACGGCCGCAGACAATGCGTTGAAATATATGGGTCTTGAGCCCCGCACCCCAATGACAAAAATCCAGATTGATAAAGTTTTTTTGGGGTCTTGTACCAATGCCCGAATTGAAGATTTACGGGCTGCAGCCAAAATCGTTAAAGGACGTAAAGTTCATCCTCATGTTGTGGCTATTGTTGTTCCTGGATCGGAGCGAGTGCGCCGGCAGGCCGAAAAAGAAGGATTAGATAAAATTTTTAAAGACGCAGGGTTTGAATGGCGGTTTGCGGGATGTTCCATGTGTTTGGGGATGAACGATGACCAGTTAAAGAAGGGAGAACGATGTGCTTCTTCCAGCAATCGAAATTTCGAAGGCCGGCAAGGACCAGGAGGACGGACGCATTTAATGAGCCCAGAAATGGCTGCCGCCTGTGCCCTGGAAGGACATATTGCGGATGTGAGGAACTATTTATAATGTGAGATATGAAACACGAATGAGGAAAGTCACCATGGAACCTTTTACTATACATACAGGAATTGTCGCCCCTTTGGATCGCGTGAATGTTGATACCGATGCCATCATTCCAAAGCAATTTTTAAGAAAGATTGAACGAACCGGTTTTGGCAAACATCTCTTTCATGAATGGCGGTATCTTGATTATGAGGGGACGAAGGAAAATCCGGACTTTTCCCTCAATAAACCGGAATATCTACAAGCCACAGTTCTTTTAACCCGAGATAATTTCGGATGTGGGTCAAGCCGAGAACACGCCCCCTGGGCTTTGAAGGATTATGGATTTCGTGTGATCATTGCTCCTAGTTTTGCGGATATCTTTTATAACAACTGTATTAAGAATGGGCTTCTTCTTATTCCTCTTAAAAAGAATGAGATCGATCAACTCTTTCAACTGGTCAATGCCTCACCGGGGGTTAAGGTCACCGCAGATTCAGAGAAGCAAACCTTGATTGGGCCGGAGGGGGCAGTCTATCATTTCGAGATCGATTCATTCTCTAAACACAGTTTGATCAAGGGTCTGGATCAGATAGGCTGGACGGAGCAATTCAACGATCGAATCGCAACTTATGAAGATAAGTTAAAAAAGAGCCAGCCTTGGTTGGCTTGAAACCCTTTAGGTGAAAAGAAAAATCAAAAATTTCTGAAGTTTTAACCACTTTGGTTTTATAATGACTGCACATAGTTTTTCAAGAGGTCAAATGAACAAAAAATCCAGTGACTTACGAAAATACTCTTCCATTGTAATTGATGGTTATGAACGGGCACCCAGCCGGGCCATGTTAAGAGCGGTGGGCTTTAACCCTAGCGACTTTAAAAAACCGCAAATTGGGATTGCTTCCACCGGGAGTATGGTCACTCCCTGTAACATGCACATCAACCAACTGGCGAAAGAGGCTGCCATGGGAGTGGATCAATCTGGTGGGAAGGCCGTCATTTTTAATACCATCACGGTATCGGATGGGATTTCTATGGGAACAGAAGGGATGAAATACTCTTTGGTTTCCCGGGAAGTGATTGCCGATTCCATTGAAACCGTCGTTGGTTGTGAAGGTTTTGATGGGTTGGTAGCTATTGGAGGCTGTGATAAAAATATGCCGGGCTGTTTGATGGCGATGACTCGATTGAATCGACCGGCGGTTTTTGTCTATGGGGGAACGATTCTGCCAGGATGTTATCGAAAGAAAGATGTGGATATTGTTTCTGTATTTGAAGCAGTCGGCTCTTATGCCAGTAAAAAGATTTCGGAAAACGAATTAAAAGGAATTGAATCCTGCGCTATTCCTGGTCCCGGATCTTGCGGAGGAATGTATACCGCCAATACCATGGCCTGTGCCATTGAGGCCTTAGGTATGAGCCTTCCTAATAGCTCGGCTCAGGTAGCTGTTTCCAAGGCAAAAAAGATAGATTGCTGGAATGCCGGCAAGGCGGTCCTCAATTTGATTAAACAGGGAATTAAGCCAAAAGATATTTTAACAAAGGAAGCCTTTGAAAATTCCATTACTCTGGTGATTGCCTTAGGTGGCTCAACCAATGCGGTTTTACATCTTTTAGCTATGGCGCATACCGCTGGTGTAACTTTGACACTGGATGATTTTACACGAATTGGGAAAAAAGTTCCTGTCCTTGCTGATTTAAAACCGAGCGGACGTTTTGTCATGGCGGATTTGGTGGCGATGGGCGGGGTGACACCTCTCATGCAGATTTTGTTAGAGGCAGGGTTAATGCAGGGGAATTGTCTAACGGTCACCGGAAAGACACTTAAAGAAAATTTGGTTAAAATCAAACCTTATCCCAAAAAGCAACAAATTATACGACCTATGGATGATCCCATTAAAAAGGATAGTCATCTGGTTATTCTCTACGGTAATCTTGCCCCTGAAGGAGCGGTTGCCAAAATCAGCGGTAAAGAAGGAAACCAATTTACCGGAACGGCCCGAGTCTTTGATTCTGAAGAGGAGGCCTTAAAACGGATTCTTGATGGTACCATTAAAACAGGAGATGTCATTGTCATTCGTTATGAAGGACCGAAAGGAGGCCCGGGAATGAGGGAAATGCTTTCTCCGACCTCAGCGGTTATGGGGAAAGGGCTGGGAAAAGATGTTGCCCTCATCACCGATGGGAGGTTCTCTGGGGGAAGTCATGGATTTGTTGTAGGACATATTACCCCGGAGGCTTATGTGGGGGGACCTCTGGCTGTGGTCCGAGATGGCGACACTATCACCATTGATGCAATTAAGCGCCAGATTAATCTGAATATCTCAGAATCGGAAATTCATAATCGTTTAAAGGAATGGCAACCACCGGCTCCCAGATATACCCGGGGTGTTTTAGGCAAATATAGAAAATCGGTTACTTCGGCTTCCCAGGGAGCAGTGACCGATTGATAAATTAAGAGGCCGTTTAGTGCTTAAGGGCGTATGATGTGAGAATAGAATATTACGCTGTACCCAAAGTACAGAACAGAGTAGGGGAAAATAATTATGGCTGGAAATACGTTTGGACAAATTTTTAAAGTCACGACCTTTGGTGAAAGTCATGGGCCTGCCATCGGACTTGTCATCGATGGAGTGCCTCCTCATATTCCTTTAAATGAGGAGGATATTCAGAAGGACCTCGATCGCCGCAGACCAGGACAGAGCCACATCACCACCCAACGACAAGAAACAGACCGAGTTGAAATCTTATCCGGAGTTTTTGAGGGAAAAACCACCGGAACCGCCTTGGCGATGGTGATCAGAAACGAAGACTCTCGGTCTAAGGATTATTCCAACATCAAGGATGTCTTTCGTCCCGGTCATGCGGATTACACTTATTTTACGAAATATGGTATTAGGGATTATCGGGGGGGAGGAAGGGCCTCGGGTCGAGAAACGGCGTGTCGGGTGGCGGCCGGTGCGGTGGCTAAGAAGATTTTATCTCAGCGCAATATCCAAGTGATGGCTTACACCATTGCGGTTAAAGATATCGTAGCCAAAAAGCGTGATCTTTCCGTTATCGAGTCCAACCTTGTCCGTGCCCCCGATTTGGAAGCCGCGGAACTGATGATCAAGAAAATTGAAGAGGCGCGTTTGGATTGCGATTCAGTGGGAGGGATCATCGAAGCCATTGTCAAAGGTTGTCCTCCCGGCTTAGGCGATCCTGTTTTTGATAAATTGAATGCTCGTCTTGCTTATGCGATTATGTCCATCGGAACGATCCGGGGAATTGAATTCGGAGATGGATTTTCCGCCGTTAATCTGCGCGGTTCCGAACACAATGACCCATTTTATACCCTCAAGGGGAAGGTCCATACCAAAACCAATCATGCCGGGGGAATTTTAGGTGGGATCTCCAATGGGGAGGATATCATCTTACGGGTTGCGGTCAAACCTCCTTCCTCTATTGCCAAGAATCAAGAGACAGTGGATATTTCTGGGGAAGACGTTTCTATTCAGGTCAAAGGAAGACATGATCCTTGTATCTGCCCTCGCGTTGTTCCGGTTGTGGAAGCCATGATTGCCATCACCTTAGCCGATTGCCTATTAATCCAGAAAACAATCAGATCTTAATTTTCATTATCTATTCCTAGTTCCCCTATGAAAAGGAACCTCAATTCTCGGGTTGTTCTCATAACAGGATGTTCCAGTGGATTTGGCCTTTTAACCGCCGCCCGATTAGCTTCGAAAGGATATAAAGTTATTGCGACAATGCGAAATCTTAACAAAACCGGGGCCCTCATGGAAGAGGTTAAAAGAAGGGGCGGAAATGCGGACATATTCCCATTGGATGTCACCGATAAGCTTTCCGTGCAAAATTCAATTCTTAAGATTGCCGCAAAATATGGAAACATTGATGTCTTAATCAATAATGCAGGTTATGGAATAGGGGGCGCTTTTGAGGACTTAACCGATGAAGAAATCCGGCAGATTTTTGAAACGAATTTTTTTGGTGTTCAGAATGTCACCCGGGCCGTCATCCCTCTTATGCGGCAGAACAAAAGCGGAAAGATTATCAATATCTCAAGTGTCGCGGGATTTTCCGCCTCACCGTGTTTCGGTGCTTACAACGCCAGCAAGTGGGCATTGGAGGGCTTTTCCGAAAGCCTTCGTCATGAACTAAAATTCTTTGGCATTGAAGTCTATTTGATCGAACCGGGAACGTATAAGACAAAAATTTTTTATGAGAATGCCAGATATGCAAAGAATTTTTATAACGAGAACAGCCCCTATTATCCCATTTCCAAATTCTTAGAAAAACGAATACGTGAGTTTGTGGACGATTGCCACAAAGATCCAGAAGATGTCCCGGCCCTGGTTGAAAAACTCATCAAAGCTACCGCCAAACCTTTTCGAAACATCCCTGATATTGAAAGTCAGACCCTCTATATTTTAAAGAAATTCCTTCCTTTTAGAATTTATAGTTTTCTGATTCAAAGGTGTCTATTTTGGGGATTTAAATTTCCCAAATGACTCTAAAACTCTCTTCTAGAATAACCTTTCACATCCTCTTACTTTTCTGTATGGGTTTCTTAATCTACTTTAACTCTTTGGAGGGGGAATTCCTCTGGGATGATTATCATTTTGTTGTTCATAATATGCATATCAAAAGCTGGTCATATTTACCGAAGATATTGACCAGTCACATTGCCTCGGGAAGTTTTAACCAGTACAGTTATTATCGGCCCATCCAAGAATTGACCTATATGATCGATTATCATTTCTGGAAATCAGATGTCCGGGGATACCATTTAACCAATATCCTTATTCATTTGTTGGCCGGTTGCTCGGTTTACACTTTCATTTATATTGTGTTTCAAAACGCTCAATATGCCCTTTGGACGAGCCTCTTTTTTTTAATTCATCCGATTCAAACTGAGGCGGTTAATGCCATCGCCGGTCGAGCCGAACCTTTGGTGGCCTTTTTTATGCTAGGCGCCTTTATCCTTTATTGGAAAATACTACAACGTTATTCCCCTTTGACTTTATTATTAATGATCAGTTGCTATATCTTGGCATTGTTGACTAAAGAAAACGCCTTAGTCTTTCCTTTATTAATTCTTTTTTTTCATTGGTATTACCGAAAAAGAATAATTTTTCGGTATCTGTTTTTAATTTTTTTGTGTATCGGTCTCTACTTATCGATTCGTTGGCTTGGGGTAGTAGGTGATATTGCACCCTTAAATCTCGATTTGAGTTCGATCCTTCAGAGGCTCCCATCATTTTTCCACGCCTTTGTTCAATATACCCGATTGCTTTTGATCCCCCTTGATCTCCATTTCGATTATGGACAGAAATTATTTTCTTATCAAGATTTCATGGTTATTGTTGGCCTGAGTATTTATCTTTTTTTTATCGGATTGATATGGCAAAAAAGAAGGGAGCAATCAATCCTGGGCTTTGCTATTGCGTGGGTAATAATCACCTTATTACCTTATACTAACATCATTCCGTTATACAGTTATATGGCAGAGCATTATCTTTATGTTCCCCATGTTGGTTTTAGCCTCATCCTTGGGCATCTTGTTATGCGTTTATCGCATTACCCAATTTTAAAAAGGATAGCATTATTCATTTCTGTTGGGGTGGTAAGCATTTATTGTATTTTGACAATTAAGCAAAATAGTTACTGGAATGAGGAAATCGGATTTTATGAAAGGACCATTCGTTATAATCCTACGCGAGATTTTTTATATAACAATTTAGGAGCGGCCTATGGACGAAAAGGGAATTTCAACAAAGAGATGGAAGCCTATCAGAAGGCCTTGAGTCTAAATCCGGATTCTCCGTTAACATGGAAAAATTTGGGAATGGCTTATATGGATTTAGGAGATTTTGATTTAGCAGAAAGGTATTTAGTGAGGGCTATTGATCTTGACCCACAATATTTAAAGGCATACGATAGCTTAGGAGTGGTATATATCAAATTAGGGTCCATTGAAAAGGCTAAGGACATTTTTCAAAAAGTGATGGAAATCAATCCTCGTTTCCCCCAATCGCATCTTCATTTAGGCGCCCTCTACCGAGATTTAAAAGAATATGATCTTGCCCTGGAACATCTTAAGACTTCCCTTGAACTTGATAAAACAAATCCAACAGCCTTTTATAACTTGGCACTTGTTTATTATGATATCGGGAAATTACAAGAGGCCTTGGAATATCTTGAAAAGACTGTGGAACTGAGTCCCAATTTTTCTAAGGCTTACTTAACGCTTGCTTTAATTTATTATCAATCGGGAAATAACAAACAGGCAGTGGAAAGTTTTAAAGGAGCTTATCCCCAGGAGGAAGATACGCACCGGATTATGGAAATATTAGGGAAGATACAATCCGGAACTCTTTTTAATGATTAACTTTTTTTAAAAATGTGGACCCTCGGGGTTAGATTCTTACATCTTAAAATAAATGCCCATGCGTTCCTGTAAAAATTCCTCAAGATTACGGCACTGAAGATAAGGGTTGGTTTTTTTCTGGGAAGAGAGGGTTGCATAAGGGGTAGGTCCATAATTATGTCCCGGATAAATCACGGTGGTCTCAGGTAGTTTCATAATGATATCATAAAGCGAACGATACATGATTTTGGCATCACCCCCGGGAAGATCACACCGACCGCATCCATCTATAAAAATCGTATCCCCCGAAATTAAAAAATCCTCAAAAAAAAAGCATTGGCATCCAGGACTGTGTCCAGGTGTATGCAGGCATTTGAATTTTATCGAACCAATAGTTAAGATTTCTTCGTTGTCAACTTTAATGAGATTTTTACAGTTAGGTGTATAAAAGTCTGCTTCATATTGTGAGATATACACCGCAACCTCATGGTGGGAAAGGAGCTCCTCAAGGCCGTTGACATGATCGGGATGGCCATGGGTAAGAAAGACGGCAGATATTTTAAACCCAAGTTTACGTGCCTCTTTTCTTAGATAATTGACATCCCAAGCGGGATCAACGATGGCGATCTCTTTGGTTGTTTTGTCTCCCACAAAATAAATAAAATTCTGTAAAGGACCAATTTCCATTTGCTTCAAAAGAACAGGAGAAAGCCTTGCCATGAAAACCCCCTTATGAGCGTTTGCCGTATTCATTCCCTGGAATGTCTTAATTATAAATTTAAATCTTGATTTAAGCAAATCGATTCCAGGAATTCCCATTTTTATTTCTTGACACTTTTAAAACCACTTCTTTATAATGAAGAAAATTCGATAAGGAGGACTTATGGCTCTTTTAGAATCCATTCATATCCCCTGTGGGACAAAAATGCCGAATTTTAAGATCAAAGATCCTTTTGGAAAAACTTTTAGGGGAAATGAATTATATGGGGAACAAGGGCTCTTGATTGCTTTTATGTGTAATCATTGCCCTTATGCGAAAGCGGTTTGGCCAAGGTTGATTCGGCTGGCACGATATGCTAAAGGACTTAAGATTAATACGCTTGCCATCAATCCTAACATCAATCCTGACTATCCTGAGGATTCTCCTCCCAAAATGATTGAAAGGATCAAAGAATGGGGGATTGATTTTCCTTATCTTGTTGATGAAACCCAAGATGTAGCACGCCATTTCAAGGCCCAATGTACTCCGGATATATATCTCTTTAACCGGAACCAAGCATTGATTTATCACGGAAGAATCGATGATAACTGGCAAGAGGAAAAGAAGGTAAAAAAAGAAGAGCTCAAAGAAGCATTGAACAATTATGCTTCTGGTCTACCGACCCCCCAAGATCAAAAACCCTCTCTGGGATGTTCCATCAAATGGGTTGAATAGAATTAGATTCCCACGCCTTCACAGGTGTGGACTTACTGTTTCAAGCGCTGTTGGCGCTAGGATTTGTCCAGAAACTTCGTTTCTGGAATCGGCTCTCATCCCCACCTTAAATAAAGGCGGGGAATTCACGCTGTGATTAAACAATCCTTTGCAGAGTTTTAAAATGACATCTTGACTTTGTCTTTTAGGGTGATACACATCTCATATGAATCCGAGGAATCGAGAACCAATTAATTAAAGAACGTCAAAAATTTGAAAACTATTTACTCAATGGGGAACGCAAAATCAGTATCGGCCGCCAGATTGTTTTTGATGAGGTGATGAATACCCCGGGAATTTTACTGCTGAGGAATTGGCGAAAACTTGTTTTAAAAAATGTAAAGTTTTTAGAGCAACAGTTTATCGTACGCTCAAGGAATTGCTTGAGTCAGGGGTAATCCGGGAAACGGCCTTTGGTGATAAACATCATCATTTTGAATATTTATATGATGAAAAACCACATCACCATGCCCAATGTTTGCGGTGTCATGTATTTATTGAGTTTCCTGATTTAGAAGAAGATGAGGTATATAAACCATATTTAGAGAAGCAAGGATTTAAAATTCTTGGTCATGAAATGCATTTCTACGGAATTTGTCAAAAATGTCAAAATCTTCAGAGAGAGAAATAATCATGTCTTCGGAGCATCCAGGTTGGCGAAAACCGGCTAAAATGCCGAGTTTACCCGAAGTCTTTTCATCTATCCACGTACCGCCCAATGCCCATTTTTTACGAAAGATGCTCGCTTTCGCCGGTCCCGGATTAATGGTAGCTGTCGGGTATATGGATCCCGGTAACTGGGCAACTGATCTGGCAGGTGGTGCAAAATTTGGATATACCTTACTATCTGTAATTTTGATTTCCAATTTTATGGCGATTTTATTACAGCATTTAGCCTTAAAGTTGGGCGTTGTAACGGGTCGTGATTTGGCCCAAGCTTGTCGTGATCATTTTTCTAAGCCGACAGCTATGTTTTTATGGGTTCTTTGCGAAATCGCTATTGCCGCTTGCGATTTAGCGGAGGTCATCGGTTCAGCCATAGCATTGAATCTTTTGTTTGGAATCCCCTTGATTGTCGGCATTTTAATTACTGCATGTGATGTTATGATTGTGCTCTTGTTGCAAAATAAGGGATTCCGGATCTTAGAATGTCTGGTAGCAAGTCTTATTGTGATTATCGGTGGATGCTTTGCCTATGAATTGGCGGTATCTCGCCCTTCAGTTCCTCTAATTATTCAGAATCTTTTACCAAAACCTGCCATAGTGTTTAACCCCGAAATGTTATACATTGCAATCGGTATTCTTGGTGCGACTGTTATGCCGCATAATCTCTATTTGCATTCCAGTATTGTTCAGACTCGTGCTTTTGAACGTAACGATAGTGGTAAAAAGATGGCTATTCGTTATGCAACAATAGATTCCACAGCGGCTTTGTTGTGTGCTTTTTTTATTAATGCCGCAATTTTGATTTTGAGTGCTGCAGCTTTTCATGGAACAGCTCATGAAAATGTTGCTGATATAAGTGATGCTTTCCAATTATTAACTCCAGTTTTGGGTGTGCCGTTGGCTAGTATTTTATTTGCTGTAGCCTTGTTAGCATCAGGCCAGAATTCAACATTAACTGGGACACTTGCTGGTCAAATTGTAATGGAAGGATTCCTGGAAATCCGATTACGCCCCTGGATGCGGAGATTAATAACCCGTTTAGTTGCGATTGTTCCGGCCGTCATTGTTGCCATCATTTTTGGGGAAAAAGGAGTTGGGCAACTCTTAATTCTAAGTCAGGTCATTCTTTCCTTGCAGTTAAGCTTTGCGGTTGTGCCTTTAGTCTGGTTTACCAGCGAGACAAAGAAGATGGGACGGTTCGTCAATTCACTTTGGCTTAAGGTTTTAGCTTGGATTGTGACTATTATTATTGGTGGATTGAACTTCTATTTATTATTGCAAACCGTTATGTCTTGGTTAAAATAAGAATATATGTATAAGCATATTTTAATCCCGCTTGATAATTCACCCTCAGACCGAGCAATTTTGGATCATATTCGGCCTTTAGCTAAACAGTTGAATGCCGAATTGATCCTTGTGCATGTAGCAGAGGGTTTCGCGGCCAGATATCAGAATCAATTGAATCTGGAAGATTCTGAAGAAATTAAAAAAGATCGGGAATATCTTCATCGTAGTGAAGAGAAGTTAATACAGGAAGGTTTTAAGGTAAAAGCTTATTTGTTGGCCGGAGAACCCCCTGATCAAATTTTAAATATAGCCGAAAAGGAGCAGGTAGATTTAATCGCAATGTCGACTCATGGTCATAGGTTTCTCCAAGATTTGATACTGGGAAGCGTGGCTGAAAATATTCGTCATCGTACTCATATTCCGATCCTCATGATCCGAGCTTTAAAATAAATTTATTGTTTACTCTGTGCATTTAGAGATTGATTTCTACTAACGCCCCGAAGGGGCCAGAGTTCCACGGGCATGCCCGAGGGTAGCTACTAGTAAAAATATATTCGGGGTTCGAAATTTCCATGACTAGGGGTTGAAAGTCCTTAAGAAAAGCCTATAATAATAATCGGTTGCTTAAGTAACCAGTTAATTCAATATGAAAATTACAAGTCGAATATCAACACAAACCAATTTGCTGGGTATTATTCAGGATTTAACCCATGGGATTGAAGAAACTTATGATTTGGGTTTCTTATTTATCTCATTTTTTGATAAATCTTCTACCATCCAACTGACTTCAAAGTTAAAGACAATTCTAAAAACCAAATATCTTTTAGGATGTTCTTGTTGTGGAATCATTGGGACAAATAGTGAGATTGAACGAGAGCCGGCCTGTTCGTTAATTTTAGTAAAATTAGAAGATATCAAGATTCAACCGTTTTATTTAGATCAAGGAAGGCTGGATGCTCTCGCAACACCCGAAGCCTGGTATGATTTTTTGAATGTTTATCCTAACGACAAACCAAACTTTTTTATTCTTCCCGATCCATTTTTAATTGATATGAATCAGCTCCTGGGAAGTCTTAATAAGGCTTTTCCTAACTGTCCTGCGATTGGGGGGTTGGCTAGTGGCGCTTCTCAATCCAAAGAAAATATCTTGATTCTTAATGACCAATATTATGATGAGGGAATAGTCGGTCTTTGCTTAATAGGTCATATCCGTATTGAAACGATTGTCTCCCAAGGATGTCGACCTATTGGTGAGACCTATATCGTTACTAAAGCAGAAGGGAATATTATTTATGAATTGGCTGGTCGTCCACTGTATCAGGTCCTAGAAAATGTTTTACGAAATGCCTCCCAACGAGATCGATTGTTGGCCCAAGAAACCATTTTTGTTGGGATTGCCATGAATGAATATAAAGATCAATATAAGAGGGGGGATTTTCTTATCCGTATGCTGATGGGGTTAGATGTAGAGTCCGGGGCAGGAGCTATTGCCGATTTTATTAAGACTGGTCAGACTATTCAGTTTCATGTCCGCGATGCCATATCATCAGCGGAAGATCTCAATGAGTTGCTGAAATCCCAAAGGAATAAAGCTCCCCAAATGATGCCGCAAGGGGCCATTGTTTTCTCCTGTAATGGTCGGGGAGAGAATCTGTTTCGTTCCAAAAACCACGATATCAAAATTATCCACAATTATGTGGGACAAATTCCGGTAGCGGGATTTTTTTGTGCTGGTGAAATTGGCCCCGTAGGAGGGAAAAATTTTATTCACGGATTTACCAGCAGTATAGCGCTTTTTTATTCTGATTAAAGACTGACTCATTGACGAATGATAGGATATTGGTGTATATTAGTTATAGAGAGAAATTTAATCTGAAAATCTTAAAATGGATTTCTGGATATGATGAGACAAGAAGAGCAAAATCCCTCAATCACTTTGACAAACACTGCCATTAAAAAAATCCAATCAATGATGGCAAAAGAAGAAAAGTCAGGATATGGGTTAAGGGTTGGTGTTGTAACGGGTGGCTGTGCAGGGCTTTCCTATGATTTAAGATTTCAAAAAACTCCCTATGAGAATGATATTGTGTTCAAACAAAATGAATTGGACATTTATATCAATCCGGAAAGTTTGAGCTTTTTAAAGGGGATGGAAATTGATTATATCGATACCCTGAAAGAAAGTGGATTCAAATATAAAAATCCCAATGCGCAGAACAGTTGTGGTTGCGGAACCTCCTTTAGTTAAGTTCATTTTCCCTGACCAACCTCAGTATCCTTCTAACAACGCAGTGTCCCAACAATAAGCCTTCTTTTTTGGAAAGACTTTTCAATATTTTTGATATGAGGCCTAAAATGACATTGATTTCCCATTTTCTTCATACTATAATGACATCAAGTCAAATTAAAATTTAGAAAAAATTATAGATTATTAAGGAATCATGATAATTGAATCTTTAAATGAGAAGAATACTACGTTAACGAAAAAGATTTTGGATCCCCGAGATCTGAACTTAAGTTTTAAACCGTTTCCCGGATCTAAAAAGATTTATCAACAGGGTAAAATTTATGAATTCCTACGAATCCCATTCCGTGAAATACATCAATCCCCTAGCCTCAACAGTGACCAGGAACCTGTCCCTAATCCGACTTTGATTGTCTATGACACCTCCGGCCCATATACCGATCCGGATTGTGTTATCAATATCACCGAAGGTCTTACCGAATTAAGAAAGATCTGGATTCTTAAACGTCAAGATGTGGATATTTTAAAAGAATCTCGGTCTGGATATCGAAAACAGAGGGAGAAAAATCCTCAATTAAACGACATTCCCTTTCCTAGGAGACCTAACCCTTTATGTGCTAACCCTTCTTGTAATCTAACCCAAATGCATTATGCAAAAAAGAAGATCATTACTCCAGAGATGGAGTTTGTCGCCATCCGAGAAGGGTGTAGCCCGGAATTTGTTCGTGAAGAAGTGGCTTTGGGGAGAGCCATTATCCCCGCCAATATCAATCATCCAGAATCTGAACCAATGATCATTGGTAGAAATTTTTATGTAAAAATTAACGCCAACATTGGGAATTCGGCCGTCACCTCCAGTATAGCCGAGGAAGTGGAAAAAATGGTTTGGGCAATTCGCTGGGGTGCAGATACCGTGATGGATCTTTCTACCGGAGAAAACATCCACGAAACACGAGAATGGATTATCAGAAATTCTCCTGTCCCCATTGGGACGGTTCCTATTTATCAAGCACTGGAAAAGGTGAGGGGAAAGGCTGAGGAGTTGAGGTGGGAGATTTATCGGGATACCTTGGTTGAACAGGCACAGCAGGGGGTAGACTATTTTACGATCCACGCAGGAGTTTTACTAAGGTACATTCCTCTAACGGCTAAGAGAATTACGGGAATAGTCTCGCGGGGAGGATCCATCCTAGCCAAATGGTGCTTAGCTCATCATCAAGAGAATTTTCTCTACACACACTTTGAAGAGATTTGTGAGATCATGAAACAATATGACGTCAGTTTTTCTCTGGGGGATGGTCTTAGACCAGGATGCATTGCCGATAGTAATGATGAAGCACAATTTGCCGAGTTGGAAACTTTAGGTGAATTAACAAAAACAGCTTGGGAACACGATGTGCAGACAATGATTGAAGGCCCTGGACATGTCCCTATGCATCTCATTAAAGAGAATATGGAAAAACAACTGAAGATCTGCCAGGAAGCACCCTTTTATACGCTTGGACCTTTAACAACCGATATTGCTCCCGGATACGACCATATCACCTCCGCTATTGGAGCGGCGATGATTGGCTGGTTGGGAACCGCGATGCTTTGTTATGTCACTCCCAAAGAACATCTTGGTCTTCCCAATAAAAAAGACGTCAAAGATGGAATTATGGCCTATAAGATTGCTGCCCATGCCGCCGATTTAGCCAAAGGTCACCCGCAGGCCAAGATATGGGATGATGCTATTTCCAAAGCCAGATTTGAATTCCGTTGGCAAGACCAATTTGCTTTAGGTTTAGATCCCGAAACCGCAGAAAGCTATCACGATGAAACACTCCCTTCCCAAGGAGCAAAACTTGCTCATTTTTGTTCCATGTGCGGCCCTCATTTCTGTTCCATGAAGATTACCCAAGAGGTGAGAAATTTTGCCAAAGAAAATGGGCTGACTGAACAAGAGGCATTAAAGGTGGGCATGACGCAGATGGCTAAGGAATTTAAAAAAGAGGGGAAGGAAATTTATTTACCTGCCAGATAATAATTTCCACTACTAAACGCTCACCAACTCACCTTCTTTAGAAAAAATTTGTGGATAGGCTTCAATAAGGTTAAAAAATTTATCTTTTAATTCTCGTAATTCCGCTAACGCCCTGTATCGGGAAGATTCAGAGCCAATTTCCATGATGGGGAATAATTCTTGATAATAATCAATACCCTTAAATAAGTTGGATTTATATTCATTGAAGTATTCAATTTTTCGCTGCGTTAATTGAGAAAGGCTTTGTTTCACCTCTTTGAGCAAGAAGTCAATATTAATTTTTAATTCATTGATAAACATGTGTGGACGATAGGTCGAATTCAAAATGTTGATTCGGCCATAGATATGGTCAACCATTTCTTTTAAGCTTACAATCTTGGAAAAATAAGCTAAATTAGGTCCCGGACAAACTGACGTAAACTGACCGGCCTTCAGAGAAATATTATTTTTAATCAGGGCCCCTTGTCCTAAGTCGTAACATATACAAGCCTTATCAGTTATTTCATTAAATTGCCGTTGATATTCTTCTTTGGATAGGTTCATTTTGTCTAATTGGGCGATTTTTAACCGTTGATACTGTCGAGAGGCTCTGCAGATTGGTTTATCGGAAAATTCGGTATTGGAGACAAGATGTCCCCGCGGACAAGGACTCCCCGGCCGACCATCCTGGATCCGTCGTTGTTTTTCAAGATCACTATTATTACCCCGCAGATTATTAAACGGAATTCCCAAAGGAGAAACATCACTGACATAAAGGTCATTTTCGGTGGCCGCTTGAAGTTTTTTTAAAGTTTCCGAGTCAACATTGGTAGCCTCCGGACAAAGAAGAAAGGGTGTTGCCCAACCCGTTCCATCGATTTTGTAATAGGATCTTAGAAATTGATCTTCCTTGGCAGTTCCAATACCACCCTGGGTGGTGATTCTCACTTCATGGGGATTTGCAAAAGGAATTTTATTTTTTAATTCCAAGGCAGAATTATATATCTTGTGTAAGGTGGAAATCAGTTCCTCCTTTTTACTCTTAAATTCCTCTAGAATAGGTCCCATCAATAATCCTGCTGTTGGGAAAACATGTCCACCGCAATTGAGACCCGATTCGATACGGTATTCTGATATCCAGAGTCCTTTTTTAGCAAAAAATTTTCCTTGAATAAAAGACGAACGAAAATCACTGACTTTGATTATAATTCTCTTTTTAATAAATCCTTTGGCATCAGCATAAAAATCCTTAAACTCTTCCACATAACTATATAAACGCTGATTAATACCAGCCGAAAAAACAATAGCCGATTGTAAAGTGCTTTCGGCATAACCGCGTAACGCCGATAGGGCATCAGAAAATTCTACCGGAAGGGGAATCCCATTTTGGGAATAGTTCGGGCGATCCAATTTCGTCATAATATTAACATTGATATCTCCTATCTCAATGGAATCGCGGAGTTTTTGTTGAAGCTGAAGCTTCAATTGTTGATCCTGCGTTTTAAGCATTTTATAATAAAGTCGTTTAAGCGCAGAAGCCTCTGGCAAGAGCTTAAAATATTTAGTGATTTCTGATCCAATTTCAAAGGCAGAGTTTTTGAGTTCTTCAAATTGTTTTTTAACGATTCGATCCACTAGATTTAAATAGGCGGTGATACGATTGGCCCGGTAATCTTCATCATCCTTGGTAATAGGGATATAGGTCTCCCCGATTTTGGAGGAATAGAATTTCCGCATTTCTTCAATCAAAGTATCATCCACCAAAGAAATTACGGAATTGATCCCATATTTAGCCACCTTGATGGGGGTATCAATGGAAAATCCCGTTCCCATTACTGGAATATGTAATGTGTGCACTTTACTCATTGCCCTCTCACTTTATTAATTGATAGCTAATATTTTATAATTTATGAGAGCTCAATGCAACAATTATAATTTATTTTTAACCTTCATGAGGATGGGAGGTTACGAGTTAATTTTAGGAAAGAAAATTTGATTTATACAAATTTTTATATTAGAATACGCTTCAATAATCATGAAAGAGAATATGAAGCATTCCTTTTATAGTGAACTTTCCCAAAATAGTGTTTTAGATCAGGATATCCCAAGGGACGTCTGTCAAAAATTATTGGGTTCAAAGGAAATTGAGTTGTTGCCTTTACTTCATGCGTCTTATGAGGTTCGAAAAAAATTTTGGGGTAACGAAGTTGCCATTCATATTATCGACAATGCGCAAAATGGTTACTGTCCGGAAGATTGTCATTACTGTGCCCAGGCAAAAACATCTCAAGCGGATATTGAAGAATACCCCTTAAAACCCGAAGAAGAAATTCTCGCGGAGGCCAAACAGGCTTATGAAAAAGGGGCCTTCCGATATTGTATGGTCTTTGCCGGACGCGGTCCCACCTCTCAGAGGGTCAAGCATTTGGCTCAATTGATTAGGAAAATCAAATCCTCTTTCCCCATTGAGATATGTATTTCGGCAGGGATTCTGAATAAAGAAAAAGCCCAAATTTTAAAGGAAGCAGGACTGGATCGTTTAAACCATAACTTGAATACCTCTGAGCGTCGGTACCCTCATATCTGTACGACACATACCTATCAAGACCGCCTCCATACATTAAACGCCGCTAAAGATGTGGGATTGCAATTGTGTTCGGGTATGATCGTAGGAACGGGAGAATCGTTGGAGGATGTGATCGAGGTAGCCAAAAGCTTGAGAGAATTGAAAGTCATTTCTATTCCAGTTAATTTTTTAGTTCCTATTCAAGGAAATGTTTTAAACAAGACCACATTAACTCCGGAATATTGTTTACGAGTCTTATGTCTTTTTCGATTGTTGAATCCCAAATCAGAAATTCGTGTTGCCGCGGGTCGAGAAATACATCTTCGTAGTATGGAAGTCATGGCTTTGTATCCTGCTAATTCCTTATTTCTGGATGGATACTTAAATACCAAAGGATCTAGGAGAGAAAAAACTTTACAAATGATCAAAGATGCAGGATTTACCATAAAGTCTAGCTTTACTCTTGATGAATTGATCAATAATGAAAATGCAGATCATCAACAAGGGATTGATGAGCAGACTAACATGAAAAATTTTAAAGATCTTCGACCGCATTTTCAAGTACATCAATTATAACTGCTAGACTTACACCCGACTGTGTTAAACACATTTTATTAATTTAGCAATGATTGCTAAATGGAACTAAAATAATATTTAATGAACTTGAAATTTTAATTTAGTCAAATGAGGAGTATACTATAGATAAGAGGTGATCTCATGTCACTAGAAGTAAAAAATATCGTACGATTTGAGTTACTGATGGATGCTGGGTTTGGAGCTCAATCAGCGGGAGATATCCTTATCAAGGCCTTTGCCAAAATGGGGAAATATGTCTACATTGAACCGATGATTCCTGCAGAAATCAGCCCCCCCCCAAGGACCCGACCGGCTCTCTCGGGAGTTATCATCCGGATAGGCGACTTTGATATGACGAATATTGGGAATGACACGGATCTGATTTTGGCCGCCCATGAGATCGTCCTTGATAGACGATTGGATGATGAAGAAGAAAATCCCAATTGTCGAGTTCTCCTGGACATGGAGGATAAAGAAACCAATGATGAATCTTATGAAAGGGTCTGTAAACGGGTAACGAAGTTGGGATTAAGTATTTATCCTTTTGAAGTTGATGAAGAATCCATGACCATTATAAAGTCTTTAGGGGGGAAAGGGAAAAATATGTATTACCTTGGCATGTTGAGTGCTATTTATAATATACCAACGGATGCGGTCATTAATGAAATCAAGTTTTCCTTTGGGAAAAAGCTCAAGGAAGATATTTTCAATAGAAATCTTAAACTTTTTACAAATGGGTACCATTATGCAAAGGAAAATATTCTGTTTTCTTATGAAGTCAAAGGAATGCTCAGAGAAGGGGATAAGATCCTCATTGATGGAAACACTTCCCTCAGCATGGGGCTTATTGACGCGGGGATTAAACTTTTTAGTGGCTATCCCATTACCCCGGCTTCTTCCATTATGCATACCTTGGCTAAGACTTTTCCTTCGTATGGCGGAATTGTTCATCAGGCAGAGGATGAGATTGCTGCCATTGGCACGGCCATTGGTGCCTATTTTGGGGGGGTCCCTGCGGTTACTTGCACCTCGGGTCCGGGCCTTTCTCTTAAACAAGAATTTATTGGTTACGCGGCCATGGCGGAGATTCCCATTATCATTGTGGATGCCCAAAGGGCAGGCCCGTCTACAGGAATGCCTACGAAAACAGAACAAAGCGATTTACCAGCTGCTCTTTTTGGAAGTCATGGGGATAACACAAAAATCATCATCAGTGTCGCTAATGTGATTGATTGTTTTTACGCTCCCCAAATGGCACGATATTTGGCAGAAAAACTTCGGATGCCAGTTTTTATTATGACCGATTTCCAAACCGCCAACAGTTACAAGGTCATTGCCAAACCCAAAGTTAATGTTATTGGAGATATTGACAGTGTGCCAGATTTTGTTTTTGAGCGCTTTCGGATCGGTCGTTTACCAGATCATATTGAGATGGTACGTACCTCTCAGGCCATCCCCGGAACACCGGAGGGTATGCGTCGGGTAACCGGTCTAAATACGGACGCAACGGGTCATGTGAATTATTTCTCTGGGGCTAATCAGCGAGCGCATCAGATTCGTAACGAAAAGATTCACCATGTCAGACGAGCTTTGAAAATCCCGGAGATATATGGCAATGACCATGGGGAACTTTTAGTGGTGGGCTGGGGAAGTACGCGCGGGGCCCTAGAAGAAGCCATTAATAACTGTCAGAGAGAAGGTATCCCAGCTTCGGGGATGCATCTTAAAATTGTGTATCCCTTGCCTTTGATGCTGACCGAGATTTTCTCCAAATTCAAGAGAGTTGTGACCATAGAACTCGCTTATGGGGATGAATATAAACCTTCCCCTTTAGCTATGTTATTAAGAGCGGAAACTCTCGTTGATGTAAAACCTTTAATCTGTAAAGCAACGGGACGGCCGCTTCGACCAAAGATTATAAAAAAGAAAATTGTAGAGTTGTTAAACAGCATCAACGTTCCTGTATCCATATAAAGGAGTTGATTAAAAATGAATACTATAACAAAACAAGGAGAGGGACCCCAACCCTTAACCATTAAAGATCTTCATACGGAAAATCCTCGTTGGTGTGTGGGATGTGGAGATTTTGGTATTGTCATGGCCTTGAAACGTTTTATGGTTGATCAGCAATTATCGGCAGCAGAGACTGTGAATGTTTCCGGCATTGGTTGTTCGGGAAGAGCCCCTAATTATATCAATACCTATGGGGTGCACACGATCCATGGACGTCCTATCACGGTCGCTTTAGGCCTGGCCTTAGCCCGACCGGATTTGCATGTCTTTGTTCATTCGGGAGATGGCGATGCCTTAAGTATCGGGGGAAACCATCTCATTCATGGTGTAAATAAAAATTTTAATTGTGTCTTTGTTTTGTATGATAATGAACTTTACGCCTTAACCAAAAGTCAGACTTCTCCCACAACCCGGCAAGGACATCCCACCCATACCCAACCCTCTGGAACATATCTTCAGCCTTTGAATGCTATTCGTTTAGTCTTGGGAATTGGGGCCTCTTTTGTCGCGGCAACCGCCGACTGGCTACCCGATCATCTGGCTTCGACCCTTCAGGTGGCTTTTAAACATAAGGGTTTTGCTTTTATTCATATTTCTCAACGGTGTCCTCATTTCGACCCCAATAATTTCAATCATAAGGAATCCTATTGGTTTACCTTTTTAAGGCATGAGAAAGGTATCCCTCCGGATAAACGACTGGCTGATAAAACACAGGTCATTCAACACGATCCTTACAATTTAGAGGAGGCCTTTAAGCTGGCCGTCAGTGGACAGAAGTATTTTGGATTGTTCTATCATAATCCCGATAAACCTTGTTATGATCAGATCCTACAGGATTTAATTAAAAATACGGAGCAAAAACCCCGCGAGAAACTACTTGATCGTTATCTGATATAATCCAAATCATCTTTCATCCTCAACAAAGTTTGAATATATGACGATAGAAAAAGTTGTCATTATTGGTTCGGGACCCGCTGCCCATGCGGCCGCCATTTACACTGGAAGGGCTAGGCTCAATCCTTTATTGTTTGAAGGATTGATGGCCGGGGGGATTGCCGCTGGCGGACAGCTAACAACAACAACAGAAGTGGAAAATTATCCTGGATTTCCTGAGGGAATCTCTGGACCGGAACTGATGGAGCGAATGCGTCAACAATCTATCAAATGCGGTGCTAGGATTAAATCTCAGACGGTTAAGAAAGTTGATTTGACAACTACCCCCTTTAAGGTATTTGCAGATTCGCAGGCGCTAGAAGCCCAAGCGATCATTGTTTCCACGGGCGCGACGGCTAAGCGATTGCACCTTCCCGGAGAAGAAAGGTTATGGCAAAAGGGCATCTCTGCCTGTGCGGTTTGCGATGGTGCCTTACCGATTTTTCGCAACCAGATTTTGGTTGTGATGGGGGGAGGAGATTCCGCTGTGGAAGAGTCAATCTTTCTGACCAAATATACAAATAAGATTTATCTTTTAGTAAGACGCGATACTTTAAGAGCTGCCAAGGTTATGCAGGAGCGCCTTTTTGCAAGCAAAAAAATTGAAATTTTATGGAACACCGTTGCCGTTGAGGTTTTAGGAGAAAACAAAGTGAACGCAGTGAAAATCAAAAATGTCAAAACTCAAGAGGAAAAAATCCTTCCAGCCGGCGGTTTATTTTATGCCATTGGTCATCAACCCAATACCTCTTTTCTTAATGGACAATTAGAATTAGATGAAGCCGGTTATATCAAAACCCAACTGGGAACGACTAGAACAAATGTTCCGGGTGTCTTCGCCTGCGGGGATGTACAGGATAAAATTTATCGGCAGGCCGTTACTGCGGCAGGAACAGGTTGCATGGCCGCCTTGGATGCCGAACGATACTTGTCAGAGCATCCTCATTAAAATAATTGAACCCGCGGGGAGTTTTTAGGTTACCTTACCCGAAGGGTCATGACGGGTCGGGAAACTCCCCAACCCGTCAAATAATTACTTCACAATTTTAAATTGTTTTTAGGAATTTATTACCCAGCCATCGCAAGAAACGATGGATGGCATTTTTATTATCCTTAAGAAATGAATTCTTTCAAATCCCAATTGGCTATATCCCAAGCAAATTCCTGGCAAATGTTCAATGACATTTCGCAAGTATACGACTTACTTAATCGTGTTCTTTCCTTAGGTTTGGATACAGGATGGCGGAGGAAACTGAATTTATTTATATCGTCATCCCGTCCGTTAAGCGTTCTTGATATTGCCACGGGAACAGCGGATGTTTTGATCGGCCTGGTCAATGAAAATCAAAACATCGAAAGGGCCTATGGAATCGACCTTGCTGATAAAATGCTTTTGAAAGGTCAGCATAAAATTGATCGTTTAGGTTTAAGTCAAAGGATCAAACTGAAAAACGGTGATGCCCAGCAGGTTCCCTTTCCTGATCATCACTTTGATGTAGTCACGATGGCCTTTGGGATCCGGAATATAGAAAATCCGATTACGGCATTGAAAGAAATGCACAGGATTCTAAAAAAAGAGGGCAGGGTATTAATCCTCGAATTTTCTCTGCCCCACAATCCCTTCCTTAAATTTTTTTATCTTATCTATCTTAGGATTCTGGTTCCCGTTATCGGAGGCCTTCTCTCCGGGCACTACCAAGCCTATTACTATTTGAACCGTACCATAGAACGTTTTCCTCATGGGGAAAATTTTTGCCGATTGATGAAACAGGTTGGTTTTAAAAATACAAAAACTTATCCCTTGACTTTCGGCATAGCCACCATTTATCAAGGGGATAAAATTTAGCACAATGAATATTTTATTAAATCAAAATATAGTCTATTCCCTCCAAGAGGCAACAAGAATTGTCAAAAACAAAATCTTGGAGGCCCAAAAGAGAAGATATCTTGATTCTAAAGTTCTCCGTTTGGAATTGAAGGTGGAACCCTTAAACCATCTGGCTTGGTTAAACAGCCAAACGGACCCTACCAAAATCTTTTGGGTTGATCGGGATAACCAGTTGACTCTGGCAGGATTGGGAAGAGCGCATCAGGTGAGCGGTTTTTCCAAGTCAGATCCTTCATTTTTAAATGATGGTTCTTTTTACTTTTCTGAAGACTGTCCTTTTCTTCGTTACTATGGCGGAATTTGCTTTGATCCTTACAACACTCCTACCCGCGACTGGTCGAATTTTGGTTTATTTAGGTTCATTCTCCCGCAGTTTGAACTTATTTCCCAAAATGGCGAGAATCATTTTGTTTGTAATATTTATTTGGGAGAAAATCCTAAAGAGAGTTGCGAAAAGGTTTTAATAAAACTTGAGAAATTAACTGGCCAGATAAAAAATCTCCCCGTCCATTTGCCAGAAATTAAAAACCGCAAAGATCAGCCTATTAAAAGGGAATGGAATAAGATATTGAAAAAACTTAAGTTCCAATTTGAAAAGCATTCGCTAGAAAAAATCGTCTTGGCAAGACAAACAGTCTTGAACTTTGAACGAATGGTTAATCCTTATTCTGTCCTGACTCATCTTAAGCGAACCAACAATCATAGTTTTCTTTTCTCATTTCAATTTAGCGAACAAGAAAATTTTTTGGGGGTCTCTCCTGAAAGACTTTATAAGCGTCAAGGACGTATCATTGAAACCGAAGCCTTAGCGGGTACCCGCCCGCGGCTAGACAAAGAATCTCAGGATTTGAAAATGATTGAGGAATTAAAAAATTCTAAAAAGGATCTTTTAGAGCATCAGATTGTTGTAGATACCATCAAAAAAAATCTCATGGCTTTGTGTTTAAATCTCGATTTTGATCCTCAGCCAAGAGTCTTATCCCTTACCTCGAGTCATCATCTCATATCTAATGCCCAGGGACATTTGCGAAGGAATGTGAATGATCAAAAGATCTTAATAACCCTTCATCCCACACCGGCTGTTTGTGGTTCACCTACAGAAATAGCCCTCAGGCAAATCAGAAACCTAGAACCTTTCAGCCGAGGATGGTATGCCGGGCCGGTTGGTTATTTAGGCTACGATCATGCGGAATTTATCGTGGCCATTCGGTCAGGTTTATTAAGAGGGAAATCCTTAAGCCTATATTCTGGAGCAGGAATCGTAGAAGGTTCCACTCCTCAATTGGAATGGCAGGAGATTGAGCATAAACTTGAAAGTTTCTTGAAAATATTCTCCCATGAAATTTACCCAAATTCCAAATATTAATTATGTTTGGGGACATCTGATCATTGAAGAATTGGTCCGTCAGGGTATTTCGCATTTTTTCTTATCATCTGGGTCACGATCGACTCCTTTGGTTGTGGCGGTGGCGGAAAACAAAAAAACCAAAAGTTTCATCCATTTTGATGAGCGAGGGACGGCTTATTATGCCTTAGGATTGACCGCGGCAACCAAAAAACCTGCGGTTATCATCACCACATCGGGAACAGCCGTTGCCAATTTGTTACCGGCTGTCGTAGAGGCCTCGAAAAAGAAACTTCCCCTCGTCCTTTTAACCGCTGACCGTCCTCCCGAACTTCGACATACGGGGGCTAACCAAACCATCGAACAGATGGGGATATTTGGACAGTTTGTCCGTTTCCAATTTGATCTTCCTTGTCCCACTTTAGATATCCCCCCAGAGGTTATTTTAACGACTATGGATCAGGCCGTTTATCGAGCCTTACATCATCTCCCGGGACCGGTGCATATCAACTGCATGTTCCGGGAGCCTTTAGTTCCTATCAAAACCCGAATCCCATTAACTGATTATTTTAAAAATCTACAAAATTGGCTCGCTAACGAAAGACCTTACACTCAGTACGTCCCCGTTCAAAAATCTTTAAACTCGGTTAATCTTAATCAAATTGCTCATCAAATTAATAATATTAAACACGGGATCATTGTGGTGGGGAAATTGAATTCCCTTCAGGAAAAAAGTGCGGTTCTTAAACTTTCGGAAAAAATCAATTGGCCAATTTTCCCAGATATTACCTCGGGTTTGCGTTTAGGAAGTTCTCCTGCTCAGGTCATCCATTATTTTGATCAGATACTATTGTCAGACGACTTTGCGAAAAAGATCAAAATAGATGGGATTCTTCATTTGGGGGGGAGGATGACATCTCAACGTTATTATCAATACCTAGATAGGATCCATCCCCTCAATTACCTCATGGTTATTAATCATCCTTTAAGGAATGACCCTTCCCACAAGATTACATTACGTATGGAAACTCATATCGAAAAATTTTGTACTACCTTAATTCCCCTGATTCCAAGTCGAGATAATTCGTTAACCAAAATTTTAAAAACTGCATCTCAACAGATAAAAAAAACCTTGGATCAAGTTCTCTTGGGACAAACTACTTCAAGTTTATCTGAGCCATCTGTCTGTCGATTGATTTCGAAATATCTTCCTAAAGATTCCGGATTATTTTTAGCCAACAGTTTACCCATTCGGGAAATGAACATGTACGCCTCCGAAGAAGGCGAGCCGGTAACGGTGGGGGCAAACCGGGGAGCCAGTGGAATTGATGGGACAGTTGCTAGCGCCTGTGGATTTACCGTTGGATTAAACCAACCGGTGACGCTTCTTATTGGTGATTTGGCAATGCTGCATGATTTAAATTCTCTGTCTATTGTCCGAACTTTATCACGGCCCCTGGTGATCGTTATTTTCAATAATCATGGGGGAGGGATCTTTTCGTTTTTGTCTATCTCGCAGTTTCCCCATGTCTTTGAGAAGTATTTCGGCACTCCCCATAATCTTTCCTTTTCAAAGGCCGCCCAAATGTTTGATCTGCATTACAATCAACCCAAAACTCAAAAGGAATTTATAAAATTTTATCAAAGGGCCTTAAAGCAAAAGTCATCCGCGGTCATTGAAATTATTACCAATCGTCAAGATAATGTTGAACTTTGTCGAAGATTACAAGCCAAAATCGTAACGAGGCTGGGGAAATTTTTTAAGAAAATTTAACGGGGTGTGATAAACTATTCATTCGTAATATATTCCTTATTGGCTAAGAAAAAAAATTATTTGCTATGAAAAAAACAATCCCTTGGGAAGCGGTTGGAAAATTTAAAGATATTAAATACCACAAAGCTCAAGGTATAGCCAAAATCACGATCAACCGGCCCGAGGTGCGTAATGCCTTTCGTCCTTTAACGGTGAAGGAAATGTCTCAGGCCCTGTTGGATGCCCGGGATGATAGTAAAATTGGGGTGATCATCCTAACCGGTCAAGGCAGAGAAGCCTTTTGTTCTGGGGGCGATCAACGTGTCAGAAGAGAGGCAGGCTACCAGGATGAAAAAGGAATTCATCGGCTCAATGTCTTAGATCTGCAACGCCAAATCCGAACGTGTTCTAAACCGATTATCGCGATGGTCGCGGGATACGCCATTGGCGGGGGGCATGTTCTGCATTTGATGTGTGATCTCACCATTGCCGCTGATAATGCCATTTTCGGCCAGACGGGACCTAAGGTGGGATCATTTGATGGCGGATATGGGGCAAGTTATTTAGCTCGAGTTGTTGGACAAAAGAAAGCCAGAGAAATCTGGTTTTTGTGCCGGCAATACAATGCCAAAGAAGCCCTTAAGATGGGGCTGGTGAATAAGGTTGTCCCTTATGAAAGATTAGAGGAAGAAACAATCCAATGGGGCAAGGAGATCCTTGCCCATTCTCCCATGGCCATTCGTTGTCTTAAGGCAGCCCTCAATGCCGATTGCGATGGTCAGGCAGGACTTCAAGAACTCGCCGGTAATGCCACCATGTTATTTTATATGACCCAAGAAGGTCAGGAAGGGCGAAACGCATTCTTAGAAAAACGAAAACCCGACTTTTCCAAATTTCCCAGAAGACCTTAAATGAAATTCCTGTCTGTTGCCCTGCCTTGAGTGGGGATAGGTAGGTGAATTCCAATTCTTCGATCCTTCGATTTCACTCCCCGGCCCGCCAAAGGCAATAGCCGGGGCGGGCCGGATCGAACCATGAGCTGAGTCGAATGGGTTCGAGAAGCTTAAGGATTGACTAACATGCAAAATGCAAAAATCTGGCTGATGGCCATTCGTCCGAAAACCTTACTGGCCTCGATTGCCCCGGTCTTGATAGGAACCGCCATGGCCTTTGGAGATGGAGTAGAAGATTGGCCATCGGCATTTGTCTGTTTGTTAGGTGCTGTTTTGATTCAAATTGGAACTAATTTAGTCAATGATTACTACGATTTTAAGAAAGGGGTGGACACGCCCAATCGTCTTGGCCCAACTCGAGTCACTCAAGCCGGGTTGATTCAACCTCAAAAAATGAAATTAGCGATTGTTCTTATTTTTTTGTTAACAGTGTTGGTCTGTTTTTGGCTAATCAAAAGAGCCGGTTGGCCTTTGGCTGTCATTGGATTCTTTTCGATTCTTTCTGGGATATTTTATACAGCGGGACCAAAACCTCTGGGTTATTTAGGATTGGGAGAGGTTTTTGTTTTTATTTTCTTTGGGCCTGTAGCAGTGGCGGGAACATATTATGTTCAATCCTTGGAAATCAATGGAGCGGTTGTCTTGGCTGGGATTGCCCCGGGATTTCTCTCAGCGGCCATTTTAGTGGTTAACAATTTAAGAGATGTTGAGACGGATAAAACTTCCGGGAAGTTAACCTTAGCCGTTCGTTTTGGAAAAGCCTTTGCCCAAATTGAGTATTTGAGTTGTATGATATCGGCCTCTCTGATGCCTCTCGTCCTTTATGGCGTTATGCAAGATCACGGTGAGATTCTATATGCAAGTTCTATTGCTCTCTTAACTATACCTTGTATTCATTCCCTTTATACCAGATCGGATGGCCCTTCCTTAAATCAAACCCTTGTGCAAACGGGAAAGATTCTTCTCATTTACAGCTTACTTTTTTCCCTCGTTTGGAATCTATGAAGGTTACGGATGTCAAAACTTTTCATTATCGGTTGCCTTTGAAAAAAGGATTTTCTGTAACTGGGAAAGAACTGAAATTCAAAGAAGGACATATCCTACAGATTACCAATGAAGAAGGTGTTCAAGGTATCGGGGAAATTTCTCCTCTTCCCTTTGTGAGTTCTGAAACTTTTCAGGATAATCAAAATCAATTACCAAAATTAAAAAGATTTTTGCTAAATCAGACAGTGCCGGCCTATTCAGAAAATCTTAACGGTCAGTTTGCTATATGGTTTAAAGATGAGAAATGGACAGCATCTATTCAATTTGGGATAGAAATGGCGGTTCTTACCCTAAAGGCTAATACCCGAAAGATTCCTTTAGCTCAGCTCGTTGATAAAAATTTCGAACCCAAAGTTCCCATCAACGCTCTCCTACAAGGAACCAATGAAGATATGATTTCTCAATTGAGGCAATTGATCCAGCAAGGTTATCGAACAATAAAGCTTAAAGTGGGGAGGACCTCAATACTCGAAGTTATTAAGAAGGGGAAAGCTATTAACTCCCTCCTTGAAAATAAAGCTCTCTTAAGGATCGATGCCAATCAATCCTTATCCTTAGAAGACGCAGTGAAATTAGGCCACGAGATTGGCCTTACCGCCGTTGAATATATCGAAGAACCTTTTTCTCATATTGATCAAATCCCGGAATTTTATAAAGAAACCACTTTGCCAGTTGCCTTGGATGAATCACTTAAGAATTTATCATTAAAGGATATCAAAAGCCTCAAAGGGATAGAAGTGATTGTCATCAAACCAACCCTTATTGGAGGGATAGAGAAGACTAAGCAATTGATCCATCAGGCCAAACAGTTGGGAATTAGATCAGTGGTGAGTTCCTCATTTGAGACCGGATTGGGTATCTTGGTATTGGCCAATTTAGCGGCTTGTTTTACTAAGAATATTCCCGCTGGCTTGGACACGTTAAAATGGTTCGAAAAAGATCTACTGAATAAACCCTTGCAAATTGACAATGGAGCGATTGACCTGAAATCCTTAAATCTCAATAAAAGAATTGTTAATTACAATTTGTTAAGAGAAATTTAAACCAACAGACCAGGCACACCCGCCATTAAAAACCTTATGATGGGTAAGATGAACGATGAAAAAGATTCTTTGTCCTCTTAAAAATGCCAATCTAAAAGCTGGATTCCTACCCATTATACATGACCTTTCTAAGGAGGTCACCTACCAACAATTTGATCAAAGTGTGGATTTCACCAATGAGTATCTTAAGAATGTTGGGATCAAGGCTAAGGATCGGGTTGCCGTTTTAGGGACTAATTGTCTTGAGTATCTCATCCTGTTATGGGCTTTGTGGCGAAAAAAGGCCATCGCTTGTCTATTGAGTCCTAGACTTCCTCCTAAAATTCTTCTTCATCAATTTAAAAAAATGAACTGCCAGGCCATTTGGCTTTCTTCCCAATTTGACAATTTGCCGATATTCAATTCCTTAAAGAAATTTTCTTTAAAAGAAATTAAATTATCTAAAGAAAAATACAAAGGTCTCCCCAAAGCCTTTGTTAATGACAAACAAGAATCTACTATTCTTTTAACTTCAGGGAGTGCTGGGGAACCCAAAGCGGTTGTTCTGACTTTAGGGAATCATGTTTATAATGCTTTAGGATCAAATGAAAATATCCCCGTTCAACCAAGAGATCGATGGCTTTTAAGCCTTCCTCTTTATCATGTCAGTGGATTAGGTATTCTCTTTCGAGTCATTTTAGGCAGCGGAGCTCTTGTGCTCCCTCCAGAAAAAATGGATTTGATCAATACGATTAAAAAATGTTCTGTAACCCATATTTCCCTGGTACCCGCTCAATTATTTCGTCTCTTACAAGATAGCGGGCATATCAAAACCCTTAAAAAACTAAAAGTCATTTTGTTAGGGGGAAGTCCAATCCCACCGCTTATTTTAAAAAGGGCGAAGGAATGCCGATTACCAGTGTTTACAACTTATGGTTTAACCGAAATGGCTTCTCAGGTAGTGACCTCTCCCCAACCCATCTTTGCTTTACCTGCCTCATTCAGTTCCAAAGGAAAAATATTAAAATACCGCGAAGTTAAGATTGCCCAAGATCAGGAAATTCTGGTCCGCGGCAGGACCCTTTTTAAAGGTTATTTAAAAGCTAAGAAAGTTATCTTGCCGTTGAACAAGCAAGGGTGGTTTCAAACCGGGGATCTTGGCTCTTTTGATAAAGGTGGATTCTTGACCGTCATTGGCCGCAAGGACAATATGTTTATTTCAGGAGGAGAAAATATTTATCCGGAAGAAATCGAAAGAGAAATATTAAAAATCCAGAACATAGAAGAAGTCCTTGTTGGACCTTGGGCGGATCAAGAATTTGGATTTCGGCCAATTGCATTTATAAAATTCAAAGCTAAGAAAAAAATTTCTCCTAAAATTATCATAAGGGCACTCAAACAGAGCTTGCCGCGATTTAAAATCCCTGATCAATTTTACCCTTGGCCATTGACCGCTGATCTTAAGCTCCCCTTAGGGAAAACGCAAAGATTTTATTTTTTTTCAATTTATCAAACAACGAAACAGGGGATTAAAATTCTAAACTAGGATTTAAGGAGGCTCTGATCGTCTGGAATTAATTTTTTAGTTTTTCAATAGCTTTACGCATGTCGCGAGGAAGGGGGATCTTTTTTTGGGATTTTTTAGCCATCGTAACGTGAACAGTCTTTGCGGTCCCAACGAGCTTATTTCGATCATTAAGAAGGGTATAACCAAAGGTAAAGGAAGTTGTTCCTATGTGTTCAACCTTCACTTGAATAGTGACACGATCACCAACAAATAAAGGGGCTTTATAATCCGCTTGGGCATGGACAATGGGTAAAAAGTAGTCTTTGTGTTTAATAAGGACAGCAAATCCAAAACCTATGGTTTCCAGCAGGGATTCATAGGCATCATGAATGATTTCAAACTGATGACTGAAAAATAAAAGACCCGCCGCATCCGTTTGGTGAAGTTTAATAATGGTTTTATAGATGTACATTTTTAAAATTCTATTTTTCAGTTTTCTGGAAGAATTTTTATTATAACATAACCCTTTGTTGAATCTTTCTTTTATTGACAAATTTTTTAAAACTTGTAATATAAAAAAACCTCTCCTCTGGGAGGTTATGCAAACATTGTACAGATATCCCCTTGAGTTAAAAAGGAGGGATGATGAATCATAAGGCATTCATTGCGGAATTTATTGGAACTTTTGCTTTGGTATTTATTGGGGTAGGCGCAATCACTGGAAACTTCTACAATGGCGGACAAACCGGACTAGTGGGTATTGCCTTAGCTCATGGACTTACAATCGCTTGTATGGTGACTGCCACTCTTGCCACAAGTGGTGGGCATCTTAACCCTGCCGTAACCATTGGTTTATTCACTGCCAAAAAAATCAACGGAATCAATACCGTCAGTTATGTCATTGCTCAGTGCTTAGGGGCAATTGTGGCAACTTTTGTGATTCAATTATGTTACCCAACAGAAGCTCGTTACCTTGCTAGTAGGGGGACACCAAGTCTAGCGCAAGGAATAAATTGGGGAATGGGATTAATAACCGAGATTATTTTAACCTTCTTTTTAGTTTTTGTTGTTTATGCAACGGCAGTGGATAAAAGGGCTCCTAAAATGGGAGGCTTATTTATTGGACTAACTGTTACGTTTGATATTTTAGCCGGAGGTCCCGTTACCGGGGCCTGTATGAACCCTGCGCGTTACTTGGGTCCTGCATTATTGAGTGGACAATTAGACCATTTTTGGTTATATTGGCTCGGTCCGATACTAGGTGGAATTTTAGCGGCAACGGGCTATAAATTAATCCTGGAAGAAAAAATCCTTTAAAATGTCTGCCAGGTTCTTTTATTAAAGAAAGACATCCTATAAAGAGTCAAGTGTAAAAAAGTAAGTTGTCAAAGAGCAGTA
>CAYJXI010000027.1:0-25425 GCA_964374105.1 uncultured Planctomycetales bacterium
TGTTAATAATTCAAACGATAAAGAGATTAAGAGTAAAAACTTTTGACAATACCAAGTGGTGTTTAAGGAGGCCATATGAGGTTTTTTTTAGAATTTACGACTATTAATTACAAAATGCGTCATGCGCTGGTTATGGAGCTTAGCCGTATTTTTCCAGGAAGCGCATTTGCCGGCTGCGCCTCGTCGTATCAAGACGTCGCGTATCATTTTTTGTGCATCCAGAAGGATATTCAGTATCAGTTTATAGACAATCATCGCGATTTATGCAATCGGATCTTGAAAGAAGAGCCCGATTACAAACTTCTCAAGCAATTCGAAGAAACCTTGCCGGAGAAAAGCCTATGGCGTTTTATCGCTATGGACCGCGAATGGGGTTATCAGTTCTGCAAAGGCGTCTATATGCCGGCCTCGTATATCCAAACCATCAACACCCAGGACAATATTTTGCGCACGGCCTCTGGTCTCATTAAATATTATCAAAAAGTCATTGAGGAGTTTAAGCCGGATGTGTTTATTCCGGCGAATGGCCAGAACTCCATGTCGTGCCCGATTATCGATCAGGTCTGCCAGAACATGAACGTCTTGATCTTGATGCCGGAAACCATCCGCACTTTGAATTATATGGTTTTGACAGATAACCGCCAGTATATATTTACACAGGTGGATGAAACCTGCCGCCAGTTAATGAATGGGGCGTTAAAGACAGACATGTCCTCGGGTGAGAAGTGTTATCAGCAAATCACGTCAGACAAGGAAAATCAGAATTATTTTAATATCTCCCGTATTGATCATCTCCGTTCTCGTTTACCACGGCTTAAATTTGTGTTTTTGTCACTAAAATCTATTATGGGCCAGACCAAACGCTGGTTCAGGGAGCGGCCGCTCCGGGCGAGCGATACAATTTTTAAACAACCGCGGGGGATCAAGACATCTCTTTACAACATTTTTTATGCCGTTTTAGTTCATTACCGCCGGGTGCAGCTGATGAATCCGAAATTTCATCACGCCTTTCATCCAGACGAAAAATATGTTTATTTTCCACTGCATAGTAGTAATGAATATTCTACCCAGGTGCAGGGCACGATGTGGATTAATCAGCTGCAAGTTATTGAGATGCTAGCCAAAAGCATCCCTCATGATTGGAAAGTGGTTGTTAAAGAACACCCTGGCATTTTGCTATGGCGCGTGCGGCCGATGTCGTTTTATAAAGAAATCAAAAGCTATGCCAACGTTAGGCTTGTTTCAACGGAGACCAGCTCTCATGCCTTGATCAGTCATGCGCAGATGATTGTGACCATTGTCGGCACCACCGGCTGGGAGGCCATCATGCGCGGCAAGCCCGTGATTTCCTTTCGACCGAATATGTTTGATGTGTTGGGATTAAATCGGATGTGCACAGATGTTGAAGAGCTGTCAACGGCCATTTATGAAGAAGTGGAGCGGATTAAGAAAATCACGCCTGAAGAACGTCGGCGCCGGATTATCTGTTTGCTCACCGCCATTACTCAACACGGTTTCTGGATAGATGAGCCCTGCAAACTTTCCGGCGATCAGGAATGCTGCTCATGGGAAGAGCGGCACCGCATCGTCAAGCCCCTGGCGAAAGCTTACAAAGATTATCTGGCGTACAGAGGTCTTATCCCCATTCAGAGAGAGGAACCGGTGCAGGTATGACCCACTCCGTGCAAATAAAGAAAAAGTTAAAACTTTTGGGGCACCTGATTCTTACCACTCCCCGTTATCAGTTGATTATTTTTTTGCAGCTGGTTAGCGGTATGGCGAGTATCGTTGGGATTCCCATGCTTTTGCCAGTGCTGGAATATTTGAAAGAGGGGCATCCTTCGAGCGAAAGTACACATTATTTCGACTGGATTGAACACGTATTGCAAAACGTGGGAATTCAACCTAATTTTTATAGTATTCTATCTATTGCGTGTATTCTGATTTTATTAGGTCAACTGTTGGTCACAGTTTCTGCGCTGTTTGCGATTTATGCACAAATAGAACTGGCTCGCAAATACCGCAAACAGATTTTTCAGGCCTACACTAACGCCGATTGGCTCTGGTTGGTAGATAGCCGTTCTGGAGAGATGAATTTTGCCGTTTTACGCCAAGTCGATTTGGCCAGTGACGCCCATAAAAATGCCCAGAGGATTTTTATTTACGCTATTCAAATTCTAGTTTTTTTAATTATTGCGATTAAACTCTCCTGGGTGGTGACATTGATTGCGATGGGTGTTTATATTGTTTTAGGAATCTTGAATATTTTTAACGGCCGGCTCATCCAAAGCTGTTCGATAAAATATCAGCAACAGTTCGGCGGTTTATCCAATCATTTGGTGGTTTTGCAGCAGGCTAAGAAATTCCTCAAGACTTCTCTTTTGAATTCGAAAATTGTTGAACGAATTTTTATGTTGGTCGATGATGTGGCCAACATCAATAAAAAAGAGACGTATTTGTTGGAACGCCAGCACGCGTGGAATCAGATTTCGATGTTTAGTTTTTTGGCAGGGCTCATGTTTTTTAACGTGCCATTGTCCTTGGACTATTCGCAATTGGTTTTAACGGTGGTGGTTTTTTCAAGGATTTCGCCAAATTTTATAAATTTGTCGATGGCTCTCTCGGTGCTGGACAGTAATATCCCGGCCTACGAGGCTTTGCAGCAGCATTTGGCCGATCTTAAGAATCACGCGGAGGTCAATGGGAATAAACCATTTGATGAAGATAGCGCCATCCGATTTTGTGATGTTAAGTTTTCTTATCCCAATGGGACAGCTGTTTTTCATGGATTGAATGTGACCATTGAACCCAAGAGAACAACGGCTTTTGTTGGGCCTTCCGGAGGGGGAAAATCCACATTGCTGGATTTGATTTTAGGGCTGCTAGCTCCTCAAGACGGAACAATTTATTACGGTGCGCTGCGGCATGATCAGATTGATAAAAGTTCTTTGAGAAGCAAAGTGGCGTATGTGACTCAAGATACCACGTTAATCGATGGGACTCTCCGGGAAAATCTGACCATCTCTTTAGGCGATGTGCCAGAGGTAAAATTATGGGAAGTTGTTCAAAAGGTGGGCCTGTCGCAAGTCATCAAAGAACTCCCGGAAGGATTAGCAACACCGATTGGGGAAAATGGGATTAAGCTCTCGGGAGGCCAACGCCAAAGGGTGGCCTTAGCCCGGGCCTTATTTATGGAACCCAAAATTTTGATTTTGGATGAAGCCACCAGTTCCTTGGATGCGGAATCGGAATCCTCGATTCAGGAAACCATTAAAGGGTTAAAAAATGATTTTACCGTTATCATTGTCTCCCATAAGATGTCCGCTGTTCGTGCGGCTGATATGATTTATGTGATTGACAACGGCCGTATTTCCCAAAAAGGGAGTTATGAAGAACTCCTAAAACAAAAAGGGAAATTTCATTTATATGAAACCTTGCAGAAATCCTGAAAATGTTTCAATCTTTTCGAATACTGTCGTTTATCGGAGCCCGTGGGGGTTCCCAAGGGATTAAAAATAAGAATATTGTCGACTTTGCCGGCAATCCTCTTATTAACTGGACCATTCAGGCCTCATTAGAGTCTCGATATATCGATAGAACCATCGTTTCCACGGATAGTCTACAAATTGCACAGATCGCTCAAAAAGCCGGGGCGGATGTCCCATTCTTACGCCCCGCTAAAATAGCCCAAGATGGTTCCCCCATCGATGACGCCTTGTCGCATGGGTTGAAATGGATTAAAAACAAGGAAGGGTATATTTATGACTATTTATTGCTTCTTCAGCCAACCTCTCCTTTAAGGACAGCCAAGCATATCGATGCGGCCATTTCTTACTATTTTAAAAATAGAAGAACAAAGCAGGATACTTTAGTTTCAGTGAAAAAGATGGAAAAGAAGATAGGCTGGTTAATGAAAAAGAATAAAAACGGTTACATAAATTTTTGTTTTGATGCTTCAAGAAAGAAAATTTTGCGACAAAGTCTTCCCGAATATTATCTGCCCAATGGAGCGATTTTTTTAGCTCCGATTGAGCTTATTTTGAAAAAAGGCCATTTTTATCAGTCGCATGTCTTGCCATTTCTAATGGAGGAAGATAGTTCTATTGATATCGACTCTCTGGACGATTTAAAAAGGGCGTTGGGAATTTGGAAAAACAAATGATTAAAATCCAAGATGACTGGTCCCCCCCCCAACACCGGGTGTTTGGGATATTTGGGATAAGGACAGCGCTAAGGGGTGTGGCCTTAAATAAATTGAAAAAAATAACCTTAATCTTTATAATGACTGAGCTCCCTTATGAATAAGATCGTTTTAAAATAATGAAACTTGATTGTGAATAAGAGCCTCCAGGATACTTTCCTGTAGGGTGCAGAAATTATGTACAAAGAAATCACAAGATGCCGGATCTGTGGGAATTCTGAGTTAATTCCTATTTTGCATCTGGGTAATCAATATTTGACAGGGGTATTCCCCAAAACCAAATCCGAATACATAACCTGTGGTCCTCTGGAGTTATTGAAATGCCAAGAAGATAAGGAGGGGAAGCATTGTGGGCTGGTGCAATTAAGACAATCCTATGATTTAAACGAAATGTATGGTCAAAACTATGGATACCGCTACGGTCTCAATCAATCGATGGTGAATCACCTTCATCAACTGGTTAAAAAGATTTTGGATTATGTTTCATTAGGCCCAGAGGATATTATCGTTGATATTGGCAGCAATGATGCCACCCTTTTGAAGGCCTATCCTATGTTAGGGGAAATCTTAGTAGGGATGGATCCCACGGGCGTTAAATTTAGAGAATACTATCCCGATTACGTACAGCTCATTCCAGATTTTTTCTCGAGAGAATTTTTTCAAATGAAGTTCGGCAACAGAAAGGCCAAAGTGATCACCTCCATTGCCATGTTCTATGACATAGAAGAGCCTTTGAATTTTATGCAACAGATTCGGGATATCCTGCATGATGAAGGGGTCTGGGTCTTTGAACAAAGTTATATGCCGGCGATGCTGGAGGCAACCGCCTACGACACCATCTGCCATGAACACTTAGAATATTATCGGCTGAAACAAATCAAATGGATGACCGATCGTGTGGGACTAAAGATCATTGATGTGGAATTCAATACGGTCAATGGTGGTAGTTTCGCGGTCATGGCGGCTAAAGACACCGCACCTTTCCCATCCCAAGAAAATATTTTAGAAAAGGTCCTACAAGGGGAAGAAAAAAAGGGGCTCCATACCTTAAAACCTTACCGCGATTTTGGTCTGCGGGTTTATCAACACCGGGATGAATTAAGGGATTTTATCAAGAGGGTTAGAAGTGATCTTAAATTGCTCATAGGTTATGGGGCCTCAACCAAAGGGAATGTGATTTTACAATTGTGTAATTTTTCGGAAAGCGATATTCCCTTTGTCGCTGAGGTCAACAAGGATAAGTTTGGCTGTTTTACTCCAGGGACGGGCATTCCCATTATCTCTGAGGCAGAGGCCAAGGCTTTGAAACCAGATTATCTGATGATCTTACCGTGGCATTTTCGTGATAACATTTTAACCAGAGAAAAAAAATTTTTGGAATCGGGTGGAAGACTCCTTTTTCCTCTTCCTAAAATCGAAACGGTAGAATTGATTTTGAAATGAAACGAGCGTTAATCATCGGCTGTATGGGGCAGGATGGAACATATTTATATGAAAATTTAGCGAAAAGGCAATATGAAATCATCGGGATCGGCAAAAAGGTTGTTAAAGCAAATTTGCGAGAATCTATTGATCCTGTAGATATTACCCAGCGAAAGCAGGTTTACGAGTTTTTAAATAAGTATCGGCCGCAGGAAATATATTATTTGGCTGCCTACCATCACTCCTCGGAAGATGAAATGGGTGATGAGGCCCAAGTATTCAATCACAGTTATGAAATCCATGTGCTTTCTTTCATTAATTTTTTAGAAGCGATGAAGAAATACTTGAAAAATTCAAGACTTTTTTATGCCGCTTCTTCGCATATTTTTGGTGAACCCAAAGAAAATATTCAGACTGAAGCGACTCCGCTCAATCCCACGTGCATTTATGGGATTACCAAGGCGGCCGGGGTCCATACCTGTCGATTCTATCGGGAAAATTATAAGCTGTATGTCAGTGTGGGGATCCTTTATAATCACGAATCTTCTCGCAGATCGCCAAAATTTGTTTCCCAAAAAATAGTGAATACAGCCATTGCCATCAAAAATAGATCCCAAGATAAACTGGTGGTCGGAAATTTAAATGCCAAAATTGATTGGGGTTATGCTCCGGATTATGTAGAAGCCATGATAAAAATTTTACAACTCCCGGAGGCCGGCGATTTTATTATCGCCAGTGGGGCTACCCATACGGTCCGTGATTTTGTTAAAGGGGTTTTTGATTACCTCAATCTTGATTGGACTCGTTATGTGAAGGAAGATGCGCGTCTCATTACCAAAAAGGCCAAAGATAATTTGCAGGGAGATCCCCAGAAGCTTAAAACCCTTACGGGTTGGCAGCCCGGGGTGAGCTTTGAGGAGATGATTAAAATTATGGTTAAGGAGGCGGCTTGTGGATAATGGAAAAACCTATGCCTTCTGTTCTGTTTCCGAACTTAAAAAAAATCGCAAGATCACTCGTTGGATCGATGAATTAAAGGATGAGATTTCCGCATTCTATGTGGATGATCAGATTCGGGTGATGTCAACCGTTTGCCCCCATTTTGGCGGTGATTTTGATCTCGATGAGGAAAAATGCATTTTAAGATGTCGTTGGCATGGTTGGAAATTCGATCTTAAATCAGGAAAAAGTTTAACCAGATGGGAAGACTATAAAGCCCGAAACGATTCTTTGATTCGTAAGATCCTTAAAAGGGGAAAAGGCGAGCCTTTGGGATGTTTTCCGTATAAAGGGAAATTGCTTCAATATGAATTCAAAATCCAAAATGATACCCTGGAGGTAATGATTCCATGAAAATTGTAGAGAAGGAGATCAAACGGGAAATCGAAGCCTCAAAGGCCGCGGTCCTTTGGAATTATTGGGACCATGAACACCTTTATGTGATTCATCAGAATTATACGAATGCCCATGTTATTTATGAAGATGAAAGGACCGGGATTTATGCTTTAACGTATAAACTTCCCATCTTCTCATTTTTAAGGTCTCACTCGCTTAATGTCATGATCCAAAATGACCATGAGACCATCAAGGCCTTTAATCTGGGTCTTTTTGGGATTCCTACTGCCACCACAATCACCATCAAAGAAATCAGAAAAGATTATTGTTCGATTACGATGAACTATAAGTTTTTATTATTTGGTTGGAGAGAGATCTTTGCTCCCTTTTTGCCGGCCATGATCGAGAAATGGAATACAACAGTTTGGCTGGAGGACCTCCCGCTAAAACTTCGACGACAAAAAGTGATGCGATATGGTTTTAAGGATTTTATGGGGTTACCAGACAAAGTCGAAGACAGATGTTTTGAAGGAGAGATTCCCTTTGAACTGCCAGTTAAAAAACACAAAGAATCACCTGTCAATTTACCTCTTTAACCTTTTCCCGCAATTATAGTTATGGCGAAGAATAGGATTTTAATCTGCATCCCTACCTACAATGAATACGGTAATATTCAAGAGATTTATCGTAAGATCCGTGATTTGAATTTTCCCGCAGATCTTTTATTTGTCGATGATACTTCCCCCGATGGAACCGGGAAAATCATTGATCAAATAGTTCAAGAAGATCCCGGTTGTCACGTGCTTCATCGGCCGATGAAATCCGGGATCGGTAGTGCGCATCTTCTAGGGATTCAATGGGCCTACCATCATGGGTATGAAAAATTGATCACCATGGATTGTGACTTTTCTCACTCCCCGGGATATTTGTATGATTTTCTAAGATTTGCTGAGGATAATGATATTGTCGTCGGTTCTCGATATATGAAAAAGGACAGCCTTAAAGACTGGAGCCCCATGCGTAAGATTTTAACAAATATCGGACACTCCTTAACTTACCTGTTTTTAAGAATGCCGTATGATGCGACCGGAGCCTTCCGACTTTATCATTTAAATAATATCCCTCCAGGAATGTTTAATCTTGTCCAGTCCCGGGGATACGCATTCTTTTTTGAGAGTTTATTTATCCTTCATTATAATAAATTTTCAATCAAGGAATTTCCTATTCATCTCCCGGCGAGGACCTATGGCCATTCTAAAATGAAATTTAAAGATGCCCTTCAAAGCCTCAAGCGATTGGGGAATATATTTTTGAGAACAAAGTTTAAGAAAAGAACCATCCGTTATTCCCCAAGTCTTATTGAACTTAATCAAAGGGTTATTCATTCAAGACCCCAATTTAAGGATGGCCCCTTGGAAGTCGCCTACCTCCCAACGGAATGGGATCGATATTGGTCAGGGAAAAGAGGATTCCATGTCACTTATGACCTTCTGGCGGGTTTTTTTCGCAAATTTTTAATTAAGCCAACGTTAAATCATTTTATCAAAAAACATTTTAAACCCAATTCTCATTTATTGCATGCAGGGTGTGGGAGCGGGCAGGTGGATGTGGATATTGCCAAAATGTATAAAATCACCGCCTTAGATATCTCCATACCCGCCCTTAATATTTATAAAGAGACAGTCAAAGAGGCTTTTCAAATCATTCATGGGGATATTTTCTCTATTCCGGTGGAGGATGAAGTCTTTGATGGAATTTATAATTTGGGCGTTATGGAGCATTTTTCGGAAGACCAGATTCAAAAAATTTTCTTAGAATTTAGGCGGGTCCTTAAACCCAGTGGGAAAATGGTCATTTTTTGGCCTCCCGAATTTGGATTCAGTGTCTTTGTCCTTAAAGCCACACATTTTCTTCTTCACCGGATTCTTCATAAGAATATCAAATTATTCCCGGATGAGATTACTAAGGTGAAGTCAAAAAATCATATTGAATCTCTATTCCAAAGGGCTCAATTTCGATTGGTCGATTATTATTTCGGTTGGCGGGATGGTTTTACGTGTGTTGCGGTCGCGGTAGAGAAAACCTCTTAAGGCTTCTCAAAAATCAAAAATTAACAATTCCATGCTTGCCAAGAGTCCTTGGCCCTCACATTTTGGTAAGGCCTTTTTACTTCTAGTGTTATTGTTGGCCATTGTAGCCAGGCTTTGTCAAAAGATTGACCTCACCAAGTCCGATCTGGGCCGGCATATTAAAAACGGAGAAATTCTTTTTCAACAAGGTCAGCTTATCACGACAAATCATTATTCCTACACTGAACCACAAAAAGCCGTAGTCAACCATCATTGGGGAAGTGGATTTATTTTTTATCTTATTTTTAGAAGGTTCGGATTTGAGGGCCTTTCCTTTTTTTATATCCTTCTTGTTGTCATTTCTTTTCTTCTCATTTTCAGGGTGGGGGTTAAGCTTTCTAATTTCTCTTTAGCCTACTTTTGTTCAGTTGTAACTCTTCCTTTTTTTATCAGTAGGACCGAGGTGAGACCCGAGGGATTGAGTTATTTATTGCTAAGTCTGTATTTTTTTCTGCTATACAAATACAAGTTAGGCCAATATAAAAGTCTTTGTCTTTGGATCATTCCCTTCCTTCAAATGGTATGGGTTAACTTGCACAGTTTTTTTATTTTCGGCCTTGTTCTTGTCGCGGCCTTTTTAGGGGACGCCTTAGTCAATGGTAAAGATCAAAGAGTTAAAAAACAGCTATTGATTATATTTTTGATCTCCTGTCTGGCGTGTCTCATGAATCCTTTTGGATTCAAAGGCGCCTTTCTCCCTTTAACCATCTTTCATGAAATGGTGTTCTCTGTCTCAGAACATGCTTCTGTGTTTTTGAGACGGAAAATCTATCCTCACGATTCCTTTTACTTTTATTTTGAATTGATATTTTTTATTTATGTAATCCTCTTCTTGTTAACTTTTCAAAAGAAAAGATGGATAAGAGAAGACATTTTGCCGCTTACGATCATGGGTGTTTTCTCATTTTTAGCCTTCAAGTGGATTCGGATGATGGCTTTGTTTGGTTTTTTTTGCACCCCATTTCTGGCAGACAGGATGCATGCCTTCATTAAGGATTATCCTCAAACCAAAGGGAAATTTGCGGGATTGGCATTGGCAACTGCGGTATTACTTTTGTTGAATAACACAGCCTTGAGAATTCAATCACATTTTTATCACAAGTCTTTCAGTTCCGTCACTCCGGCTGGGGAAAACAAGCTTAGCCTTTGGTCGAAATTCAAAGCATTCAAGAATATCTATTGTTCGGGGGGACTTGAGCCTGATAGCAGCAACTCTGCTGTGTTTTTTAAAAATCAAAACCTTCGAGGACCCATTTTTAACAATTATGATATTGGGGGATACCTCATCTTTCACCTTTTTCCCCAAGAAAGGGTGTTTGTAGATAATCGTCCCGAGGCCTATAGCGTCTCCTTTTTTAGAGATATCTATATACCGATGCAGGAAGATGAAACCGTTTGGCAGAAAATGAACGATCGGTTTGGATTTAATATCATCTATTTCCAACGGCAAGATTCAACCCGCCGGGCCAAATTGTTTTTGCGCAGGCGGCTTCAGGACCCGCAATGGAGACTTATTTATATCGATCCTTATGCTATCATTCTTCTTAAAAATCAGCAGGCTTCAAAATAGTATGAATTCTTTATTTTCCTTGTTTTCATTTTTGATTAACACTATAATGGAGGATGCTTAAGGAATAGATGCGAAAAGTTTAAACGAATACAATACTGAGAGAAATGCTGGGGGATTATGCAGACGCAAAAAAACGGCAAAATTTCGTCTTCCAAATTTGCTCTCCTTAAAAAATACGGACAGTTTATCATTAATGGGACTTTTAGGCGGAACCCCGTCCAACTGACCCTCTTTGTCACCTCCCGTTGTAATATTCGTTGCAAAATGTGTTTTTACTGGGAACCGGTGGAAACCCCCACCATAAGTGAAATCCAACTGGAAGAAATCGAAAAGATCTCCCAAAGCATGCCACCGTTTTTTTGGCTGCTCATTGGGGGAGGAGAACCCTTTGTCAGAAAAGATCTGGGAAAGATTATCAAATGCTTCTATGACAACAATGGGATCCGACACCTTTCGATTCCTACCAACGCCACGTACGGGTATCAGACGGTTGAAATCGTTTCCGAAATTCTTTCGGGATGTCCTGATCTCTTTTTGAATTTGAACCTTTCTTTGAATGGGCTTGGCAAATCCCATGATGACCTCTGCCAGACCGATGGCGTTTTTGAAAAATTCCTCACTACCTATAAAATGCTGGCGGAGCTTAAAAAGAAATTTAAGAATTTTGGGATAGGACTCAATTTGACTCATAGCCGATACAATCAGGAGGAATTGGACAAGATCATTGATTTTGTCGTTTATGATCTTCCCGCGATTGACAACATTTCTTTAGGGTTGGTTCGCGGTCGCCCTAAAGAAACCAAGGCGTTGAATGTAAATTTAGATTATTACAAAAAAGCCGCACAGCGAATTGAAAATTATGCGGTTCAAAGACGGATACGATCATTCCAAACCCTTTTGGGAGGAATTGCCTTCACCAAAGACATGATCATGCGCCGTTTGATTGCCAAGACAGTGAAATCGGGGTTTCAGATTGGATGCCTGGCGGGACAAATCTCGTTAGTCATTGATGAGAAAACCAATGTCTATCCCTGCGAAATGTTATCGGCTATTGGGAATTTACGTGAGGTCAATTATGACATGTCAAAAATCCTAAAAGGGAGTCGTTTAGAAGAGGCGGTTAAAAAGATCAAAGAAGAACATTGTTTCTGTACACATGAATGTTTTTACAGTACTAACATTCTCTTCAATTATCGGATGTGGTTGGTTATCATGCGAAGATACTTAGAATTCAAGGTGAAGAGATTGCGGGGGGTCCAAAAACTTTTTGATTCTTTTGAGGATCTTAAGCTTCCTGAGCCTCATGTCCGAAGGCAATTTTACGGTCAACAGGGAACCCTTTATGAAGGAAAGGTCTTTGGGTTGACGACCGATAGTGAACGGACATATAAACCCGCAAGACCATTTTAAATGTTTCGTTTATTGATTGAATCACCTCTTTCCCATCAACAGTTTAAAATTCTTGAAGCCAGCAGTTTCCATTATCATTCCTTGCCATAACTCCCAATCGACACTCCAAAAGTGTCTGGAGTCTGTCTTTGCCCTTGCTAAAGAAATCGATTACGAGGTCATTATTGTGGATGATGGATCCGAAGATCAAACCATCCTGATTGCCCAAAGATATCCCGTAAAGATTTATAAGACCGATTCTAATAAAGGGGCCGCTTATGCTCGCAACCTCGGTGTAAAACAAGCGCAAGGGGATCTTATTCTGTTTATCGATTCCGATGTGATCCTTCCGGCCCATCCCTTGGACCTAATACTTGAGTCTTTTCAAAAATCTGGGGCCGATTGTGTGGTAGGAGTATTCTCTGCAGAGAATCCTTTTTCTGATTTTTTCAGTCAATACAAAAGTTTGTATTGTCACTTTAAATATCAGGATCTCAAAGGGGCACCGGCGGTGAATACAGCTATTGCCGCCATCAAGAAAAAGGTCTTTGCAGAATTAAACGGATTTGATGAACGCATGTTGGGTTCCGAAGATAATGAACTGGCGGACCGGTTGCACAAAAAGGGATTTAAAATTACTATCGATACCAAACTCGAGGTGGTTCATTTAAAGGAATTTAACTGCTTGAGTTTACTGAAGAATGATTTCCAAAAATCGAGGACGTTGTCAAAGATATTTTTCCGCAATCTGAATAGCAAAACGCTTTTTGTTAACAAAAAATTCACTGACATCAGTTTAGATATGATATGGAATGTTCCGCTTGTTTATTTGACTTTATCTTTATCTTTCTTCTGGGTCATTTTTCAAAGGCAAGAATTGTTGATGGGTTGGATCTTTTTCGGACTCCTGTTTTTGTTGAACAATCAGCGTTTCTGGATTTATATCTTTAAAAAGAAGGGGCTATTTTTTACTTTAGAGGCGGTCCTCTTTACATTTTTAGATTATCTGGTGGTAGGCCTAGGGGTGTTGAATGAATTAAGGAATTTTTTATCCCATCGTTTAATACCTTCATTTCCAAGGGGATGAATGAGAAGCATTCCCAGGAAGTGCTATCTATAAATTTTACTCTCCATGACTGTTTTATTTTTTAAAAAAGGTTTTAAGCAAGAGGTCATCCTTTGGACTTCTTTTCTCATTATTCTTCTGATCTTTCCCTTTGTTAAGAGGATCCATTTTGAGCCGATCGAAGTAGGGGCTGTCACGCAAATCCTTCATCCCGAATATCCCAAAGGAGGTATTTCCTATGATCCCTATTACCACTACAATTATTGGGTAGCTTATGTGGCAAAAGCTTTGGGAATAGGAGATGGCTTTGAAAAACTTGCTCCTTGGTTTTGGTTTTTTGAAACGGCCTTAGCCGTCTTCGCTTTGATGAAATTATGCCGGTATGTTTTTAAAAACGACTCCTTGGTTTCGGTCATCTTTGTTATGACTTATCTTTTGGGCTTAAGCGGTCAAATCGATCAGAAGACTCTGGCTACTCCTTTATATGTGTTGGCTATCTATTTTTTCCTAAGGGAAAAATGGATCCCGTGTGCCGTGGCAACGGGTCTCATTTTTTATTGGCATTTGGGAGTTGCCGTGTGGTTATTCTTGCCGATGTGTTTTGGTTTGGGAATAAAGTATTTTTTCTATCGCGACATCCGCTTTCGGCAGTTATTAAGCTTCCCCGTTTGGGTGACTGTGACCATCATTCCCTTGATCCTGTTTTATCTGAAGAGGGAGCAAACCTCGATTTTGGATGAATTCACCATCAGTTATTTCTATTATTCTTGTTGGTATTGCTCCTCGGTCTGGTTGACATTAACGCAAGAACCAGGGATTTTAATCAGCAAATTATTAGCGGTGTTTATTCTGCTCGTTGGATACTTTAAGGCCAAGACCGAAGGATATCCGGTTAAAAATATTATGGTTTTTGCTTTGGGAATTTTGACGTTGTATATCTTTAATTTCATCTTGGCGGATGTCTTGCGCAGTGGAACGGTTGTCACTCTTCAGCTTTTGAGATCTTTTCTTTTTATCCATCTGCTTTCAATATTTTTTTTATCCTTTCTGTTGGCAAGGCAAATCAGGCAGGGGAATTTTGTCTTTTTTATCATTTTTATCCTTTTAAATTTCGGGTACGGTTTTGTAAAGAGATTTTTAGGGGAGTCCAATCAAGGATTATGCCTCATCGGCTTTTATTTTCTTTTTTTGACATATGAGATTTGGGAAAGGAAATTATCTGGGTTTTTCCCAATTGCGGTTTTATTGCAACCCATGAGGAATCTGCCGTTAATAAAAAATGGGTCTCTTTTACCGGTGGGCATTGCCTTTATTTTTATTGTCCTTTTTGGAATCTGGACTTCCTTTTTAAAATCCTCATTAAAGTCTCTGTTAAATATTGAGCAATCTAAGATCCCTGTTCCCATGACCGCTCACGAAGCGTTATTTGAAGACATTGCCAAGTTTGTTAACGAAAAGATTAGCGACCCTCAAGCCATCTTATTGGTCCCTTTTGATAATTTGGATATTGATTTTTCCATTCATCATAAAACTTTTATTAATTCCAACACCCCTATAGATAATATCCAATTTAGAAATAAGACAAATCAATTTAAAGAGATCTTTGAAAATGATCTCAAATGTTCTGTCGAAGAGTTAGCCGAAGAGGGTTTTAACAAGAAATGGAGAGAACTTTGGCAGGGGTTGAATGAAGATCTTATCCGAGCTTGGGGCAGAAAATATCAGTTGACCCATGTGATACGGGAAAGCCATCTGCCATTGAATTTCCCAATATTTTATCAGAATCAATATTACGTGGTTTACAGAATTGAGTAAGAATATTTTTGAATTCTAAAAAAGGAAAATCCATGAAAAAGATCATTTTAGTGACCGGGGGTGCGGGTTATGTTGGCTCAACCCTGGTAGGACTGCTTTTGCAAAACAGTTTTCAGGTCATCGTGATTGATAATTTGACTTTTGGGGGAGAGGCCCTGTTGAATTACTGGCATCACCCCAATTTTAAATTCATCAAAGCAAATATAGCAGAAGCAAAATCCTTAAGAGCTCCTTTAAAAGATTATCCCATCGAAGGGGTGATTCATTTAGCCGCTATTGTCGGGGATCCGGCCTGCGCCCAACAGCCGCAATTGGCCAGAAGAGTCAATTGGGATGCTTCCTGTCAGTTGCTGGAAGAAGCCATAAAAACCCGAGTCAAAAGATTTATCTTCGCCTCGACCTGTAGCAATTATGGGAAAATGCCTGATCCTAAGGGTTTGGTGGATGAGACCTCAATCCTAGCCCCGGTTTCCCTTTATGCCCAATTAAAGGTTCAGTTTGAGGATGTGATCCTTCATCAGATTAAGAAGAAGGAAAATTTTTGCCCGACACCTTTGCGGTTTGCTACCGTCTACGGCATTTCTCCTCGGATGAGATTTGATTTGACCGTAAATGAATTTATTAAAGAATTGGCTTTGGGAAGAGAGCTCAAAGTCTTTGGTGAGCAATTCTGGCGGCCTTATTGCCACGTTTTTGACTTTGCCCGGGCCATGCTTCTTGTTTTAAAAACCATTCCAAAGAAAGTGGCTTACAATGTTTTTAATGTGGGAGATACCGAGGAAAATTATCAAAAGCGAATGATCGTTGAGGAAATCAAGAAATTTATTCCTCGGGCTAAGGTTCGTTATATCAAAAAAGATGAGGACCCACGCGATTATCGCGTATCGTTTAGAAAAATTAAGGAAGAATTAGGTTTTAAAATTTTAAGACGAGTGCCGGATGGGATCAAAGAAGTAAAATCTGCGATTGATTCCAAGGTTTACTTAAATCCGGATGACGGGAAATATAAGAATAGTTAAAAATTTAATTAATGGAGACATTTCTATTCCCAGAATAAAATCAAAATAAGGATTAAAAAATAAAAACGTCCCCTCTTCTTTATTTTTGAATAAAATTAATCTTAAATTTAAGAAAAAAATTGTTTGAATTTTTTAATATTTTGATAGAATAGCCCTACATCAAGATTAGACAAATTTTATCTTAAATGAAATTAAGGAGCCCTATGAGTCAAGAGACTCTCTCCCCAACAGAATCTTCTGCGCAGACAACAACTGCCAATAAATCTGTGAAGCAATTTAAGGTTCTTTTAATCAATCCTCCGCATGTTTATTCTAAATCCGGAGTAGGGGCAGGGATCGCTCCCCCGTTGTCCATCATGTATTTAGGGGCCGTCTGTGAAAGACAAGGGTATAATGTCCGCTGTCTTGATACCGCACTTGAGGCCCCAGAACAAGTCAGTGAATTAAAGATAGATTACTTGTATCGGGGGATGAAGCTAGAGGATATATCGAAACAAGTCGATCCTGACACGGATGTGGTAGGGCTGACCAATCTTTTTTCTATATCTTTCCCTATCGTGGTGGCCCTGGCTAATAAAATCAAAGAAGATCATCCTTCGGTGAAACTCGTGGTAGGGGGTGCCCATCCTTCGGGAGTTCCTCGGGAAGCCTTAGGTCATCCTTCGATTGAATATGTCATTTTAAGTGAGGGAGAAGATACCTTTATCGCTTTATGTGAGGCCATCCGATTAAATGATTATTTTAAATTTAAGGCTCTGGACGGCATTGCCTACCGGGAAAATGGAGAAATTATTGTTAAACCCAAATTGACCTTTAATCAGGATCTGGATGCCTTACCCTTTCCCGCCCGACACCTGGTTCCGCACGATCAATATTCCAACTTAAGAGAGGCCCATGGCCCTATTCAGGGAAAGTATACAACGATGCTAACCTCTAGGGGTTGTCCTTTCAAATGCACGTTCTGCACACCGCAGCTTTGGAACTTCCGCTATCGGGTGAGGTCGGCGCAAAACGTGGTTGATGAAATTGAGTATTGCTATAAAAATTATGGGATTACCGAATTTCATATTGAGGATGAAAACTTAACGGTTAATAAGGCTCGCCTCTTAGAAATTTGCAATGAAATCAAAAGACGAAACCTCAAAATCAAATGGCAGACCCCCAATGGCATCAGAGCCAGTGTCACCGATTGGGAGATGTTAAGAGCCATGAAAGATTCCGGGTGCTATCACATTACGGTCGCACCGGAATCCGGTTCCGAACGAGTCTTAAAGGAAATTGTTAAGAAAACTCAGAACTTGGAGTCCGTCACAACCGTGGTGGAGCGGGCCTCCAAATTAGGGATTAATGTCGCCGCCTATATGATGTTAGGACTTCCTGGGGAGAAGAAAGAGGATGTCGAACTCTCCATCAAGTATATGATGAAACTGGCTAAAGTTGGCTTGGATGAAGTGGCTTTTGGTGTTTTTGTCCCCTTGCCTGGCTCAGCCTTGTTTACCCAGCTGCAGAAGGAAGGCAAACTCCCTGATACCTGGGAGGGTTACGCTTCCGCGACCGACATGTCTAAAGTCAAGTCTTGGTCAGAATATATGCCCGACGAGGAGGTCCTTAAATTAAGAAATAAAGGTTACATGATGTTTCATTTAACCAAGTTTATCTATCATCCGGGTAAAGTGTTAAAAAGCATTATCAATATCTTCACAGGCAAGCAGAGCTTAAAGACCGAGAAGGAAATCCAGGCCATTATTAAAAGATTTACCCTCACACGGTTCAAATGGATCTTTAAGAAGTCCCCCGATCCTTTACTTGTTCACAGTTAAATTGAATTAAATGGCGGTCCCACCTAAAAGGAAATCTTCGTTTTAACCTTAAGCTAATTTTCCCTTCCATTGAAGGACGATTAAATCATTGCATATCAAGAGGGGTTGTTATATTATAAAAAAGTTCTAAAATGGGGAAAATCAATAGAGACAATTTATTAAATTCCCCTCGGATAAGATGCAAAAATTCATGAGTTGATTGTTTAAATAGAGGTGCGCGTGATTCCCTTGTCAGAGCCATTGATGGCCGGTCATGAATGGAAATACATTAAGGAATGTTTGGATACGGGGTGGGTTTCTTCGGTTGGTAAATTTGTTGGTGATTTTGAAAGGAAAGTGGCCCAATATATTGGCTGTCCCTTTGCGGTGGCAACGGTCAATGGGACCGCGGCCTTGCACTTAAGTTTGATTGCCAGTGATATCAGCCCCCGGGATGAGGTCATCGTTCCAACCTTAACCTTCATTGCCCCCATCAATGTGGTCAGATATTGTGGGGCCAATCCTATATTTATGGATTGTGAGAAGGAAACTCTTTGCTTAGATATAGGAAAGGCGAGTGATTTTTTAACTCAGGAATGTGTCAGAAAGCGCAATGGGTTTGTTTATAATAAAAGAACTAAAAGAAGGGTTAAAGCGATCCTTCCGGTCCATGTCTTTGGTCATCCGGTGGATATGGATCCTCTGGTGAAACTTGCTAAAAAATTTCATATCTCAATCATTGAAGATGCCACTGAAAGCATCGGCTCAGAATATAAGGGCAAGATGACCGCTTCCTTTGGCGAGACGGGTTGCTTATCTTTCAATGGGAATAAGATCATCACAACCGGTGGAGGTGGGATGGTTGTCACCCATAAAAGAGAATTAGCTAACCGGATTCGACATTTGAGTACCCAGGCGAAAAAGGATCCTTGGGAATACGATCATGATGAAATCGGCTACAATTATCGCCTGACGAATATTCAGGCGGCGATGGGGGTGGCCCAGATGGAAAAACTCGAAGATTTTATTCAAACAAAGAGAAAAAATATCGTATTGTATCGGCAGCTTCTATCCCAAGTCGAGGGGGTCAGTTTATTATGGGAAAGGCCATCGGTCAGGAGTAATTTTTGGTTCTATACATTAAAAGTACCCAGGGTTCACAAGAAACCTCTTTTGAAGTCTCTCTTGGCAAGGGATATTGCTGTCCGACCCATCTGGAGATTGATTCATACTTTACCTATGTACCGTGATTTTCAAAGCTATAAAATTGAAGAGGCTACTAAGGCGTATGAAACGTGTTTCAATCTTCCCTGCAGTGTTGGTTTAAAAGAGGATGATATTCATTTTATTGCTGGTCGGATTAAAAAATATTTCAAAAAGTGATTTAAAGATTATCCCTTAAAGGAAATGATATGCGACAAAAAGAAAAATTAATCCTGGTGGGCGGGGGAGGACACTGTCAGGCCGCTATCGAGGTCATCGAGGCAGAAGGAAAATTTAAAATCGCGGGTATTGTGGATCAAAAGGAAAGACTCAACCAAAAGGTCTTGGGGTACACCATCTTCGCTAGTGACGAGGATTTAGCAAAATTAGCAGAAGAATATCAATATTTCTTAATTACGCTCGGCCAAATCAAAAGTGCCGATAAAAGGAAGGAAAAATTTCAATTTCTCCAAGCCAAAGGAGTCCAATTCCCCACCATACTCTCACCCTACGCGGTTATTTCTAAGCACGCTAAGATTGGGGAGGGAACCATTGTTCTGCATCAAGCCAGTATTAACGCCGGAGCAAAGATCGGTCAAAATTGCATTATTAATACGGGAGCATGCATTGAGCATGATTGTTCCCTTGGAAATCATTGCCATGTATCGACTCACAGTGTTATCAATGGGGAGTGTATCATTGAAGATCAAGTTTTTATTGGGAGTAATAGTGTTTTGGCCAACGATATTACTGTTGCCAAGAATACCGTGATCGGTGCCGGGTCCGTTGTTTTAAAATCCTTGAGTGAAGCGGGAGTTTATGTCGGCAATCCCGTAAGGAGATTAAAATCGTGAAGCGCGTCTTTATCATTGCCGAGGCGGGGGTTAATCATAACGGGAGCCTAGAGATAGCCAAAAAAATGATCGATTGTGCCGCTCAATGTGAGGTCGATGCTATCAAATTTCAAACCTTCCAAGCCGATAGTCTTGTGAGTCCCTTTGCTCCTAAGGCTGAATACCAAAAAAAGCTTACTAATCACCGAGAAACTCAGCTTAAGATGCTTAAAAGCTATCAATTGGATAAACACGCCCATCGGCAGCTGATGAAATATTGCAAAAAAAGAAAAATCCTATTTATATCAAGCCCTTTTGATTTACCGAGCATTAACTTGTTAAATGATTTAGGACTTCCCATTTTAAAGATCCCTTCTGGAGAAATCAACAATCTCCCTTATCTTAAGAAAATCGGGAAGCTCAAAAAGAAACTCATTTTATCAACGGGTATGGCCTCCCTAGAAGAGATTCAGACGGCCTTAAAAATTTTAATTAAGGCAGGGACCCCGAAACAATTGATTACGGTCTTACATTGCAATACCGCCTATCCCACGCCATTTGGGGATGTTAATTTGCAGGCGATGTTGACGATGAAAGAAAGACTGAAAGTAAAGGTGGGATATTCTGATCACACCTTAGGGATTGAGATCCCTATTGCGGCGGTTGCGTTAGGGGCCGGTGTGATTGAAAAGCATTTTACCCTCGATCGAACCAGGGAAGGTCCAGACCATAAGGCCTCCTTAGAACCTTCTGAACTTAAAAAAATGGTTGCGGCTATTCGTCATGTGGAATTGGCCTTAGGGACAGGGATTAAAAAACCGTCTGCCTCAGAAATAAAAAATTTGCCGGTTGTTCGTAAAAGTCTGGTTGCCGCGAGCGATATTAACAAGGGGGATATTTTTCAATCGGAAAATATCGCCGTCAAGCGTCCAGGCACAGGAATTACCCCAATGAATTTGAATAAAGTTTTAGGATTGAGGGCAAAAAGGGATTTTAAAAAAGACGAGTTAATCGAAATATGAGTAAAAGGGTATGTGTCGTCACTGGTTCACGGGCGGAATACGGCCTTCTTAAACCTCTCTTAAGAGAAATTAAAAAGGACCGTGCCCTCAAATTACAATTGGTTGTCACCGGGATGCACCTCTCTTCAGAATTCGGATTAACTTATAAGGAAATTGAAGATGATGGTTTTCCTATTGATGAAAAGGTCGATATTAAACTTAAAAGAGATACCCCATCCGGCATTGCCGCATCGGTTGGGTATGGAGTCAGGGGATTTGCCGAGGTTTATGAAAGACTCAAGCCCGATATGGTGGTTGTGTTAGGGGATCGATTTGAAATCTTAAGTAGCGTTATCCCGGCCCACTTGAGCCGGATTCCGGTGGCGCATCTTCACGGGGGAGAAGTCACCCGAGGGGCTTTCGATGATGCCTTTCGGCATGCCATTACCAAGATGAGCCAGTTGCACTTCACCTCTAACGAAAGTTATCGAAAGCGTGTGATTCAACTGGGAGAAGATCCCAAGAGAGTTTACAATGTGGGAGCGATCGGGTTGGATGACATCCCAAGATTAAAATTCTTGTCAAAAACTGAACTGGAAAAAAAATGGCAATTTCAATTCGGACGATATAATTTGCTCATAACGTTTCATCCGGTGACCTTAGAAGAGAATACCTCATCTGAGCATTTTCGTCAGTTGCTTTCCGCCCTTGCAGATTTACCCGAGACCCATTTTATTTTCACCAAAGCCAATGCCGATACCCATGGGAAAATCATCAATCGGATGATGGATGACTATGTTAAGAAAAATGCTCAAAAAGCCATTGCCTTTGCTTCGCTGGGGAGGCTTAAATATTTATCAACGATGCGGCTTGTGGATGGGGTGGTAGGAAATTCCTCCAGCGGCATCATTGAGGCGCCGTCTTTTAAAATTGGGACGGTAGATATCGGCGATCGCCAAAAGGGCAGGGTTTGTGCCAAAAGCATTATCCATTGTCATCCTGAGAAAAAGGCGATTCAAAGGGCTATCCAAAAGCTTTATTCAAAAGAATTTCAGAAGTTTCTTAAAAAAGTAGTCAATCCCTATCAAAAGAATAACACCGCTTTGCGCATAAAACAGATTATAGAAGATTTTAATATTAAGACATTGAAAAAGGAATTTTTTGACATTCCATTTAACAAAAGGTCATAGTAGGGACAGGGCCTTAGCTTCGCTAAGGGTCCTTCGACTATGCTCGATAGCTGTCAAGTTAAGCGAGGCGAAGATGTTTCCTCCCCTGAGGGGGGAGGATTAAGGAGGGGGTGATTGAGACTTCTATATCACCCTCCCCTAACCCCTCCCATCGCGGGAGGGGAATAGCAAGATAGGCCTTAACTCGACACGCATGGAGTAGGGTCGAACCACTACACCTAAGGCTAGCATGCCTGCCCCTGCTGTTTGAAAAAAAATATGCACAATATCCGCATTATTCCGCGTTTAGATATCAAAGGTCCCAATCTCGTTAAAGGGATTCATCTGGAGGGGTTAAGGGTTTTAGGGAAGCCGGAAGAATTTGCCCGCTATTATTATGAAACCGGTGCCGATGAATTGATTTACCTCGATGTCGTGGCCAGTTTGTATGGCCGAAACAGCCTTCTTTCTATCATTGAGAAAACCGCTAAAGAAATCTTTATCCCTTTGACCGTAGGGGGCGGGATCAGGACCGTTGAAGATATAAGGCAAGTCTTAAGGGCGGGGGCGGATAAAGTGAGTTTGAATACCCAAGTGATCAATAACCCTCAGTTTATTAATGAGGCCTCCCAGATGTTTGGTTCTTCCACAATTGTGATTTCAATTGAGGCGATCAAACAGCCGGATGGTCGTTATCTAGCGTTTACAAAAAACGGCCGAGAATATACGGGGATAGAGGTTTTTCAGTGGGCGCAAGAGGTAGCCGAACGCGGGGCCGGGGAGATAATGCTGACTTCGGTTGATCGAGAGGGGACAGGGTTAGGTTATGATCTAGAGTTATCACGTCGAGTCGCGGAATCGGTCAATATTCCGGTGATCGTTTCTGGAGGAGCCGGTCATCTTCAACACATTAAAGAAGTCATCCTGCAAGGGAAGGCCGATGCGGTGAGCTTTGCCTCGATGATCCATTATGATTTCATAAAACACAAGGAACTGAATGAAAAAGATTATATGGCCGAAGGTAATTTGGAATTTGTCAAAAGCGGCCGGGTCTTTTCCAAGATCAAAACCGCCGGGTTATTAGAAATCAAATCGTACTTGCTTGAAGAAGGGATCCCTTGCCGGGAGCCACAAAAAAGGGTAGCCAATGTCTCCTCCTGAAGAGCGTGTTGTCATCATCGATTTTGGTATGGGGAATTTATTCAGCATCAAACAGGCCTGCGAATATGTAGGACTTAAGGCAACGATCATATCCAACCCTGCCGATTTATTAGATTCCCAGGCCGCCATCTTACCCGGAGTGGGGGCCTTCGCTGATGCAATGGAGAATCTAAAAGGGCTGAATCTGATTGACCCTATTAAAAAATTCGTAGAACAAGGAAGACCGCTTATGGGAATTTGCCTGGGGATGCAGTTATTGATGACCGAGAGCGAGGAATTCGGGCTTCATCAAGGGTTAAATATTATCCCTGGGAGAGTTATTAAATTTGCTAAAGCAGAAAAAACCGATAAGGGGTTGAAAGTCCCGCAAGTGGGATGGAACCGGATTACCCAGCCGCCCAACGCAAAAGACAAGGGGTGGCAAAAATCACCGCTCGCTGGATTGGCGCAAGGTGCTTTTATGTATTTTGTCCATTCTTTTTATGCGGTCCCGGACAGCAAGGAAATAGTGCTTTCCTTAACTACCTATGAAGGTATACAATATTGCTCTAGTCTTTTTTACCGAAGTACCTTTGCTTGTCAATTTCACCCCGAGCGCAGTGGTTTGGAAGGTTTACGAGTTTACCAGAATTGGGTCGAATTTATCAAAAACCATAGGAGGCCTTAAAGAAGATGAACAGTAAAGTTTTGACTCAACCTGAACAGAAGTTAGAGGCATGGTATGGATTACCTAAGGAGGTCATTTTTTGTAAAAGGTGTGTTATGTCCAATCAAAGACCGGCCTCCAGTATTGAATTTAAACACCATCGGCAGCATCAACACCGGACTCTTCACATTGATTCCGAGGGCATCTGTGATGCGTGCCGTTTTGCAGAACAGAAGGAGAAAATCGATTGGAAAAAAAGAGAAGAGGAGCTTTTACAACTTCTTGACCGGTTTCGCCGGAGAGACGGCTATTACGACTGTGTGGTCCCGGGAAGCGGCGGCAAGGACAGTGCTTTTGCTGCCCATACTTTAAAGTATAAATACGGGATGCATCCTTTAACCGTCACCTGGCCGCCGATCCTTTATACGGATATCGGCTGGAAGAATTTTCGAAATTGGATTGATGTAGGCGGATTTGATAATATCAGTTTCAATTACAATGGTAAGATTCATTCCCTGTTAACGAAACTGGCTATTCAAAATCTCTTACATCCGTTTCAGCCCTTTATCTTAGGCCAAAAGAATCTCGCCCCGAAATTGGCCACCAAATTCAAAATCCCCCTCATCTTTTATGGGGAAAGTGAGGCGGAGTATGGAAATCCTATCGCGGAAACCAAAACCTCCCTCAGAGATAAATCCTATTTCACCATGCAGCATTTGGAGGAGATCTATTTGGGAGGGGTTTCGGTCAGAGAATTAATGGAAAAATACAATCTCACTTTCAATGAGATCAACACTTATTTACCCGCCCATTACAAAGATCTGGAAGAATCCAATATTGAGGTGCATTATTTAGGATACTATCTTAAATGGACGCCCCAGGAGTCTTATTATTACGCGGTTGAACATACCGGATTTCAGGCCAATCCTTTCCGGACCGAAGGGACCTACAGTAAATACAATAGCCTTGATGATAAAATAGACGGTTTTCATTATTACACGACCTTTATCAAGTTTGGGATCGGCCGCGCCACCTACGACGCCTCTCAGGAAATCCGCAATAAACATATTACCCGCGAAGAGGGCATAGCCCTTGTCTCCCGTTTTGACGGAGAGTTTCCCCAAAAATATTTTAAAGAAATAACACAGCATATTGGGATGAAAGAAGAGGAATTCTTGGAGCTGTGCGATCAATTTCGTTCTCCTCATTTATGGAAAAAAGTTAAAGGCGAATGGAAACTGCGGCATACCATCAATGGCATGATTTAAAAAGGTGACAGTCACCCCGCCATGGCGGGGTGACTGTCACCTTTGGGGGATCAACATGTTAGAAAGAGATATTTTAATATCCGAAACTGAATCCATCAAAGAGGCCCTAAAGAAACTCAGCCGGACTGGGAAGAAGGTCCTGCTTGTCGTTGACGGTGAAAATAGCTTGAAGGGCACCATCACCGATGGTGACATCCGCCGCGGGCTTCTGAAAGATAAGAATTTGGAGGATAACATCCGCGATGTTTTTAACAAACGACCGTTTTATCTTAAGAAAGAGGATTACTCACTTGAGAAGGCCAAAGAAATTATGCTTAAAGAGGTCATTGAGCTTCTGCCGATTGTGGAAGACGGGCAAAGGGTGACAGAATATCTTACGTGGGATGAGGCCTTTGCCGG
>CAYJXI010000027.1:25525-35044 GCA_964374105.1 uncultured Planctomycetales bacterium
AATTATATTGATATCGGCCAGTGGGAAGAATATAAGAAGGCGGTAGAAAAGCTGCAATTTTTTAAATAAACCATTTCCCCACCCAAACACCGGGTGTTTGGGGGCAATTAATCAAGCAAAGTTTAAAGTGTTATGCAAACATTATGGATAGATATATTAGATTGGAGTTCCATCGGGAAGATCATCTCTCTCTCAAGAAAAATTTCCTTTGAGAAGATTTATTATATGAATATTTCTTTAAATTTCCCTAAACGGTTTATTCCTATATTAGAAAAAATTGTAAAAAAACCAATGACACAATTGGATGGGATGATTGAATCCGAAGAAAAACGAGAGGGGTTGACGCTATTTGAGACCATTCATCAAAGGGTTGTCAAGCTCCAAGAGACATGGGCATCGAAAGAATATGTTAAAAAAAGAATCGAAAAATTTTGCCGAACACATCAGTTTAACCCTCTCATATTCAGTGAACACTTAAAAGAGGCTATCTACCCTTACCTTTTCAAAGTGGTGGAACTGACCGCGTTTGCCCAAGTGATCGAGCCAGGAGGCCACAGCGCTGTTTTTCTCTTACGAAAGAGTCCTTTACAGGATTTCTTCAAAGAAATCATTGGCAGGGGTCATCTTTATTTCTACACGACTGGAGTTTGCCCTCGATTAAAGATGGTTGATCGTCCAAATTATATTTTTGACGGCGAACTCAATAAAAGATATTGTTGCGATCCAGAGGAGCATGTTTTAACGATTGCCGGCTTTTGGTTGTTAACCTTAGCAAATCAGATTTTGTTATCCTTTTTTCCCGGTCAAAAGAAAGCGGCTTACCATAATTCGGAAAATCAAAAGGCCGGTATTGGAGTGGAATTCATTCAAAGCCGAGTGAGGTTAGAGGCAATCAATGATATTTATTGGTTTAAAGGTTCGGGAATTGACCCGCAAAGTGTGTGTGGCATTGAATTTGAAAATTATGATGAAGAATCCAACCGCACCTTGAAGAATCTCGGTATCCGGCGTCTGAAGATATTAAAAAACCCCTTAAGATTCCTTCGATATATTTTTTCAAGAAGATCCAAAGAAAACCCTTTTCAGTGGGTGCTTCCGTGTTTTCGAGATACTATAAAGATTTTCCCGCAGATCTTAAGGCTGGGCTTATCCCTTGGGGAGGGGAAGGAAAAGGGCTGGCTGTCCTGTCAGGAGATCTTTTTTCACTTTAAGGTTATTTATTGGGAATCCATTTATCGTAAATTGGGTTTGAAGATCCTTTGGACCATGCATGATATTGAACCGGATAAATTCATCAAGGCCCAGAGTCTTCAGAGGCTTAGGGGTCTTTATATGGGTTCGCACTGGAGCCTTTATCAAATGGAATGCCGAGGGGACGATCAGAAGTGTTATGATATTTTTTTCAGCTGGGGGCCGCTGTTTGTCCGTAATATTTACAAACGTTATCCTTTTAAACGGGTTTTTGAGGTGGGGTATCCCTTGGATTTCTATTTTGAAAGTAAAAAAGAAAAAGCCTTAAATTTGCGAAAGCCATATCCGGATAAATTTATTTTGTCCTATCATGATAATGTGGTTTCTTTCGATTTACCCTACAGTAAGGGCATGCAGATTAAGATCCATCAGATGCTTTTGGAATTATTAAAGAAATATGATCAACTGGTTGTCTTTCTAAAACCTAAGCGGTTCCATTCCTTCAAAGAGATCAAGGAGGCCCTTCCCCAAATCAATGAATATATCCAAAAGAAGCGGATAGCCGTGTTTTTGGGGGAGACCGCCAGGATCAAGGTCCCACCGGGCGAAATTGGTTTGGCCAGTGACCTTAGTCTCGGACTGGGATTGAGTACGGCCGCCTGTGAATGTTTTTTTGCCGGCGGTGTGAGCTTTCACATCGATTTGGCCGGGTTTGTCAATAATGAATTCGAAAAGCAGGGTTTAAATAAGGTGGTCTTCACTGACATCGCGTCCTTAAGAGAGGCCATTGAGGATAGAATTCAAGGAAAAAATACTTTAAGCCATCAAGACTATCGGCCTTACTATCAGATGTTAGATCCCTTTCAAGATGGGAAGGCTTATCTACGCACGGGTTTTGTGATTAAAGAATTTCAAGAGGCCTTCCGATCAGGACTCACCCGAGAAGAAGTCCTTCAAAGGGTGGATCAAAAATTTGCGAGTTTTATGTTAGGGAGGCTGGATGTCAAAGGGAATTCGGTTTTAGTCAATGATGAGGTCCCTAATCATGTCTCCATTTAAAAGGAAAAGGTGACAGATGTACTAGCTCACTAATTAGGTAACGTTTTTAAGGAATAAATCATTCCTCCCCCTTTTATGGGGGAGGATAGGTGGGGGTGATGAAATTGGTTGAGAGAAAAGTGGTTCAATCATTTTACCCTCCCTTAATCCCTCCCATCAAGGGAGGGAAAACAGTTACTTAATTATCGAGCTTATACATTTGTCCCCTTTTAAATGAAAATGCGATTGAGAAATAAAGTGGCCATCATCACCGGCGGGTCGCGGGGCATTGGGAGTGCGGCGTGTATCCGGTTTGCCCAGGAAGGGGCGAATGTCGTGGTCAATTATTCCAAGAACGCGGATAAAGGGGAATTTGCGGATAGCGCCCAAAAGGTGGTGAAAAAAATCCGATCCTTGGGAGGCAAGGCGGCTGCCTTTGAGGCAGATGTCTCTGATCGAAGTAAGGTTTACGAGATGGTGGACTTTGCCGTCAAGACCTTTGGCCGGTTGGATATCTGTGTCGCCAATGCCGGCATCTGTCCTTTTGAAGAGTTCTTAAAAATCGAAGAGGATCTTTTGGATATGGTGATTGGGGTGAATTTGAAAGGCGCTTTTTTCTGTGCCCAGGCCTCTGTGCACCAGATGGTCAAACAAAAAATCGCGGGAAGAATCATTTTTACCAGTTCCGTGAGTTCCATCTTTGGCGGGGAATTGCAGAGTCATTATTGTCCTACCAAGGGAGGTATCAATCAACTCATGAAGTCGATTGCGATCGCGGCCGGAAAATACGGCATTACCGCCAATGCCGTCTTGCCCGGCACCGTCATTACCGATATCAATCGCAAACAATTGGAAAATGACAATTCGAAACTGAAGGAATATTTTATTAAACGCACGCCCCTAGGCCGTTTAGCCACACCGGAAGATATCGCCGCCGCCATGCTCTTTTTTGCCTCGGACGATGCCGCCTGTGTTTCGGGCGCGACCTTGATTGTCGATGGCGGGATGTCGTGGAATTTGCAATGAACTTAAAACCGCATCCCAATCACAGGATTTATATTCAGACGATACGGGCCATGTCACCTGAAAAAAGGCTGCTTAAGGCCTTTGAGCTTTCGGAATTTTCCAAAAAATTTTTTCTGGAAGGGTTGCGTAAAAAATTCCCGCGTTTGTCCAAGGAAGAGTTTCAGAAATTATATTTACAACGCCTTGATAAATGTCACAACAGGAATTACTAAAAAAGAAACCAGGGACAGACACTACTTTTTCAAGGGAAACGATGCATCCAATTGTGGCCGGGCGGCCGCAATTGGGAAAAAGGGTAAATGGAAAGCAGAGAAAGACACTATTTTTTTCGTCATGTGTCAAAGATCTCTTGAGGGTACGATGAAAATAATAATTTTATCTATAACTCTTTTTGTTGGGATCGTGTTTACAAATCACAGTGCTTACGCTGTTCCATATTTCGCTGATACGATAGCAGATTATAACAGTGGTACAGGTTTAGACTTTACCGGGGATGAACACATTCCCCGTGCCTTAGGGCCATCGGACTTGGTTTTTGTAACCATCGGGGAAACAGGGTATATGACCTTCTCATTTGATGATTTTTTTGTCATTAACGGCACGGGTAATGATGTCCGGATTTACACGACCAGCCACAGTATATTCAATGAACCGGCTGACGTATCAGCCAGCTTAGATGGGATTCATTTCTCCTCACTAGGGTTTCTTGACCAAAACCGGTCGAGCATATTTGTTGGTAACGGCCCCAATTATGAAATTTACTATGAGGAATTCGATCTTGATTCCGCGGGGATTAATAAGGCCCGTTATCTAAAGGTCACTGATTTAGCCGGCGGATTTGTTGCCACCGATTTGGATGCCGTGGCCATATTAAATACTGCAGCCATTCCGGAAGGCAATACTTCGCTTTATTTTGCCTTGGGGATTTTAGCTCTTAGTTTAATACAGATGAAGATGAAGGACACGAAGAAAGCAGGGAGAGATGCTCTAGGGGGAAAGCAGGGACAGACACTATTTTTAAAACAATAAAACCGCTAAAACTTTAGGTAGCGAAATGATTGGTAAAGAATTTCTTAACAAAATTGCAAATGGCAAAAGCGATTTCCTCCAGTCGTTCATTGATATTTTAAAGAAAAATCGGATTCGGTTTTGTGCTATTGGCGGCTTGGCGGTCAATGCGTATGCCGAGCCGGTGGTGAGTCTTGATTTGGATGTGGTTGTTATCAGCGAAAAGTTAGAAGAATTACTTCCAAGATTGAAAAAAAAGTTTAAGGTTGTGGAGTTTGAGAACAGTATTAATGTTTCTGATAAAAAGTCAGATTTGCGTATCCAGATACAAACCGATGCAAGATACCAGTCCTTTTTAGAACGCGCTAAAACCAGAAATGTTTTAGGTTACAAAATCCCCGTGGCTGCCGTTGAGGATGTCTTTCAAGGGAAAATATGGGCGGCCATGGATGAAACTCGGCGTCCCAGCAAGCGGCAAAAAGATTTAGCGGATATCTTACGGCTGGTGGAGGCAAGAGACGAACTTAAGAAACTTTTACCAGAACAGCTCAAAGGCCAACTCAAAATCAATTGAGTAAGGAAACCAGGGACAGACACTACTTTTTCAAGGGAAGCGATGCATCCAATTGTGGCCGCCCGGCCACAATTGGAAATGGAAAGCAGGGACAGACACTATTTTTTGATAGAAAGGGGAACAGATATGAGTCAAATAGGGGAAAAAATCAAAGCAAAAATTTTAGAAAATATTGGTGGTGGTGAGACCTTAGATGCCTACGCGAGCATGGCAACCGAAGATGCATCCAAGACTGGCTTTGGTGGATTGAGTTTACCCGTGGAAATCAATCTAAAAACAAAGGTTGCTGCAGAATTTAGAAATAAGTTGGATCACGCAAAGAGAAATGAGGACACAATAGAGCAGGCAATAAAAGGAAGAATGAAGTAGGATAATGCTTAAACAAACACCGGGTGTTTGTTTAAGGTCTAATGAAAGGATCGAAAAGATGAAGGGGATCAAATTCGGCTTCTGCATTCCTTTATTTGCCAATCCGGGGATGCTGTTTTTTAGGACACCGGCGTATAAAAAGCTGGATTGGGACTCGATACAAAAAGTAGTTCTCTTATGCGAAGATTTAGGGTATGATTCTCTGTTTGTGGCAGACCATCTGTTCCTGGGGCGGGACGGCGAGATCTGGGAATGCCTTTCGGTCATGGCGGCCCTGACGGCAATCACCCAAAAGCTGGAGGTGATCCCTATCCACCTATGCAATAATTTTCGGTATCCCAGTGTTGTGGCCAAGGCCTTGGCTACGATGAGTCATATCGCCAACGGCCGGGTCGTTTTATTCTATGATTATGGCTGGCGCCGGGCGGAATTCGACAGTTACGGCATTGATTTCGGCAAAACCACCGAGGAGCGCATCGCGAAAATGGCCGAAGGGTTAACGATCATTAAAGGGATGCTCGAGCAGGACAAATTTTCCTTTGCGGGTAAATATTATAAAATTAAGGCGGCCATCTGCAATCCCAAACCGGTCAAAAGGATTCCCATCTGGATGGGCGAGGCCAACCACCCGGCCATGGTCAAGCATATTGTGCGTTTCGCCGATGTCTTTAACTCCATGCCGTGTTCGCTCTCTGCTTTCCAGGCGAAGCTGGACATTATTAAAAAGGAATGCCGGCGCCAGGGCCGGGATTTTGCCAAACTAGGGTTGTCCCTGGAAACGCAGATTCTGATCCGTGAGACCGACGAAGAAATCCAAGAAGAATTAAAAAAGTACAGGGGTCTCATCAAGCATAACAATTCTTATGATGACGATATTCTGGCCCAGCTTAAGGCCACGAATCCGCAGATGACGGATTATAATTCCCGCGAGGCCTTAACAAAGGAATTTATGATCGGCACGCCGGACTTGATCCGCCGGCAGATCAGGGCCTTTGTGGATAAGGGCGTGAGTCATTTTATGCTGTGGTTTATGGATTATCCGGACAGCAAAGGCATCCGGCTGTTTGCCGATCAAGTCCTGCCGGAATACCGGACCAAGGTGTCGTTTCGGCGCAAGGCCTTGGGTTCATTCAAAAGGGAGGGGGTTTAAGTGATCGAAGAGATTATAAGAAATTTGGAGGACCGGGTTAAGGTGGCGAGAGGCAAAAATTATATTGTGGCTAACTTGAGCAACGAGGTCATTAACGGCGAGATGCGCGGCTGGATCTGCGGGCATTTTTATCCTAAGGGCTCGGTCTTCCATCGTAACGATGTGGAGATTTGTTTTAAGAACATCCCCGTAGGGCATGAGGAAAAGCTGCATTACCACTTGTGCAGTTTTGAATTCCTTTTGATCTTAAACGGTAAGGTCGAGTATGAGATTGACGGGGACCGGCAGATTCTAACCTCGGGGATGTTTTATATCCTCCATCCCGGGAGCACCGAACGGATTGTCAAGGTGTACGAAGAGATCACGGTTCTGGCGGTGCGGCTTCCCAGTATCCCGCGCAATAAAGTCTTTGTCGATTCAGGGAAAGACATATGAAACAAGAAATTGTCGGGCTCATCCCAGTCCGTGAGGGTTCCCAGCGCGTGAAGGGCAAAAATTTTATTGAATTTGTCAATGGCCGGTCGCTCTTGGAACTTAAGATGGATCATTTAAAAAAGGCCAAGTGCTTCGATCACATTTATGTGTCCTCCGATAGTGAAAGGGCCGAAGAGATCGCCTTAAAAAACCGAGCTGAATTTCTGCCAAGAGAGCCGCGCTATTGCCAGTCCGATGTGCCCTTAGCCGAGGTCATTTATCATATCATGACAACCATCCCCGGGGATCCGATTGTCGTCTGGGCGCTTGTGACCAGCCCCCTTTTCAGTAATTTTAAAGCTGCGGTCGATAAATTTTTAAGTGTCAAAAAAGATTATGACAGCCTCATCGCCGTGCTGCCAAAAAAGACTTACCTTTTAAGCAAACAGGGACGGGGAATCAATTATCACCACGGCCATTGGCATCCTTATTCGCAGGAGTTAGAACCCTTCTATGAGGTGACCGGGGCCTGTTATATTGGCTTAAAGAGCGATATGCTTAAGTGGAGTTATTGGTTTGGGATCAAACCTTATTTATTCGAGGTGAAGGAACACGAGGCCGTGGATATTGATACTCAAGAAAATTTCCAATTCGCTAGAAAATTGTATAAGGTTTTGAATTGACGGTAAAACATGAAGAAGTTTAATATCCTCATCCCCGATCTCATCCCGCCGCCCGCTCGTATCGAACAAGATATTTTTGGATCAAAGGTGAAGATTATTACACCTCAGGCTATGAAAAATGCCGATGTCCCGGATGAGATTTGGGCGAGGTGTGATGGTATTTTAGCGTACGATAAGATTACTTATCACAAGGATCTTTTATCGAAATTGAAACGATGCAAAGCTATTGTCCGGGCCGGGATCGGCGTCGATAATATCGATTTGAAAGAGGCTCAACGAAAAAATATCTGTGTCTGCAATGTCCCGGATTACTGCAAGGGTGAGGTGGCGGATCACACCTTTGCCCTTTTGTTGTCCTTGGTGCGGGGTGTTTGCGAACATGTTAAACAAACCCAGCGAGGGATGTGGGAGCGGATGACGCCTATTGCTATTCGTCTGGAAGGCAAGGTCTTTGGGATCATCGGCATGGGGCGGATAGGAAAAGAGGCGGCTGAGCGGGCCATTGGGTTTGGGATGAAGGTGATTTACTATGATCCTTGGAGGAAGGAAACTAAAGGTTTACCACCTCAGTGGAAAAGGGTAAAATCATTATTGGAATTGGCTAAAAAAGCTGATATCATTTCTATCCACACTCCGTTAACGAGCGACACTCAGCATATGATCAATGGGAAATTTTTCCAACACACCAAAAAAGGAATATTTTTGATCAACTCCGCCCGTGGCCCCATTATTGATCTTAAAGCCCTCAAAGGGGCGATGAAGAAAGGGATTGTAGCAGGTTGCGGCATTGATGCCCTGCCGACAGAATTTCCGGGGAATGCTTACGATCTTATCCAGGATTATCAGAAAGATAAGGATTGGCTGAAAGGCCGTTTGATTATGACCCCGCATGCGGCCTTTTATTCGAAAGAGGCCTTTAGGGAATTAAGGGCCAAGGCCGCCGAAGAAGGGAAAAGGGTTTTGGATGGACAAAGACCGTTGAATTGTGTAAACAATTTTTTAGGTGACAGTCACCAAAAGGTGACTGTCACTTTGTCCGTTAGAGGGAGAATATAATATGCGTGTGATTTTCTTAGGGACCAATGGGTGGTACAATTCATTAACCGGGGATACAACCTGTATCTTGATTGACACAAAAGACTGTTACGTCATATTAGATGCCGGAAGCGGGATTTACAAAGTTGATCAATATATAAAGAAATCCAAACCCGTGTATTTATTCTTGAGTCATTTTCATATCGATCATATTGTTGGACTACATATTCTAAATAAATTCAAATTTGATGCAGGGTTGACCATCGGCTGTTTTTCCGGTGGAAAGTCCATTTTAGATCAAGTGGTCGGTCAGCCCTTTACCATCTCCCTCAAGGATCTTGGGTTTCCCGCGAGGGTCAGAGAACTTTCTTGCGGGTCCAATAACAGTTTTCCCTTTTCGGTGGTGGCGCAGGATTTGAAGCATTCTTCGCGGTGTTTTGGGTATCGTTTCGAATTTGAAAAGAAAGTCATCAGTTACTGCACCGATACCGGGTTTTGCCAGTCCGCCATAGAATTATCCCAAAATGCAGATTTGTTGATAGCGGAATGCGCTTATAAATTAAAGCAGTTGGATAGTTCTTGGCCACATTTGAATCCCGAGAGTGTGGCGCTTTTGGCCAAAGAAGCGGGTTGTAAGCAGTTGGCCATGATTCATTTTGATGCGGAGAATTATCCCAATTTGAAAGAACGGCAGAAAGCGCAAAAGGCAGCCGCAAAGATTTTTAAAAACGTCTTGGCCGCTCGGGATGGGATGATTTTGAAGGTTTAAACAGAGGGAAATGAGTTAAGGGTTAACGTCGTGTGCAACTTTTTTTATAAAATTCTCTCTCCTTTGAGGGGAGAGGAAAAGTCACACACAGCGTTAAGGGTTAAATAAAATCTGACATGGAATCTTCCTTAAAAAACGATTCAGAAAATACCGCTCATCTCGTCTTTTTAGAATTTGTGGATGAGGCCGAGGTTTTTTTGAAGAGTTATTTAGAAAAAATTAAAACCCACCCTCAAGATTACAAAATCATTTCTTTTCATCC
>CAYJXI010000028.1:0-34123 GCA_964374105.1 uncultured Planctomycetales bacterium
AACATTAACTTTCCTCACTGTCTTATATCAGGTGAGGATAATACCAGGAGACAGCCATGCCTGTGCAAGAACAAACGAATGTCGTTACGATGAAGGGAAATCCTGTAACACTGATGGGACAGCAAGTCAAGGTTGGCCAAATTGCTCCAGAATGTACTTTGGTAGCCAATGACCTAACGGAAATCAAATTATCGTCCTTTCGAGGGAAAAAATGTATTCTTTCCGTTGTCCCCTCTTTAGATACACCGGTGTGCGATCTTCAGACCAAGAGATTTAATCAAGAAGCAGAAAGGCTAGGAAAGGATTTTGAGATCCTTACCATCAGTATGGATCTTCCCTTTGCCCAGAAACGATGGTGCGGGGCTACCAGCAGTACAAAAATTAGGACTTTATCGGACTACCGTTACGCATCCTTTGGAGAATCTTTTGGTATTCTGATCAAAGGATTACGTCTTCTCACCCGATCCCTTTTCCTGATTGATGAAAAGGGAAAAATTCAATATAAACAAATCGTTAGTGAAATCACCAAAGAACCAGACTACAATGAAGCTTTAGAAGCAGCCAAAAAAATTTAATATCTTAAAAAAAAGGAGGTTTTAAAGATGGCCTTTACATTACCCGAATTACCTTATGCTTTTAATGCCCTCGAACCACATATTGATGCGCAAACCATGGAAATCCATCATGGGAAGCATCATAATACTTACGTTACTAATCTCAATGCCGCCATCCAGGGAAAGAAAGATTTGGAATCAAAAACAATTGAGGAATTGATTTCCAATATCTCTACTTTGCCTGCGGATATTCGAACTGCCGTTCGAAATAACGGAGGAGGCCATGCCAATCATTCTTTATTTTGGACCCTTCTCTCACCCAAAGGCGGTGGCCAACCTAAAGGGGAATTGTTCGAGGCGATCAAAAAAGATTTCGGGAGTTTTGATGCCTTTAAAGAACAATTCACCAAAGCTGCCACCACCCGCTTTGGAAGTGGCTGGGCTTGGTTGTACATCAGTAACAACGGAAAACTCACCATCGGATCAACCCCCAATCAAGACAACCTGCTGATGGATGTTTCTGAACTTAGAGGAGCACCCATTTTAGGACTTGATGTCTGGGAACACGCCTATTATCTTAAGTATCAAAATCGAAGAGCCGATTATATTCAAGCGTTTTGGAATATTGTCAATTGGGAGACTGTGTCAAAAAATCTCAATGCCGCCAAGTCTTTGGCGGCACGGTAAATCAGGCCCAAGGGGTGACAGTTTCGGACAGTCAGCCCTTGGGTCTACCTGTCCTTTTAAAAAATTGATCAACTTTTTAAAATTACCCCTTGACAATTCTCTGCGCTATCTCTACTATATATAGTGTTTTAAAGCAAAAGTTTTCTACATCTTGTATTTATTGTTCGCAGGCTTTTCTTGCGAAAATAATTCTTCCGATTCTTAAACATGACGGACATCCGCTACAAGCCGTTTAATCGTACCATCCCACCAACGACTCTCAAGATTAGGTTTTTTACATCAAATCAAAAAAAAGGAGGGAGGTCTCATGCCACTGGAAATTTCTATCGTTCCTGAATTGAAGGTACAAAAAAGAAATGCTCAAATTGTCTCCTTCAATCTGCAACGTATTAAAAATGCCATTGGGAATTCCTTTAAACAAATCAACAACCTTCCTCGAGAAGCAGAACTGCCAGTGCATACCGTTGATGATGTCGAGAAAGTCACTCGATGTGTTTTTTCTGTTTTAAAAGAGCGCGCTACTACAAAAACATTTTTAACGGTGGAAGAAATCCAAGATGAAGTCATCCGTCAACTTTATGAAAATGGGTATAAAGAGATCGCCGAACTTTATGCAGAATATCGTAAACAACATGCCGCAAGACGTACCTTATTTGAATTGTATTCTACGATCAAACGGGATGGCCGGGTTGTTACCTTCAAGCCAGAAAAAATCACCATGGCGATTGCCAAGGCGCTGAAGGCCCATAACAACGGACATCTGACCCAGGAACTTTTGGAAAAAGCCAATGAATTGACTAACAACTGTATTCTAGAAATCCGAAAACAATGGCCGGAAGGCAAGGCTGTCCACATCGAGGAGATTCAAGATGTTGTGGAAAAATCTTTGATGGCCGATGGGATGCATGAGGTGGCCAAACGCTACATTTTATACCGCGAAGAAAGGGCCAGGGTAAGAGAAGGTCATCTGCCGGAATTAGATGTTTCCCTGGAATGGCTTAAAACCATTCGTATCAAAGCCAAATCGGATGAAGAGCGGCCCCTTAAGATTGAAGATTTGCGTTACACTATTGAAACGTGTTGCCAAGGGCTGGAAAATGTCTCCCGAGAAAAGATTTTAAAAGAATCCCTTAAAAATTATTACAACGGCATGAACCAAGAGGCTATCTCCGCTTCCAATATCATGGCCGCCAAATCCCTTCTTGAGTTTGAACCCAACTATAGTTACGTTGCCGCCCGACTTCTTTTATTAAAAGAATACGAAGAGGCACTTGGATATGAAGTCAGCTTTGAAGGGATGAGAACAGAGTATTCTACTTATTTTATTTCTTACATTAAAAAGGCGGTGGAAGAAGAACTGCTCGCCTCTGAGCTTCTTAAATTCGATTTAGCCTTTTTAGGCAACCAGCTTGATTCTAAACGAGATTTTCTCTTTCGTTACATGGGACTTCAAACCCTTTATGATCGTTATTTTATTCACAAGGATGGGAAACGGCTCGAATTACCACAAGTTTTCTGGATGCGGGTCGCCATGGGGCTTGCTCTCAATGAAACAGAACAAAAAAATACAAGAGCGGTCGAATTTTACAATATGCTTTCCTCATTTCGTTTTACTTCTTCCACCCCAACTTTATTTAATTCTGGGACACTTCATCCGCAGCTTTCCTCGTGTTTCTTAACCACAATCGAAGATGACCTTTATCACATCTTTAAATGTATTCAAGATGACGCCATGCTTTCCAAATGGAGCGGGGGACTGGGAAATGACTGGACTAATGTTCGGGCGATGCGGGCGCGAATTAAGGGGACAAACGGTAAAAGTCAAGGAGTCATCCCCTTTCTTAAAGTTGCTAATGATACTGCCATTGCCGTCAATCAAGGTGGAAAACGTCAAGGGGCGATGTGCGCTTACTTAGAGATCTGGCATTTGGACATAGAGGAATTTTTAGAGTTGCGAAAAAATACGGGTGATGAACGACGGCGTACCCATGATATGCACACCGCTAACTGGATTCCGGACTTATTTATGAAACGAGTCAAGACAAATGGGAATTGGACCCTGTTTAGTCCCAATGAAGTGCCGGATTTGCATCACCTCTATGGAAAAGAATTTGAAAAACGTTACGAGGAATATGAGCAAATGGTCCTGGAAGGGAAAATCAAACAATTTAAAGTGATTCCAGCTATTCAACTATGGCGTAAAATGCTCAGTATGTTATTTGAAACAGGACATCCGTGGATCACTTGGAAAGATCCCTCCAACATCCGTTCTCCCCAAAATCATATGGGGGTGGTGCACAGTTCCAATCTCTGCACCGAAATTTTGCTCAATACTTCCAAAAAAGAAACGGCCGTCTGCAATCTGGGATCAGTCAATCTAGCCGCGCATACCACCCCGGATAGCTTAAACTTCGATCGCCTTAAAGAAACAATCGCAACCGCCATTCGTATGTTAGACAATGTCATTGATATCAATTACTATCCTACCATTGAAGCCAAAACTGCCAACCAACGCCACCGCCCGGTAGGATTAGGCCTCATGGGTTTTCAAGATGCCTTGTGGATTCAAAATATAAGCTATGCCTCTCAGGAAGCGGTGGAATTTGCCGATCGGAGTATGGAGGCGATTTCCTATTTTGCCATATTAGCTTCGATCAATTTAGCCAAGGAACGCAGCACTTATTCCACCTATCCAGGGTCCAAATGGGACCAGGGAATCCTTCCCTTTGATACCTTGGAGCTGCTGGAAAAAGAACGAGGAGGGTATCTGAGTGTAGATCGTTCTTTCCGAATGGATTGGGGACCGCTGAGAGATGTGCTTAAAAAATATGGGATGAGAAATAGTCTCGTTATGGCGATTGCCCCTACGGCTACTATTGCCAATATTGTTGGGGTTACCTCTTCCATTGAACCCCTTTATAAAAATATTTTTGTTAAAAGTAATCTTTCGGGAGAATTTACTGTCATCAATGAATTTCTCGTTAACGACCTTAAAAAATTAGGCCTTTGGGATCGAGAGATGATTGATGATCTTAAATATTTTGATGGGAGTATCCAGGAGATTGAACGTCTTCCTGCCCAGATTAAACAAAAATACGCTACTGCCTTTGAAATTGAATATGAATGGATCATTGAGGCCGCCAGCCGGAGGCAGAAATGGATCGATATGGGACAGTCCCTTAATCTCTATCAGGCCAAACCCAGCGGCCAGAAGGTCAGCGATATGTATATGCTGGCCTGGGAAAAAGGACTTAAGACAACCTATTATTTACGTTCCATGGGAGCCACCCGTATTGAGAAAAGTACTTTGGATGTCACCAAGGAAAAATATGTCAAAAATATCGTTGGCCGTCGGCAACGTGATGAGAAGGGGCGGGTGACAGGAGGCAAGCAGCGATCTACTCTCAATGATCAGAAAGAAGAAACAATCCAACTGAGTAAAGAACCAAAGGAAGATTGCGAGGCCTGTCAATAGAAGTTATCAGTTGTCAGCTGTCCCTGCCGGCAGGCAGGAGCAATCAGTCAAGGATTTCAGCTTTAAATTTGTATGTTCCCTGATGGTTAAGCTAAAAAATTTCGAATAAATTATTGATTGGGAGGTAAAACTATGTCTGAATTAATGACAAAAGAATGTACCTCATCTGAGTCAACGATCCGTATGACTGCTGAGCGGGTTTCGGCCGAGAACAAACGAATCATCAATAACAGCCGGACCGTGGATGTGAATCAACTGGTTCCCATCAAATACAAATGGGCCTGGCAGTATTATCTGGATGGCTGTGCTAATCACTGGATGCCCAATGAGGTCTCCATGCAAAGAGACATTGAACAGTGGCGTGACCCCAAAAGTTTTAGCGATGATGAGCGGCATGTGATCAAACGCAATTTAGGATTTTTTTCAACCGCAGAGACCCTGGTTGGCAATAACATCGTCTTATCGATTTATAAACTGGTGGACAATCCGGAGTGCCGTCAATATCTTTTAAGACAGGCCTTTGAGGAGGCCATCCACACGCATGCCTTTCAGTATATCGTTGAATCCCTTTCCATGGATGAGGGGGAGATCTTCAACATGTACCGAGAGACTAAGGAGATTTATGAAAAGGATGAATTTTCCATGAGCTGTACCCAAGGAATTTTGGATGAAAATGTGGATTTGAAAACTACCAAGGGCATCCAAAAATTCCTTAACAACCTCGTTAGCTTTTATGTCGTAACCGAGGGGATTTTCTTTTATTCGGGGTTTGTCACCATGCTTTCCTTTGGCCGACAAAACCGGATGCCCGGAACCTGTGAGCAGATCCAATATATTTTGCGTGATGAAAGTATCCATATGAATTTTGGAATTGAACTCATTAACGGTATCATAGATGAAAATCCTTTGGTCTGGACACCCGAATTCAAAGATTACCTTCTTAAGCGTATTCAAAAGGCGGTTGAGCTGGAAGTCGCTTACACCAAAGAATGTTTGCCACAAGGAATTTTAGGACTCAATGTCTCACTTCTACGCGAATACGTCCAATACATCGCTGACCGCCGTTTAGAAAGACTGCGCCTTAAGAAAGTCTACGGCTCCCAAAATCCTTTTCCCTGGATGAGTGAGGTGATTGATTTAAAGAAAGAAAAAAATTTCTTTGAGACTCGTGTCACCGAATACCAAACTGGGGGAGCGTTAGAATGGTGAGAAAGCAGTGATAAGTTGTAAGTGGTAAAAAAACCTGGACTTCAGAAATCTTGAGGGCCTTAATTAAGATGTTCAATTGATGTCAATGATAAAAAAGCGGATATTGGTATTTACATAACAGTTCACATATTTTACATAAATAAAGGAGGTATAAAAAAAATTGAAAATATTTAAAGATCTATTTGAGATTGTAAAGGGAAATAAGAAGAGAGAAAAAAAATGGAAAGATTGGAAAAATTATAAAAAATTCCCTTTTTTCATTGCAATTGCAATTGCAATTTATCTTTTAGTTAATAAGACGCCGATATTTAATTCAGTCATTATAGTTGATAATCACAAATACGAACAAAATTTTGAAATCAGATTCGATATTAAAAATATTTTTGTTGACACGACTGGTGATTTTTGGACTGGGCCGACTGCTGGAGTTAAATTGCAATTTTATAATGAAGGAATTGGGGATCCCTCTTAGTCTTTTGAAAAATTTCCTTAATGGACCTCCTTAAATCTATCCTTATTCTTTTTGCCATTGTCAATCCGGTGGGAAGTATTCCGATATTTCTACAGCTGACCAAAGGCATGACATCCCAAACAAGGCAAAAGGCATTTGATACCGCGGTCATTGCCTCTACCGTGATCCTGTTAATCTTTATTGTTGCTGGAGAAAGTGTTTTGACCAACTTTTTCCAAATCCAATTTTCTGATTTGATGGCGGCCGGCGGCTTGTTATTGATTATCATTGCCATTGATCATTTGGTCTTTGGTGCCCTTGTCCGAGGGGTTTTGACGGGAGAAAAGCAGGATGCCCATCATTTGGGGGCGGTTCCCATGGCGTGTCCCATCTTGGCAGGACCCGGGGCTATGATGACTTCGTTAATCATTTTTTCTGAGTACGGATTTGGAATTTCTTTGGTTTCAATTTTGGTTGTCATGGCGATCACTTGGTTGATTTTGAGATTTATTGATGGGATTTATCATTTGTTAGGAGATATTGTTTGTACAGTCCTCTCGAAAATCTTATGTCTTTTCATCGCGGCGATTGGTATCCATCTTCTGATGCAGGGGTTATCTCGATATTTTCGATGAACCCACTGACTGATTAAATCTGAAAACATCCAATCCATTCTTTCTCTTGCCTGGTCCTCTTGAGGGAGATATACTAGAAGTGGTTTTCAGGAAGGAGAAAAAATCATGCCTTGTTCGGATAGTTCATCTAGTATTTCACTTAAATTAGACAAAGAGGAGAGATTTGTCTCCTTTGAATTTGCCAAGATTACCTGCGGGCGGGAGATTACGGCGCAAACAGGTTATTCGAAATACCTCTTGGGGCGATCCCTGGATGAGATTATAAAAATTCCTTATGCTCAGGCTATGACGGATTTAGGCTTAAAACAGGAAGAGGAACAATTCGTTCTTTATTTAGAATGGGACGCCTTGCGTGCCGCGATCGTCCAATATCTGGGTGTTGAGAATAATGACATTGATTTAGACCGTTGCCGGATTACCTCCCTTGAATATTCTCCTGAGGGAATTGAAATTGCCGAAGTCATCCTCCCACCGAAGGAATTGCCTAAAATCTTACCCTGCAGTCTGGCCGACAACTAAAACTGTCAGCTCTCAGCCATCAGAAAAGAGAAAACATTGATCAGAAATCAGCTTGTATTTGAATTGATAAGTTCGGAAAGCTGACAGCTGATGACTGAAAGCTTAAAGGTTTACGTTTCCTCATGCCCCTTGGCCATGACAAGCTTTCCAGTACGGACCATCTCAACGATCCCATACTTCTTAAGGATGGCCTCGAACTCATCCAATTCGGTCGTTATCCCGGTTTGTTCAATAATCATGGTCTTATCGGATTCATCGAGAATACGGGCGCGATGTCGGCCGGTCAATTTTGTAATGATGGGTTTGGTGGTGGGGGTCAATTTGACCTTAAAGAGGGCAAGCTCCTGATGGACAGACTCTATTCCGGTATGTTCACTGGCATGAATCACATCGATCAATTTGTTACAAACCTTGATGATCTGCTCTAAGGTTTGCGGATCTCCCTGAGCGGTAAGGGTCATGCGAGAAAAACGAAGATTCACAGAAGGAGAGACGACTAAAGAATCAATATTATACCCCCGTCTGGCAAAGACCAGGGCGATCCTCACCAAAACCCCGGGTTTGTTAGAAACCAAAAGGCTGATCGTATGGACATTCTTTTTTTGATTGAGATCCCCCTGACTCATCTTGAAAATCCTTTTAAAATTTTAAGTGCTTCCAGTTGGCTTCTCGAGTTTCACCTTTGGTGCTTCAATGATCATATGATAGGCGGACTTTCCCGCGGGGACCATTGGGTACACATTATCTTCCTTGATGACCTCCGCATGAATGACGCAGGGGCCTTTGTAGTTCATGGCCTCGGTTAAAACTTTATCGGCTTCTTCCACCTTTCCAATATGGAATCCTTTGATTCGATAAGACTCAGCCAATTTGACAAAATCCGGATTCCCTTCGAGGTCAACCCCGGATAAACGATTTTCAAAAAAGAGTTCCTGCCATTGCCGTACCATCCCCAAATACTTGTTATCAATGACCAAGACCTTGACCGGCAGTTTATGTACAAAGACGGTAGCCAGTTCATACAACGTCATTTGAAACCCGCCGTCACCTACAATCGCCACCACCAGTTCATTGGGACAGCCGAATTGAGCGCCAATAGCGGCCGGAAAACCATAACCCATGGTGCCAGCACCACCGGAGGTGATCCAGTGATCAGGATAATCAGTTAAATAGAATTGGGCGGCCCACATCTGATGCTGACCCACATCGGTGGTAACAACTGCCTTTCCTTTTGTAACTTTATAAAGACTATCAAGAACTCGTTGGGCAGTTAAGCCGCCTTGATCGCTGTATTTTAAAGGGAATTCTTTTTTGTAAAATTCCAGCTCCTTCAACCATTCTTCCGTGTCAAGAGGCTCAACCAGCTTGACCAGTTCCTCCACAATCAAACGGGCATCACCAAGGCAATAGGCATCGGGTTTGACAATCTTACCAATTTCCGCCAGATCGATATCGATATGGAGTTTCTTAGCCCCGATACAAAACTCATCATTATTGCCATTGATTCTGTCATCCCAACGGGAACCAATCGAACAGATGAGATCACAACTGGTGAGGGACTTGTTGGCATAAGCGGTTCCATGCATTCCCAGCATCCCTAAAGACAAAGGATGTGTTTCGGGAAACACTCCTTTACCTAATAAAGTATTGGTAACGGGGGCACGCAGTTTTTCGGCTAAGGCCCGGACAGCTTTTTCGGCTCTAGCAATCAAGGCCCCATGACCAATGAGTAATAAGGGTTTTTTAGAGCCTTTAAATAACTTGGCCATCTTCTTAATATCGTTAATATTACCTTTGCTGGGGGGGTGATAGCCCGGTAAATCCATAGGAGGATCCAGGGTTTCACCGCTAAAGGGGGCAGAAGTTATATCTTTTGGTAAATCAACCACAACTGGACCCGGTCGACCTGAATTCGCAATGTAAAAGGCTTCTTTAATTACCCGAGGAATATCATTGGTATTTTTCACCAGGTAGCTATGTTTCACAATGGGCATGGTAATCCCAAAGACATCCGTTTCTTGGAAGGCATCTTTTCCTAACATAGGAGTGATGGTTTGGCCGGTTAAGACAATCATGGGGACCGAATCCATCTGGGCCGTCATGATTCCGGTTACGGTATTAGTAGCACCGGGGCCACTTGTCACCAGAACGACACCCGCTTTTCCGGTAGCCCTGGCGTAGCCATCCGCCATATGGGTTGCACCTTGTTCGTGGCGGACTAAAATCAGTTTGATTTTTGAACCCACTAGGGCATCAAAGATAGGAATAGCCGCTCCCCCGGAAAGGCCAAAGACATATTCCACTCCATAGTTTTCTAGACATCGGATCAGGGCCTCGGCCCCATTCATGGTTTTCTTTTTATCTTTCATGTCTTATCATTAAGTTGTTATTTTAAAATGAGTTAATAAGGGTTAATCCTACCACAAGTTCTTAGCGATTGGCAAGATTTATTTCATTAGTACACACAAAATATCCTGAATTTTTTTCAAGCTGGGGAAAAATTCAGATTGAATTTTCCTTTGAAATCGTATAAGATTGAGTAACTAAACTGCAAGATTTTTTTGGTCAATTCTATAAAATGTACACATGATACAAGTAACTTCAAAATCAGATACGAGTTTAACACCAACTCCTAAAGTCGTCAAGGCGGTAGGATTAATCTCGGGAGGGTTGGATAGTTCCTTAGCGTGTAAGATTATCAAAGATTTAGGGGTAGAGGTCCATGGGATATATTTTTCTATGCCTTGGGGATGTTGCGATAAAACCAAAGCCCAGAGCGTTGCCCAACATTTAGGTATTCCTTTGATCATTTTCCAACTGGATGAACGTTATCTTGAGCTGGTTAAAAATCCTAAATACGGGTATGGATCCGGACTTAATCCCTGTGTGGATTGTCGAATCCATATGTTTTCCCGGGCCGGGCAATATATGCGTACTATCGGTGCAGATTTTGTTTTTACGGGAGAAGTCTTAGGCCAACGCCCCATGTCGCAAATGACGAAAAGTTTGCGCTGGATTGAAGACGGGGCAAAATTAGAAAGGCGTCTTTTAAGGCCACTGTCAGCCCAACTCCTTCAACCAACGATCCCAGAAGAAGAGGGATTGATTGACCGACAGAAACTTTTGCAGATTTCGGGTCGTTCACGCTCAGAGCAGATTAAACTCGCCAAAGAATTTGACATTAACGATTACCCTTCTCCAGCGGGAGGGTGTCTATTGACGGATCCGCATTTTTCTCATCGGATGAAGGATACCCTTGCTTACGGGTACCGTAACTTCCGGGAAACAATTTCTTTAAAATGGGGAAGACACTTTCGCATCAATCCCCAGTTTAAAGCCATTGTGGGTAGAGATGAAAGGGAAAATGAAATGTTAACCCATTATGCCCATCCCGATGATCTTATTTTTCAGTTGAGCCATGAGAAAGGTCCCACCCTGATTCTTAAAGGCCATCAACCCGCCAATGCGATCCTTTCCATATCGGCTGGATTGGTACAGAGATTTTCTCGGTACAAAGACTTAGAACCACAAGAGGTGAATTATTGGCCGGCAAATGATAAAAACTTGATTCAATCCATCCAATCCATTGCCTTGGATGAAACTTACATCAACCAAATAAAAATCTAATTTATTAAAATTCAAAGAAAATGATAAAAGAAAATGATATTTATCAACAATTAAGCCATATCATTGATCCTGATTTAAATAAGGATATTGTCTCTTTGGGTTTTGTAAAAAACTTGAAGATCGAAGGGACAAGTGTTTATTTAGACATTGCTTTGACGACCCCGGCTTGCCCAATCAAAACCGAATTCCAGCACCAAGCCACCGAGCTGATAAAAAAAATTCCCGGGGTTAAAGAGGTTAAAATCAATATGGTTACTCAAGCCCTTATCCATTCCCAATCTGCACAAAACATTCCCAGTGCTCTTAGTAAGGTTAGATCGATCATTGCTATTTCCTCCTGCAAAGGCGGGGTAGGGAAGTCAACAATGGCTGCCTTGATTTCCTTAGAACTTGCCCAACGTGGTTTTAAGGTGGGATTAGTCGATTGTGACATTCACGGCCCATCCATTCCCACTCTCTTTAATTTACAAAACGTCCCGGTCTATGCCAATGAATTGAAACAACTGATTCCTATTGCGAAACACAATTTAAAAATCATGTCTTTTGGATTCCTTCTGGGGGATGGGCCGGCCGTCATGCGCGGGCCTATTGTTACACGTTATGTTCAACAAATCCTACTGGCAACGGATTGGGGGGAATTGGATTATCTTTTTATTGATATGCCTCCGGGGACTGGAGATGTTCAGTTAACCATCACCCAAACTCTTCGCTTGAGTGGAGCAGTCATTGTGACTACCCGACAAACGCTCTCCTTGGTGGATGTTTCTCGGGGAATCTTGATGTTTGAGAAGGTCGATGTCCCTATTTTAGGAATCATAGAAAATATGGCTTATTTTATCTGTGAGCAATGTCATAAGAAACACTATATCTTTGGAGAAACTGCAGGAACATCCCTTTTAGATCGGTTTGGTCTACCGACCATTGGGGAGATTCCGCTTATGCCGCAATTGACAAAAAAAATCGAAAAGCCTTTGGCCAATGAGTATATTATAACGGCTGTCGATCAAATGATCCGGGCTTTGGGAAAACAAAGCATCCTCAAAAAGCAGGTTCCAGAAATCCAATTTGACAAGAACTACATTACCCTCTGTTGGCCGGAGGGAGAGAGTTTAAAGCTAGACAATCGAACGGTGAGGGCCCATTGCCGATGTGCACTTTGTGTTAATGAATTAACTGGTGAACAATTGTTTAAGCCAGAAAATTTAAAATCGGATATTGCGCCCAAGGTAATTTTTCCTTTAGGCAATTATGCGATAGGGATTGATTGGAATGATGGGCACTCTTCCGGGATTTATCCCTACCGTAATTTAAAAAGACTGGCAGAAGGGAAAACTGCTCAATCCCCCGCTTAGTAGTGAGCTACAAATCATTTAAATTTAAGAACTTTGAAGAATTTTTCCTAACTCGCCTTTGTGGTGGAGTTCGTTGATAATATCGCATCCGCCAATCAGTTCTCCGTTGACATAAAGCTGAGGGAATGTCGGCCAGTCAGAATACTCTTTGACTCCTTGCCGGACTGCTTCATCTTCTAGGACATTGAACGATTTAAACGGGACTTTATACTGCTGCAAAACACCGACCACTTGGGAGGAAAATCCGCACATAGGGGATTCGGGCGTGCCTTTCATATAAAGCAAAATCCTATTATTTTTTATATCTTCTTCAATTCTCTCTCGAACGCTTGACATTTTTTGACCTCCTTTTAACTAAAGCTCTCAGTTGTCAGCTATCAAGATGATTCGCTAAGACCACCTTCTGATAACTGAAAGCTTAAGAGCTCCTGCCTGCCGCCAGGCAGGGATAGCTTAAAGTTAATATCCATATTCGTGCTTCACCTTTTCCCATTCCTGAGGTGAAAAAGTTTTTAGTCCCAAGGCATGGACACTTTCTTGTAAGGCCTGTTTTAAAGGCTTCATGACCATTTGATGCTGTTTGATGAGCATCAACCCTTCGAAGGCCGGGCTGATCACAATCGCCTGCAGATGTTGGCCATCATTCAAAGGGTCATTGATAAAAACCGAAGAATGAGGGACAGCCTTTTGAATGATATTTTTGATCTCCTCAAGAGTCATGCGGGATTCCTATTTTTAAAATGATCGCCTAGCCACTGAATAATATCATCCGATTCATACAAAGGCTTACCAGCAATCACCAAACACGGCACCTGGGTTTTTCCACCGAGCTTAAGCAGTTCCTGATGATTCTGGGGATTGGAGGCCGTATCTTTCAATGGGATTTGAACACCTTGTTGTTCTATAAACTTAAGGACCTTGATACAGTAAGGACAGCTTGGCATGTAATAAAGGGTCAAATGCGACATCTCGCTTCCCTTGAATTTACAGTTTCCTTTTTTGAACCAATTTCTCCACAAATCCTATCACCCTTTCTTCTAGACGTTGATCGTAAAGCCAATTCATTTCTTGTAAACATGTCGGAGAGGTTACATTCACTTCCACTAGATACTTACCTAAAATATCAATCCCTACAAAATACAACCCCAGTTCTTTTAATTTGGGTTTGAGTGCTTTTATAATCTCCTTGTCCCGTTTATTGATTTTAGCTGCTTTAGGTTTTCCCCCAGAAAAAAAATTATTGCGATGATCGTCTTTGGCATGAACGCGCAGTACCACCCCTAAGGGTTCTCCATTCAAAAGTAAAATCCTTTTATCACCATTTCGGGCTTCTTTGACAAGCGATTGCAAGATAATATCACGAGAATAATTTTGCGTCAAAGTTTCTAAAATGACATGACAATTGAGATCACCATGGTTCAGTTGAAATACAGATTGTCCGCCATACCCATCGGTCGGTTTGGCAACGATGGTCTTTTCTGTTTTCAAAAAACCCAGTAAGTCATCACGGTTGCGGCCCACCAGGGTCTTAGGGATAAGGGAAGTAAACTGAGTGACCCAAATTTTCTCATTGACGGTCCTGATTCCTTGAGGATCATTGATAACCGGGACAGAGGAGCGAAGTCTCTCTAAAATCCAGGTCTGCATGAGGTATTTGTAATTGAAGGGAGGGTCACTGCGGATAAAAACGCAATCGACTTGTTTGTCGGTCAGAATCAATTCCTTTTTCAGAATAAAGGGCGCTTCTTTAATCATTTGGGGGACAACCTCAGTCGTATGGAAATGGATTCGACCATCACTCAACGTCATTCCCCCATCTGGGAGATAGTACACACGATGTCCTTTCCGGTACGCCCCCAGCATCAATAGGAACGTCGTATCCTTTTCCATCTTGACCGAAGCTAAAGGATCCATGAGAAAAACAAAGTTCATATCTTTTTTGCCTCCAACTGAATGATCTCACGGTGGGCGGCAATGGCTGCCACGCGAGCAAGGATACGATAAATATCAAAAATATTGATATCTTCATGAACGCTAAATTCTCCGTATTTTTTTAAATGAGGACACATCTTTTTAAAACCCATACCCCTAGAATTCAGATTATCACGTTCTCCCTTTTCTATATTGGAACGGTAAAATCCACCCACCACATTGTTTTCGATTTGGTAGATACACGCCTCGCTCACCTCTTGATCGATATGATAAATCGTGGGGACACCTTCTTGTAATAAATAGCGACTTATGATTTGGGAGCTTTTACCTTTGTACAATTGATTTTTATCGCGACGGTTCAAATGCAGAATATCTTCGGGAGTTTCAAAAGCCTTGACCCCCATACCGTAAGTTCCAGAATCAGATTTGAGGACAATATAAGGTTTCTCAGGGATCTGGTGGATCCGGTATTTTTGTTCAATGTGTTTAAAAAGGATTTCCGCCTCGGTTTTAAGTATTAAACGGTCTGATTCTTTATTGATATCAATCCCCTCCACAACGGAAAATAAACAAGAAAAAAACCAAGGATCCATTTCCACAATTTGGGCAAATTCCTCAATAAGATCATTAGCTATGGAAAAATGATTGGACTTATGCCGGGAATGCCATCCGGCTTGAAGAGAGGGGTAAATAGGAATCTTGGATTCTTTCAAAACCGGAGGGATACCTGTTGTCAAATCATTATTCAATAAGATAAAATCAAAATTTTCTATTCCCTTCTCTAAGGAATCAAGGATTGTTTTAAAACAATAAATTTTGACGGTGGCGTCTGTGGCCGTTTTAAATTCTAAGAAGGCCTCTCCTTCACAGATTTGCGGCTGCTCGGTTAGAAAGGTTGCGATTTTGGCGTTGAATCCTCCCTTTTGAATGATCTCTTGCAGGATTCTAATATTTTCCAGATACCACAAATTCCGCGTGTGTTCCTCGGCAACGATCAAGATATTCTTCCCTTGCGGCACCCGTTTTAAGATAGCGGCCTTCATATATTGGACGGCATCTTCCAAGCCGTGTTCACAAAGATTATTAAATCCCGCTGGAAAAAGATTGGAATCGACAACGGCGATTTTGAATCCCGCATCACGGATATCCACCGATGAATAAAGTGGAAGCTCACGGGTAGCTTCATATTGCTTAAGCCACTGATGGATTTTCTTTTGTTTCTTTTTAATCCGCTCAATACAGGTGGGGCAAAAACTTTTTATTGTGACCAATTCTTGTTCTTTCATATTTTATAAATTATGAATTTTTTTGGTTATTTATTATGCCCTAAAACAAATGCCTTGTCGAGTCCTTTAGTGAAACAACTTAAGGAAAGATGCGGATTAACGACGATTCAGGGTATGATGATTGACTACGACACTTCCTATCAGATCTCCCTCGACATTGACCATGGTGCGGATGCTATCGAGCGGACGATCAATGGGGATTAAGATGGCAATGGCCTCAATCGGCAGTCCAACGGCCTGAAGGACCATAATCATCGTAACCATGCCGGCACTAGGTATTCCTGGAGCCCCAATAGCGGCAATCATGGAGGTCAAACAAACAATGATTTGTTGGAAAAAATTCAATTCCACTCCCACCAGATTGGCGACAAACAACGCCGCAACCGCCTCATAAAGGGCGGTCCCATCCATATTGACGATTGCCCCTAAGGGAACGACAAAGCCGGCGATGTCCTTATCCACTTTAAGATTTTCTTTGACACAGCGAAGGGTGACCGGCATGGTGGCGTTGCTGGAACTGGTGGAGAGGGCGGTTATCAAGGCATCTTTGGCACCGACAAAAAATGTTAATGGATTCATTCTGGTTAAAAAAAATAAAATCACAGGCAGAACAATAAATCCATGAAATAAGGTTGCCACCACAACCAGGGCCATGAATTTCCCTAAGGAAAGCAAAATGGACATCTCCTGTGTCGCGATCAATTTTGAAAGAAGTGCCAAGAGACCTAAGGGGAGTAAACGCATAATCCAGTTCACCATGACCATGATGGCTTGAAAAAATTCATTGAGAATATGAATAAGGGTTTGAGCTTTTTCTCCTAAAATAATTAAAGCAATTCCAAAGAATATCGCAAAAATAAGGACAGGTAAAACAGCGCCCTCGGCCATTGAAGCCACGGGATTTTGAAACAATTGATTCAAGAAGGTTTTTACAAATTCGGCCAATGTCATCTTTTGACCTTGGAAAGATTGCATGGATTCCTGAAAGCTGGCAATATCCAATCCCTTACCAGGTTGGACAAGATTAACCGAGAAGAGTCCTAGGGAGACGGCCAAAATCAAAGTAAAGGAAAAAAATAGAATGGTTAACTTCCAAACCCGTGACATCTGGGCATGGGCCCTTAAGTTAGTAATGCCTACCGCAATCGAGGTAAAGACAAGGGGAATGAGGATCATCTTCAAAAGATTAATGAAAATACCTCCGATGATATCGCATCCGTACAATAAAGAGGTTTTCAAAGGATCCGCTGGTGACAGTCGATTCAGATAAATACCCAAAAGGACACCTAAGACTGATCCACCGATAATTTGCTGATTGAAGGTCAATTTCATTGGCCGTCTTTCTTTAGGTAATTGATGTTTATCAATTTTATGTTACACTAGTTCAAAATTACCGAAAGTGTTAAATTTTAACTTTTATAAAATGCCGAGTGACATTAAAAAAATTCTTAAAGAAAAACTTCACGCTCATTTTGTTGATGTCAAAGATGAAAGCGCAGATCACGCCACTCACACGGAGGCACAAAGGTCTAAAGGGGGACATTATTCTGTGATTATTGTCTCTGATCAGTTTAAAGGCAAATCCCTCCTTGTACGGCATCGAATGGTTTATGCAGCCTTGAAAGAATTTAAAGAAACCATTCATGCCCTTGCCATAAAAGCCTTCACAGAAGAAGAATTTAAAATACAAAGACGCGCTTAAAGCAAAATTCACTTCCGCTTGGGAGCATTTTCAAAAGCTGCCGTTATGTCCGCAATTTATAACCTATCTTAAATAAGAAAACAGTGAAGTAGAAAGAGATTAAAGCCATGCCAAGCGACACCACGGCACAAAGCCAAAGGGAGGTCGATGCCATACCAGTAACACTGTAACGAATCCCTTGAACCAGGTAAAACATCGGATTAAATTGAGACAAGAGCTGGATTGGTCCCGGTAAGATCTCAATCGGATGAAAGACTCCCCCCAATAAAACCAAGGGGACAATCAAATAAATATGCCAGACACTGAGCATCCCAAAATCCTCGGCCCAGAGGGCGCCAATCATTCCCGCGCAGGCAAAGATCACCGAGATGGTCAAAACAAAATAAATCAATAACAAGAGATTATGAATGTAAAAAGGATTAAATAGAAGGGAAATCAAGAAGACCCCGGTTGAGACAACTACCCCGCGAGCGACTCCTCCAGCTAATAAGCCTAAGACCATCTCAAAATAAGAAAGCGGGGAAAGCAATACCTCCTGAATATGGTTGTGCCAGCGGGCAATAAAAAGAGAGGAACTCGTATTTTCGTAGGCACTTGAGATAAGGTGCATCGTCATCAATCCGGGGATGAGGAATCCTAAATAGGTTAAACCTCCATTGGTGAAGTTGACTTGACTCCCAATGGCCACTCCAAAAATATACATAAAAAGAAAGGAGGTTACAATCGGGGGAAAAACCGTTTGGGTCGCCAAAGAAACGAATCGTAGAATTTCTCGCTTGGATAAAGAAATAACTCCTACGGGATTATTAATCATTGAAGATAACTTTCTTTCTGTGCCAGTAACCCAGTGCCCAGCACCCCAGAGTTTTAAAGACAGGGACACTGGCGACTTGGGATACGGGGTTACATATTTTAATCCAATCCGGTAACTTCCAGGAAAACATCTTCTAAAGTTTTGTCGCGCAGGACTTCCTTCTTTTCACCGATACGGACGATCTTGCCGTGATTGATGATTCCTATTGTTTTACAAAGTTTTTCTGCCTCTTCCATATAATGGGTGGTTAAAAAGATGGATTTACCTTCTTTGTTCAATTGGGTCAGATAATCCCAAATGAGAAATTTGAGTTCAAGATCACAGCCAGCGGTCGGTTCATCTAAAATAAGAATTTCCGGATCATGGATCAAGGCCCGACATAACAAAAGACGTTTCTTCAATCCCCCAGAGAGGGCCCGATGTTTGACATTGCGTTTTTCTGTCAATTGAAATCGTTCAATCAATTCATCGGCCCGTTTGGAGGCAATCCCGGGAGTTATCCCAAAATACCCCGCCTGATAAACCAGCAGTTGATGGATCGTTAAGAATGGATCAAAATTAAATTCCTGAGCGCAAAGCCCCACCAGTCGCCGGCTTTGCGGATATTCGGAGATGGTATTGTATCCAAAAACCTCCACCTCACCGGAAAGATAGTTAGAAAGTCCGGTGATGACATTGATGGTGGTGGTTTTTCCAGCACCATTGGGTCCTAAAAAAGCGAAGAAATCCCCGCGTTTGACTTCAAAGTTGACATTATCCAGGGCCTTGAAGTCCTGATAATATTTGGTTAGATTTTTAATAGAAATAGCGATTTCTGAATTTCGCATAGGCAAATAATAAGGATACAGGAATGAGAATTAGAAGATTTAGGGGAAAATTATTTCCTGGCGACTTGCGGGACCTCTAATCCTTTATTCCTGTGTTCCTGGAATCCTTTTTCCAGTTCTGCCCTGGCCTTTCTTGCCGCGTTGCGTACAATCTCCGGCAAAGCGGGGTGGATATAAATCATATTCAATAGATCATCCAGTGTTCCGTCTTTATTCATCAACGCAATCAGCAAGTGAATCATGTCGGAAGCCTCTTCTCCCACGATATGCGCCCCCAGGATTTTCTTGGTGCTGCGATCAATTAAAATTTTGACAAATCCATGGTCTGATAGTAACGCCATCCCCATCGCACTGCTAGAATAAGTATTGAGGCCTACGACATAGTCAACGTCTTCTGTTTTTAATTCCTGTTCGGTTTTCCCGACTCCTGCCACCTGCGGATAAGTAAAGATCGCGTGGGGGACAGGAGGGTAGCGAATAGGCTCTTCTTTTTTTTCTACAAAAAGGGTGCGAAAAAGATATTCCCCTTCAAAATTGACGGTGTGCCGATAAAAATAACGTCCAATACAATCCCCCAGGGCATAAATCCCATCAACGGTTGTTTTTAAGAAATCATCGACCTTGATGAAACCATATTCATCGAGTTCAATACCGGTATTTTGCAGATCTAAGGTATCGGTATTGGGAACAATCCCTGTAGCAATGAGAAGGGCATCGGCAGAGACTTTTTGGGTTAAGCCTTCGGCAGTTTTATAATAAACTGTGAAAGTTTCGTTTTGAAATTCTGCCTTTAAAGGTAAGGCACCCAAAGTAACCTGATGCATTTGAGAAAAAACTCGAGTAAATTCTTGCGCAACTTGGGCATCTTCTCGTTTCAGCAGTTGGCTTCTCACTAAAAAATGAACCTCACTCCCCAAGGCCCCATAGGCATGCCCTAATTCCACCGCGATGTATCCTCCCCCGACAATAATCATCTTTTTAGGGAGTCTTGTATTTCTTAAAGCTTCGGTGCTTGTCATAAAAGGAGTACCCTTCAATCCTTCCATGTTGGGGATATGCGGTCTTGTTCCCACCGCAATAAAGATTTTATCGGCCGTGATTTCATCTTTCCCAACTTGAATAATTTTGTTAGAAATAAATTTTGCTTCGGAAGGATAAAAATCAATATTGGGATTACGTTCATATCCTGCTTTGATCTTGGCAGAATCCATATCAACGGTATCGGAAATACGCGTGATGAGTCGTTTAAAATCAACGTCAAACTGGGGATTATTGAGAATATCAAACTTGCGGGCCTGTTTGATTTCCACCACCACATCGGCAGGATGTATGAGCATTTTCGAGGGGATACAACCGCGGTTAAGGCAGGTCCCACCTAAGGCTTGTTTCTCAATGCAGGCGACTTTAAAACCTAAGCGTGCACAAGGGGAGGTGATCTTGCCTCCCCCTCCAGAACCTATGACAATGACATCATAACGTTTCATAAAATTTCCCTTTGCAGGAATTATTATTTTAACAATATTCGAGTAGAATGCAAGATTTTCCTGTGGAAATTGGGAAGAGCAGGAGGTGATCGTCTGCTGTTTCAGATGAAATTTTCGCAAAAGATATTGTCATTGAAGACGTCCCTACCTAAAATACGAATTATGCAGCAGAATTCTTCTTACCTGATCTTCCTTCTCAACAATATTCACCACCTATGCAAGGAAAACTGTTTAATAATCTTGTACCTTCTTTCGATATTGGGTTACTGGTACACTCCCGTTTATGCCCATCAACTCGATGAGAGTTATCTGCACCTGGAAATAAATGGTCAATCAATTCAAGGCAACGTGAGTCTAGGTTTTAAAGATTTAAAAAATTGGATCGATTTGGATCGGGATCAGGACAAACGGCTTAACTCTACTGAACTTAACTCCGGGTTGGATAAAGCACAAGATTTTGTCCAGGGTCATCTGATGATTCAGGCGGATGGATTTGTCCTTCCATTTCAGTTCACCGAACATCGAATCGATGATCAAGGGATTGACCAATATGTGGTCTTGGGGTTTCGCACGCCTCCCTGCGAAAAACGAATCAGGTCTGTCGAAATTGACTACCGATTTTTCTTTTCGAAAAAACCATCTCACCGCGGAATATTAACCTTTGTCTATAAGAACAAAACCCTAACTAGCGTCTTTAGGCCTCAGCAACAAAAGCAACGGTTTGTGCTTGAGTTCATGTACACCAAGTATATCTTAACTCAATTCATTCAACTTGGGCAGGATCATATCTGGATGGGAATTGACCACATCCTTTTTTTAATGGCGTTATTGTTATCCTCTGTCCTGCGCTGTGTCGGTCGGAAGTGGGAAGCGGTCAACAATTTTAAAACAGCCTTAATTCAGGCCGTTAAACTTGTCACTGTTTTTACAGTGGCCCATTCCGTCACATTAGGGCTAGCCACCTTTGAAATCATTCGGCTCCCATCGCGATTAGTGGAATCGGTCATTGCCGCCTCGATTGTATTCGCTGGCTTGAACAATCTTTTCCCGTTGGTTCAGCAAAGATCCTGGCTTTTTGTTTTCATTTTTGGGCTTTTCCACGGGTTAGGGTTTGCCATTATCTTGAACAATCTCAAGATCCCCCAAGGAACAGAGTTTCTTTCCCTTTTGGGATTCAATCTAGGGGTGGAAATCGGTCAGCTGGCTATTGTCATTTTAGTCTTTCCGCTTCTCTATATCTTCTCTAGATATCCTTTCTATATCAATACAATCTTTCGGCCCGCCTCCTTCGGCATCACTTTTACGGCGATTTTATGGTTTATCCAGAGAGCCATTTTATAAGGGAACCGATACCTTTTTAATGTGGAATAGTTCTATTTATTTGACGGGTCGGGGTGTCCTTCGACAGGCTTAAGGATGCTTCGAACACATTCGACTACGCTCAGTGTTCGACCCTGAGTGCAATCGAAGGGTCGAAGGATGCTGAGCCCATTCGACTACGCTCAGGGCTCATTTATTTAAAATTGGTATCTGTTCCCTTATTGATGAGGATTCTTCCAAGAATTGGTAAAGTCGATCGATGATCTCTTGAAAATCTATGATCTGCATTAAATCATTTTTGAGTCTGGAAACATTGGGTAATCCATGCAGATACCCAGAATAATATTTGCGAAATTCAATTACTCCTAGTCTTAATCCTTTGTGCTGAACTGAGAGTTGAAGATGTTCTATACACAGATCAATCCGTTCTTTAACAGTAGGGGGAGGCAAAAAGGCCCCAGTCTTTAAATAATGTTTGGCCTGCCGGAAAAGCCAGGGATTGTGGAGGGCACCTCGTCCGATCATCACCCCATCACATCCGGTTTGAAACATCGCCTGAACATCTTGGGGAGTCATCACATCCCCGTTGCCAAAGAGAGGGATACGAATCACCTTTTTAATTTTTGTAAGCCAGGACCAATCCGCGCGGCCCTCATGCCCCTGGCTTCGGGTTCGGCAGTGAAGCGTTAGGGCCTTGGCGCCGCATTGTTCCACCATTTGCGCCACATCCAGAATAACAATGTTTTTTTCATCCCAGCCTAACCTTGTCTTAACTGTCACTGGGATTTGGGATGCCTTAACCGTTGCCTTAACGATCCGTTCAAAAAGGGGAAGATCCCTCAGAAGTCCTGCCCCTACCCCACGCAGGGCGTGATTTTTTACCCAGCATCCACAATTGATATCAATCAGATCCGGTTGATGACTTCCCGCAATTTGGGCAGCCCGTTCCATGGATTCTTCCACACCCCCGAATATTTGAATTCCAACCGGCCGTTCCTCATCCACAATTTCTATTTTGTCCAGGACTCGCTTTACCTGCCGGATGATTCCCTCACTACTGGTAAATTCTGTGTAGACTAAATCCGCATCCAGGCGTTTGGCAATCAAACGAAAGGGGATGTCCGTTACATCCTCCATAGGGGCTAAGGCCAAAGGGTTATCGATTTCAATTGATCCAATTTTCATATCGTAATTGATTGATTCGAATTATCGGTAAATTATGGAAGGAGAGGAGCAATGATTTCTTCAAAGGTCGCACCGCTCATTAACCGATACGCCACATAAACGAAAACCACCGCAAGGACTACCGCCAATTTTTCCCAAAATGATTTTTTCTCTCCTAAGACAAACCAAGAACCCAAAAGAAGAAGCACTCCTATTATAATTAAATTTTTGGGCATAGGGATTTCTCCTCCTAAAGTTTTGAATTCTATAAAAAGTATACTCGATTTTGAGAAGATTGCAATCGATGATATTATATTGTATAAATAAGGGAATTAAACGAGGGGATATTTAAAGTGGGAGTTATTGAGCGGGCTTTATTATGAATCCGGTCATCGAAAAGACTGTAACACCCATTCAGCGGGGGATAAAATTAGTCGGGGTAGGGAAGAAAGGGAGCCGATCTCTTCCCTTAGAATTGGCAGAGGAAATTTTAGGTGATCTTAAAGCCAATAAAGTCTCATCGGTCACTAAAGGAGCCTTCTTTGCCGGCCTTGTTCTTAAAGGCATAACAAAAGAGGAAATGATTCTGGAGCAAACCTTTGAGCCAGGGATCTTAACCGATCCGCAAAAATTGACAAAAGTTTTAGCTCACGATGCCCCACAGGATATTCAGGAGATCTGCACGCAAATATTAGCAAAAAAAGAATTGGACAAACAAACCGCTAAACGTTTAGGTGATTTTCTTTTTTCTAATAAACCGGGGGATGGCGTTAGGGGACTTGTGGCCTGCGCTTTAAGGGTCAGATATGAAACCCCTGATGAATACGATGGTTTATTGGAAAGTATGGGAGAAACCCTGACCGACCTTTTTAGAAGGAAAGTCCCTTCTGGGGATCCCATTATCCAATTATCCGAACCCTTTGATGGAGTTGATCAATCTTATCTCATAACACCCTTGCTTGCCAATTTCATTCAAGCCCAAGGTTTTCGTGTGATTTCCATGGTAGGCAGAAACAGCGGACCAAAACAGGGGATTAATTTATTGGATCTTGTTAAATTTATGAATTTAGAAATTGCCAGAAGCAATGAGGATTTAAGTGATAAAAAACCCTTGATGGGATGGTATTTTGATCAAAGACTTTTATCCCAAGCCTTGGATCGATGGGTTGATTTAAGACGGCAAATCATCAAACGACCATTTTTAGCAACCTTGGAAAAATTTTTGAATCCCACCCAAGCCGAAATCATTGTGACCTCAGCCTTTCACCCCATCTATGGAGATAAAATGATGACCATCGCTGAGCGGGCGCATTTCCCTGGGGCTATTGTGGTCAAAAATGGGATCGAGGGGACAATCGCTTTTCCCTTAAAACGCGTAGCAAAGATTTTATGTTCAGCAAGAAAGAGGGATGGCACTTATCTACGCCAGGAACTCACCTCTGATCCGGTTGCCTATCTTGGCTTTGAGGTTCCCTTAGAAGAAAAGTTAGCAAATGTTTCATTACAAGAAAACGCTGGATTAATCCAAGAATATCAAGATCAAGGGAAAACCGTAAATGAACTTTTTAATCATCGAGTCCGGGTGACCTGTTGTGGGTTAAAACGAGCCTTACAATGGATTCGAGAAAATTTGGATAAATGACTCTCTTAAACACCCACCCGGTGTTTGTTGGTTAACCAAACACCAGGTGTGTGTAACAGGCTGGGTAAATGAACTGGGTTAAAATAGCAAGTTTAATGATGTTTTTAGGGATCGGCTTAGGAGCCTTTGGCAGTCATGTTTTAAAAGATAAAATATCTGCCTATCAACTCGAGATCTTTAAGACCGGCGTCTTTTATCATTTGATTAATGCGTTAGGTTTATTGGCTATCGGGTGGTTTAATACCCAGATCCATGACCCGAAACTTAACATGGCATGTCTACTTTTGTTTAGCGGCATCATTCTATTTTCGGGAAGTTTATATTTATTATCACTCACCCAAATCAAATGGTTTGGCATGATCACTCCTCTAGGTGGTATAGTTTTACTAGTGGGGTGGTTAATGATCTTTCTAGTGAAATTTTAATGATCTCAAAATGCAAAAGACAACAATTTCTTTTTATACCTTTGGTTGCCGATTGAACCAAGCCGAGACAGCAACAATCCAAAACAGTTTCCACCGGGCAAATTATCAGGTTGTGGACTTTGATAAACCATCGGATATTGTTGTTATCAACACCTGTACAGTAACAGAAAATGGTGATGCAGATACAAGGCATTTAGTTAGAAAAATCAACCGCATCAATCCCCAGTCAAGGATTGCCTTGATCGGCTGTCAAGCCCAAATTCAAAAAGAAAAGTTGACCGATCTCCCTAACGTTAAGTGGGTGGTAGGCAACGAAAAAAAGATGGATCTTGTTTCTATTATTAATGAAAGTGAGGATCCTCCCAACCCGCAAGTGATCACACCCACGATTTCCGACAAAAATTTCTCCATCTCAATCGCCGGAATAGATCTTTATCATACCCGGGCCAACATCAAAATCCAAGATGGGTGTGATTTCTTTTGTTCCTTTTGTGAGATCCCTTATGCCCGTGGCCGCGCGAGAAGTCGTATCTTTGAGGACATTGTCAAAGAAGCGACCCTTTTAGCGCAAGCCGGCCACCAAGAGCTGGTCATTACGGGAATCAATGTCGGAACATATCTTTATCAAAGCAAAAATATCGTGGATGTGATCGATGCCTTAGAACAAATCAACGGCCTCAAACGGATTAGGATTTCCTCAATTGAACCGACCACGATTCCCCCAGCGTTATTAAGAAAAATGTCATTGGGATCTAAACTTTGCCGCTATCTTCATATTCCTTTGCAAAGTGGGAATGATCAGATTTTAAACCTCATGAAACGAAAGTACACCATAGAAGAGTTTACCGACTTTATCCAAATGGTTTTTGATTTCGTACCGGGAATTTGTATCGGAACGGATATTATTGTAGGATTTCCACAAGAAACCGAAGAATTTTTTAAGGATACCTACTTCGTTTTAAAGAAACTTCCAATTCACTATTTCCATGTCTTCAGTTACTCTGATAGACACTTCGCCAAAAGCAAGGAATTGCCCTTAAAAATTCCTAAAGGAAGCGTTCAAGCGCGAAGTTTACATTTAAGGAAATTAAGTCAAGCTAAACGCAGGGTATTTTATGAATCTTTCTTGGGGACAACTCAGGAAGTTCTCTTTGAAGAACAGAAGGACGATTATTGGGTTGGATGGACGGATAATTATATTCGCGTTAAGTTCAAATCCCATGACAATCTGGCCAACCGATTCCTAAAGGTGCGTTTGTTGGCTCTGAATGGTCAAACCGTCCTTGGCTCTATTCTTTAAAAGCATTGGTTTCGAAACCCTTTCACATGGATGATAAAGACTCCCCACCATTAAGTGGACAGGACAATCCGGAAACATCACCCTTATCGACACCTCCCAAAGGAGAGGACTTAAAAGAGGCCAAGGATAAACCTGCTTTAAAAATTAGCAAAAGAATTTTTGTTGTCACTTGTACCAAAGAGTCCTTAACCCGGGAGGTGATGGATTGTTTGAAAAGAAATTGTTTAGAGTATGTCTTATCCTTTGATCGTGCCTATTCTACTTTATCTATCGAACAAAAATTTATTCAAAATCCTGGAATTCAATTTGCCATTGTCAGCTTATCAGGGGATGAATTCGTTTATCCTAAAGAGGGAAAATGCCAGAATGCCAAATTGCGTGCCAAACAAGACATTGTTTTTGAGCTGGGGTTCCTAGTAGGGAAGCTAGGTAGGCAAAATGTCTTTGTGCTTTATCATGAACAAAAGAGTTTTTTATTACCCACAAATTTTTTACATGTTCTTTATTACCCTCGTGATGAAAAAGGCCGATGGAAAGATGAATTACTCAAACGTCTGAAGACGGCAGGATTTGCGCTGAGAGATAATGTATGAATCGAGAGTTAAAAATCTGCAAAGAATCCTATTCTTTTTTGCTTATTTTTTATGCGGGGACACAAAAGCCCACTCGGATGAGTCTTTTGTCGTTGTTGAACTTTTTACCTCTTAAGGGTGTTCCAGCTGTCCGCCAGCAGATAATTTCTTAAGACAGTTAACCCGTGATGCCCATCAAAACAACAAAAGAATTTTCCCTCTGAGCTTCCCTGTCGATTAATGGAATGATTTAGGTTGGATTGATCCTTTTAGTAAAACACAATATTCCAAACGGCAATATCAGTACACCAAGGTTTTGAATTCCCAAAGTGTCTATACCCCGCAGTTCATCATTAATGGAGAAAAGACGGATTTTGGATATCAATTCGACTCAATCCTTAAAACCATCGATAAAGAACTTGAAAAAAAAGCACAAGCACAAGTTCGACTGCAGGTTGATAAAAAAGACAACCGCTTAAGAATAAAATATTCTTTGAATGATGTCCCTAAAGATTACTTACTGAACATTGCCTTAGTCGAACGCAATCTTAAAACCTATATTCCCAAAGGAGAAAATATCGGTAAAACTTTACTTAATGAAAATGTTGTCCGAAAGTTCGAAAATTTAATCATTAAAGACTAGGGAAGGAGAAGTCAACATAGATATCCCATCAATGATTGCGTTAGCGAATGCCTCGATTATCGGATACCTTCAGCATCCCAAAAAAATGAATATTGTCACCGCTTCAGAAGTGAGGTTGAATAATAACAATTAACAATGAAATTTCGTAAATTTTCATTGGAATAACATGATAATTTGTTATTGTAAATAAAAGCTATGAAAAACCTAAAAGCCTTCACCCTAGTTGAGATTTTGATTGTGGTGGGAATTATAGCCCTGCTTGCCGCTGTTGCCATTCCTAACTTCTTAAGGTCCAGGGTCAATGCGAATCAGGCTTACGCTCAGGCTACCCTCAAAACAATTGCACATGCCCTAGAGAATTATTCTACCCTCAATCACATTTATCCGACAACGACAACTGAGTTAGTGGCTGTCACACCTCCTTACTTGAATGTGGATTATTTTTTGGGGACCCATTATGGGTACACCTATACCAGTGTCTTAGCCTCTTATTCATATACGATTACCGCCACCCCTGTCAGTTCCGGCACGGGGACAAGTACCTTTACAGTCACAACCGGTGGAGTTTTGCAGGCCTTTTAACCAGAAAATGACCGTCTCTGATCAAATTTTAAATGTATTAGAATTTACTTCGAATATCGAAGGTCCTGCCATATGAATACAAAAAAACAAATCTTTAAATTATTTATTTTGCTGTTGAATCTTTTAAATGTGTCGTTGTTTCCAATCGATGATCAAGCCCAGGCCCGTGAAAAAAAGTCCCTGAGGAATCAACACGCCTTTACCCACCCCAGGCCTAAATCGGATTGTCAAACCTTTATTTTTAATGTCCAGGATTATACCAAGCTTGATAAAGATCAGACCATTATTTGGGATTTTGGCGATAGGCAGATGAGCAAAGAACCTATGGTAGAACATACTTATCTTCAATCAGGGACTTATCATGTCACGTTAGAAGTTCCTAGTGATTCTACAGATGAAAAGAAGAAATTAATTTTTACGGAAACGCTAGCGGTGCATGTTTCCCCCAAAGCTAATTTTGAAGATCCCCCCAATTCCTGTATAAACCAACCCATTGAATTCGTCGCCGTTCCAGAAAACGAATCGTTAGCAGACCAATTGAATTTCCAATGGGATTTTGGTGATAACAACCAGAAAACCGGAAAAGGAGTCAATCATACTTATCGACAGGAAGGAAATTACATTGTCAAGCTTCTTGTTGATGATCGGCAAGGAAAAAACGAATGCAGCATTGATCTTTTAGAGAAACCTATTCATCTCAATGCCCCCCCTGTTGCCAATGCCGGGGGAGATATCACCTTACGGTGTCTCTCCGATCCCTACTTTTTAGCCCTGACATTTGATGCTTCTAATTCCTATGACCTGAATGATGCCGACCAATTGAGGTTTCATTGGAATTTCGGTGATGGGACAACAAAAGAGGGCATGGTTGTCCAACACACTTATAAAAAGACAGGGAAATATCCCGTTACCCTCACGGTTAAGGACAACTCGGGATTAGCGTGTGATACATCTCAGAATACAATTTGGGTTAATCTGTCCTTGGCACCCAAAGCCGAGGTTGGAGAAGACAAGAGTGTTTGCGCGGGGGATAAGGTCGAGTTTGATGGGACATCTTCTTTTGTCGATGAAGGGGAGAACCTCCTTTCGGAATGGGTCTTTGGAGATGGGGAAAAGCAACGAGGACTTAAGGTCACTCATATTTACACCCATCCGGATACTTACAAAGCCACTTTAACAGTGGAGAATGTCTCAACGCTTGATTGTCCTCCTTCTTCTGACACAATAAAAGTAAAGGTCAATTCCCCGCCGCAAGCAAAATTTAAAGTAGCTTCGGTGGGAAAGGTTAATGAGAAGATTCGTTTTGATGCCTCAGATTCTTATGATAAAGATAGTGATCCTTTGTCCTTTTACTGGAGCTTTGGTGATGGAACAGTCCTCAAAGGCAAAAACAGAGTCACCCACACTTATCAAAAATCTGGAACTTATCAAGTAACCCTGCTTGTTGATGATCATAAGTCATCATCTTGTTCGAGTGTGGCGACCAACTCAACCATTCGAATTGAACAATGAATCCCATGGCGGTCATTTATTAATAATGAAGAGACGCAATAAGCATTATGTCTACATTGTTGAATGCCGAAACGGTTCATATTATACTGGCTATGCTAAAGATATAAACAAACGGATAGAAATACATAATAGAGGGTTAGGCGCAAGATATCTGAGAGGCAAACTGCCTGTTCGATTAGTTTATTCCAAGGAATATCCGTATCACCAAGACGCGTTAAAAGCAGAGAACTCTTTGAAAAAATTAACAAGAAAGCAAAAACAAGATTTAATACAAATTTTTAATCAATCCATTGTCAATGATCAAATCGAAAAAAATAATAAATAAATGAAAAGGGCGTTGTCCCCATTATTCCCATTATTGATTATTTTCCTTCCTGTTTCGCTGTTAACAACATCTTATCTTTTTTGTTGTTATGCCCTCGGACAATCTCTGGCCGAACCTGATATGCCGACAGGCTTGCTAGAACGAAAAGGCGATAAAATTGTCAATGCGCCTCAAGAGGATTTCGAGTTGGCGAAAACTTATCATGCCTTTAAGGATAAAGGTCCGTTGATAGGTGGGCAGCGCATTTCGATATTGACAAAAAAGACTGAATATAAGGTAGGAGAGCCGGTGAGAGTATTGCATGTGCTGGAAGCTGTTATGCCCGGTATTATAGTTTATGTCATGGGACCAAAGACAATTTACGATGAATACGTAGATGGAAAACTTGTTACAAAAAAAGGTCCCGGTAATGAGCCTTATAATGGTGCGGTGGTGGATCGTCCTATAGCTGATTTCAATTATGAGATTACAACCTACACTTTTACGGAGTCAGGACATCATACAGTTCAATGGAAAGGTGGAGGGCATCCGATTCAGGGTTCTCTTGGTTTAGAATCAAATGTCATTACCTTGCAGATAATCAAACAAGGATCATGAAGCGGTTTTATTTAGCAATATGTTTATTTCTCCCTTTTTTTGTTAGCAATGGCGAAGCCCAAGAAAGGAAATCCATCGAGGGAATTTTGTCTCTGGTTGGCAAGGAGTTTTATAGAGAAACACAGAACTATGCTTATTCTTGTCTCTGGCAGGCCTGCTCAGAGGATGTTTCTCAATTCTGGCGGTTATTCGATCAACTTGAAAAGCAGTCCGATAAAGATCAGACAATAGAGAGTTTGCTAGCCACCGAATATCTCGTGAATGCCATATTGAAATACGGATCGGAAGTTGATTATGATAAACTTTTAAGTATTTATCAAACAATCCCAGCTGATTCTAATCGTCACTCAGCATTTATGGATGCTTTAAGCGAGTATTGGATTAAACAGGAACTGATTAAGATTCTCGATGAACCAAATCCGCAGGGTGTGATTGTCCCTTCCAGCGATGAACCCTTACCGCAACATTTAGCCAATGCCCCGCAGGAACTACAGAACGCCTGGCGGTTGTACCAAGGTGTTATGTCGGCCTTTGAAAAAGAATTGGAGAATTATAAAGATAAGTACTGGATACATACTCAATTGAATTGGTCGGTGTTTTATGGGGTTATTGCAGATTTTCTGGAAGGCCGTGAAAAGAATGCGGTCGGCAAAATGCTGCCATTTGAGTGGGGTGGCTGGTGCGGCACAGGATCGGATCAATTACTGGTCCCTAAGTATAGGACAATCTGGATGGCCTTTTTGAAGGATAGGAATTATCTTATATCGATAGGCGCGTTTATGACTTTTATGAACGAAGCCAGGTACAGTTATCAGTGGAAAAGGGATGAAGCTGGAGAGGATTTTTACTTAAGACAAAAATTTATTGAAAAATCAGGAATGGATTGGGAAAAAATTTTTATCGGAGCGGTCCTGGATAAACAATCCCATCATCTGACTACGCTAGGGACCTATGGCTCAACACAAGCCGCAGAATATTTAAGCCAGTTGCTAACTTTAGATTTTATGGACGAATCAGCAAAATCGGATTATATGCGGGCAAACGCGGCGTTTATTACACCCGGATGTATTGTAGGAAATTACGGGACATTCAGTTCTGCCGATATTACGCGAAAATCCCAGGAGGTAATCCCCGAAAGTGTTCAGAAAAATTTGCTCGTTGCCTTGACCTCGCAAGTCCATCAAGAAGCAAGCAGCGAAACCATGGATGCGTTAAGTCACCTACTGACCAAATTGTGCCGTCAAGAAACCAAAGATGCATTATGGCAAATCCTGAATTCACCGTATCCCGAAGCTCGAAAACGGGCGGTGATGACTTTGCAGGCCATGGGAGAGAAGGCCGAGCTACCCAAGGACGAGGGCCCAGTAAATATACGGCTTCTTGTTAATGGATCTCCTTTGGCCAATACGGATGTATGGTGGACATTGCCACGGGACACACAAAGCACGGTCAGCAGTACTGCTCGGACAAATCAAAATGGGCAGTTGAGCTTAAAGAGGGATTATTTTGTAAATCCAAAGATGAAGCCCAAGTTGACGATTGAAATAAACAAGATGAAATCACATCAAGACATATTTTTTCATCACACAATGGATGAGTTCGTTAACCTCGATCAGCCAGTTGAAATAAATTTAAAAACTACTTCACTCATTTTGGATTTGCATCTTCCCCGAAAGCAGGAATATTACAAAGATAAGACAATAAGTATTTTTCTCTATTATGATAAGCCAAGCAGTTATATAACAGCAGAAGGGGAATCAAAATCCATTTCGTATTACCGGGTTATCGGGGAAGACTTGCATATGCCAGTTTCTTCCCAATTGGCCTTCCCGCATTTATCAGCGGGGAAATATCAGCTTACGGTGTTTGTCCCGGGTTCGGCCGTGTGGGCCCAAACTGATATTGAACTTAATGAAGAGGCAAAAACGTTAACCGTTGATTTAGAGCCAGGCGCCGATTTAAAATTTGAAGTCGTTGCCCCGGGAGAAGATAAACGGGATCCCTATGTTTCTTATGATCTTCTGACCGAAGATGGTCATAAACCCCAAACCGACAACCATTGGCCGGTTCACTATGATTATCGTACAAAAAGTTATCGCGGTCTGCCTCAAGGGAAATATGTTTTAACGATTCTTTCCAGTGAGGAGAAGGAAAAGAAGCAGAGAAATTTGCGAAGAGATGATCGGGAAGAAATTCTCCCTCAGTATCCTCCCTATGAAGGGGAAACGCACCAGATTATCATTGACGATCAATCTCCGGATGTGATAAATTTGGGAACAATATTTCTTAAACCCGGCTAAGAGGTAGGATAAAGTAGGGGCAGACAATGCTTTCTTTCTGTACCTACTTTTCTATCAACAACTGTATGTGTCCCCAGTTTTAAATTCTTAAAAGATTCCGGGGATGCGTACCTGATTCGTGAAACCAACAAGGAGGTCTGATTTGAACGCTAACGTAAAAATAAGTTGGGATAAACCTACCGAAGAAAAATTTAAGAAGATTCTTGAGAACATCCCGGATATGATACGCGGCATTGCTGAAACCCGGGTGTCGAAGAAAGCGGAAGGTATCGTTAGAGAAGACAATCGAACTGAGATCACGGAGAAGGATATGGTAGACGCCTTCTTTGCCGAAACACCGTTCGGCTTTCATGGCCCAATGAAGAATGATATGACGACACTGGGTATTGACTATACTAAATACGGCCATCCGAAGTAACCTTATCTTCACTTACTGATTTTTTGTCCGCTAATTGTATAATTCACGCAGTATGATTAAACCCGATATGTCTAATAAAGTCTTCATTGAAACTTACCGATGCAAGATGGATGCGCTATCGAAACGGATGACTGCCCCCCTACTTATTCCTACTCATTCACACAGAACTGGAAAGACTACTTGCAAGAAAATGATAATGAGCAGATAATCTAGAAGATGTGGGGACGATGATGTGTCCCCGGGAATCATATGTCCCCCGCGGGTGAAAGAATCTATTGTGTATTGAGGGAATGGGACAGTCCCTGAAAAGGGACAGAACGATTAAGTGAGGTGTGCCCCACTTGGGGACTGTCCCCTTTGATCTTACAAACAAAATCCTTTTAATTAAAGGCGATTTTTTTCAACATGATTTTGCTGATTATACGGTAATTTTTATAAATGATCCGACTGATGATCGCCTGGCATTAGAGCAAAAATTGGCCGAAGAAATGAAACCAGATGCCATTCTCTTAAGTCACGGTGAAGCCGGAATGATAACCGATCCGAGATTTATTCTCTTAAAAAATTTTAGCGAATATGAATTGGAAGTTTTTCGAAAAAAGTAGAGATGGTCTATCCTAACACATCGAAAATACGGCCCTTAGAAAATAGGGGTCACAGTACCATCCCCAGAGCAAAAAAATCGGACTAAAGAAAAGCAGTGTCTGTCCCTAATTCGGTAGTGTCAAAAGTTCTATGAAGAATCCATATAGCAAGGGGTTGAAGATAT
>CAYJXI010000029.1:0-33342 GCA_964374105.1 uncultured Planctomycetales bacterium
CCCAAATGAAAGACTTTTGTTTTTTCAGTAAAAATAATAAGTTCCTGATCACTCATTTGATCGAAATTATTCCTCACCTTATTATTTTCTGAAATGACGATGTTATCTGGCATACAAGGTTTGCATTGTGCCCCCGAAGGACAAGGCGGGCAAGTATAAATTTTCACAACATATCCTTCAGTCTGAAATACTGCACTCGTTGCGGCATATTTTTTAATTTTCGAAATGGGATAAAACCCAGGCAACGGTAAATCCTTCTTTACTGTAGGGGTAATTTCTTTTTCGTACCGCCAATGCCAAGGTTCGTAGGTAATCCCTACCGGGGAATCCTTCGGGTACGAAAGAACAAACCCATATTGTTTTGCGTTCTTTAACAACCACTGATATTCTTTGAGGTCTTCAAATTCCTTTGGATTGTCCTCTCCGTTAATTCCATCCTTATTGATAAAATCAATGGCCTGGTGCTGAGGACTCCCATGTTCGCTGTAACCGGGAAGGGCCACAAATTTAACTGTTTCTCGAATAGAATAATCGTGATTCTGAAGATAATACACAAAGAGATACAACTGATAGGCGCTGGAACGGTAACCGGATTCTATGTAAAGACGCACTCCTATATCTTTTTGCATAGCCTTCATCATCTTAAGATATTGCGTATAAACTGGCGGAGGCAGAAACTGTGGGGGGAGTTCTCTTAATTCTTCTTTGTCTTTCACTTTGACCTTTTGTCCTTTAATCACGGTCAGCCTTTCTTTGCCGGTGGCAAAACCACGGAAAGGGATTTTGACTCCTAACTTTTTGGCATCCAGATTTTGAAATTTTTTTAAAAATTTTTTCTGCTGCCTATTCAAAGGAGCGTATAATTCCTCAAAGGTGAGAGTAGAAAGATTCTCCCTTTTTTGTCTTTCCTGAATCAGCGGTTCGAGCTTCACGATCAAATCCTTAACCTTCTTAATATCGCCTTCAGAGAGATGATCAAGATTTAATTCTGCCCGGCCAATATCCCCATAGAGAAAGAGAAAACATAGAATGAATATTAACCTTGAAATATTATTAAATGATTTTATCGAGATCTCCTTTTTGTCTTAAACCTCTTTATACCGAAAACAATCAACCATGTGGTCATTAACCATACCCGTTGCCTGCATATGAGCATAAATGACAGTTGGGCCTAAAAATTTAAATCCCCATTCTTTAAGATCTTTACTTAACTCTTCTGCCTCTTTGGTTTTAGTAGGTAAATCCGATAACTTCTGCCATCGGTTGCGAATAGGGCTACCACCCACAAAATTCCAAAGGTATTTAGCAAAAGTCCCGAATTCTTTTTGTACCTGAAGAAAACACTTGGCATTGTTGACGGCTGCCTCAATTTTCTTACGATTACGGATGATCCCAGAATTTTTAAGAAGTCTTTTAATATCTTCGGGGGTGAATCGCGAAACTTTTTGGGGATCAAAACCAACAAACGCCTTACGGTAATTCTCCCTTTTCCTTAACACTGTAATCCAACTTAAGCCGGCCTGGGCTGATTCCAGAACTAAAAATTCAAAAATCTTTCGATCATCGTAGACCGGCACCCCCCATTCGGTATCATGATAATTTTGGTAAAGTTCATCGTCCAAGGGGACCCAAGCACAACGTTTCTTTATTTTTGCTTTTCCATGTTTCATATATTTACTATAAAGGGACGGCGGCATGTTATTTGTGGTAAAATAAAGTCAATCCAAATTCTCATATGCCCACAGAAAAAGATTTAAGATTATCCAAACGCATTTCCATTTTTTTGAAAGGCAACTACCGAACTGCTGAATTAGACTTCCCCTTTTCGGTCATGACAATAGTGAATATCAGTGATCAGGGAATCTGTATCGCCACCGCAGAAAAACTGGAACACCCAAGCACCGTTGAGCTTGACATTCACCTTGCCGACAACCAAAGAGTTTTGCTCTTTGCTAAGGTTATCTGGTCAACTCAATTGCGCGACACAAACCTTTTTCGCACTGGCCTGAAGATTCTCAATACAGAATCGGAAGATTTTAAAAAATTCAAAACCTTTTATGAAGATCGTCTCCATTTTCCTCCCAAAGCGGAAATAATGTGACCTTTTTAAATCCGTCCTTTCTCTTTGGGGATCCCTTAAGACCAAAGGTCGGGAAGTTCCCAACCCCATAAAGTATTTAATACGAGATAAGGGATAGGTCAAGGGAATTCTTTCATGTCAAATAAGCGCTCCCTATTTGAACTTGACAACTCAGGTATTTTCATCTAAGTTTGAGGCATGGAATTCACAAAAGAAGAAACCGAACGTTACCAGCGCCACTTCCTCTTGCCGGAAATCGGCGAACAAGGTCAGCGAAAACTCAAAAACGCCAAGGTCCTGCTTGTGGGGTTAGGCGGCCTTGGGTCTCCGTGCGCTATTTACCTTTCCGCTTGCGGGGTGGGAACTCTAGGAGTCATCGACTTTGACAGGGTGGAGCTCTCCAATCTTCATCGGCAGGTCATTCACTTTACCAAAGATATCGAGAAATCCAAAGTTGACTCGGCCAAAGAAAAAATCAAAAATCTCAATCCCCATGTGCAGGTTATCACCCACAGGGAAACTTTCCAAGCCAATAATGCCTTAGCGATCATCAAAGATTATGATCTTATTATCGATGGCACGGATAATTTCCCCACCCGCTATTTAATCAATGATGCCTGTATCCTCTCAAAGAAACCCTATGTCTTTGGCGGGATCTTTCGCTTTGAAGGACAAGTCAGTGTTTTTGGTTTTGAGGATGGGCCCTGTTACCGCTGTCTTTTTGAGGAACCACCGCAGCCGGGGGAGATCCCCTCGTGTGCCGAGGCCGGTGTCATGGGAGTTTTACCCGGAATCATTGGGCTTCTGCAAACGAATGAGGTTATCAAAATCATCTGCCAGATCGGAGAACCTTTAAAAGGGCGGCTTCTTATCTTCGATGCCTTAACCACACGGTTTCGAGAAATTCAAATCAAAAGGAATCCAAACTGTCCTCTCTGCGGGCTAAATCCGACGATTCACAAACCCATTGAATATGCCCCCATTTGTACTCTTTCTTCGCCAACCCCTTCTACGAAAGGCAAGGCTATGAAATTTATGAGCATTTTTAAAAAAGATATTTCTGAAATCTCGGAAATTACGGTCCAGGAACTTAAAAAAATCATGGACAAAAGAGGTGCTCACTTTTTTCTTCTGGATGTGCGTGAACAAAAGGAATGGGACATCGCCCATATTGAGAATGCAGTTTTAAAACCCTTCAGCACCTTTAAGGACAATTATGAAGACATTCCCAAAGATAAAGAAATCTACGTCCATTGCAAGGCCGGGGGACGAAGCCGTAAAGTTATTGAATTCTTAAAAACCAAGGGTTACAAGAATCTATTCAATGTCAAAGGCGGCATCGATGCCTGGGCCAAAGAGATCGAACCTACCATGCCCAAGTATTAAACATAAAATTGCCCGACACACAAAACCTGTAGGGGCGACCCAACCGGTAGCCCCTACTTGTTTTTTTAAATTGTTTTTGAATTAAATGAATTTTGGCTGGGGAATCACTGTAAAATTAAAGCCAGACAATTTTTAGGCAGTACAGAGTCCGAAAATGGCCGTTGATTATTTTGACTGGAGAAAATCCCAGAATGAATTCCAATACAAATGAAATAGTCTTGCAACGTCAATTCTGGAAGGCATTGGGGGGCATTGTTGCTTTAGGTGCGCTCATTTATTCAAACTCTTTTTTTGGAGAGTTTTGTTCTGATGATATTCGCTTGATTGTGGAAAATAACAGGATCCGCGATATGAGCAATCTCAAAGATATTTGGTATTCCTTCAATACGAGATTTTTGGTTGGATTAAGCTTTGCCTTTAATTATTGGGCCGGGCATTTAAATGTTTTCGGATATCATCTTTTTAATTTTCTCTGTCATATTATTGCCGCTGGGTTGGTCTATGGCTTTGTTTTGATGACCTTCAGGACGCCGAAAATGCGGAGGAATTCTTTGCTCCCACATGCTCACCACATCGCCTTGTTTTCTGCCTTAACTTTTTTGTGTCATCCCATGCAGACCCAAGGGGTCTCCTATATTACCCAGAGATTTGTTTCTATGGCAACGATCTTTTATTTAGGGACATTGTTGTTTTATGTCAAGGCCCGCCTTGAGCAGAGGAATCTTTATTATGGACTCGCCTTGGCGATGATGTTTAGCGGTTTGTTTAGTAAAGAAGTAACACTGACTCTGCCGATCATGCTGATTGTTTATGAGTCAGTCTTTTTTGAGTCGTGGAACAAAGAAAAATTAAAACTGTCCTTCCTGTTATTGCCTTTTATGCTTTTGACAGAAATTTTCCTTTTCGCTTTTGCACAAGATCGCGATGATTCTGTTTTGGCATTTAAGAATGTGGTTGCTGCCCAAACCTTCAGCTGGGATTATTTTTTTACCGAGATCAATGTTTTGCGAACCTATCTGAGGATGCTGGTTTTTCCAATTAATCAGAAACACCATTATTTTTATCCAATCGTCCATGGGTTTTGGGAGCCGGCGACGATTTTTTCCTTTTGCTTGTTGTTGGGGTTGTTTATTTTCGCAGTGTTACAGATTAAGACGAGAAAATTAATGGGGTTTTCGATCGTGTGGTTTTTTATCACCACATCGGTTGAAGCCGGGATGGTTTGTTTCATGAAAACGGGGGTTATTTATGACCACTGGTTGTATTTACCTATGGTTGGATTCTCAATATTTATGACGGTAGTTCTGTTTGAAATGATCAACAATGCTCAAATGATCAAAATTTGTTTGGTCTTGTCCATCACTATTTTTGCAATAATGACTTATCAACGTAACCGAGTTTGGCAGAATCCAATCAGCCTATGGACAGATACCCTCACACAATCTCCGCGGATCGCATGGCCGTATGTCCGCTTAGGGTTAGCCTATGGGAATCATGGGAATCACGATAAAGCGATCGAGTCCTTTCAAAAAGCTATCCAAGCTCAGCCGAATTTGGATGTCAAAGACTCGGCTCAGATTTATGTCAATCTGGGAGCTGCTTATGGCAGAAAAGGGGATTATGGTATGGAATTTCAGATGAGTCAAAGGGCGATCAAACTCGATCCCAGCAATGCGCAAGGATATGGTAATGCCGGTATGGCTTGCTCGGCAATTGGAGACCTCCCTGCCGCATTGAGTTTCTTTCAAAAGGCTTTGGAACTCAATCCCAGGGATTCAAATGCCTATAATAATCTGGGAATGATTTATGGGAAAAGGGGTGATATCAAAAGAGCGGTTTATTATTTTGAACAGGCGATTCGCTTGAACCCCGACCACAGCCAGACCAGACAAAATTTGTCTTTGGCCCTCAAACATCTTCCAGCAGAACGGCCATGATAAAGATGTTGTTCAAACGGCAAGACATAGGGGCGACCCACCGGGTCGCCCCTATGTGTTTTTTGAATGTTTTCGAATTAATTGATGTTAGGCTGAGGAGTCACGCGCAGATACGGTTTGATGCGTTTAAAACCTTTGGGGAATTTCTTTTCGGCATCCTCATCAGAAAGGGAAGGAACAATAATGCAATCCTCACCATTTTTCCAATCAGCGGGTGTAGCTACACTGTAATTGGCCGTCAATTGAACGGAATCAACCGCCCTTAAGAGTTCATCGAAATTACGGCCGGTTGAAGCAGGATAAGTGATCATCAACTTGATTTTCTTATCCGGTCCGATCACATAAACTGTTCGTGCCGTCAAATTGTCTTTGGAGGTGGGATCAAGCATGTCATATTGAACGGCGATCTTTCTTTCCGGATCAGCAATAAGGGGAAAATTTAACTTTGTGTTCTGCGTCTCGTTAATATCGTTCACCCATCCTTTATGGGAATCCATGCTGTCAACACTGATCCCGATGATTTTCACCCCTCTTTTCTCGAAGTCTTTCTTAATCTTAGCCACCTTCCCTAACTCCGTTGTGCACACGGGTGTAAAATCTTTAGGATGCGAAAAAAAGACACACCAGCTGTTTGCTATCCATTCATGAAAACGAATTTTGCCTTCCGTTGTCTCGGCCGTAAAATCCGGCGCAATATCACCTAATCGAAGAGCCATAGTCCTACCCTCCTTTTGATTAACTCAATGTATTTTTCCTTTTTTAAGTGAACATATTATATTTTTCCCTTTCCATTTCGTCAATATTTAAGTTGGGCTCATCCGGAATCATCAAAATCATCAATTTTTTCGAAGAAAAACTCTTGTTATAAAAAGAAAGCCTTGAGGGCAAGGAGGAACAATATCTACCTTTTGAAAACAACTATTCCACCCACTTTTTAACCGGCGTTTCTAAGAATTCCCACCGAATCCCCTTTGACCTTCACAAAAAAAGTCGCCGCTGGGTGTTTGATGAGATATCTGATAACCTGATATCCGTATTCAACCCTGTGCCCTTGTGTCTTGTGTCTTTGTGTCCTGAAATTTGTCCAGATAATCCTCCGCCGGCGACTCGAACCTGATCCCTTCTCTCTTAATTCTTTATTTGTTTATTACTTAAAGGGACCCGGGCCTTCATCATTCTTTAGTCAGTTTTTCTTCCTGTTGCAGATAACACATCTTTTTTAATCGCCTTATCCGCAGCTTCGTAACCAGATTTCCATAAGAATTGTTTTTCAGTTTCAGTTAAATCAAATTTTATTGTCGAAATGGTCCCAGTAGGTATAGGAATTGTTTTGGCCCATTTAGCTTCTTCAATATGAACGCGCTCATGGGCGAGCTGCATTGTCTCGATGATTCTCAAAAGATAGGCAAAAATATTGGCAGGCACTTTGGGAGGCAATTTTTGTTCTTCCGATATCAGTTTAAGTCCAATCGTTGTGGCCAAACCGCCTTGATCGTTAAACGTGTCGATTGGATAATTAGCCAATACGCCGCCATCCACAATAAAAGCATGATCTTCCTGCTGAGCTTGGAAGAAAAACGGAATGCTCATTGATCTACGCACCGCTTCAGCGACCTCCATATCAGGACAGATGTCACGATCAAATTGCAATAATCGCTGATTGACAATATCGACAGCAAATACCCTTAAATACTTATCTTTGACAGATTTGAAATCCGATATCCCTTTGTCGCTCAGCAATTTCTTAATCCAATCGCAAAAATTACCCGTATTGAATATCCCGTAGCCAAATCTTGCAAAAAATAAAGGGAAAAATTGTACCAGGACTTGGTACCACTTCTTCTTAAACAAATTGGCCACATCAGCAAAATCGTTAAAATTCTTTTTCTCTAAGATCTCCTTAAGCTCATCCGCCGTATATCCGGCGGCAACCAAGGATGCAATAATAGCTCCCGCCGAAGTTCCGGCCACACGGCCTAATTGCACACCTTCCTCTTCCAATCGCTTCAAAGCACCAATCAAAGCGATTCCTTTAACTCCGCCGCCTTCAAAAACACCGTTGAAAACCGTCTTAACCATTCCCCCAACACTCTTGACAACTGTTTTTAAATAAGTTAAACTTTAACAGGCTGTACGACCGAAACGGGTTCTCTTTTCGAGACCCTAAAAAAACTAGGAAGTACGGCCATTTTTATTTGAAGACCCATTCTCTGAAACGTATCTTTTTCCCAATATACTGCTTAACCACTTTGACAACCGCCAACTTCATAGGATTGGGACCCTTTTTTAGATCGTAGTTCACTGCACCCAAAACCAAATCCGCGATACCGATAAGATCATCCATTTGAGAATCCCGCGGCTCTACGACTTTAATGGCATTCTTGCCAAGACTAAGATTGATCTCCCTTTTAAGATATCCGCAAATATTGTCATCCCTCAACCTGACTTTCTTATCCAAATACATAACGGCGTTGTGAAGAATTGAAGCATTTTCTCGTAGTAACTCCTTTGTAAAATAATTATACGCTCGAAACATCCCCCGGGCCTTCGCCGCTTTCATTTGGTGTTCCTTTAAATTCCCCGCCTTGTCCATATCCTTATCGAAATACTTTAGTTCAAGCTTCTCATTCGAAACAAACAACGCTCTGAAATAGATATGCTCTCTTAAGATTTCGTCCAAAACCTCACAAGCAATCCGGGAGCGCTTGGAAGAAAAATAGTGAATTTCCTTAAAGTGAAATTCCTTCCAATAATTATGCTTTTGGCGAATCTTCTTAATAATTGCATACAAGGGCTCCCGGTTTTTCACGAACAAAAGCCCTACCACAAAATAACCAGTAGTCCCAACAGTACCGCTTTCATCCTGGTAAACAAAATGACTTCTTTTATTCGGGTCCACGCGTTAATTCTCCTAAGTCAGCCGCCGGCTGATTTTTCAGAAATTTATTTTTAAAATTTCATTTTTCTCTTTTCGAGTTCATTTCTCATGTCTTCATTTTCATGTGAATAAGAAAAGAATATTTTAACCATTTTATCCTGCCTTATTCCTACTTAATCCCGATCGAGTGAGATATAGCAAAAATTCACGTCCACGGATAGTTATCCTCAATATTCCATTATCTTCCCTTAACAAAACCTGACCTAATAAATATCCGAGCCACTGATCATACGGATAGTTCTTATAGAAATCAGCGTATTGGTCAGCAGCAAGGTCATAAAAAATCTTCAATGTTTCACGAGATTGCCCGTCTTGCGTATTTAGGAAATCCAAAAGATTAATCTGACTGCCAAAAATGATCCGATAAATATTCAAAAATAAATATTCTATGTAAGCCACAGCAAAATATTTTGTCAAGACAGGCACCACCTCGGGGCCAGTCAAATTCTTCTTTGCTAACTCAACCTTAATGTTATCTTCTACTTCTCTTACAAGCTCACTATCTAATTGTCGGATAAGAGATTCTGCTTCACGGCGCGGGTCTGTGCCTTCAAGTGCCCCTTTCTGACCCTCGCTTAAAGTTGCGCCGGCAGGACCGATTGTTTTTAACCTAGGGAATATTTCACTTATTTGCTTTCTAAACATTATTAAAAATGTTACTCCAAGGATTAATAACGCAATTGCATATGGGATTGCAGCTTCCATTATAAATTCTCCTTTAACAACTCTCCCCTAAACGCCCTTTGCATGAGAGAGTTGAAGAGATTTTGGAGCTGGGTTTCGGATTGTTTTTGTTTTTCTTTTAAACGTTCGACTTTTTGGACAAGGTCGGCGAATTTTTGTTGTTGGGATCTCGGGGGAAGAAAAACTTCGAACTCCCGCAATAATGTCGGACTGATATTCGACTGGCCAACAGCTTTTTTACAGCGCTGCATGAAAATATTCTTATAATAAGAAGTATTAAGTAGGAATGTAAAGAATTCAGGGACAACATCAGCTTTAAGCTTTAACTTTACTAAATATGAAGCTAAGACGGCCTTCTCTTCTCGTTTCCAGCAAGCTGTCTTCCCAACCAATTCGGTAGAATTGGTACGATTAAAGATAATATCACCCGACATAAGTTTTAATTCTTCAAATTCCTTTTCACTAAGGTCGACAAAACTAACTCTCGACAAATCAAGCTCACCTTTATAACTTATATTACCCATCCCTAGAATAATATACCCCCTGCCTTCGCTATTAGATTTCTTTGAAGTCCCATATTGCGAGGAGAGCAATACATCACTAATTCTCTTTACAGGCCAATTCTTTGAATTCCGACTCGGCTCCCCAAACATCTCCAAAAACGCGGACTTGAGGAATTCGTCGGCCAGGCGGAGGGTTTGGCGACGTTTTTCGAGGACGGATTCAATTTTTGATAATAAAGCAACAATTCTCTGTTGAAGTTCTCTACCAGGAAGAGCAACTTCTATCGATTCCAACTGACTTGAACTTATGTTAGGCTGAGCACAACCTGTAGCAAATTGCCAAATAGCATTTTGATAAACTGGACTCCGAAGGATAAAAAATAAATAATCATTCAACACATCTTTATCTTTTACAACAAATTTAGCAACACGCTGATTTAAAAAACAAGGAGTCTGCCCTTTGTTAATACGCCCAACTTTACCTGTTGTTGCTCCAGACATAGCAATAACGATATCCCCGGCATCCAACTGGAAATCTTTCAATCTTTCAGAATTGGGGTAATAGACAACATCACGGGATAAATCTACTGCTCCATCGCCAACGATATTGGAGATTCGTAGAATGGGGACACCTTCATCAACAAATTCTTGGCTCTTGAAGGCATAACCACCTAATACTTTGACTTTTTTCCCTAATGGAATTCTGGAAAATTTCATATTAATAATTGCCCAATTTCTTTAATTTCTCTTGCAATCTCAGCCTCAAGAGCTGAGGTGCTGGCTAATATCGCTTGGGGTGGTTCATAGACAATCTCCTCATACTCCACCGGCTTGTAGCGCGAAATGGAGAGGTCGTATTTGTTTTCACGGATCTCTTTGGCGTCTACCCAGAACCACTTCTCACCTTTGCCGGGTGATTTCTTTTTGTCGCGGGCATTCCATTTGGCGATGATGTCGGGGATGTCGTTTTTGTCGGGAGTTTTGGCGCGTTTGTCATCCAGAGAAAAACCATCAGCTTGCATATCGTAAAACCAGACCTTGTCGGTCACTCCGCCTTTGGCGAAAATAACAACAGCGGTTGAGACTCCGGCATAGGGCTTGAAAACACCCGAAGGCATTTTGATGATGCCCTGCAGTTCGTTATCTTCCACCAGCATTTGGCGGGCTTCTTTATGCGCGTTGGAGGAGCCGAACAAGACGCCGTCCGGGACAATCGCCCCGCATTTACCACCGACAACCAGAAGCTCGACAAAAAGATTCATGAACAAAAGTTCTGTCTTGGTTGTCTTTGCTCCTAATGTCAAACGACCGGAGATATCACTTTTATCAATACTTCCTTTAAACGGCGGGTTGGCCAGAACAATTTCGTATTTCCCCTTTTCTTCGTAGGCTTTGGAAAGGGTATCGGTGTACTGAATATTCGGCTTATCGATCCCGTGCAGGACGGCATTCATGAGCGCAATGCGAACCATCGTTGTATCAAAATCAAAACCATGCAGAGCTTTCTCTTTCAAAAAAGCACGCTGTTTTTTATCGGTGATCTTATCTCCCACTAAATGATGCGGCACGCCGTCTTCATCAATCTCCAGAACGTCGGGGGAAGTATTTTCTTTTAAGATATGCTGATACGCATTGATCAAAAAGCCTCCGGTTCCGCAGGCTGGGTCGCAAATACGATCACCCAAGACAGGATTAACTAATTCTACAATCATGCGGATAATATGGCGCGGCGTGCGGAATTGCCCGTTTTTGCCGGAAGTTTTCAATTCGCTTAAGAGGTATTCATAAAGATCACCTTGTGTATCCTGATTCTGCTGAGTGATATTCAGTTCATCAATAATTCGAACGGCTTCCTGCAAAAGAGACGGCCGGGGAATCATAAAGACAGCATCCTTCATGGACTGACTGAAATGATGCTCATCATCCCTTAACGTTTTGATAAACGGAAATACTTTGTCGCGCACATGCGCAATCATTTCCTCCGCAGGCATATTAATCCAGTAAGACCAGCGGCAGTTCTCCTGTCCCTTATAAATTGAAATATATTTTTCATTTCGTCTTTCGGCCGCCTTTTTATGGACCAAATCCATATCCTCGAGCCGCTTCATAAAAATCAAATAGGACATTTGCTCGATGGCGGTTAAGGGATTGGCGATCCCGCCTTCCCAAAATTTGTTCCAAAGGCGTTTGATTTGTGACTTAAGTTCTTGATTTAGCATAGGATATCCCTTTTCGATTAAATGGGGTAATTTTTTTATCTAAATAGGGTAAGAAATAATATTTTACCCTCTTAAGTATCATACCTTGCTTATTTTGAACCACTTAGCATTTCGTCCCACACCATCCGAGCGAATCTGCCCTTTGTCACGCAACTCCCGAAGAACCATGCGGATCATATCCCTTGAAATATTGGGACAGACGTGTTCGAGATTCGAAATGCTGAACTTTCCATTATATTCCCGGATTGTCTGGATAAGCTGATCTCGCTTATTACCGGAACGCTTTCGAATAATGCCGACACGCTGTTCAAATTCTTGATAAGATGCCAAGAGCATTCCGTAAAAATAATGTTGCCACGGCTTGATATCATGTGCCCCCTCATGCCAGCCTTTGGAAGATTTTTCCAGAGCCTCATAATATGTTTCTTTGCTTTGTTCGATGATTCTCTCCAGACTGATGTACTTGCCCACACGATAACCGGCCTGATACAACAAAAGTAAAGTCAATAATCTGGCCAACCTGCCATTGCCATCGGAAAAAGGGTGGACACAAAGGAAATCCAAAATGAAAAGCGGAATAAGGAGTAACGGTGAATAATGACTCTGTTTCATCAGATATTCGAAATTATCAATCAGTTTCTGCATCGCATCATAGGTCTGCTCTGCCGAAACCGGCCTGAAGCGTTCCCGAATCGTCCCGTCTTTTAGGCGATCAACAATCCGGTTATCTTCCCGTTTGAAAAAACCACCCGGGTTTTCGGTATACTTATAAAGGAATTCATGAAGCAGCAAGATAGTATTAAGCGAAACCGGCAAGCCGGTGTAGGAAGTATGAATCCTGTCCAGAGCGTCCCTGTAACCGGAAACTTCCTGTTCTGAACGGTTTCGTGGCTGGGAATTTTTGACAACAATCGCCTCCACACGTTTGTGAGCCACATCAATCCCTTCAATTCGATTGGAAGATTCTGTACTTTCGACTTTCGCCGCCTCAACTAGACGTTTAAGCGTGTCCGGCGACTGTTTTTCGTAAAGCTCTTCCTTCCCCTTGTATTCAGACAACTTGTTGGTCAGACTTAACAACTGAGGAGTAAGCTGTATTGTATTTAAATATTGATCTGTAAATGATTTCATTTAAGCCTGTACTCGCTTATTGAAAAAAACAATGACTTCCTCAAGATCTTCTTTTGTAAACAAACGGTCCGCTGCATCCATGCCAAGGGCTTCCACGGGCCCTTCGTAGAAATCATCAAGCTCAAGCAATTCATGACGACGGATTTTGACGAGAAAGACACTCTTGATAACACGTAAGAAACAGGTTTGATCCGTATTATAGTTGTGTGCGATGATAAAGGCGTCAAAGCTTTCGGCAATTTGATCTTCCTGGCTCTTAAATTTATATTTGCCGAAAATTGATTTAATAAACTGGGCCAAAGTACCAAAGGGTTGGTTGTAGGCTTCGCGTAATTTGTCTTCGGTAATATAAAGCTCGGGACTGTTTAATGTCACTTCCAAAGATTCCAAATCTTCATCATTGATCGGCTGGTCATTGCGGATCTTAATAATGGCTTGTTCTTGATCTGCCAATTCCTTGATTCGCTTCTCGACTTTTTCCTTATAAACGTGAACATAGTCGCCTTCGCCGTTTGGTCCGAATTCAATCCATTTGCGTTCGATGATCTGATCGTCTAAGTCAAATTTAATTATCTCACGTTCCTCGGTTCGTTTGAATTTCATGATCGGAGACAATTGTTTCTTAGCCTCACGGATATTGGTCACATTAAGGCCGCCCCAAAATGCGTCTGAAGCAACCTTAAAGACAGTCTCTTTCTCATTCTTCACAACTTGAAGAGTCATGGGCAACAAACGCAGATCCTCCTTTATCGCTTCTTTAAGTTCGAGTATTTTACGCTCATCTTTATTTAATAAAGCTAACTCCAGCCGTTCACATTTGAGGATGAAAGAATATTCGTTGTAATTGATGTCTTCCAGAAACCGCATCAGAGGGGATACATGGTCATAAAGATAATCTGTATCCACAAATTTCCAAAATTCAGGACTTGCCAGTCTTTGAAGTACGTCTTTTCGTTCTTTGACGCTAATTGAATCCCTTGGAAGCAATGCGATCATGGCCTGCAGTTCTTCTTTAACACATTCAGCTTCAGCTTGATCTTTATGATTAAGATAAAACCGCAAACGGTTTATTTTGGCTTTAAATACCCGCGATGGAAGAGCATCTTCAAGAGGCGGTATTTCTCCCTCTGGTTTTTCACCAAAGTATTCAAAGTTGTTCCAATGATCGATAATAAGAAAATTCTCTTTATGCGGACACCAGAGCTTCATATTGTTTTTATCGAGGGTTCGAGTCCCTCGACCGATCATTTGCCAAAATTTGATTTTGCTGAATACTGGCTTTGCAAAGACCAGGTTGACTACCTCCCGAATATCTACCCCTGTATCCAGCATGTCAACGGAAATGGCAATTCTAGGGTAACTTTCATTCTCAAAGTGGCTTAAGAAATTGTCGGCCCGCGAGTCTTCGGAAACAATGACTTCAGCCAGTCTTCCCTTATATTGCGGATATAGACGATCAAATGCATCCAAAAGACGATAGGCGTGATTCTTTGTCATTGCAAAAATAATGGTTTTCCCAGGAAGCGTTCCTGTATCATCTTTGTAACAGACTTCCATAAATTCCCGGACCATGGCTTCATGTGTCCCGGTATTGGTGAAACGTTTTTCAAATTCAGTCCCTTCGAAGTTTAGCTCATCCAGTGTTTTCCCCTCTTCAACTAACTTCTTTTTGACAGCTGGGGGAATTTCATCTTCCCGCAGTCCTTTGATTTGAAATGAGGTCTTAGCATGATATGGAACAAATGGTAGCAAGTGTTTTTCCTCAACAGCTTTCTCGTAGGAATAATTGAACATATTCGCTTTCGGATCGTTTTTAAGATCCACTTCAAAATAGCGGAAGGTGTCACGCTCAATGTATTGGGCTGGTGTGGCTGTCAGGCCAATCTGAATAGAATCAAAATAGGAAAGCACATCTTTCCATTTGTTGTAAATCGAACGATGACATTCATCGGCGATAACAATATCAAAAAAGCCGGGAGAAATGTCTCTGTAACATTCCATCATGGTCTGGATGGTGGCCGCATAAAGGCGTTTTTCTGTATTGAATTGTCCCGAGGTTATTTTCCCGCAGCTTTCGGTAAAGAATCCTTGAAATCCTTTCTTCCCGTAAGCTTGGTCGCGTAAAACTTTTCGGTCGGTCAAAAACAAAACGGTATTGATACGCTTCGCTCTCAAAAGACAATCAATGATGGCCATCGCCGTGCGAGTTTTCCCGGTTCCGGTGGCCATGACTAATAGAAATTTGCGATGACTGTTTTGTATCCCGGTTAAAACTGTACGGATGGCTTCGGCTTGATAATCTCGGTCGGCAATTTCCGGATTAATTTTTGTATTGGCTAAATTCTCGGTAGATTCTTGTCGTTGGAAATAGAGCCGCTCAAGGTCTCTCCGCTCAAAGAAACCATAAACTAGACGAGGTGGGTATCGAAGGCGGTCCCAAAACAAAATATCTTCGCCATTGGTGAGGAATATAAAAGGTTCAATGCCATATTTGGTTTTGATATTATCAGCATAACCTTCAGCCTGTTTTTGACCTATCCTAGCATTTTTACTGGTTCGCTTAGCTTCAACAATGGCCAATGGTTGCTCATGACGATCCAGTAAAATATAATCCGCATATTCATGCTCAGGGCCATATATTTCTCGTGGCTCGGCAATACCTGAGCCCCAAACTTTCTCCATCTCGAATTCTTCAAGATAACGGATGGAACCATTTTTAGTCCACTGAGATTTGGCTAAGGCTTTGTCGATGTACTCTTTTCGTGTTTGGTTTTCATTCATAGTAGGCAGAATATAGCATAAATGGGGTAATATGTCAACATATTACCCCATTAGATGAATAAGTTACCCCATTCATACATTAGCTACAGCCGACCATCATCTTTGAAACTGTAAAATAGGCAATCCCCAATGATGACATGATCGAGCAAAATTACTTCCACTAAATGGCAAGCTTCTTCGAGTCGCGAGGTAAACAGAATGTCTTCATTGCTTGGCTGGATATTTCCCGCTGGATGATTATGCACACAAATTATCGACACCGCAAAATGCTGCAGCGCCCGCTGAAAAATTTCGCGGATAATCGGACTGGCGTGGTTGACGGTGCCTTCGGCGATATCTTCAATGGCGATGATGCGGTTTTGGCTGTTTAAGAAAACGACTTTGAAGACTTCCTTCTTCAAATCCCGCATGCGGGGCATGAGGATGTCGACAACGTCTTTGGCGGATTTGATCTGCGGGCGGTCTTCTTTGATTTCTTCTTCACGGAACCGGCGGCCGATTTCAAGTGCGGCTTTAAGCTGACAAATTTTAGCCAGGCCAAGGCCTTTGAATTCTTTCCAGTCGCGGCTATCAGTGTGGCTCATGTTGCGGAAAGTTTTGAACTTGGCCAAAATCTTGCGGGAAAGGTCAATTGCGCTTTTACCGCGCGTTCCTGTGCGAAGCAGGATGGCCAGCAATTCTGAATTGGTAAGCTGATGTTCTCCTAATCTCAACAATTTTTCTCTCGGGCGGTCATCGATGGGCCAGTGATTGATTGGTGTTTTTTCTTGATTAGTTTCCATTTCTCCCCCTTCCTTTTAAGTAAGATGTTAAACATAGGGGTATCGGGGATATTCTGTTCTCAATTGCTCTCCATTTTAACGGGAAATGTTTGAGTTGGCAAGCGAAGGGACCAGGCCCTTAAAATCATCAATTTCTTAGAAAAAAACTTTTGTTATCAAAGAAAACCCTTAGAATCTGTCCATCGAAACGCTTGACCTTGATTTTCTTTCTGTGTATACTAAAACCTTCCAACAAAAATTCAGGAACAAAAATTATGAACCTTAAAGTTGCCCAACATTCGGCCGAACTCATTGGGAATACACCCCTTCTTAAAATCCCTTCCTTAAGCAACCTCACCAACTGTGAAATCTTTTTAAAATGCGAACAACTGAATCCCGGTGGATCCATCAAAGATCGGGCCGCCTTGCAGATGGTTTTGGATGCCCTTGAAGAGGGCAAACTCAAAAAAGGGATGACCATTGTCGAGGGAACGGCCGGCAATACCGGTATTGGTCTGGCGATTGTGGCCAAGGCCTTGGGGTTCGAGCTTCTGGCCGTCATGCCCAACGATCAGGCCAAAGAAAAAGAACGGATGATTACCTTACACGGCGGGCAGATCAAGCTGGTTGATCCTGTTCCTTTCAAGAATGAAAATCATTTTTACCATACCGCACGACGTCTGGCCGAAGAAAATCCTAAAAAATACTGGTGGGCCAATCAATTTGAGAATCTAAGCAATTTCAAAGCCCACTACACTTGCACCGGCCCGGAGATTTATGAACAAATCCAAGGCCGATTGGATTTTCTTGTATCTTCCTCTGGGACAGGCGGAACCATTGGCGGTAATTCGGTTTTCTTAAAAGAAAAAATTCCTCATCTTAAAGTGATCTTGGTGGATCCGCCAGGATCGGGATTGGCTTCTTATATCAAAACCGGAGAATTTAAGTCCGAAGGGAAATCCTTAACCGAAGGGATCGGGATCATGCGGCTGGTGGCCAATTTTGCCAAGGCCAAAGTTGATGATGCCTTTACTTTGCCCGACCAAGATATCGTAACTTTAGCCCAATACGTGCGAAATCAGGATGGGATTGTCTTAGGAAGCAGCACTGCACTTAATGTGGCCGGCGCTTTAAAAGTTGCGGCTAAAAACGGGCCAGGCAAGAGAATCGTCACTTTTTATTGTGATCTGGGGGAGCGTTCTTATTCCAAACTTTTCAATCCCGAATACCTGCAAAGCCGTGGTTTAGATATCACCCAATCCGCCATTGAGCCCCTCATGGAGAAATACCAAATAACTTAAATAAAAAGTGATACTTATTAGTGACAGACACCTTTTTTTTATAAGGAAGCCTGCCCATATCGCGCATACAATATATACCACTGAGAAAACTTTTACTAAATTGGAGTCAAACATTTTGTTATCCTTCCTAAAAAAATTCGGGACAGAAAACTCCTTTTTACCCTTTTCTCCAATAGTGGCCGCCCGGCCACAATTTGACGCATCATTTCCCCACCGCCGCTTCTTGGGGTATAAGAAAGGACAGGTTTTAACCTGTCCTTTCTTATCCTAAATAGCCCCTGCATTGAAGAAGCTAAATCTTTCCATGATTCATTTTTTGGACTCAAACAAAGAAATTTGCTCTTGAAGAGAACTCTCAATTCTTCTCTCCGCTAACTTACAGTATTCTTTGTTGGTATCATAGCCGATATAATGTCTTTTGGTTTTCAAGGCGGCAACGCATGTTGTTCCACTGCCGACAAATGGGTCCAAAACTACATCCCCTTGAAAAGTGTAGAGCTGAATCAGCCGGTAAGGAAGATCGATTGGGAATGGCGCCGGATGGCCAACCCTTCGGGCCGACTCTGCGGAAAAGGTCCAGACGCTTTTAGTAAACTCCAAAAACTCTTCTTTATTTATCGTATTTTTTTTGTCAATTTGTTTGCGGCTAAAAGATTCTTTTGAAAAAACCAGAATATATTCGTGGATATCCCGTAATGTCGGGTTTGTGGCTGATTGCCAGCTTCCCCAAGCTGTGGAAGGACTGGCACTGTTAGCCTTATTCCAGATGATTTCCCCGCGCATAACAAAGCCGATCTCTAACATATCTTGGATAATATAACTATGAAGAGGGATGTAGGGCTTACGGCCTAAATTCGCGATATTAACACAGGCCCTTCCTCCCGTAACAAGGACCCGGTATGTTTCCTTAAAGACTCGTTTCAATAAATTTCTATATTCGGCCAAGGTCAGATCTTCATCGTACTCTTTCGTAACGTTATACGGTGGAGATGTCACCATTAAATGAACACTATAGTCGGATAATTCAGACATCTTTTCACTGCTTTTACAATATACTTTATCGAGAGCTTCGAGGGGAATCGAATTTTCGATACAGGGAACATTCTGTTCTATTTTCTGTCCCTCGTATAATTTGCTTTGATAAAATTTCGAAGAATCGTGACCGATTCTCCCAGGGGAACCAAAAGCACTCGTTACCGTTCCGTTTTTTCTACTGTTAGTTCTCATTGTTTTACTCCTTCCAATAATCGACCCATCGTTTATACGGATTAAATTCTATCTGAGAACGCTTCCACATAATTTCAATACAACGGGTTTCTTTATCCTGTAAAAGCATTGTTAAACCTTCTTTACTTATTTCAACGCCTTGGGGATTGGTCCCTACTTTTGGGAGTTTTATATACTTCTCTCTCCCCATTTTGTTGAAAACTTTTTGTTGTGTCGTTGTAGATATTAAGAAAAGGCCTCCCGGATGAATTCCTTTTTCAAGATCCTCTTCTTCCCGCTCTTCTTCTAAATCCCACTTAATCTGGGCTAACAATATCTCCGAGGATGGAATATATGCCTTGACAAATTCCAAAGCTTTTAGGGCATCCACAGTCCAAATCATTTTTACTCCGCCATTGCCCGTTATTGTCTTTATGGAAACTGGTTCTCCCAATAATCTCACATCCACTTCTGGTTTGGTAATAGGAATTTCTGTCTCCACATTCCTTTCACCAAATTTGTAGAGAAGAAGAGCAATCAGGATTTTCTCTCGTATTGATCCGACCTCCATTCCTATCTTGCCTGCTCTTGAGCTTTCAAGTTCTGCAATACTAAAGAGGTGAGGAAGTTTATTTTTGATTCTCTCTTTTAACACCTCGTCATCAAAAATTTCGCTGAGTTTACTTTTCATTAACTACATTTGCTTAATTTGTCTTTGTTAATATATTTTAGGACTGTCTTGTTAGATTGCATAGTGCTGGTTAAAAATACTGTGAACGTTTCGTTTTCGATAACATTATTATCCCCCTTTTGTTTAGATGGGTTGTTAATGATTTATGTGAAGGGGTAGCTAGGGGATTCATTAAAGAATATTTTCTATACCACACATATGTCTGGATGTAAAGATTTTATTTCTTTTCTTACCTAACAAATCAATGAATAATGTAACTTCTTGGATAAATCCTGTCAAACTTTCATGTGACTTGGGTGTTGAATTGAAGGGGACACTTGCCACTTTTTTTAATACTTCACCGAACAGCCGTAGGATTGGGTGGTTGATACACTCAGCGGTTTTCCTTCCAGGGCCTCATCCAAGGCTGTCTTCACATAATTCTTGACTTTAGGGATATCGTTTTTATCAGTGCTGGGGATATCGTCAATTGCTCCCTGATAAATCAAGATCCCTTCGGGGTTGATGATAAACATGTGAGGAGTTGTCTGTGCCCCATAAAGCCTTCCCACCTTGCCTTCGGTATCAAGCAGGACTGCGGTGGGAGAAGCCCCTTTCTGTTGGGTTAACTCATTGGCCTTCTCTGGGGGGTAATGCCCCTGCTTATTAACATTTGAGGAATTTATTGAAAGCCAGACCACCCCTTTCTCGGTGTAGGTCTTTTGCAAGGCCTGCATATTGTTAGAATCATAATGTTTCCTGACAAAAGGGCAATCGTGGTTAATCCACTCTAAGACAACAAACTGTCCTAAGTACAGGGAAAGGGTATACTCTGCGCCGTTTGTATCTTTAAGCGTAAAATCCTTAGCCGGTTCGCCGGTTGTCACTTGCGCGCCGGCTGGTATGGAAAAAGAAAAGATCATTCCCAAACACAAAAATAAAAACCGTTTCATCTTTCTCCTCCTTTGATTTGATGACGTACTGTCAAAAGTTTTTATTTTGCCTTACTTATCTTTAGTCTTTACAACGCGTTTCAATAACAGGAGTACCCTCCCCCTGGTGGGGAGGGTTAGGGAGGGGGATTTTTAATTGATCGATTATTTTTTCAACCACACTTTCCCGATTCCCCAATACTTCATGGTTCCAAAATCTCAGCACTTCAAACCCCTATTTTTCTAACCACTCATCCCGAACCTTGTCCTGCTGATTATGCGCGTGTTGCCCCCCCATCCACTTCAACAATCAATCGTTTTTCAAAACATACAAAATCAACAATATACCGCCCAATAGCCGCTTGCCTGCCAAACTTGACTCCCAGGTTCTTACCCCCTAGAACATACCAAAGATGTTTTTCCGCTTCGCTCGCATTATTCCTCAACGCCCTTGCCAGGACTGTCGATCCTTTTTTCAACCTCCCCTCCCCTATCCCCTCCCACAAGGAGAGGGGAATTCATATTGATTTTTCATATCTTTTATCTTTCACCACGCTTATTTTTCATAAAACTTTTGACATTATCTTTGATGAGCTACTTTTTCCAAAGATTCTAAAACAATTTTGACGGTTAGAATCTCCGGAAGTATCTCTTTTTGACGTTGTCCGTCTTTTAAAAAGGTCATGACATAAAAGGGGACGCTATTTTTACCGAACTCTTCTAAGGCTAAGGCAATGTCTTCATTGGGATTGGTCCAATCCGCCTTAACGACTATCACGCCACTTTCTCTAAATTTTTTTACCACACGAGGATCATTTAAAACAAGTCTTTCATTGACCTGACAGGTTAAACACCATTTGGCAGTAAAATCGAAAAATAAGATTTTCTCTTCCTCTTCTAATCGATCAATGAGTTTCTTATCGTATGGAATCCATCCCATCCCGGATTCTTTATCTTCCAAAATATTGGGAACATTTGCCGAAGATTTCATTTGAATGATTGGCCAAAGAAAACTTATCATGAGACACCCAAAGGCCAAAATTCTAATAACGGATGACGACCTCTTTCTTTCTTCAGTTAAACTTTTAAGCCAAAGACCAAAACTCATCAATAAAAAGGCGATCAACACAATGATTGTGGTATCAGCTCCCTTCTGATGACCTAACACCCACAACAGCCAAATCACAGTGGCCAGCATTGGGAATCCCAAGAATTTCTTAAATTGGTCCATCCATGGCCCTGGTTTGGGAAGACATTTTAATAGCGATGGGAAAAAGCACAAAACAACAAAGGGCGCTGCCATTCCTAAACCTAAAAACACAAAGATCAACATATTCACCAAGGCCGTCTGGGTTAGGGCAAAACTAAGGGCAGTTCCCATAAACGGAGCCGTGCAAGGGGTGGCGACAACGGTAACCAAGATCCCGCTTAAAAAAGCCTCCCCTGTTTTAAGGGTCCCGGGTGTGACCGGCAAAAGCAAAGGCAGCTGCCATTCAAATAATCCAAAAAGATTCAGTGCCAGAACAAAGAGAAATAGAGAAATCGCCACCACAAAATAAGGTGACTGAAACTGAAAACCCCAGCCGATATTTTCCCCCGTTTGCCGAAGGATCATCAAAATCAGAGACAGCAGAGTAAAACTCATGACAATCCCTGAGGCGTAGCTTAAGGAAGATGCAATCAATGCCTTTTTATCCTGTGCCTGGCTTAAAAAAGTTAAGACCTTAACCGAAAGCACTGGAAAAACACACGGCATGATATTAAGAATCACTCCGCCTAAGAAGGCAAACACAAGCATGAGCCAAAGGGGAGATGTTTGTTTCCCCTTCTCCCCCGCGGCCAGCAAATCCTTGCTTAAATCTTCTAAGGGAACATCGACTTTTAAAACCTTAATAACAGTCTGATCATTTACATACACAACTGCCACACCATGTAAACGTTGGGGACGAATCTGCCCAGTCCGCTGGTCTTTCAACAGAGTCAGGCTAAAAAATTTTTCCTTATTAAAAAATTCAAATTTTTGCAAGGCGGAGTGAACAATAAGGTTACCCTCATTAGGGAAGAATTCGAAATGTTTAATTTCATTTGAATAGGAACGGGGATACAACCTAATCTGAATATTATTTTCATTCTGGAAGGCTCCTATCCGCCAATGGGGATCTACGATGGGCAGACCCTCCCTCGCCCGAGTAAAGGCCGGCTGCCAGCGAGGGTCAAGAGGTGGTTTTGTTTCACTGATCGGTAAGGTCAACGACAAATCCGCCTGCCCGGGAATACAGGGAATTTCGCAGGCCAGCCATTCGGCTTGGGCCTTAATGACAACTGCGGATTGAGGGATGTTAGCGGGCGGGGTGATTTCCGCAGGCAGCAAGACCTCATCCTCATAACCATAACTAGTCAAGCCGGCGGAATCAATCCGTTTTGGATAAGGCCAATGAATCGGTCCAGCGGAAAACCCTTCTGGTAAAGTCCAAATAATTTTCGTGGGCAAACCTGAATCCCCGGGATTCTGCCAATAGGTATGCCACTTCTCATCGGTTTTCATCCTCAGGGCAACCCAAAAAGGTTCACTGGCACGAATGGAGGTTGTTTCACTGACAAGCTCTACTTGGGTATGGGCATCGTAACTGATTTCGGCTTGGGCAGGAAAAAACAAAATGCTGATCAAAAATCCGATTTTAAGCAGACGTAAAAATAGACTCTGAATATGCCCCATAATAAGTTATGAAAGTGACAGTCACTTTTTAGTGACTGTCACTTTTTTTCTAATAAAGCCTTTACGATTTCTGCCCACTCTTCTTCCAAGGAAAGTGAACTCCTTGAGCGGCCGGCGTGGCGGTACCAGTAACCGGCATTCCATTGGTCGCCTTCTTTTCGATGCAAATACGCATGCACCCAGGCCCCATCTACGTCATTGATATCCTGGGCGATTTTGTGGGCCTTATCCCAGTTATCCTTGGCATCCCACCAAAGCGCTTGCAGTAATTCGGATATTCCTTGCGGCGGTTGATCTTTCTTTAATGATTGTTGAAACGATTCAAAATCCATAAAAATATCCCCACGAGTGTCACCTAAGAGTAATTTTTTAATTTTCCTTCTCTTCCCATCGACTGGGATGAACATGACCGTGGGCAATTTCTTCAGGGGTGGCCTCGCGGCGATCCGTGATTTCCACAACGAAGGTCAAATCCTTCCCCGCTAAGGGATGATTAGCATCAATTGTTACTGTCTCCTCTGTCACTTCCAGAACCATAACAATCCTCACGGCTTTTCCTTTTGGGATCTGAAATAAATCCCCGGCCTTAATAGACTGCTCAGAAAACTGATTCCGGGGGACTTGCGCTACCAACGTTTGATCGTAAGAACCATAAGCATCCTGATAAGGGACAAAGACTTCTTTTGTTTTCCCTTTTTCGAGTTCCAATAAAGCTGTCTCGAGGCCGGGAATAATCTGCCCCGCTCCTTCTAAAAAGGCAAGGGGATCTCCTTGCCGAGAAGATTCCAGAACACCTCCAGAATTATCTTTCAATTCATAGTGAAAGGTAATCACTTGTCGGTTCATGAATTCCCCTTTTATTAAGATTAATGAGGATGTCCCCTATTGACTGATGCAGGGGCGACCCCTGCCTGTCCGGCAGGCAGGCGCCGCCTCGTCCCTACTATTTTTGATGACTAAGGGTGGTTTTCCTTTGATGAGAGTGGATCTCTCGTAGTTTTTTAACCGGCAACCCGGCCTGATCGGCGTAGGAGATGGCGCGTTGAAGTCGCTCCCACCCCGTGCGGCCCAGGCACTTATGCTGCCAATCGCCGGCAAAGGCCTCAGCCATTTTCCCAATCAGTTGTTCCCGTTTAAAATTTTTCCCGATCAGCCAAAATTGGATATCCAAAATATCATTAGTAATATCTCTGGCCAGGGTCTGATACTTCTTCCAAAGTTCCTCCACAGTGCCCCCGACCTGTAATCCAGCAATATTAATCGTAAGGATGTAAAGATTCTTTGCCACCAATTCAAACACGAGTTCCTCTTCGCTTTTAAGCATCTGGCAGGGAATATCAAGGGCACGGAGAGCCTGCTCGATAAGCTGTGCCTTAGGACCAAAGAGAGGCGAGGGGATGATCACCTTATAATCCATTGGCCGTTTTTTCTCAAACCACGCTGAGATGACGGTAGGGTTTCTAATCTGGTGTGAAAGCCAGTCTCGGGGAAGCAGTTCATTTTGTAAAAGCACAACCCGGTCATACCACGTGGATGGCAAATTTTTTAAACAATCAGGCAAATCTTTTTCCCCCACCGCCGCCACCACCACCTCAGGATCAGGGATATCTCTATCAGACTGCGATAAATCCATCGCCCGGGTGATAGGATAAACGGGATACCCGATCTTCAATAACCCCCGCCCCAACACCCCACCCATTTCTCCAATACCAATAAGACAGACAATTTTTTTCATGAAAACATCCTTCTTAGGCTTGTAAAGTCAGCAATTATTTATAACGTGGCGATATTCTACACTGAATCCAAACAGCAAACAAGATAAAATTCGGCAACAGAAATTTAAAAAACCTCTTTATCTGTCGTATGCAAATAGTGCTCCCCTGCCTTAGGGGATGGGGCGAGTCGAAGGATAGAAGGGATATTTCATCAACTTAAGGGGATCGAAAAACTAAGGTGACAATGCCGATATCGCTTCAGGACTGTCGCCTTTTTGCCTAATTCAAATGAACCATTCACCGCTGGCCCATTTTAACAAGGCTAAGGTTGTTAGTTTGGTGCGCTCTTTGAGACTCTCGATGTACATGAATTCTTCTCTCTTGGAATAAAGCTTGTTTCCTTGAACGCCGAGGGTGTCAATGGTGGGAAGACCAACGGCATTGAGACGGTTTCCGGCGCAGACACAACCGCTGTCCTTCCATTGTAGGCATAATCCAAGCTCTGCACCGCACTGCTGAAAGTACCGATAGAGTTCGAGGGTCTTTCCTTTAAGAGGTTTGGGGGGCAGAGAAAATCCGCCGTATAAAAACAGATCAATGTGTTTTTCTAAAGAAACATCCTGAATGATTTTTTTGATCATTTCTTCGGCAAAAATCCTATCTTCAAAATGAGAAATCCGAACATCAAATCGCATAATCGCCACATCCGCAACAAGCTGATCCGAGGAATCCCCATGGACGAGACCGACGTTAATGCTTAAGCCCGGCCGTTTCCCGTTTATTTCTTGCAGTTTGGTGATACAACTCGCTAGGGCTTCAATAGCATGGCGGCCGACGGAAAAATTGTCTCCCGCATAAGCCGACCGGCCTTGAGCAACAAGGGTAAAATATCCCGCTCCTTTTCGTGAGCCAACCAAACTCCCATCTGGAAGACAGGGTTCAAAAACTAATCCAATGTCACATTGCCTGGCTACGCTCTCTAAAACTTTTGCTGAACAAGGAGAACCGATTTCATCATCGGTCGTGATCACAACCTTCCATCCGATATTTTGGGCCACATCACTAAGCTCAAAGGCCTCCAGGGTCTTCAAGAGAACCGCCATTCCTCCTTTGGCATCGGTCACTCCCTGACCTGAAAGAAATCGTCCCTCAATCAAAAAGGCCTCCTGCAGAGATTCGTGGGGCGGGTAGGTTGTGTCCATATGAATCGCCATCATGACCTGTCGAGGGGCGCAAGGACGTTTACAGACCAAAAGAGGCGGGATAAGATTGACCTCTTGTTTTTCACCATGAAGATTGACATATTTAAAAGGAAGGATCGGGACCTCCATCACTTCTTCTTCAAAGACACCAAAGGCCTCAGCAATTCTTTGAGAAAGCGTCTTCAATCCAAGAAAGTTAAACGTATAGCTATTGATGTTGGACCATTCAATGACATGATCCAGCATGTTTGTATGCTGTTCATCTATCCACTCCAAAATATGAGTATAGTCTTGCATATAAATACCCATTCCTTGCCGCATCAGGGTCCTTCTATTTTAAGTTTAGCATATTTCTTTTAAAATTTACGAGGGAGATATAGATTTTCGACAGGAATTTTTTTACATGAGGAGGGCCACCCAACTGTCCCCAGGATGGGACAGTTGGGTGGCTTCATTTCACTGTTTTCTTTCTTCATCGAGGATATCTAAAAAAATCTGCACAATCTTTGGGTTGAATTGGGTGCCGCTATTTTTCTTAAGCTCCTCAATGGCGTGTTCTCTAGAAAGAGCGCTCCGGTAGGAACGGTGAGACGTCATCGCATGATAGGCATCCGCGACCGAGACAATCGAGGCAAAGATATTGATCTTATCTTGACTCAAGCGGTCCGGATACCCCGTTCCATCGTAGCGTTCATGATGGCCTCGGACAATCGAAAGCATTTCTTCCTCACCCAAAACTGGTTTTAAAATCTCCTCTCCAATGATGGGGTGTTTCTTCATGATCTCCCATTCTTCTTGCGTGAGCGATCCCTGTTTATTGAGGATGGTATCCTTAATCCCTAATTTCCCGATATCATGTAAAAGAGTCATCCTTTTAAATAATTTGACGGTTTCTTTGGGAAAACCCATTTTGGTGGCAATCCTTCCTGCGTAATTTGACACCGCCTGAGAATGGCCTTTGGTATAAAAATCGCGCAACTCGAGGATCTTAACTAAAGTTTTAACCACACTAAATAAATACCCTAAAATCCTTTTTCGGGAACGGTGCAAGGATATTGCCATGTGATTGAAGGCCCTGCCCAGTTCGCTGATCTCATCATATCCTTGGATCTGTACTTGATATTTAAGATCGCCTTTGGCAATGCGGCGGGTGGCCTCAACCAATTTATCCACCGGAGAGGCCATCCTCTTGGAGGCATACATCCCTAAGAGCAAAGAAAGCACTAATCCTAGGCCCAAAACCAGGATGGCTCGATGCTGAACCTCTCGTTGAATCTTGTAGACATCATCCGCAAGGATATCCACCCCAATCATGGCAACCACTTTTCCTTCCTTATCGAGGATGGGTGCATAGCCGGATAAGGTCACCCCCCACTCATCAACCTCGAGTTTTGTATCGGCTGCCGGGCCATCAAAACTTTTGAGCATCTCGGGAAAACGGCCGGCGTTGTACCAATCCCCCGGGAAGGCGGTCTCCTTCCTATTTTCTTTGATGAGCACCGGATCCGCATCGACGATAAATTGCCAGATTCCCTCTTGATTGGTTTTAGTCATGGTGTAAATATATTTAATCTGCGGGTTGGCGACCTTGATTTTTATTAACTTCTCAAGAATCATCTGGTATTGCGGGGTATTGACACCCTCGTGATTCAGCGGGATTTGAAGAAGCATTTCCCCATCAATCATCAAGGAAGTGGTTTGGGCAATAATCTTCAATTTATCGCGCAGGGATTCAAACTGAGAATCTAACGAAAACTTACAGATTAAAAGATTACTTAAGGCCAAGACAGACACCATCGAAAGGATCAAGGTCAGAGTGACTTTAGTTTGAAACCGATGAAGGATTTGGTTAATTTTTTTCATCAACAATCTCAATGGGTTGATGGGAATGGTTTTTGGGAACGTTTCTATTTTTTAATCTTCATTTTGTCTTGGAAAATAGAAGCGTCCCCTTAGCCAAACAAGAGGACCACTTCATCTTTCTTTATCCGCTCCTGCTTAATTTTGACTTCCAAAAATTTTTTGATTGTCTCCAAATTTGTTTGGGTGTGCTGAGTCAAGGCCATAGTCTTAAAAGCACCTTTCCCAACAAGGGCAAAAGGAATCAATAACTGATCCGCCAGATACGGCCCCACCGGGACCTGGGCCTCAAGATATTTCTGAGCCTCAAGGCAGACCTCTTTGGCGACCTTCTCTGCGGGTTTACCTAATTCCCCGAAACTGGTGAAAACTTCCGTGATTTTCTGACTTTGAATTTCCATCATCACCACATTTCCAGGGCCTTTGGTCTCCTTAATCTCCTCAAGAATAAGCTCACCGTCATGGAAATTCATTTCACTTTTGATAACGGCCAATTCGCGTTTTCCGATATTAGGATTAAGCTTTGCCACAACCGCCCGGGCCGTTTTTTTCAACGGATCTCCTCGTTCCAAAATTTCAATCCCCTGTAAAGGTTGGGGTTCAATGGTGTATTCCATCCGGCCGCCTCCGGCCGGATAAAAACCCGGACAAATAAGTTTTAAATCAAAATGGGCACCCATCGCTTTTAAAATACAAAAGAAGACCCTCTCTAAAAAATCAAAGGGTGGGGCAAAGGGATTGTGGGTGCCTCCCTCCAGAATAAGGGAAAAAGATTTTTGCGAAACCAAAAGGGATGGTAAAATCGTCTCCAAAACAAGGGTTGTACTTCCCGCTGTCCCCACATTAAAACAATAGTGACCTCCGTTAACGTGGGAAGGAGTAAATGACAACTCCTTTGAACCGAGGAAAGCACCTTCCACCTTGGCCGAAGAGATCTCTTGGGCAGCCCTTACGGCGGTGAGGTGTTGGGGAAGGAGGCCGGGTTTCTTTCGTTTAACGCGAATATTTTTGATATAGAAAGGTTTAGCGGTGACGAGGGATAACCCTAGGGAGGTGCGCAGAATCTGCCCGCCGCCTTCTCCTTCTGATCCGTCGATTGTGATCATGTCTATCTTAAAAAGACAGTAGGGGCACGGCATGCCGTGCCCCTACTGTTTTTCTTTTAAATGATCAGCCTCTTGTTGCCACTTCTGGTATTGATCGATCCAACCTTGCCTTTTATAAACCTCGCTTAACATCCGCATAATATCTGCCAAATACCAGTGGTGTTCGCGAGGGGCATTTTTAAAAAACTCAATGGCTTTAAGATAACATTCCTCGGCCTTATCCAATCGTTCAGTTGAAAAATAGATTAAACCCAGCAGGGTATATTCATTGCCGATCCCATGGACTCCTTGGGGAGAAACTCGTTGTTCTAAAGGGAGGGTTTTATTTTTTTCTTCCAAGGCCTGGTAAAGAGAAAGGGATTCAAGAAAATAACCCTCGGCCTCTTCGTAGCGTTGCAGGTCCCAGTGAAGCCACCCAACATGATGAACCGCTTCAACATAACCAATCTGATCTTTGTTTAAATCCCGCTGGGCAATCTTTAAAATCTTCAAAGCCGTCTTTAAAGATTCTTCTTTATCTCCTTGCGCATGCAAGGCAAACATCTGTTGATGAAGTTTATTCCACTGCTCAATATCAAAGGCAAAGGATGAGGGATGAAAACCCGCCATAAATAGAATAACAAATAAACTCTTGCGGAAGTTGTCCTTGATCATAGGATCAAAGAAAGTAACTGTAAGGGATACGGCAAGCCGTGCCCCTACTTTTTAGAAGGCACCCCAGGATTGTTTACCGGGGATATAATAACTCGGACAAAGGAAACGAAACATGTGCGCAAATTTACGGGCCCTGGCCAACTCTGCTTCATTTTTAGCTTTGCTTAAATCCACTTCATCACCAAAGACATCCTTAAAGTAAGAATCAAAGGCGAGACTCCTCTCTTTTTCTGTCTTATAAGCATTGCGGATACTCGCTAATTCCCCCACATCCAGCCAAACCCCAGCGCATTTGCCACATTCATCAATCTCAGCCTCTCTTTTGATACTGACAAAATGTTTCATCATGAAAGTGTCTTGGCAACGTGGACATTCCCTTTTGACCTTAGGGTCGATTTTAAAACCCTCTTTGCGTTTGATATTGAGAAGCTCTTCTCCCTCATGTTCATGTTCTTCATCGACTTTTTTAAGTTCAAAATTATCAAACCAGATCCCGCCACAGCCGCCTTCACACACATCAACTGTAATTGCTCCAACCTTCTTCTCCTTTAATTCTTTGTCACAACAAGGACATTGCATATATCCTCTCCTTTTTGGAGCCGATTTATCAAAATGTCTCACTTTCCGATTCTTCGCTGGAAGAACTCCCTTGCAGGAGAGGTAAGATGATGATCGAAAAAAGGAATGCTAAGAAAAGGATAATAAAAATACCAATCCCTACCATTTTTAAAATACCAGAATAACTTTTGGGAGGAGTGTAGGTGCTGCTTCCGTATTTGATGATGAGTTCAACTTTTTTTAGGAGATCTTCCTTGTTAATCGGAAGAGTTAAAAATTCAATTTTGGAAAAGGTACGATAAATCGGATCAATATTATCCTTTCCCATAATCACAATAGGGACATCTTTGATTCTGGAATCATTTCTGACCTGTTTACAAATTTCTGGGGTGGGGAGTTCAGTTAAGGCAGCATTTAATAAGATCAGATGCGGGACTTGACTAACATTGATGGCTTTCAAGGCATTCTTCCCATCCTCTGCCGATAAAACTTCATATCCATTCCCTTGGAAAATTTGAGTGAGAGTCTGGAGGAATTTCTCATCTGAATCCGCTAGGATAATGCGTTGAGCCAAATCAAGCTCCCCTATTGATTGTCAATGTCATTCTAAAAACTACTTTGTTTAAGTGAATTCTACTCCTGCTTGATAAGACATTCAATAATTAATTTAGGAATTTTGAAACAGTTGTTTCAACTTTTCAGTATCAGCATCCCTATCTCTTTCTTATTTGGAAAAAGGAAAAAGGGGACAGCGCCCTTTTTTACTCTCGGAATATCTCTCTGGCAGAGTCGAGTAGACGTTTATTTCAACGCCCCTCACAGAACCGTACGTGAGGAGGGAAAAGGGGACAGCGCCCTTTTTAATTAAAGGGCGCTGTCCCCTTTTCTAAGGAATCATTATTATTATCAAATCATTATTCATATGTACCCCTTTAATGTTCTACATCCGGGCTGGGACCCAAGGTGTTCCTTCAACTCCTCAACTGCTTCTCTGAATCCACCACCCCGCGATTGATGATATGGATCAAACGCTCAACTTTTGCTTTGCATTCTTCGTTGACGGGGGTATCCAGGATTTCCCTTAAGATCTGCACACTCATGCGCAAGTATCTCACCACCTCACCCTCATCCGCATCACAGTGACGGATCGCCTGTTGAAACGACTCCCCCTTAATCCAGGCCTCCATGACTGGCGTCAGATGAAAATGACATCGCTTGGTTAAAGGAGAGAGCCTTCTGTCTTTCTCCAGCCGATGAATCCGATCGATGATCTTTCTTGTAGTCTGTTCTAAAAATCGGGTTCGCTCCCCTAAGTGAGGTTTTTGCGTTCCCTTACGGGGTTCAAAGACAATGGAAATACACAACACCCCGAGATCTTTGAGGGAAAGTTTTTCTAAAAACCCTTCCTCATAAAGCTGAGAAAGGATGAGCTCATATCCATAAACCTGGCAGGCAAATTGTCCTTTTTGGGTCAGGTGGTTCTTGCGGATAAACCCAAGCTCCTTAAGGACATTGACCTTCGCGTGCAAGAGTTCAAGCGCCTGTTTTCTCAGCATTTTCTTAACGTGAAAATAATGAAAGGACCGAGGGTAAATATCATAAAGATTTTCTTTGTAATGCTGATAAAGATTAAGGAGGGTGGCGTAAGAGGCGTTAAATTGGGAGCTGACTTTTTCCGGCGTCCCATAAATGATCCTTTGCAAACTTTCCGGCGTAATATCCAAAGGATTCACCCGGCAAAAGACAAACCCTTCCGTGTCAATGGAACGGCGTCCAGCCCGTCCGGCCATCTGATAAAAATCTCTGGTCGTTAAGTTCTCGTAAAAACGGCCGGAGAATTTGCTTAATTCATCAAAGATGACGCTTCTGGCGGGCATATTGATCCCCAGAGCAAAAGTTTCGGTGGTAAAAATAATTTTCAAGAGGCGGCTGGTGAAAAGTCTTTCAATCACCTCTTTGAGGGTCGGCAGCATCCCCGCATGATGATAACCAATCCCTCTTTCGATAAAGGGAGCGATTTGCCGAGCACTGGGTTCATTGACCAAATCAAACCGCTCACATAATTTTTCAAATACAGATTTGATTTCGCCTTTCTCGGCCTCATTCAAAAAATCCCAACCCTTCATGTCTTGTGCCAGAAACTCTACTTTCCGGCGGCTGAAGGCAAAATAGATGCAAGGGAGTAATTCATTTTCACGAAGATGTTTGATAAGACTTAAGGGGCGATTGGGTTTTAATGACTCGTGAGCGGCATGATACGCTTTAGAGTAAAACCTTTTCTTAGAATCTTTCAATTCTTTTTTTACCAGTTCAGCCAAATTGTCGTAAATATACCCCTGGCATTGAAAGAAAAAATGAAGCGGCACCGGCCGTTTGTGTTCCAAGACCACCTTAACCTCTCTTTGATGAATCGACTCCAGCCACACGGCCAGTTCTTGAATATTGGGAATAGTCGCAGAGAGTCCCAAAAACCGCATATGTTTCGGCAAAAAGATCAGCGATTCCTCCCAGACACTCCCCCGTTCATAGTCATCCAAATAATGGATTTCGTCAAAGATGATCCAACGGTAACTTTCAAGGCTTTTTTCATCCTGCAGGATTTTGTTTCTAAAGATCTCGGTTGTCATGATAAGAACAGATTGATGGGATTCAAGGGTAATATCCCCGGTGAGGATTCCTACACGACCTTGGGTGGCGGATTGGAATTCGCGAAATTTCTGGTTGGAGAGCGCTTTAATAGGGGCGGTGTAGATAACGCCTTCCTTACGCTTGATGCTTTCTTCGATCACATGCTCGGCAATGGCGGTCTTCCCAGAACCGGTGGGGGCACAAACCAAGACCGAATACCCCTCACTAATATAATCCATGGCCTGCTTCTGAAAGGCATCATAAATCATTCCGTTTATTATAGAGGAAACCGCTTCTCATTTGAATTCTAATCTGTTAAAAATTCGGGAATGATACCATTGATTGTTACCCCTCTTTAGAAAGAGGGATTAAAA